>NZ_JAIUHZ010000021.1:0-97880 GCF_020165355.1 Mesorhizobium sp. BR1-1-6 | reverse complement strand
AAAAAAAAACAGGGGGCGCCTTGGGGGGCCGCTTCCGTCTCGGGAGGAGACTTAGGGATTACGCAGCGGTCTTGGCCTCGATCTGCTTGGCCTTGGCCGGAGCCGAAGTGATCGCGATCTTGCGCGGCTTCAGTTCCTCGGGGATGTTGCGCTTCAGGTCGACGAAGAGCAGGCCGTTCTTCAGCGTGGCGCCCACGACCTCGACGTGGTCGGCAAGCTGGAAGCGGCGCTCGAAGGCCCTGGAGGCAATGCCGCGATAGAGCAGTTCGGAACCCTCGCCGGTGCCCTCATCCTTGCGCTCGCCTTTCACGGTCAGCACATTGCGGTGGGCCTCGATCGAGATCTCCTCGTCCGAGAAGCCGGCGACAGCCATCGAGATGCGGTAGGCATCCTCACCGGTGCGCTCGATATTGTAGGGCGGATAGGTCTGCGCGCCGTCGGGCTGCGCAAGGGAATCAAGCATGGTGAAGAGACGGTCGAAGCCGACGGTCGAGCGATAGAGCGGGGAAAAATCAACGTGACGCATGGTGTGTTCTCCTGTTGAGCAACAAGGTTTGCGTTTGGCCGGTGCGAAACCCGTGAGCGGCGTTCCGGTTTGACCAGCGGCCCCGACATTGGCGGCCGCAATCCACATTTGGGGAGCGGGCAAAGCCATTTCAAGATTTTGCCTCCCGGCAAAAATCGAGGATGAACGGCAGATGAACCGGCGCTTTTGCGCGCGTTCAGACAGCCGCCGCTAGACTGCTCTCGACATCAAGGACAAGCGGCGCCGGATTTGCATGGACCGGGCGCCGCGACGAGGCCGAACCGGGTGCAACGTCCCTTCCTCCCGGATCGACAGGGGCCGGAAGCGCGCTCATAGCGGCTTCCGGCCTTCCCTGTTGCCGATCCGACGCCTCCCGGAATTCCTTTGCTTTTGGCCCATGGACGGCTATCAACCTTGGCGAGGCCGGCCACGACAGGCAGGCATGCGAGACGCCGAGCACGAAGCGCCGAATGACGGATCTCCTTTTTCACGAAATTCCCCTTTTTCATGAAACTGAGGGCAACCCGCGACCGGAAAACGCCACCGGCGGCTTTTTTACGGCACGCGACGGCAAGAAGATACGCTATGGCCTGTTCGCCGCGGTCGCCCGCCCGATGAAGGGCACCGTGGTGCTGCTGTCCGGCCGCAACGAGTGCATCGAGAAATATTTCGAAACCATTCGCGATCTTGCGGCGCGCGGTTTTGGCGTCGCCACGCTTGACTGGCGCGGCCAAGGCGGCTCCGACCGGCTGATCCGCGATCGCCAGCGCGGCTATATCAGGTCCTTCCGCGACCACACGGCCGACCTTGAACAGTTCTTCGAGGAGATCGTGCTGCCGGACTGCCGCGGGCCGTACTACATTCTTGCCCATTCGGCCGGCGCCGTGATCACGCTGCTTGCTTCGCCCTCCATGGTCAACCGCGTGCGGCGCATGGTGCTGATCGCGCCGTTCTTCACCTTGCCCGACCTGCCGGTCTCGATCCGGACGGTCCGCCGCGTCTGTTCGCTGTTTTGTGCCCTGGGCCTTGGCCGGCTTTACGCCGCCTGGGGGCCGCGGCCGAAGGTTACCGCTCCCTTCGACACCAACAAGGTAACGACGGATCCGGAACGCTACCGCCGCAACACCAAGATCTACGAGGATCACCCGCAACTGGCGCTTGGCGGCCCGACGATCCGCTGGCTGAGAGCGGCTGCCGAAGCCGCGGAAGCGGTAAGCGATCCCGAATTCATGGCCCGCATCCGGGTCCCCCTGCTGGTCATCGCCGCCGGTGCCGATCAGGTCGTCTCGACCAAGGCCGTGGAAGCCTATGCCAGGCGTCTGCGCCTCGGCTCGCTGCTCATGATCGACGGCGCGCGTCACGAGATCCTGCAGGAGGCCGACATCTACCGCGAGCAATTCCTCGCCGCCTTCGACGCTTTCATTCCCGGCAGCGACGACCCGACGGCCTGATGGCGCGTATTGCCGAGACCGGAGCCGGTCCGGCGCCGGCTCATGCCTGGTTGGCGAAATTCCATAATCCGGTTGGCCCCCCAGGTCGCCCCGCTATCCGCCGACAACGCCCGTTCCCAGCACGCCGTCTTGCACGGATCAATGTCGGACGATGATCGCGCCGACGCCTCGGCAGGTTTAACGGCTATGCATGCTTCTCAATTCGGCCGTTCGGCCGGAGACAGCTCGACGCCTGGTTCCCGTTCCGGCGCCGGGCGCTAGTTACCGTCCGCAGAGGTCAGTCGACGGATCGGGAGGAGCGGCCATGAACGCATCGGACACGCTGCCACGCCAGGGGCATCGCCTGCTGCAGCTCGGCATCGCCCTCCTGCTGTTTTCGTCAGTCGAAGGGTTCGCCATCCCATACCTCGCCGCACCGCGGCTCGGATTGTCGGTTCACACGCTCGGTGCCTTGCAAGGCGTCCTGCTGCTGGTTTTGGGTCTAGTCTGGTCCAGGCTCAATCTCGGCGTCGCGATGTCGCGGATTGCGTTCTGGTTCCTGATCTATTCAGCCTTGGCCATCCTGGCAGCCTATGTGATGGCCAGCCTCTGGGGGGCCGGCAACGAGACGATGCCGCTGGCGGCAGGAGCCGCCCATGGAAGCGCCTTTCAGGAGTACGCGATCAAAGCCATCGCCTATTCGTCCGCGCCGACCGGCCTCATCGCTTTCGCGCTCATTCTATGGGGCCTGCCTCTCTCGGACGCCTAAAGCGCATCGCGGCCAAACCGATGCTCAGCCGCGCAGGGCCGCCATCGCCGCCGCATGGAGTTCGGGCGTCGCCGCCGCCAATATGTCGCCGCCATTCTCGGCCGGCCCGCCGTCGAAGGTGGTGACCACGCCGCCCGCCTTCTCGATGATGGGAATCAGCGCCACGATGTCATAGGGCTTCAGTCCGGGATCGGCGACGATGTCGACGCTTCCGGCGGCGACCATGGCGAAGGCGTAGCAGTCGGTGCCGTAGCGGGCGAGTTGCACCTGCCTCTCGAACTGGTCGTAGCGCAGGCGCGCCTCGCCCTTGAACAGCGCCGGCGTCGTGGTGAACAGCGTTGCTTCAGCAAGGCTCGTCGTCTTGCGTGTGACCAGTTTGCGCGGCCCGCCCGGCCCCTCATAATGGGAGCCGGAGGCGTTGGCGTAGAAGAGCTCGCCGGTGAAGGGCTGCGACATCAATCCGGCAACGGCATCGCCCTCCACCGTCAATCCGACCAGCGTCCCCCACACCGGCAGGCCGGAGATGAAGGCGCGCGTGCCGTCGATCGGATCGATTACCCAGACATGCCTGCTGGAAATATTCTCGCTTCCATGTTCCTCGCCGAGAATGCCATGGTCCGGATATTGCGCCGAGATCAGCGCCCGGATGGCACGCTCGGCTTCGCGATCGGCTTCGGTGACTGGATCGAAGCTGCCCTTTTCCTTGTTGGCGACCGCGCCCTGGCTGCGGAAGCGCGGCAAGGTTTCCGCTGCCGCCGCCTGCGCGATGCGGCGCATGAAATCGATGCTGATGTCCAACTGATTCTCCCGCATTGCAGCATGCCCGAGCCCACGTGTGCCGCCAGTTTCGCGCCAAGACAAGGGCGTTCCAGGATTTTTCGCCGCGCCGACTGTTGCCAGAATAACACGCCGGCGCCACCGAAACGCAATTTCCACATCACTCTGAATTAAAAAAGCCGGTAGGTCGCTTGACATTTGTGCAGCGCACCATACCCTTGATCTCGGACAGGGTTTCCTGTCCATGCCCTCCTTGGGCGTTTCCTCCCTAGACTTCGACCGTATCGTGCGAACGATGCGGTCTTTTTTTCGCCGCCAATTCCAATCCCCGCCAATCCCGATCCATGTCGCCCAAGACTATGCGGCGGTTGAGGATGGCGCCATCTAATGAAACCAGGATCTATTCACTCCGCGGCCAGCGGCAGATCCATGAAATGGTGGTCGGGCATGGCCATCAGGTCGGCCGAAAATCGCGCCAGGTCGTCGGTCAGCGCATCGAAACCGGCCGCTTTCTCGAATGTGCGCTCATTCATGTAGAGCCCGCGATTGACCTCGATCTGCAGCGCATGGAGATGGCGCGCCGGGCGACCGTAGTGTTCGGTGATGAAGCCGCCGGCATAGGGCTTGTTGTGGGCGACGGTATAGCCCATGGCGTTGAGCAGGCCGATCGCGGTCTCGGTCAATGCCGCGGTGGCTGAGATGCCGAAGCGGTCGCCGATGATGAAATCGGGCCGCAGGCCGCTGTCTCCGACGCGGATGCTCGCCGGCATGGAGTGACAGTCGATCAGCACGGCAAAGCCGAAACGCGCGTGGGTTCGCGTCAACAGCCGTTTCAGCGTCTCATGATAGGGTTTGTAGACGGCCTCTATGCGGGCAACCGCTTCGGCCAGCGGCAGGCGACCGGAGTAGATGTCGAGGCCTTCACCGACCAGCTTCGGAACGGTGCCGAGCCCGCCGGCCACGCGTGCGGAACGGATGTTGCAGAAGGATGGCACCGGCTCGGCGAACATGCGCGGATCGAGTTCCCACGGCTCGCGGTTGACGTCGAGATAGGCACGCGGGAAATTAGCCGCGAGCATCGGCGCGCCAAGCGCCACCGCGCCGCCGAACAGCTCGTCGACATAGCAGTCCTCGGACCGGCGAATGGCGTTGCGGTCCAGCCTTGCCATGGCGAGGAAGCGCTCCGGATAATGGCGCCCGCTGTGGGGTGAGTTGAAGAGGAAGGGGACGCGCTGCTCGGCGCCCGACCGGATTTCGAAGGGGGGAACGACCGAAAAATCCTCGGCTGCCGTCTTCAATTTGAACGAACCCGAAAACACCAATGCATCATGGGATGAAAGTGCCACCTTGACGGCCGCATGTCCAGCATTTCGGCGCCGGCACCGCCTTTGCGAATGCGGATTATGCCGCGCCTCGTTCACTTGATGTTTACCCTCGCCTCCTCATATACAGGATGGTTAACGGCCCTGCCTTTCGGCAGAGTCCGGGCGGGTGATTCGGACGGGATATCATGGCACGCATTCTTCTGGCGGAAGACGACGACGATATGCGTCGCTTCCTCGTCAAGGCGCTGGAGCGCGCCGGTTACCAGGTCAGCGACTTCGACAACGGCGCCAGTGCCTATGAGCGGCTGCGCGAGGAACCGTTCTCGCTGCTTTTGACCGATATCGTCATGCCGGAGATGGACGGCATCGAGCTGGCCCGCCGCGCCACCGAGATCGATCCCGACCTCAAGGTCATGTTCATCACCGGTTTCGCCGCCGTTGCGCTGAACCCGGATTCCAAGGCGCCGAAAGACGCCAAGGTGCTGTCGAAGCCGTTCCATCTGCGCGACCTCGTCAACGAGGTCGAGAAGATGCTGCAGGCGGCCTGAGCCGTTTTTGCCCAAGGCATCGGCGACTATCGGCCGGTGCGGCAAAACGGAGCCTTCTTTCCCTTTTCCTGCTATTGACGCGCCGGATCAAAAATGGTGTATGCGCGGCTTCGGATGGGCGTGTAGCTCAGCGGGAGAGCACTGCATTGACATTGCAGGGGTCACAGGTTCAATCCCTGTCACGCCCACCATCCTTTCAAAGACTTAGCTTCTTGGGCCGATTGGCACAGAAACGGCACAAAACGCCCACTGAGCTCCTGAATGGTGCCCTTGAGTATTCCGATGCGGCCGATCCGTGACAGCTTGTGTGTTGCGCCCGACGCGGATCAAGAAAAAGCCGAACGGAACAACCAGCGCCGTGAGAGATTAGGCGGCACGCTTCCCTCCGCGCTCCGTCGGCTCAATAGCCCCGTCTGCGCTCGCGGGGCGGGGTTTCTGCGTTTTGGGCATCTACCTCCAATTGCCGACCGAATCGCTCTTTCGGGTGACTTTCTTAAAGGAGTGAACTGTTCAAATCTGGAGTCTCTCTAAGCGGGAGGAACGGATGGGCAGCGATTTCGAGGCCGCACGACGACACCTGAAGCGCGCGCGTCAGTGCCTTCATGGCGATGATCACGTGAGTAGAGAAACGGTTGAGAGAATCGATGAAATGATCATAGCCCTGGCCGCGGAGGAGTGCTCTTCGTTTGGCTCCCTCTTCCCCTTCGGCCATCGAACGACGCGGAACTCTGAGGCCGCCTCGTCCAAGGCATAGCTCTACCTGCTGAAGGCAAACACTCGCGGTCCGTCGAGGCCCCGCTGGCTCCGTCCGGCCGGCTCTTCTGTAGACTTGATGAAAAGGCCGGAGCCAACAACCGCTCCGGCCCTGTTCCGTCGTCAGTCATTGCAGCTGTCGTCGGCCTTTGCCGCCGCGGTCTTGCCGCCATGCTGCTGCGCCTCGATATCCTGCTGCGATGTTGCGAGATTCTTGTCACCGCCGCCTTCCGCCCCCGCCAACGGCATTGTGCTGCCATCCTTGGCGGCCGGTTTGCCGGCACTATCCTTGGCCTTCGGAGTTTCCAAGGGCGCGTGGGTACCATCTTTCGAAATACCGGCAGTCTGTTGGGTGTCGGCGCCCGTGTTGGCAGCCGACTTGTCCGGACATGCCGCGATTGCAGAGCCCGCAGAAAACGACACCGCAAGCGCGATTACCAAAGCCATTTTCATCATGCTCGTCCTTCTGTTTGAGTGCCCTGCGGGTGAAACTAACGGCGCTTTTCTTTGTTCCGGGCCGGGCCGGGCCGTATGTCGTCATCGACGCACCACAATCGGCACGTTGATGCCACGGCGACGGCGCCAGATACTCCACGGAAGCGTTCGCCGACTCCCTTGTTATGCGGCCGAAGGGATACTCACCAGGAGTGAATGATGAAACGACTTCTTCTCCCTTCCGTCGTAATGATTCTTTCCGGCGGCCTTGCCCTGGCGCAATCGACCAATACGACGTCGAGCGGCTCCTCCTCCACGACGACAACGATGCCGACGGATCAGAACACGGACTCGACCACGACCAAGTCGACCAACTCCAACTCCGCCAAGGATTGCGCACCGGGCCAACAGACAGGCAGCGCCAAGGAGTCAGCTCCCGGTCAGCAGGAAACCAGCGCCAAGTCCGCGGCCCCTGGCCAGATGGAAACGACGACGGAAGGTTGCTGACCGCATTGCCGCTGATGTCTCGACTCGCAACCTTGGCCTCCAGGTGCCTCGCGTCAGTTGGAACCACCTGCTGGGCTGATAGGCCGTCGGCTTCGGCCGGCGGGCGTCCAATGAATGCGGCTGTGGACTCGGTGACCCCCTACGCAAACGTGACCAAGTTCTCTGAAAAGTGACTGACGATTGTTCGCCTCGACGCGATAACGTTCCTCGACATCAGGAGGAACGCCTTGAAGCTCAATTCGCAGCAGAAGAAAACCGTCCTTGCCTCATTCCTGGGCTGGACGCTCGATGCTTTCGATTTCTTCCTTCTGACATTCCTGCTCACCGACATTGCGTCTGAATTCCAGACCGACGTCCCGGCGGTGTCAAAGGCGCTTTTCCTGACCCTTGCGACGCGCTTCATTGGCGCGTTCTTCTTCGGCACGTTGGCAGACAAATTCGGGCGCAAGCCCATCCTGATGCTCAACATCGTCAGTTATTCCGTGATCGGCGCTTTGGCCGCCTTCTCACCCAATCTCGGCATATTCCTGGCGCTGCGCGCACTGTTCGGCATCGCCATGGGCGGCGAATGGGGACTTGGCTCCTCGCTTGCCATGGAATCCATCCCGCCCAGCGCCCGCGGCATGGTCTCGGGCATCCTGCAATGCGGCTATCCGGCCGGCTACCTTCTAGCGGCGGTCGTCTATGGCCTGCTCTATCACCAGACGGTCGGCGGCTACACGATCGGCTGGCGCGCCATGTTCCTGCTCAGTTTCATCCCGGCGCTGATCGTCCTTTTCATCCGCTCGCATGTTCCGGAATCGCCGGCCTTCGTCGAGGCGCGGAAGACCGCGAGGCCCGGCATGCTGGAGACGCTGCAAAAGCACTGGGGCGTCGCCCTCTATGCGGTGGTGCTGATGATGTTCTTCAACTTCTTCAGCCACGGCACGCAGGATCTCTACCCGACATTCCTGAAGAAGCAGCATGGTTTCGACCCGCACACGGTGAGCTGGATCACCATCGTCGCCAACATCGGCGCCATCGTCGGCGGTCTGGCGTTCGGGGCGCTGTCCGAGAAGATCGGCCGCGTCAATGCGATCACGCTCGCCTGCCTGATTGCCTTGCCGTCCATCCCGCTATGGGCCTACAGCTCGACGCCCTTCATGCTGGCCATCGGCGCCTTCGTCATGCAGGTCGCGGTCCAGGGCGCCTGGGGCGTCATTCCGGTCCACCTCAACGAGCTCTCGCCCGGCGCGGTGCGCGCGACCCTGCCCGGCTTCATCTACCAGGCCGGCAATCTCGCAGCCTCCTATGGCGGTCCCTATCAGGCGGGCATAGCCGAGGCTCCCGGAGGCAGCTATGGCTACGCGTTGGCGCTATTCGCCGGCGTGGTCGCCGTCTGCATCATCATCGTCATCCGCTTCAGTCCGGAACGGCGCGGCCAGGTGATGACCGTGCTGGACCACGACGTCAGCCGAGTCTGAGCGCCACGACGCCGGCGACGATGCTGAGCGCGGCGGCGCCGCGCCAGCCTGTCATCTTCTCGCCGAGCGCGAACACCGAGATCACCATGGCGAACAGGATGGAGGTCTCGCGCAGCGATGCCACCGAGGCGATCGGCGCCTTGGTCATCGCCCACATGACGATCCAGTAGGCAGCGCCGCTCAGCACGCCGGTGAACAGCCCCGCTTTCCAGTCGCGCGCCAGCACCGGCAAGGCCCGCGGGCCACGGAAGATCAGGCACAGCACCAGCGCTCCAAGCGCATCGCACACGAACAGCCAGGCGGCATAGCTCTGCGCCGTGGCCGCCAGCCGCGCCCCGCTGCCGTCGGACAGTGTGTAGCTGGCGATGAAGATCGAGGTCCCCAGCGCAAAGCCCACCGCGCGCAGGTTCAATCGTTCCAGATGCGCGCCGCCGCGAAACGACATCACCAGCGTGCCGGCCGACAGCAAAAGAATACCCAGAATGGCGAGCGGCGCCGGCACTTCGGCGACCACGAACATACCGCCAAGCGCCGCCAGCAAGGGCGCGGTGCCGCGCGCCAGAGGATAGGTCTGGGCGAAGTCGCCGGCCTGGTAAGCGCCGATCAGGAAGGTCCGGTAGCCCATGTGGAAGACGACGGAGGCAATGATATAGAGCCAGACTTCCGCCCTCGGCACCTCGACGAAGGGAAGTGCGAAAAGCGCGGCAAATCCCATGCCAAGCGTCATCAGGGTGATCGACAGGAAGCGGTCGAGATGGACCTTGACCAGCGCATTCCAGATCGCGTGCATGGCGGCCGCCGCAAGCACCGCGAAGAAGACGAAAAGCGTCATTTGGGCCTCATCCGCCTCCGGGGCCGGCGGGCGTTTCGAGATCGATGTCGATCCTGACCGGAAAATGATCGGAAGCCACTTCGCCAATGTCCGAGCTGACCGAGCGCACACGACCGGCAAACAGGCCGCCGACGAAGCAATGATCGAGCCGGCGCTTTGCCAGCCTGCCGTCGATGATCTTCTCATGCGTGTGGAAGTCATCCGCCGGTTCAATCGCCACGGCAGCGGCATCGACGAACCCATCCAGATAGGCGGCACCGCGATAATAGGGCGTGCCGCCGACGATGCGGCGGTATTCGGCGCTGCCCGGCTCCATGTTGAAATCGCCCATCCAGATCGCCGCCAGCGGGTTCTCCGGCTCTGGCTCGCCATTGCTCCAATTGCGCGCCGGCTCGTCGTCGGCGCCGCTCCACGGCCCCCCATCGGAGGGCGCCCGGCGATGCTCGGCAAGCAGATAGTCGATCTGCTCGAGCCGTTCTTCAGCCGCGACATGGGCGAGATGCAATGAAAGCACCCGCACCGGACCCGCCGGCGTGCGGATCATGCATTCGAGCGCCGCGTTGCGGGTGTTGAGCGGCCGCAGTGTGCGGCGCATCGGCAGCGCATGCAGCCGCGACCAGACGATCGGCAGCTTCGACAGCACCATGGTGCCGAACTGCCGGCGCCGGTTGACGATGCGGCCGTCGCGCTGTTCGCTGGCGTCCATGTCGAAGGCCGGGCCGTAGACCCAGTGATAGTCCGGCAGCAGCCGCGAAAGCAGCTCTGGCTGGTCGTCGAAATTGCTGCGCTGCCAGTGCCGCTCGACCTCCTGCAAGGCGATGATATCGGCGCCGGCAACAATGCGCGCGGCGCGCGCCGGATCGTAGAGGCCGTCGCTGCCGAACCCGTATTGGATATTGTAGCTGACCAGCTTCATTGCTTATCCGGCTCAGTTTGGTGACGGCAGTACCGTTTCGACGGCGACCTTGCAATGGACCGCCGCGGCGGTCCGGCTGGGCCACGACGCAAAAGCCCCTCGCCTCGCCTAGGTCGTCAGCGGCTGGAACCGTCCCGCCGGGGAAGCCGCCAGCTCCGACCAGTCGATTTCTTCCTCCAGCCGGTGATAGGCCTCGTCACCGATCGTCCCGTTGCGGCGAAGTTCTTCCAGCGCGTCGCGCTGGCGCTTGATGGCATAGAGCCGCAGCCGGTCGTACTCGGTTGCTGCCTGGGCGTCGTCGGGGTTCTTGGCGACCTTGCGCTGTGCGGCATACTGCTCGCGCACCGCCGCCGCCGCGGTCGAGGTCTTGCCGCTCAAAATGTCGAGGGCCGCCTGCATGATGGCGACACGGGCCTGCGCGACCTCGCGGTCTATGGTCTCATCCGGTTCGAGACGAAGCAGGCGCAGCAACGGCTTCAGGCTCATGCCTTGCAGGACAAGCGTGCCCAGCACCACGCAAAAGGCGGTGAGCACGATCGGATCGCGGCCGGGGAAGTCCGCCGGCAATGCGAAGGCAGCCGCCAGCGTCACCAGGCCGCGCATGCCGCACCAGCCGATCAGCACCCCGCCGCGAAACGACGGCACCTCTTGCCGCTGCTCCGCATTGCCGAAGCGGGCAAGCCATCGGATCACGGCGCCGCAGCCCAGCACCCAGGCAAGGCGGGAAACGATGACGACCGCCAGGATCGTCCCTGCAAACAGGAATGCCTCGGACTGTCCCTGCTCGGCCAGGCGACCGACGATCAGCCGCGCCTGCAGGCCCATCAGCACGAAAGCCAGCACGTTAAGCACGAACACCGCCGTCTCCCAGACGGAATAGGAGCTGACGCGCTTTCTGGCCGACATGCGCCGCGGTGCGGTGCGCGCGATGGTCATGGCATAGACGACGATGGTGATGATGGCCGAGAGCCCCAGCCTGTCAGCCAGGATCCAGACGCCGAACGTCCCGGCGAACTGCACGACGGTGCCGCTCGCCGCATCTTCGATAAGTCCAAGCATCGCCTGGGATAGGCGGCCGAGAAGATAGCCCGCGGCCAGGCTGCCGATGGTCGACAGCAGGACCATCGGAACGGCGCTGCCCAAAAGAACGGGACCGGCGGCGGCGGTGATCGCGATGCGATAGATCAAAAGCGCGGTGGCGTCATTGAGCAGGCTTTCGCCCTGAAGGATGGCCGTGATGCGGTGCGGCACTTTGAACTGCCCGAGCACGGCGCTCGCGGCAACCGCGTCCGGCGGCGCCACGATGGCGCCAAGGGCTATGGCGGCAGCGATCGGCAGGCCGGCCATTTTCCAGCCGACCAGTGCCACGACGGCGGTCGTGAAAACGACCGCGCCAAGCGCCAGCAGCACAAGCGGCAGCCTGTAGCGGTTAAGATCGCGCAGCGATGTGTCGTAGGCCGCGTCGAGCAGCACCGGCGCAATGAACAGCGCAAGCGCCAGTTCCGGATCGATCTCGATCGTCGGCGCGCCGGGCAGGAAGCCAAGGCCGGCGCCCGCCAGCGCCAGCAAGGCGGGGTAAGGAACCTGCAGGCGCCGCGACAGCGCCGTCAGCGCAACGGCGATCAGCAGGAGGACAAGGGTGAACTCAAATAGCGCCATGGCTCATCGTAGCGGCGAAGCGGAGCTCTTGGCAGTGGCAAAGCGGCAGGATGCTGTTGATTGTCCAATAGGAGTGCATCGTCCGGCAACTGGACCGGTGGCCGGATCGGCAGGGCGCTTCGGCCGCGTCAGTGCAGCACCAGCAGGTCGCCCGACGAGAAGGAAATCTCCGCCTTCTCACCGACGGCCGGCGGTGGCGTCGTCGAACTGTTGAACGTGTCGAGCGAAACGGTGTTGCCGCCGATGCCGACCCGGACCCGGATCACCGAGCCGAGGAAGTGCACTTCGGAAATCTCGCCGGACAGGCTTGAATCGCGGCCGGGCTGGCGGCCGAGCGAAATGGCTTCCGGCCGCAGCGCCAATGACAGCGTATCGCCGGACTTCGAGCCGTTGAGCCTGCCCTTGAGCGAGACTTCCTCGGTGTTGACACGGACCTTGCCCGACGCCGCGTCGGTGACGGTGCCTTCCAGCACATTCAGCGTGCCGACGAAATTGGCGACGAACTTGGTTGCCGGCCGGTTGTAGATCTCGAACGGCGTGCCGACCTGCTCGGCCTTGCCGCCATACATCACCGCGATGCGGTCGGAGATCGACAGCGCCTCTTCCTGGTCATGGGTGACGAAGATGGTGGTGATGCCGAGCTTCTTCTGGATCGAGCGGATTTCCTCGCGCAGCGAGACGCGCACCTTGGCATCAAGCGCCGACAGCGGCTCGTCGAGCAGCAAGAGCTTCGGCTTCGGTGCGATGGCGCGGGCCAGCGCGATACGCTGCTGCTGGCCGCCCGAGAGCTGATAAGGATAGCGGTCGGCCATCTGCGGCAGCTTGATGATGCCCAGCATTTCGGCGACACGGGCATCGATATCAGCCCTGGACATGCCGGCGACTTTCAGTCCGAAGCCGATGTTCTGCGCCACGGTCAGGTTCGGGAACAGTGCATAGGCCTGGAACACCATGCCGACATTGCGCTGGTTCGGCTTCAGCCTGGTGATGTCCTTGCTGCCGACGACGATCTTGCCGGCCGACGGCTCCTCGAAGCCGGCGACCATGCGCAGCACCGTCGTCTTGCCGCAGCCTGACGGGCCGAGGAATGAGACGAACTCGCCCGGTTCGACATCGAGATTGAAATCCTCGACAACAGTGGTGGCGCCGAAGGATTTTCGCACATGCTGGATGGAGAGGAATGGCTCGGCCATGGCTTTTTCTTTCGGGTCAGTTCGGACGATTAGCCGATTTCGGCGCGAAGCGCGACAGGATCTGGATCAGCGACATGCAGCCCCAGGTGATGACGAAGGCGATGATGGCAAGGGCCGCCGGCTCATAGGCGCGGTTGGCCCCGACATTCTGCAGATACGGGCCGAAAGCCGGCCGGTTCAGCAAGCTCGCCATCGTAAACTCGCCGATGACGATGGCGAATGTCAGGAAGGCGCCGGACAACACCGCAATCAGCACATTGGGAAGGATGACGCGGGTGATGATCGTGCCCCAGCCGGCTCCGAGGATCTGGGCCGCTTCCGTCAACGTCCGCACGTCGATGGTTCGGAGCCCCGTATCGACGGCACGATACATATAGGGCAGCGCCAAGGTCGCATAGCCGATGACCAGCAAGGCATTGGTTCCCATATCGGACCCGAGGAACGGCAAGGGTGAATTCGAGCCGTACATCCTGATATAGCCGAAGACGATGACGATGGCCGGAATGACCAACGGCAAAAGCGTGATGAACTCGACGATCGGCCTGAGCTGCGGCAGCCGCAATCGGATCCAGTAGGCCGCCGGCACCACGATCAGCACACCCAGAATGATGGTGAAGATGGCGGCGACCACCGAATACAGGAAGGTCGCCTGGAAACGCGCGTCGCCGAGCACGATCCGGTAGGCGTCGAAGGAATAGGCGCCGCGCCGCATGCGCATGGAAAATTCCACCGTCGCGATCAGCGGGATGAAGAAATAGGCCGCGCCGAGGATGAAGACCACCCAGGCCCAGAATTTGCCCGACTTCATTTCAGCCACCTCTCGGAACGGGTCCGGAACCAGATGTAGAAGACATTGGCCAGGCCGGTGATGACGATCATGCCGAAGGCGATCGCGTAGCCGAGATGGGCATTGTGCAGCACGTCGCCGCGGATTTGCGCGTAGAGCAGGATCGGCACGATGTTGAGCGACGAGCCGGTCAGCGCATAGGCGGTGGCGATCGCCCCGAAGGCGTTGGCGAAAAGCAGGATCACGGTGCCGAGAAAACTCGGCCAGATCACCGGGATGACCACGATGCGCCAATATTGCGCGGTGGTCGCGCCAAGCGTGGCGGCAGCTTCACCCCATTCCTTCTTCAAGCCATCGATCGCCGGCGTGATGATGACCACCATCAGCGGGATCTGGAAATAGACATAGGTCAGCGTCAGGCCCCAGAAGGACAGGATATTGAAGCCGTGGGCATAGATGTTGAGGCCGAACACGGTGTTCAGGATCACCGTGGCAAGACCGAGCCGGCCGAGCGTGGCGAGGAAGGCGAAGGCCAGCGGCACGCCGGCGAAATTGGAGGCAACGCCGGAAAAGGTCAGGGTCGCCGAGCGTATCCAGTCCGGCAGCCCGCCGCGCACGATGGCGATGGCGATGGCCAGGCCCGCGAAAGCACCGATCAGCGCCGAGGCCAGGCTAACCTTGATCGATATCCAGTAAGCGGCAACGATCGACGGCTGCGCCAGAGCGACGATGTTTTCGAGCGTGAATTCGCCGGCATCATTCTGGAACGCGCCCAGCATCAGATAGAGCGTGGGCAAAATCAGGAACATGATGGCGAAGATGAAGAACGGTGCGACGCCGAGCCATTGCGTCGGCAATCGCAATGCGCGTGCCTCCGCGGGCGGCGCAGTCTTGCCTGCGGCATCGTGATTGGAAAGCGAGAGATCGGTCATGCGCCGGCTACCGTCTTCGAGGGGGAACCGGGCGGCCGCGAAGCCGCCCGGTGGATTTCAACTGTTACTTGACGTTGGCACCGACAACGGAGTCCCAGTTCTTGGTGACGGCTTCCTTGGCCTTGCCCTGCTCGTCCAGCGTCGGGAACACCGCCGAAGCATAGGCTTCCGCCGGCGGCAGCTTGGCCAGCACGTCCGCCGGGATCTTGCCGTTCTTGGCGAGATCGTTGAAGCGGATCGGGTGGCAATAGCCCTTGAGCCAGCCGATCTGGCCTTCGTCTGAATAGAGGTATTCCATCCAGAGCTTGGCTGCGTTCGGATGCGGCGCATAGGCGCTGATCGCCTGCACGTAGACGCCGGCGACGACGCCGGTCTTCGGCACGACGACGTCGACCGGCGGGTTGCCCTTCAGCGTGTCGCGGCCGGCGAGCGCGTTGTAGTCCCAGTTGATCAGAATCGGGGTCTGACCCTGGGCGAGTGTCGCCGGCTTGCCGATGACCGGTACGAAGTTGCCGGCGGCATTGAGCTTCTTGAAGAAGTCGAGGCCGGCGGTGCCCGCGGCTTCGCCAGCCGCGGCTCCACTCGAAAGACCAGCGGCATAGACCGCCTGGATGGCCTGGTTCGAAGCGCGCGGATCACCGGCGAGAGCCACCGAATTGGCGAATTCCGGCTTCAGCAGATCGGCCCAGTCCTTCGGCGATTCCTTGACCAGATCCTTGTTCACCATCATCGCCAGAACGCCGTAGTAATCACCGTACCAGGCGCCGTCGGCATCCTTGGCGCTGTCGGGGATCGAGTCCCAGGTCGACACCTTGTAGGGCATCAGCAGGCCGTCGGCCTTGGCGGTCGGGCCGAAGGACAGGCCGACGTCGATGACGTCGGGCGCCTGCGGGCCCTTATTGTCCTTGTTGGCCTTGATCGCCTCGACCTCGTCGCCCGAACCGGCGTCGGGATTGAGCTCGTTGATGGTGATTTCCGGATATTTCGCCTTGAACCCGGCGATGACGTCGCCGTAACCGCACCAGTCATGCGGCAGCGCGATGGTGGTAAGCTGGCCTTCCGCCTTCGCGGCCTTGACGAGATCGTCCAGCGGAGCCGCGGACGAAATCACCGTCGACGCAAACAGCGCCGCGGCCGAAAGGGAAAGCACTTTCCCCGTGAATTTGAACATGTGTTCTCTCCGTTGAACTGACGCCGTTGGACGCCTGCGATGCGGTATCGTTTTCGTGTGACAGCCAGATGAAAGCTTTATGAAACCCCACCGCTGGCAGCACGAAAGTTAACTCCTTTTAATCGACTGTAGCAATTAGCCATCACTTAATTTTCCGGCTAATTACTTTTTGCTTTGCACTTCACCCTTTCCCCTTGGTTGCCCCTGATTTTCCAGATCAATTGTACCCTTAAAGCGGTATCACACCGTCCCGGCGATTGCATTTTCGAGCAGCGTCAGCGCTGCTTTCTTGGTCAGCTTGACCGGGTTGCCGCCGGCTGTCGGATCGACCACCGCCATATCGGCGATCAAGGCCTTGCGCTTCTTGTCCATGTCGAGCCCCTTGATCAGGCTTGGCAGCGCATGCGGCACCTTCAATTCCTTGCGAAGCTTGATGACAGCCTTGGCGAAGCCGTCGAAGCCGCCTCTTATGCCGCAATAGGCGGCGAGCCGCGCGATGCGGTCCTCGATCGCCTCGCGATTGAAGGCGAGCACATAGGGCATGAAAACCGCATTGGTCATGCCGTGATGGGTGTCGTAGAGCGCCCCGATGGGATGCGACAGCGAATGGATCGCCCCCAGCCCCTTCTGGAAGGCTGCCGCGCCCATCGCCGCGGCGCTCATCATGTTGGCGCGGGCGACCAGATCCCTGCCGTTGGCATAGGCCTTTGGCAGGTTCTCGAAGACAAGCCTGATGCCTTCCACGGCGATGCCGTCGGCCATCGGATGATAGCCCGGCGCGCAATAAGCCTCGAGGCAATGGGCCAGCGCGTCCATGCCGGTGCCGGCGGTGATGAAGCCCGGCATGCCGACCGACAGCTCCGGATCGGCAATGACGATCGCCGGCAGCAGCTTCGGATGGAAGATGACCTTCTTGGTGTGGGTCGCCTCGTTGGTGATGACGCCGGCGCGGCCGACTTCGGAGCCGGTGCCGGCCGTGGTCGGCACCGCTATGATCGGCGCGATCGCATCCGAGTTGGCGCGCGTCCACCAATCGCCGATGTCCTCGAAATCCCAGACCGGCCGCGTCTGTCCCGCCTGGAAGGCGATCAGCTTGCCGAGGTCGAGCGCCGAGCCGCCGCCAAAGGCGATGACGCCGTCATGCTTGCCCTTCTTGAACACCGCGATGCCGGCGGTGAGATTGGAATCGACCGGATTCGGCTTCACTTCGGAGAAAACGCCGTAGGGCACTTTTGCGTCATCGAGGATTTTCAGCGTCGAAGCGACGACCGGCAGTTTCGCCAGCCCCGGATCGGTGACGAAGAGCGGCCGCTTGATGCCGGTGGCGGCGAGCACCTCGGGCAATTCCTTGATGCGCCCGGCGCCGAAGCGAACGGTGGTGGGGTAGTTCCATTTGGAGATCAGCTTGGACATGTTTGTCTTTCAAAAAATCAGATGGCTTCGCGCAGGTGGAAGGATTTCGGCCGGGTCAGGTTGTCGTAGCCGATGGCGGACAAGCCGGCCCCCTTGCCGGTGTCCTTGACGCCGGTCCAGACCAGCGCCGGGTCGAGGTAGTCGCAGCGGTTCATGAACACCGTGCCGGTCTCGACGCGGTCGCCGATCGCCACCGCATGCTCGGTGTCGCGCGTCCAGATCGAGGCGGTCAGGCCGTAGGGGCTGTCGTTCATCAGCGCGATCGCCTCCTCGTCGTTGCTCACCTTCATGATGCCGACGATCGGGCCAAAACTTTCCTCGCGCATGACGCTCATCTGGTGGTCGACGTCGGTCAGTACTTCCGGCGCCAGATAGGGCGAGCCGGCCTTGTCTTGAGCCACCTTCATGTTGATATGCGCCTTGGCGCCCTTGCGCAGCGCCTCGGCCTTCTGCTCGCGGATCAAGTCGGCGAAACGGGCCTGCGCCATCGGCCCCATCGTCGTCGCCTGTTCGAGCGGGTTGCCGACGACATAGTGTTTCGTCTCGGCGATGAAGCCTGCGACGAATTCGTCATAGACCTTCTCATGCACATAGACGCGCTCGATGCCGCAGCAGCACTGGCCGGAATTGTAGAAGGCGCCATCGACCAGATTGGCGACTGCATGGTCAATCTTGGCGTCGGGCAGCACATAGGCAGGATCCTTGCCGCCAAGCTCCAACCCGAGCGTCATGAAGGTGCCGGCCGCTGCCTTTTCGATGGCGCGGCCGCCGGCGACCGAGCCGGTGAAATTGACGTGGTCGATCTTGCCCGAGCCAAGCAATTTTTCTGTCTGCGCGTGGTTCAGCACGATGTTCTGGAACACGCCCTTGGGCAGGCCGGCTTTGTCGAAAGCCTGTTGGAAACGCTCGCCGACAAGCAGCGTCTGCGCGGCGTGTTTGAGGATGACGGTGTTGCCGGCCATCAGCGCCGGCACGATCGTGTTGACCGCGGTGAGGTAAGGATAGTTCCACGGCGCGATCACCATGACCACGCCGAGCGGATCCTTCTTCACATAGCGGCGGAACCCGTCCTTCGGATTGGAGGCCGGGACCGATTTCAGCGCCGCCTCGGCGATCTCGACCATATAGCTGGTGCGTTCCTTGACGCCGCCGAACTCGCCGCCATAGCGCACCGGACGCCCCATCTGCCAGGCAATCTCCGGCACGATTTCGTCGGTCATGGCGACCAGCGTTTCGAGCATCGCCAGCATGTACTTGCCGCGCTCGACGATCGGCGTCCCGGCCCACTTCTCCTGCGCCGCTTTGGCGCGCTCGACAGCGGCATTGACCGCCTGGTCAGTGGCGATCGGACGCTCGGCATAGACCGAACCATCGATAGGGGATTTGAGTTTCACGATTTCCAAGAAGATGTCTCCATATCGAAAGGCAAAGCGTCAGCAGGCAAGGGCGCGAACATGCCCCGCTCTCGCATAATCCAGTATCGACTGATCGCGCGTCACGAGCGTCAGATCGAACGCCCGTGCCGTCGCGATCAATATTCTATCTGCCGGATCGCCGTGAAGCGATCCGGGCAAGAAGGACGATTCAATCAATAAGCCCGGCGAAAGAGCCTCTACCTTGATGCCTGGCGTGGCGATCACTTCCCCAAAAATGCTTGTTGGCGACTTTGCTGCCGCCAATCGGCCGTTGGCGCTCAGCAGGCCCAATTCCCAGGCCGATATGGGGGAAACCCGGATCTTCTCGTCAACAGCCGCGGCGGTATTGATCGCAGTCTTGGCTTCCGGCCTGATCGGCTCGTTCAGCGCTATCCATATGATCGCGCACGTGTCGAGCAGCAGCCTATGCGTCACGGCTGCACATCAGGCTCAAAAGCCGGCCTAGTGTAATCATGCCCTGGGCAAAGCGTAACCTTGCCTGTCCATATGCCGAAAAGCGGATGGTCGATATTTTCCCGTGGAAGTTCGTAGCTGGCCTGCGCTGGCTCCGCCATTCCCGGAGGAGTCTTGTCCATGGTAGCCATGTTCGGCTTTCGATAGCCCTCGGGCCATCCCTCCAGTTTAAAATCCACGCGTTCGTTCGCAAGGTCGACATGGGACGCCCGATAGTTTGCGCGCAACCAGGCGCGCGCCTGGCTGTGCCCGCTCGGGCTGTTCGCCCACCATTCCTGCCGCTGTCGCGCCGACGGTGGCAAGCGGCCGCCTATTACTTGCTCGATCTCCGCGAAGCTCATGGACATACGGCCTTGGCCCGAGAACAGAAGATGCTCGAAAAGCGGATGGTATTTGGTTCCGTCGGTCATTGTACAAATTTAGTCCAATCCGCGTTTCCGATCAAGGTAAAGATAGTAATATACTATCTTCTAGTATCGCTCGAACCCACGATGCAGTTCCCAATCCGTAATGCGGCGGTCGTATTCGAACTGCTCCCATTTAGCGGTGTGGACGTAGTGTTCGAGCACGTCCTCGCCGAGCGCCTGTTTCAGCATCTTGGACTTGGCCAGCGTGTCGGTGGCGTCGCGCAGCGTCTTCGGGATCTCCGGCAGGCGCGAGGCCTGATAGGCGTCGCCGACGAAGGGCTTCTGCAGCTCCAGCTTCTCGTCGATGCCGGCAAGGCCGGCGGCGATCAACGCCGCGAAGGCGAGATAGGGGTTCAAGTCGGCGCCGCCGATGCGGCACTCCATGCGGATGCCCTTGGTGCCCTCGCCGCACAGGCGGAAGCCGGCGGTGCGGTTATCTTCGCTCCACATGATCTTGGTCGGCGCGAACGTGCCGGCCTGGAAGCGCTTGTAGGAATTGATGTAGGGCGCCAGGAACCAGGTGAACTCCTTGGCGTATTTGAGTTGACCCGCCGCCCACTGCTGGCCGAGGCTCGATAGCGTCCAGTCGGCTTGTCTGTCGAAGAAAAGCGGCGTCTTGCCGTCGGCGCTCCAGAGCGAATTGTGGATGTGGCTGGAATTGCCGGCGAGCCCGTAATTGTACTTGGCCATGAAGGAAATCGCCTTGCCTTCGGATTCGGCGATCTCCTTGGCGCCATTCTTCAGGATGACGTGGCGATCGGCCATGTCGAGGGCCTCGGCATAGCGCACATTGATCTCTTCCTGACCCGGCCCCCACTCGCCCTTCGAGTTCTCGATCGGGATGCCTGCCGCTTCCATTTCGTTGCGAAGCCGTCGCATGACGCCTTCTTCCTTGGTGGTGATGCCGATCTGATAGTCGCCGATATAGGGCGAGGCGGTGTCGAGGCCCTGCCAGTGCTTCTTGCGGGCGGAATCGTAGGTCTCGCTGAAGAGGTAGAATTCGAGTTCGGAGGCGAAATAGCCGATATAGCCCCGCTCCGTCAGCCGCTTGACCTGCTTCTTCAGGATGGCGCGCGGGGAATGCGGCAGGTCGTCATGGGTGTGGTGATCGAGCACGTCGCAGATCACGAGCGCCGTCTTTTCCAGCCACGGAATGCGCCGCAGCGTCGCGAGGTCGGGCTTCATGACGAAATCGCCATAGCCCTTCGACCAGCTTGCCGCCTTGTAGCCGGGCACCGGCTCCATATCGATGTCGGCGGCCAGGAGATAGTTGCAGCCATGCGTCTCGTCATGCGCGGAATCCACGAAGTACTGGGCCAGGAACCGTTTTCCCGCCAGCCGTCCCTGCATATCGACGATGCAGGCCAGCACCGTGTCGATCTCCCCGCCGGAAACCGCTTTCTTCAACTGATCGAACGAGAAATTTCCGGCCATTCCTTTGGCGCTCCAGTGCTTGTCATTTTGGGCTTGTCGATTTCGAAGGGTCGAAGCCATGGCCGGCGATGCGCCGGCCATGGCTGTGAGATGCTGGCCTCAGTGGCCGGTTTCGCCGACGGCCTGCTCAGCCGCCTTGATCGCCGCTTGGCGCGCCGCGATGATGTCGCCGAGCGGCGGACCCTGGAAGCGGTTGCGCTCGAAGGCAAACCAGACGATCGCGGTCAGGATGAAGAAGCCGACGGTGATGTAGAGCGCCCAGTCGTTCGGCGGCTGGATTCCGATGACGAAGATCAGGATCATCGACACGATCGACAGGACCGCAAACAGCATGAACACGCCGCGCCCCATGTTCCACGGTCCCATCTTGTCCCATTTGGGCGTGCCCCAGGCCAGCATGCCGAGCACGATGGGCACGGTGAAGGACAGGAACAGGAAGATGACGGTGCAGGAGACCACGATGGTGTAGGCCGAGGTGCCGGCGACCGAAACCAGCGTCGAACCCCAGACGAACAGCACCGACAGGATCGATGCCGTCCAGATCGCCGCCACCGGCGTGCGGTAGGTCGGACTGACCTTGGCCAGTGCCGACGAACCCGGCAGGCCGCCGTCACGCGAGAAGGCGAAGATCATGCGCGAGGCTGAGGTGACGGTGGCGAGGCCGCACAGCAGCTGAGCGATGAACACGACGAGATAGACGAACTCCTTGAGGCCAGGGCTGACGCGCTGGTCGAAGGCCCAGAAGAACACGTTCCAGCCTTGCTTGGCGGCATCGTCCATGTTCGGGATCATCAGCACGAAGGCGGCCAGGAACAGATAGCCGAATACGGCCGACCAGATCACCGACATGACCATGGCGCGCGGCACCGAGCTGGCCGCCTTGATGGTCTCCTCGGACGTATGCGCCGAGGCGTCGTAACCGGTGATGGTGTAGATCGGCAGCAGGAGGCCGAGCGCGAACACCCAGGCATTCGAAACCGATGGCCAGACGCCGCCTCCGGCATCGCCGGAGTAGTTATGGAAGGTGAACAGCCGGCTGAAATCCCAGGTTTCGGCGGAGAGCAGGCAGACCACGGCGATCAGGATCGAGCCGAAGAAGATGAGGTAGCCCGAGAAGTCGGTGAGCTTGGCCGTCAGCTTGATGCCGAGATGGTTGATCAGCGCCTGGGCGCCGGTGATGATGACCAGAAAGATCATCTGGTTGGTCAGCGTGCCTTCGATACCGAGCGCCGGTCCGAAGGCGCCGATGAAGAATGTCCAGGTGCCGACATTGATGGCACCGAGCACGGTGATCAGGCCGAGCAGGTTGAGCCAGGCCGTGACCCAGCCGGTGCCGCGGTTGCCCAGGATCGAGCCCCAATGATAGAGCCCGCCTGCCGTCGGATAGGCCGAGCTGATCTGCGACATGGCGACGGCGAACGTCAACGAGACGAAGCAGCCGACCAGCCAGCCGATGCCGATGCCGATGCCGCCGGCGCCCGACGTTGCCTGCGCCAGCGAATTGATGCCGCCCGACAGAATGCAGATGATGGAGAAGGAAACGGCGAAATTCGAAAAGCGGCTGAGGCGCCGCTCCAGTTCCTGGGCGTAGCCCATGCTGTGGAGGACCTTGACGTCCTCCGCCTTGTCAACTTCGGTATATCCAGGTGCTGCCATTTTTAGTCCCCTTGCGTTCTCAGCTGGCCGATTGAACTGACTTTCCCGTTGCGTGTTCCCTGGCGCCCCTGGTCTCCTCGGGTTCCAGACCCGAAAAGATGCCTGTGAGCAAATCCGCCCATTTCCGCTGCCCGGTCTCGCCGGAGATTTCATCGTTGCGGATTTCGATCATCGCGCAGGGCAGCCCGCGCAGGCGCGCATGGCGTTCCAGCGTGAAATAGACGCGGTCGGCCGGCGAATAGGGTTCGTTGACGCCGACGGTAATGCCGGCAAGGTGCCGCAGCGCCGATATCAGCGGCGCTGCCAGCCGGCGGTCGTCATCGTGGATGATGCCGATATGCCAGGGCCGGTCTCGGCCTTTGTAGACCGGCGTGAAGGAATGCACCGATACCAGCCGCGTCTCCTGGCCGCGCGCCAGCCTGTCTTCGACAATATGCTCGATGGCGTTATGAAACGGCTGCCAGGACAGGGCGACCCGCGCCGCGCGCTGCTTTTCCGACAGGCCGGTGTTGCCCGGTATGGCCGTGGTTTCGCTGACCGGCGGCACCAGGTCCGGCGCGTCAAGCGGCCGGTTGCAGTCGATGACGAGACGCGAAATGCAGGTTTCGACCAGCGTCGCATCGAGCGCCTGCGCCATGCGCAGCGCAACGGGCAGCGCGCCCGGGTCCCAGGCGATGTGACGCGACAGGTCCTCGGCGGTGAGGCCGAGCGTGCCGAATTCGGCGGGCAGGAAATTGGAGGCGTGGTCGCAGGTGAGCACGAAGGGACTCGATCCGCCCGGGTTGGTCACCCTTACGGCATCAGGCGATGCAAGGCTGGCGGGCCGTGCTTTCTCCATAGTCTGCGGTCCCCGGGGAGCGCTGTATCGTATGTTACGTATTTTGCCTCATTGCGTCCCTATGGATGATTTCATACAGTTTGCCCGGCTTTGTCAAATGCGATTTGGGGAAAACACCGTCGGCCGGGCCATGGATGGGAAAGATGATTTCCAGTATTGCCGAATTGATCGCCGACCGCATCGGCACAATGCCGGCCGGCGAGCGGCGCGCGGCCCAGACGCTGATAGCGAGCTATCCGATGATCGGTCTGAAGACTGTCGCCGAATTCTCGTCCGCGGCCGGCGTGTCCTCGCCGACGATCCTGCGTTTCGTCGCCAGGCTCGGCTTCCAGAACTATCCGGAGTTCCAGTCGAGCCTGCAGGACGAACTGGCGGCGCAATTGCAGTCCCCTGCGACCCGCACGCTCAATCCGCCCTTGCCCGGCGGCACGGCGTCGCCGATGCTGGAGGCAACGCTCGACAATATGCGCGAGACGTTCCGGCACCTGTCCGACAAGCAGCTTGCCGACATCGCGTCCCGCCTCGCAGAGCGTCGCGGCAAGACATTCCTGATCGGCGGCCGCTTCACCGATCCGCTGGCGCGCTACATGGCCGCCCACCTTGCCATCATCCAGCCTGACGTCATTCACCTCGCCGGTCAGGAAAGCATGTGGCGCGACAGGCTGATCGACATGGGCAAGCGCGACGTGCTGGTCATTTTCGACATCAGGCGCTACCAGGACAGCCTCATCCGCTTCGCCGAGAAGGCGCATCAGCGTGGCGTGCAGATCGTGTTGTTCACCGACCAGTGGCTGTCGCCGATCGCCCGCTTCGCCCGTCACGTCATCGCCGGGCGAACCGCCGTGCCTTCGGCGTGGGACTCCTCGGCGGCGCTCTTCGTCGTCGCCGAAACGCTGATCGGCGCCGTCACAAGGCAACTCGAGGCCGACGGCGCCCGGCGCATCCGCGAGATGGAAGGCCTGCGTTGATGCAGCCCGGGATAAGTCTGGAACGATTTCGGTCCGAAACTGGCGTCGGGGCGGCATAGCCAGCGTTGTAATCTCGAAAGCCCGGCTCGAAGTGAACTAAAAAATCAAAACGGCACGAACACCGGCAACGTTACGCATATTTAATGTGCGCGGACACTGAAGAATTGTCATAAAGGCACGATATCGGGGGCTTGCTTCTTGCCTTAGAATAGCCCCGCTGCGTCTGCTTATTTCGGGAAACCGGTGGACGGAAGGATTGTTTTGCCAACCGGAGTGCCGATGGCCGCCTGGAAACAGATACTTTTCGCCCTTGTGGTGCTGGTGGTGGCGGTTGCCGCCTGGCTGCGCTTTTTCCCGGGCGCGCCGGACGTGCTGGCGCGCTGGGGAATAGACTGGGCCTACGCGGCAACGCCTCCGGCTGAAACCGGCGCCGGCACGAAATCCGCTGGCGGCGAGCGAGCCCGTCAGGTCAACGTCGTCGTCGTGCCCGCTATTTCCGCGACCATAAACGATCGGCTCCAGGCCATCGGCACCGGCCGCGCCAATGCGTCGGTGACGGTCAACCCCTACTCCTCCGGCCGTCTCGCCGAATTGCTGGTTTCGTCCGGCACCCATGTCGACAAGGGACAGGTCATCGCGACCCTTGATTCCGAAACCGAAGTGATCGCCCAGGACCGTGCCCGGCTCGCGCTTCAGGACGCACAGGCCAAGCTCGACCGGGTCAGGTCGCTGCGCGCCTCCAATGCGGCGACACCGGTCGCCGTCGCCGATGCCGAAGTGGTGCTGGCCGGTGCCAAGCTGGCGCTACAGGATGCGGAACTGGCACTGCACCGCCGGTCTGTTCTCGCCCCGATCTCCGGCACGGTCGGGATCCTGCCGATCTCCGCCGGCAATTATGTGACCAACCAGTCGGCGATCGCCACGCTCGACGACCGTTCCTCGATCCTTGTCGATTTCCTGGTGCCGGAACGCTTCGCGGCCGCCGTCAAGATCGGCGCGCAATTGTCGGCGACGCCGATCGCCAATCCCGGCAACAGCTATACCGGCACGGTTTCGGCCATCGACAACCACATCGACGAGAACAGCCGTACGCTTCTGGTCAAGGCGACGATCGCCAACCCGGCCGATTCGCTGCGCGCCGGCATGTCGTTCGCCATCACCATGAAATTCCCCGGCGAGACCTATCCCGCCGTCAGCCCGCTGGCGATCCTGTGGGGCTCGGAGGGCGCTTACGTCTGGGCGGTCGAGAACGGCAAGGCCAAGCGGGTGCCGGTGCGCATCATCCAGCGCAACACCGAAACCGTGTTGATCGACGCGGAACTGGACAGTGGCGACATGGTGGTGACCGAAGGCACCCAGAGCGTCAGCGAGGGAGGCGAAGTCCGCATCGCCCGCGGAGAGCAGCGCGCCGCGAACGCGGCCGAAGGCTCATGACCGGAGCCGTCAACGCCGCCAGCGAGACCGGCTTTACCGCCCTGTTCATCCGCAGGCCGGTCATGGCCTTGGTGCTGAATGTCCTCATCGCGGTCGCCGGCCTCGCCGCCTTCTATGGCGTCGAGATCCGCGAACTGCCTGATGTCGACCGCGCCGTCGTCACCGTTTCCACGACTTTCGAAGGCGCGGCGGCCGAAACGGTCGATCGCGAACTGACCGACACGATCGAGGGAGCTGTTGCCCGCGTTTCCGGCGTCAAGTCGATCTCTTCGACCTCCTCCTTCGGCTCGAGCCGCGTCACCATCGAATTCAACGACGGCGTCGACCTCAATGTCGGGGCCTCGGATGTGCGGGATGCCGTCGGCCGCGTCGCCAACCAGATGCCGGAGACGGCCGATCCGCCGCGCATCGTGAAGGCCGACGCCAACTCCGACCCCGTGATGCGCCTGGCCGTCACCTCCGACACCATGTCGGTTCAGGACATGACCGTCGTGGTCCAGGACCAGATCGAGGACGAACTGGCTGCCGTTCCAGGCGTCGCGGACGTCCAGGTCTATGGCGACCGCGACAAGATCTTCCGCATCGACGTCGATCAGAACAAGCTCGCCAGCCTGGGCTTCACCGTCGCCGACCTCAGGACCGCCCTTGCCTCGGTCGCCTTCGATTCACCCGCCGGCTCGATCACCACCACCAATCAGGACCTGATCGTTCGCACCACCGCCGATGTGACGACGCCGGAAGAATTCGAGAACATCATCATTGGCGGAACGACGCGCATCCGCGATGTCGCCACCGTCACGCTCGGCCCCGACATCGGCCAGACCACGTTGCGTTCGGACGGCAAGACCGGCATCGGCATCGGCATCATCCGCCAGGCGGAATCGAACACGCTGGACATCTCCACCGGCGTCAAGGCCGCGGTCGAGAAGTTGCAGGCAAACCTGCCGCAAGGCATGTCGATCAAGGTCACAAGCGACGACGCGGTGTTCGTCAACGGCGCCGTCCACGAGGTGGAGATCGCGCTCGCGCTTTCCGTCTCCATCGTGCTGATCGTCATCTATGCCTTTCTTCTCGACTGGCGCGCCACGCTCATTCCGGGCCTGTCGATGCCCGTCGCCATGATCGGCACCATTGCCGCAATCTATCTCGCTGGTTTTTCGATCAACATCCTGACGCTGCTGGCCCTGGTGCTGGCGACGGGGCTTGTCGTCGATGACGCGATCGTCGTTTTGGAAAACATCGTGCGGCGGCGCAATCAAGGCATGGGGCCGCGTGCCGCCGCCGTGCTCGGCGCACAGGAGGTGTTCTTCGCCGTCATCGCCACCACCCTGACGCTGGTTGCCGTCTTCGTGCCGATCTCCTTCCTGCCGGGCCAGACCGGCGGCCTGTTCCGCGAATTCGGCTTCGTGCTCGCCATGTCGGTGCTGTTGTCCTGCGTGGTCGCGCTGACGCTTTGCCCCATGCTTGCCTCGCGCATGCTGTCCACTGCCGCCCTCCACCACGAGGGCGGCAACGGCGTCGGCGCACGCATCGGCGGCGCGCTGAACGCGGCCTACCGGCGCAGCCTGCATGTCTGCCTCGACGCGCCGTGGATCGTGGTGCTGGTGGCGCTGCTGTTCGCCGGCACCGCATTCGCGCTGTTCGGCACCATCCGCCAGGAATTGACGCCGACCGAGGATCGCGCGGTCGTGCTGCTTCGCATCAGCGCCCCGCAAGGCGTCAGCCTCGACTACACGACGCAGCAGATGCAGAAGATCGAAAAACTGATCCAGCCGCTGCGTGATTCCGGCGAAATCGTCAGCACTTTCGAGAGCGCCGGCCAGAACGGCGCCTATAATTCAGGCTTCATGGTAATGACGCTGGCGCCCTGGGACGAGCGCAGCCGCAGCCAGCAGGAGATCATGGCAGAGATCAGCCAGCTCACCCGCCAGGTGCCCAGCGTGCGTATCTTCCCGGTGCAGCCCAACAGCCTCGGCATCCGTGGCGCCGGCAACGGCCTGCAGTTCGCGCTGGTCGGCAACGACCGCAAGGCGCTCGGCGACGCGGCCGTCAAGATCATCGCCGAGATGCAGAAGGATCCGCGTTTCCAGACGCCACGGCTTTCCATCGACCCGACGCAACCGCAGCTTTCCGTTGCCATCGACCGCGAGCGCGCCTCCGATCTCGGCATCGACATCACAGGACTGGCCAACACCATGCAGGCCATGCTCGACGGCAACGACGTCGTCGATGTCTACATCGCCGACCGCAGCTACGGGGTGAAGCTGGTTTCGACCACCAACCCGATCAACGATCCGACGGACCTGGAGAACGTCTTCCTAAAGACGGCTGACGGCCGTTTCGTGCCGATGTCGACCATCGCCACGCTGACCGAGCGTGCCGTGCCGCCCTCGCTGTCGCGCGAGCAGCAGCAGCCGTCGGTGGCGATCACGTCCAACCTCGGCGGCGATTTCGCGCTCGGCTCGGCCCTTACGCGCGCCGAGGAAATCGCAACGCCGCTTCTGCCGCCGGGCAGCCGCATCGTGCCATTGGCCGAGGCGGCGACGCTGGGTGAGACCAACAGCGCCATGGTCACCATCTTCGGTTTTGCCCTGGTCATCATCCTGCTGGTGCTTGCCGCGCAATTCGAGAGCTTCGTCAGCGCCGTCATCATTATGGCGACAGTGCCGCTCGGCCTCGCCTGCGCCATCTTCGCGCTTCTGCTCTCGGGCACCAGCCTCAACGCCTACAGCCAGATCGGCCTGGTGCTGCTGGTCGGCGTCATGGCCAAGAACGGCATCCTGATCGTCGAGTTCGCAAACCAGTTGCGCGATCGTGGACTGGGGGTGCGCGAGTCGATCGAACAGGCCTCGACCATTCGCTTGCGCCCGGTGATGATGACAATGATCTGCACCGTGCTCGGCGGCGTGCCGCTGGTGCTGGCGGCGGGCGCCGGCGCCGAGGCCCGTATCGCGCTCGGCTGGGTGATCGTCGGCGGACTGGGGCTGGCCACCGTCTCGACGCTGTTCCTGACCCCCGTCGCCTATCTCTTGCTCGGCCGCTTCGTCACGCCGAAGGCCCACGAGGAGGCGCGGCTGAAGCGCGAACTCGAGGAAGCCGCCTACACCGATGTGGAGCCGGCTGAATAGGGAAATTCCAGGAGACCGTGTGGCGGGTCCGGAATTTTCGTGGGGAAATAGCCTGCTATTTCAGGAGACGGCCCTCGATCGACCAGCGCGCGGCGAGGAAATTCAGCACCGCCGCCACAACCACCCCGCCGATCTTTGCCGGCCACACGCCGACAACACCGGCGAACAGCGCGATCGCGAGGCTGGAGACACCGAGCGAAATCAGCGCGCCGAGCGAGGCGAAGCGAAGAAAGGCATGATGCAGCCGGATGGCCGGATCGCGCTCGAACGACCAGAAGCCGTTGGCCGCGAAGGAGAAGGTGACGGCAATGAACCAGGACGCAACGTTGGCGGGCAGCGGCGGCACGTGCAGCTTGAGCAGCAGAAAGAAGCCGGCAAGGTCGATGGCCGTGTTCACCAGGCCGACAATGGCGAAGCGGATAATCTTGTTGCCGGTCGAACGCCGGGACTGATCGGCACTCATGCCATGCCGTCCATGACGCCGACACGCGCGCGAGCCAGGTTTGCGCCGAAATGATCGGAGGCGAGAACCGCGAATTCGACGTCGCGCACATCTTGCATCGGGTCGCGTGCACGCAACGTCTCGTCGACATGCCCGGGATGGCACATGAAAAGTCCCTTTTCCGGCAGGCTTTCAACGGCGGTTTGCAGGGCGGGCGCGAACTTTTCCGACTGCCGCCAGTCATAGATGCCGGCGAGCGGCGCCCTCACGGTGAAGCCGGCGCGCCGCATGGATCGGTTGAAACCAGTTGCCAGGGCGGCGATCGCCGCAATTTTCGATGCCGCCGCTCCGCTGCCGGCCAGTGCCGGCGCGCCGCGCAGCCACGGTCTGCCGGCATCTCCGGCGAAACGCACCCGCAGCCATTTACGCACGACTGGCAGGAAATGCACATGCTGGTGGCCGTCGATGAAATCGGGCCTGCGCCCGAGCGCCTCGACGAAGCGGCCAAATTGGGCGTCGAGCTCGGCATGGACGTCGCAGGTCTCGATGCCGCCGCGCAGGATCGGCAATGCCAGCGAGCGGAGCGGCGGCAGCCGGCCTTCCGGCGCCAGGCTCGACGGGCCGGTCACGGCCGGCTGGTCCGTCAAGGTCAGATGCAGGCCGACGGCGACCCGGCCGCACAGCGGCTTGATGCGTTCCGCCTCCCCCGGCCATTCCGCGAAACCGGTCATGCAACCGGTGCCCGTTAGCCGCCCGCGATCGAGCAGGTCGAGGATCGCCGCCGAGACGCCGGGCGCCAGGCCGTAATCGTCGGCGATCAGGCGGATGCCGCGCATCATGCCCCGGAAACGCCCGGCGCCGATCTGGCGGGAACATCGCTGCGCACGATATCGCGCACGATGTAGACCGGGCGATCCTTGCTTTCGCTGAGGGTGACCCAGACATATTCACCGATCAGCCCGAGAAGTGTCAGGTTGAGGCCGCCGAGCAGCACCACGGCGACCAGCAGGCTCGGATAGCCTGGAACGGCAATGCCGTAGAACAGCACCTCGAAGAGCACTTTCGCGCCGTAGACCGCGCCGGCAAACGCCGCAAGCAGTCCGCTGAGGCTGATCAGGCGCAGCGGAATCACCGAAAAGGACGTAAACCCCTCTAACGAAAAGGCGATCAGGTTGAGCCGGCTCCATTTCGACTTGCCGCTGGCGCGGTTTTCCGGCGAATAGGATATGGCCTTCTGGCGGAAGCCGGCCCAGGCGAACAGGCCCTTGTTGAAGCGCCTTTTGTCGCGCAGGCTGGTCAATGCGCGCGCCACGGTGCCGCGCATGACGCGAAAATCGCCTGCATTCTCGGGAATATCGAACCGCTGGCTGCTGTTGATCAGACTGTAGAACAGTTTCGCCAACTGGCTGCGCCGCCAGCTTGCCCCGCGCCGGTCGTTCTGCGCGTAGACGACGTCGACGTCCGGATTCTCAGCCAGCTCGACGATCATCTTCAGGCTGGTCTCCAGGGAGTGCTGCAGATCCGCGTCCATGACAAGCACCATGTCGCCCCGCGAGTGGTCGAGGCCGGCGAGCACGGCGACCTCCTTGCCGAAATTGCGGCTGAGGCGCACGATTTCCCAGGATCCCGAAAGTGCCTGCGAAAACCGCCCGGCGCTATCGTCCCGGCTGCCGTCGTCGACCAGGATCTTGTGGACCTGCATGCCGAAGCGGCTCGACACCGCCGCCTCGAGCGCGTCGAGCAATGCCGCGAAAGCCGTCGCCGATTGCGCCTCGTTGAAGAACGGCGCCACGATGTCGAGTCTCGGGCGCATCTCAGCCATGGGCGACAGGCTCCACATTCACCAATTTTTGTCGCGCCTTGGCCCAGAACCACCATATCAGGAAGCAGGCGATGAAAGTGACCGTGATCGGCCGAAACCAGGGATAGAGAAAGTCATGCATGTGGCGCTCGACACCGGTCAAACCTGTCAGGAATAAAGTCATGGACAGCACGCAGGCCAGGACGCCACCTTTTTCTTCGCGCCACAACAGGGCAATGGCAAGGCCGGCGGGTACCGCGATCATCGCATAGGTGTTGGGCTCGACGCGCGGGTTGAAGACGCACATGTAGAAGGCGGCCGCCAGGAAGATCGCGAGTCCGGCCGCTCCTTGTTCGAGCTTGCGGTCGAACCAGAGCACGATCGAGAGCGTCAGCAGGCCGATCACGACGCGCACCGCCGTGGCAGCCGAGTCCGGAACGGGCAGCCCCATCTCGATAAAGGGCGCGGTGAAATCGGTAGGAACAAAATGGCTGGTCTTGTCGACGGCCATCGACGTCAGCATGCGGGCGAAATCGCCATACTGCTCGTTCAGGTAGCCGGCGGGAGCGAAAGCGTAGGGGATGGCGAGCACGAACAGCACCGCGAGCACCAGCACCGGTATCAGCCGCGGGCGCAACGCCCCCACCAACAGCAGCATGATGATCGCGGTTGGCTTGGCCGTTATGGCAAGCGAGGCCCAGAAAAAGGTCTCCGCACGCCGTCCTTCCAGTGCCGACAGGGTCAAGAGCCAGCAGGCGCCGGTCAGCAGGATTGTCGCCTGCCCGTTGCGGATGGCGCCCAGCGTCATCGGCAAAGCGAGGAAGAGGCCGAAGGAAAGCAGCCAGGTCTGCTCCTGTCCGCCCAGCTTGCGCACCTGCCGCGCCGCGGCAAGGGTGAGAACGGCGAAACCGAGGGCATGCCAGACCAGCCCGCCAAGATGCGGTCCCAGATTCAAGAACGGAATATAGAGCGCGGCGAAGGCGGGCGTGTAAAGGTATCCCATCTCGGACTCGAGGTCGTAGAGCGGCCGGCCGGCGAGAAACTCCACACTGCCATATCTGTAGGCGTGCAATACGGTGCGCGCATCGGGCGACCACAGGACCAGGCCAAGCACGACCGCGAATGCCCCGATCCACAGGCCAAGCCCCAGGCGGTCGAAAACCGGTTTGGAAATCCTCACCAAGCACCCCACACCAATCCGGAACAGGCCCGGTCCGGCACTGTCCCAGCGTTCATTGGCGGCGGCATATCACGGACAAAGCGGGGTGGCATAGGGGGATCGAACGGCGTGGCCGCCGATGACATTGAACGATCGCAGCCAACAAACCACCCTCTTTCCGGCCCTCGAAGGTTATAGCAGCTGTGCTCTCGATGAACCGGAATGCAGCTCAACCGCACACCCCCTGCTTTACGGCCGAATGAACACCTTGCCATTGGGCCTGGCCAGTTCCGCCGGCACGCGCGCCATCGCCTCGGCCAGCGGCACCACAGCCGTCACGTCGGTCGTCCAGCGCCCGTCGGAAAAGCGCTTCTGCGCCTCGAGGATCGCAGGACCGCGGCGATCCTTATGCTGCCGCATCCATTCGCTCAGCCAGAAGCCCTCTATGTGCTTGTGCTGGAAAATCAGCTGGCCGGGTTCGCGGATGATCGTGGCCTCGGGATCGAGCCGTCCATAGATGATCCAGCGCGAGCGCTTCGGCATGGCGTTGAAGATGGCCGAGGCCAGTGGCCCGGTCACCGCATCGAGAAAGATGCGCGGCTGTTCGGCCTTTATCACCTCGCGCAGCGAGGCTTCGAAATCGGGCGACTTCTCGTTGAGCACATGGGCGGCGCCGATTTCCTTCAGCAGCGCGATCTGCTCGTCGCGGCGCACGGTGACGATAGGCCGGAATCCTTCCTCACTGGCCAGCCCGATGATCAGCTTGCAGAGCTGGCTGGCGCCGGCGGTCATGATGAAGGCCCTTTCGCCTTCTCGGCTGACGATGTCGAACATGGCGAGCGCGGTAAGCGGATTGACGATCATGGCAGCCCCATCCTCGTCGCGCACGGTGTCGAGGAGCGGAATGCAGGCGGCGGCTTCGGCAACGGCATAGTCGGCCCATGAGCCCCAATTGGAGAGCCCGGTGGCGAAGGCAACGCGCTTGCCGACGAGGCTCTTGGGATAGGACTCGTCGCCGCCGGCAACGATCACGCCGACGCCCTCGAAGCCGGCCGGCCGGCCCTTGACCCGCGGCTGGCCGTACTGGCCCTTGATGAAGGCGACATCGGACGGATTGATCGACGCAAGGCTGACCTTGATCAGCACTTGCGTCGTCCCAGGCGCCGGCACTGCGATACTGCCTGGCTGGAGATAGGGCTCCATCGCCTCCAGCGTGCTGCCGCTCGGCGTCCTGGTGTAGCCGTCGCCGACCAGGAGCAGCGCCTTCATTTCGGACGGGATGCTCATCGGCTGTCTCCCCGCTCGGACCGGGCCATCTCAGACCTTCTCCTGCGTGTATTTCTTCAGCTCCGCCCGCGCCACCTGGCGGCGATGCACGGCATCCGGCCCGTCGGCGAGGCGCAGCGTCCTGAGATGCGTCCACGAGCGCGCCAGCGGCGTGTCCTGGCTGATGCCTTGCGCGCCGAACATCTGCACCGCCTCGTCGGTGACCTTCAGCGCCACGCGTGGCGCGACCACCTTGATCTGGCTGATCCAGGGCGCGGCGGCGCGCGCGTCGCCCTGGTCGATCATCCACGCCGCCTTGAGGCAGAGCAGGCGGGCCATCTCGATCTCCATGCGGCATTCGGCGATGATGTCGAAATTGGCGCCGAGTTTCGCCAATGGCTGGCCGAACGCTTCGCGGCGGACCGAACGCTGGCACAGCAGCTCCAGCGCCATCTCGGCCTGGCCGATGGCCCGCATGCAGTGATGGATGCGGCCGGGGCCGAGGCGGCCTTGCGCGATCTCGAAACCCCTGCCCTCGCCGAGGATCAGGTTCGACGCCGGCACCAGCACATTGTCGAAGCGAAGATGCATGTGGCCGTGCGGCGCGTCGTCGTCGCCGTAGACCTGCATTGGACGCAGCTTGCTGACACCCTTGGTGTCCGCCGGCACGAGGATCATCGAATGCCGCCTGTGCTTCGGCTCTCCATCGGAGGTCTTCACCATGACGATATAGATGGCGCAGCGGGGATCGCCGGCACCAGAGGCCCACCATTTCTCGCCGTTCAGCACATAGCCGTCGCCGCGCCGTTCGCAGCGCATCGAAATGTTGGTGGCATCCGACGAGGCTACGTCCGGCTCGGTCATCAGATAGGCCGAGCGGATCTTTCCGTCGAGAAGCGGCTCCAGCCAGGCCTTCTTGTGCTCCGCCGAGCCGTAGCGCTCCAGCACCTCCATGTTGCCGGTGTCGGGCGCCGAGCAGTTGAAGGTCTCGGCGCCGAGATGCGCCTTGCCCATCTCCTCGGCCAGATAGGCGTATTCGACGGTGGAAAGACCGTAGCCGCGTTCCGAGCCGGTCAGCCAGAAATTCCAAAGGCCGCGCTCTCTTGCGGTCGTCTTCAGCCCTTCGAGGATCTCGGTCTGGCGCCGCGTGTATGTCCAGCGGTCGCCCGCCTTGCCGACTTCACCGAGGAATTCCTTGTCGAGCGGCATGATCTCGTCGCGCACCATGGCCGCGACGCGCGCGTGGATCGGCCTCAGCCGCTCCGTCATGCCGAGATTCATCTCCGTCATCGGTTGCTAACCCTTCATTCAGGCCGGGCATTTTGTCAGTGGCAAGGATGACCGTACTTCGGATAGCCTTGTCAACGCGAACGCTTTCCCCGATCCGCCGATGAAAGGCGCAGGAGTTCGATGAGCTATCTCGACGATCTTTTTTCGGTGGCCGGCAAGACCGCGCTGGTCACGGGCGCGGCGACCGGCATCGGCCGCATGGCGGCGACGGGCCTCGTCAAGGCCGGCGCAACGGTGATGATCGCCTCGCGCAAGGGCGAGGACTGCATCAAGGTCGCCGAGGAATTGAACGGGCTTGGCGCGCCGGGCCGGGCCGAAGGCTTTGCCGGAGACGTTTCCAGCGAGGCCGGCATTGCCGCCTTGGTCGGCGAGGTCAAGGCGCGGGCCGACCGTCTGCATATCCTGGTCAACAATGCCGGCGTGTCCTGGGGAGCGCCGCTGGAGAGCTTCCCCTATCATGCCTGGGCCAAGGTGTTCGGCGTCAACGTCACCGCCGTCTTCCACCTGACCCGCGAACTGCTGCCGCTGCTCGAAGCCGCTGCCAGCGACGAGGATCCGGCCCGGGTGATCAATCTGGGCTCGGTGATGGGCACGCAGCCGCTGGCCGACGACGCCTACTCCTACACCGCCTCCAAAGCGGCCGTTCATCACCTGACGCGCACCCTGGCGCTGGAATTCGCCGGCCGCCGCATCACCGTCAACGCCTTTGCCCCTGGGCCCTTCCAGAGCCGGATGACGGCGTTTGCCACTGCCACTGAGGAACAGGCCAGGCATGTCGGCAGCCACGTTCCGATCGGCCGTATCGGCGCCCCGGATGACATTGCCGGCGCAACGCTCTATTTGTGCAGCCGTGCAGGCAGCTATGTCACCGGCGCCATCCTGCCGATTGACGGTGGACAGTCGGTGCAGCATGGGCTGACCCTGTTCAAGGAATGACATGTCCGGCCGGGGAAGCCGGGGATGAAACTGGAGGACATCCGCGTGGAACCGATCAGTCTCGATGTGCTTCTGGCCAGCGTCGGCAAGGAGGTGGGCGTCTCGCCATGGCGGGTGGTCACGCAGCGCATGATCGACCAGTTCGCAGACGCTACCGACGACCACCAGTTCATCCATTGCGATCCCGAGCGGGCCAAACGCGAGACGCCGTTCGGCGGCACCATCGCGCATGGCTTCCTGTCGCTGTCGCTGTTGTCGGCAATGACCTTCGAGACCATGCCGCCGCTGGAAAACGGCAAGATGGGCGTCAACCACGGCTTCGATTCGCTGCGCTTCCTGGCGCCGGTGAAGACCGGCGCGCGCATCCGCACCCGTTTCGTGCTGGCCGACGTCAAGGTCAGACCCTCGGGCTGGGTGCAGACGGCCCATGACGTGACGATCGAGATCGAGGGCTCGAAGAAACCGGCGCTCACCGCCCGCTGGCTGACGCTGACCCTGATCGAACGCCAGCCAGAGACCGCATGAGCGACCCGAACGCGCTCGACCAGGCAGCGCTTTCGCCCTATCTCGAGGCGCGGATCCCCGGTTTTGCCGGACTTTCCTCCGTCGAAAAATTCAAATCCGGCCAATCCAACCCGACCTATCTGCTGACGGCGGCCAGCGGCCGCTACGTGCTGCGCGCCAAGCCGCCGGGGCAGTTGCTGAAATCGGCCCATCAGGTCGACCGTGAATTCAGGGTGATGAGCGCCCTTTCGGGCACCGCCGTGCCGGTGCCGCGGATGCTGCATCTCTCGGCCGAGAACTCGCCGATCGGCCGCATGTTCTACGTCATGGATTTCATCGACGGCCGCATCTTCTGGGACCCGGCACTGCCGGAAGCGCGCGACAATGGCGAGCGCGCGGCCATCTACGATGCCATGAACGCCACGCTCGCCGCCCTGCACGGCGTCGATATCGAGGCCGTGGGTCTCGGCGATTTCGGCCGGCCGGGCAACTATTTCGAGCGCCAACTGGCGCGTTGGACCAGTCAGTACCGCGCCTCGGAGACCGGTGCCATTGCCGACATGGACCGGCTGATCGACTGGCTGGAGACGCACAGGCCCGCCGACGACGGCCGTGTCTCGCTGGTGCATGGTGACTACCGGCTGGACAATCTGATATTCGCGCCGGACCGGCCGAAGGTGATGGCGGTGCTCGACTGGGAACTGTCCACATCAGGCCATCCATTTGCCGATATCGCCTACCAGTGCATGCAATGGCGCCTGCCGCATAGCTCGGGCTTTCGCGGCCTGGGCGGTATCGACCGCGCCGCGCTCGGACTGCCTTCGGAAGAGGACTATGTCGCCACCTATTGCCGGCGGCGCGGGCTCACCGGCATCGGCAACTGGACGTTCTTCCTCGCCTTCTCCTTCTTCCGGCTGGCCGCGATCTGCCAGGGCGTCTACAAGCGCGCGCTGGACGGCAATGCCTCGAACCCGGAAAAGGCCAGGACCTATGGCGAGGCGGTGAAACTGCTTTCGCACCTCGCCGCGAAACTGATCGACCGAAACTGATCGACGAGAAATAATCGATGGGCCGCTTCGACGGAAAAACGGTGTTGATCACGGGTGCCGCGGGCGGGCTTGGCCGCGGCGCGGCCAAAGCTTTTGCCGCCGAAGGCGCGCGGCTGGTCCTCTCCGACCTCGATGAACCAACCTTGAGGAGCTTTGCCGAAACGCTCGATGCCGAGACGGCGGTCCTGGCCGGAAACATCGCCGACGAGGCGCTGTCGCAGGCGCTGGTGGCTCTGGCGGTCGAAAGATTCGGCCGGCTGGATGTCGCGGTCAACAATGCCGGCATCGTCCAGAGTTTCGTGCGTTTGCCGCAGGTCGCCTCGGAGGAGGCGCGCCGCGTGATCGAAATCGATCTGCTCGGCGTCTTCTATGCCATGAAACACCAAATCCAGCAGATGGAGCGGCAGTTCAAGGCTGACGGCAAGGGCGGCGCCATCGTCAACATCGCCTCCGCCGCCGGACTGGGTGGCGCGCCGAAGCTCTCGATCTATGCCGCCGCCAAGCACGGCGTGGTCGGGCTGACCCGGTCGGCGGCAATTGAATACGCCAGCAAGGGCCTGCGCATCAACGCGGTCTGTCCGGCGCACACGAGAACGGCGATGGTCGACAGTTTCGTGCGCGTCTCCGGCGCTCCGGAAGCCGACGCCCTGGCCGAACTGACGCGCGGCGTGCCGATGAGGCGGGTGGCCGAAGTGGATGAGATCACCCCGGTGATCCTGTTCGCCGCCGACCCCGCCAACTCCTTCATGACCGGCCACACATTGGCTGTCGACGGCGGCGTCGGCGCCATCTGACGCCTGCCGCCTGGGAACCTGCGACGGGAACCAGCGACGCCCTTGTCCGTTTCCGTACAGCGTATATAATTCAGTTGGCCCCCAACCAGCAGAGGCAGGCGATATTGCCGGTGAGCGCCCAGACACGCCGCGAGAAACAAAAGGCCGAACAGCGTTCCGAACTTGTGGAGGCCGCGCACAAGCTCGTGCAGGAGGAAGGCTATGAGGGCCTGACCATCCGCAAGCTGGCCAAGCGCGTCGGCTACGCGCCGATGTCGGTCTATTCCTATTTCGCCGACAAGCAGGACATATTGTTCGCGCTGGCCGAGGATGCGTTCGAGACGCTTGCCCGGCGCATCGAGGAGCATCCTTCCGACGATCCGATCGAGGCGCTGCAAGCAGTGATGACGGAATACGCCGCGTTCGGACTTGGCAATCCCAATGAATACCGCACCGTCTTCATGACCGAAAAGACCAAGCTGCCGGCAGGCCGGAGCTACGAGGACATGGAAGAAAGCAACCCGGCGATGAAGGTGCTGATCAGCAGGGTCGAGGCCTGCGTCGCCGCGGGGAAGTTGCAGGGTGATCCGCGCGCCATCGCTACCATGCTGTGGGCGGTCGGCCACGGCACCATCTCGCTGCTGATCACCTTCCCCTTCTACCCCTTCGGTGATCCGCAGGCTTTCGTGAAACGGATGTGCGATTTCACCCTTGCCACGCTCAGCACACAGAACGTGCCCCCGCTGACCGAGACACAGGTCAACTGCTGAACGATATCTCCTTGCGTAACCACGCTTCATCGCCGCTCCGCGTTTAACGTGCCAAGCGGGGCGGATTTCCTTGGTTAACAAAAAATTCCGTACGCGTACGATTCTGGCTTGAACTCCGCGATCGGTGGGCGTATTTGTACGGAATACCGTACATGTACGAGAACAAATTCACCCATCGAACCCGGAGACGGACAATGAAAAAGACCCTCCTCACCCTCGCCGCCGTGCTGGCACTTTCGGGCTCGGCCCTTGCCGCCAACACGACACACCCGGTCAAGCACGTACCCGCCGCGACCTGCGTCGACACCAAGGCCAATGTGAAGCTCGATTGCGCATCGACCGGCTCGCTCGAGAAAAAGGGCGTCATGGAAACCACCGCTGAAGGCAAGGGCCCGCGCCTCGGCATCAGCATCAATCCCTGGATCGTGCCGAGCGCGTTCTGATAGCGGCAACACACGCCTGGCTGGTGCAGCCGGCCAGATGTGATTCAGGCGATCGTGACCGGCAGTCTGGACGACGAACTCTCGAAGGCCGCGTCGATCAGCCTCTGCATGTCGGCGGCGCGACGGAAGGATGGATCGCCGTTCCTTCCCGTATCGAGCGCTTCGGCGAAACGCAGCGCGTTGCGCTTCACATCCGGCAGCGCCAGTGTCCGCCAACGTTGCTGGTCGATGTCCTCGCCCAGGCAGGCCGACAGGCGCGAAATCTTGCCGTCTGTGTTGACCTTGATGGCGCCCTTGGTGCCATGCATGGCCAGCGACAGGTCGTTGGCGTGGCCGGTCATGTAGCGGCTGGCGACGATCGTCGCGAGCGCCCCGGATTTGAACCGCGCCGTCATTGCGACACTGTCGTTGGCATCAAGCACATAATCGCCGATCCGATCGCCTTCGGCCTTGGGAAACGTCACCAGGTCGGCGTGCAGGGTGGCGATGTCCTGGTCGGCACCATAGCTTGCGAAATCCAGAATGTGGATACCGACATCGCCGAGCACGCCCGTCGAGCCGTGCCGGTTGGACAGGCGCCACAGCCATTTGTCCTCGATGCGCCAGTCGCCCCATGACTTGCTGACCAGCCAGCTCTGTTTGTAGCTCGCCTCGACATGGCGCAATGCGCCGATCTCGCCGGCCTGCACCATGCGTCGCGCTTCCTCGATCGCCGGCGAGTTGCGGTAAGTCAGGTTGACCATGTTGACGACCCCGGCCGCCTCGGCCGCTTCCGTCATTGCAAGCGCGTCGGCATGGTTCGGCGCCAGCGGCTTTTCGCAAAAGACGTGTTTCCCATGGGCAAGCAGCGCCAGCGTCGTGGCCTTGTGCACGCCATCCGGCGTCGCATTGATGGCCGCATCGAACGCACCCCAGCCGATCGCCGCTTCCAGGCTCTCGAAAGACTGGCTGATCTGGTTGGCGGCGGCGAACCTCGCCGCCCGGCCCGGCACCTGGTCGACGCAGGCGACGATTGTGCAGCCTGGAATCCTGGCGAACTCCTCGACGTGATGTCCGGCAATGCCACCGGTGCCGAGCAGAAGGAGGCGGTGCATCTTCAACTCACGCCTAACTCAGGCCCTTGTCGCCGTCGGCATGCAGGCGCAGGCCCTTCTGGACGATCTTCTCCTTGGCCTGGTCTGTCGGCACGTTCGGCGCATTGATGATGCCGGACCATGCGGATGCGGGATTGTGCGCCCAATGCACGGCGTTGCGCAGCACCTGCTGCACGCCTTCATTGTGGTAGATCGGGTAGGTCTCGTGGCCGGGCGAGAAATAGAAGATCCGTCCGGCGCCGCGCTGATAGGTCAGCCCCGACCGGAAGACTTCGCCGCCTTCGTACCAGGAGACGAACACCGTCTCCAGCGGCTCCGGCACCGCGAAGGGCTCGCCATACATCTCCGTCTCGCCGATCTCCAGGCACTCGCCGATGCCTTGCGCGATCGGATGGCCGCGGTTGATGGCCCAGACGCGCTCGCGCTCGCCCGCCTCGCGCCATTTCAGCGAACAAGGCGTGCCCATCAGCCGCTTGAAGATCTTCGAATAGTGTCCGGAATGGAGCACGATCAGACCCATGCCTTCCCAGACCCGTTTCTGCACGCGCTCGACGATCTCGTCCTTGACCTCGCCATGGGCGGCATGGCCCCACCAGAGCAGGACATCGGTGGCAGCCAGCCGGCTTTCGCTCAAGCCGTGCTCCGGCTCCTGCAAGGTGGCGGTGGTCGCCTCGATGCCCTTATCCTGGTTGAGCGCGGCTGCGATGGTCCCATGCATGCCCAAGGGATAAAGGCCGCGCACGGCGGCATTGGTCTGCTCATGGACATTCTCGCCCCAGACGGCGGCTTTTACCGGCATTTTACGATCTCCCAAAGCGCTTTGAATATCCCACTTGGCGCCGTCTTGGAAAGATGGCTCCTCAACCGAAGCTGGGGAAATCAGCGCGGTTTGCGTCCGGGAACGGTCTTGGCTTTGCCCGGCCTTGCGGGGGCGCCGGGGATAGCCGTCCCCGTGATCGACACAGGATCGCTGGCCGGGAACGTATCCTCGAGGCCTTCCTCGAGTTCCTCTTCGGCGTCGGCGCCGTGATGCCGCTCATGCTCCAGGGAGCGCACGGCCGAGCTTTTCCCGGGCGACTTCGGCGTGGACTTCGATGGCATCGGCATTCTCCCTCGACCTGTTGCCGCAAACGGGCGCGGGCGGCAAACGTTCCGGGATCAGGCCGCCGCGTCGCGTGCTCCCTCGGAGAGGAAAGTAAAGACATAATCCGAGAAGGAACGCCAGCACTCGACCCGGAAAGCGTCTTGCGCCGTGCGCAGCAGAATAATCTCGGCCTTGCCGAGAATGGTACGCGAGGCGGCACCCACCGGGAAGGCTTCGAGCGACAGATCCTGCGGGCAGCCCGAATTGATTGCCGCGGCCGCGGCCGGACCGGCGACCGATATCGCAACGTTGCGATGCGAGATGCCGACAGCGGAATGCAAGGCGGAAATCTTTGCACAATCGGCGAGCGGGTCTTTGCCGGCCTCGTCGATGATCATCCATTCATCCGGCCCAAGCCACAGCGCGGTGCGCCCGCCTTTCGACACGGACGTCTTCGGCTTTTTCGGCATGGTCACGCCGAGCGCCTTCGACAAGGCGGCAAGCGACGCCTCCGGAGCGCGCAGCGAGATCCGTTCGGCCGGCGGCAGCACCTCTACCTTGACGCCGGCGGCGGAGATAGCGCGCCCGGCCAGCGCCGGACGGCGCTCGGCCGCCGGCGATGCGGCCGAAGCCGTCTTTTTCGCGACTGCCTTAGCCATTGAGGCGGCCTCCCGTTTCGTCGAAGAACACCATGCCGGAAACCTCCACTTCGATCGTCCCGCCAGGCATCGGCACGTAGAGCGTGTCGCCCGTGCGTGCGCGACCGCCGGCGACCAGCGCCAGAGCGATCGAGCGGCCGCAATTCTGCGACCAATAGCTCGACGTGACATGGCCGATCATCTTCATCGGGATCGCCTGCCTGGGATCCTCCACGATCTGCGCGCCTTCCTCCAGCACCACCTTGGGATCCTTGGTCTTGAGGCCGACCAGTTGCTTGCGGCCCTTGGCGACCAGGTCAGGCCGCGTCAGGCCGCGAATGCCGACGAAATCGGCCTTCTTCTTGCCGACGGCCCAGTCGAGACCGGCATCATTGGGCGTCACCGTGCCGTCGGTGTCCTGGCCGACGATGATGTAGCCCTTCTCGGCGCGCAGCACGTGCATTGCCTCGGTGCCGTAGGCGGTTGCGCCATGCTTCTGGCCCTCGGCCCACAGCGCTTCCCACACGGCCTGGCCGTAATCGGCCGGCACATTTACCTCGAAGCCGCGCTCGCCGGTGAACGACATGCGGAACAGCCTTGTCGGCACGCCGCATATCTTGCCCTCGCGCACCGACATGTGCGGGAGGGCCTCATCCGACATGTCGATGCCTTCGACCAGCGGCGCGATGATGTCGCGAGACTTCGGCCCCTGTACGGCGATAACAGCCCATTGCTCGGTGATCGAGGTCAGCCAGACATTGAGATGCGGGAACTCGGTCTGGAGATAGTCCTCCATATGGTTCATGACGCGCGGCGCGCCGCCGGTCGTCGTCGTCACATGGAAGCGGTCGGGCGCCAGCCTGCCGACGACGCCGTCATCATAGATGAAGCCGTCCTCGCGCAGCATGATGCCGTAGCGGCAGCGGCCGGGCTCCAGCTTTTCCCACGGATTGGTGTAGAGCAGCTCCATGAACTTGGCCGCATCGGGACCGACCACCTCGATCTTGCCGAGCGTCGAGGCGTCGAATAGGCCAGCCGTGTTTCGAACCGCGACGCACTCGCGGTCGACCGCCGCATGCATGTCCTCGCCACCCCTGGGGAAATACCAGGCGCGCTTCCACTGCCCGACATCCTCGAACACGGCGCCTTGGGCTTCAGCCCAGGGATGGATCGCCGTCTTGCGCGTCGGATCGAACAGCGGACCGCGCGCATGGCTGACGATGGCGCCGAAGGTCACCGGCGTATAAGGGGCGCGGAACGTAGTGAGGCCCACCTCGGGGATTGGCTTGCCAAGCGTCTCGGCGGCAATCGCCAGGCCGTGCATGTTCGAGGTCTTGCCCTGGTCGGTCGCCATGCCGTTGGTGGTGAAGCGCTTGACGTGCTCGATCGAGCGCATGCCCTCATGCACCGCCTGGCGGATGTCCTTGGCGGTGACGTCGTTCTGGAAATCGACGAAGGCCTTCACCATCGTATCCGGACCGGCGCCGGGGGCGGCGCCCAGCATGCCACGCGACCAGCTTTCCGAGGCGTCGACTTTTGGCTTTGTACCCTTGGCAGTCTTTGCGCCGGCGTCCTTTGCCGCCTTGGCCCCTGCCGCATAGGCCTCGTCGAGGGTCGCCGACAGGCCGTCCGTGCCGTTGCAGGCGCCGACAGAGATGCAGTCCTGTGCATAGGTGCCGGGCACGAAGCGCTTGGTTTCGTCGTTGAAGGCGACCTTGCCGCGCGACTGCGAGAACAGGTGCACCGACGGCGTCCAGCCGGCCGACATCAGGATCGCATCGACCGCAATGGTGCGCTCGCCGCCACCATTCTTCGGCTGCACCGTCATCGACGAGACGCGCAGCTTGCCGCCGGCGCGGATCACCGCGCGACCGAAATTGATCTCGATGCCGAGCGTCCTTGCTTCATCGATCACCGGCCCGGTCGGATTGTCGCGCAGATCGACGATAGCCGCGATGTTGACGCCGGCCTTCTTCAGGTCGATCGCCGCCGCGTAAGCGGAATCATTGGCGGTGTAGACGCCGACGTTTTTTCCGACCGCGACGCCATGGTGATTGAGATAGGTGCGCGCGGCCGAGGCCAGCATGATGCCCGGCCGGTCGTTGTTGGCGAACACCATGTGGCGCTCGATGGCCCCGGACGCCAGCACCACGCGCCTGGCGCGCACCTGCCACAGCCGCTCGCGCGGCAGGTCGTGGCCGGGATTTTGCAAATGATCGCTGACCCGCTCGACCAGGCCGACGAAGTTCTGTGCGTAGTAGCCGAAGGCAGTCGTGCGCGACAGCACGCGGACATTGTCCATGCCTTTCAGCCTGGCGATCGCCGCCTGCGCCCAGGCAAAGCCGCCCTGGCCGTCGATTTTCGCGCCGCTCTCGAAGCGCAGGCTGCCGCCGAATTCGGCCTGCTCATCGGCCAGAATGACCCGCACGCCGGTTTCAGCCGCTGCCAATGCAGCCGCGATGCCGGCCGCACCGCCGCCCAGCACCAGCACGTCGCAATGAGCGTAACGCGACGAATAATGGTCGGGGTCCGGCCTGTCGGGGGACACGCCAAGCCCGGCGGCTTCCCGGATCTTGGGTTCGTAGAGGCTCTTCCAGGCCGCCTTCGGCCACATGAAGGTCTTGTAGTAGAAGCCGGCCGAAAACAGCGGCGACGCCAGATCGTTGACCGCGCTGACGTCGAAGGACAGCGACGGCCAGCGGTTCTGCGAGTTGGCGGCGAGTCCGTCATAGAGTTCCTGCACGGTCGCGCGAACATTCGGCGTTTTGCGCGCGTCGTCGCGCACGATCTGCACCAGCGCGTTGGGCTCCTCCGCCCCGGCCGACAGCACGCCCCGCGGCCGGTGATATTTGAACGAGCGGCCGACCAGGTGCACGCCGTTGGCCAGCAGCGCCGAAGCCAGCGTATCGCCTTCGATGCCGATGAAGGACTGACCGTCGAAGCTGAAGCGGGCGGTCTTGGCCTGGCTCAGGCGGCCGGCGCTCGGTATGCGGAACGCGCCGCTCATTTGGCAACCACTTCGCTGGAGTTCTTGGGCAGCTTGGAAGGCTTCGGCTCGCCGGCCTTGTAGGTCATGACGAACTTGTCGGTGACGGTGTCGCGCACGGCGTTGAAGAAGCGCGCACAGCCATGCATGTGTCGCCAGCGCTCATAGATGATGCCTTTGGGATTCGAGCGGATGAAGAAGAATTTTTCGAAATCCTCGTCGCTCTCGCCTGACAGGTTGGCCGAGCGCGCGATATGCGCCTCGCCGGCGTTGCGGAACTCAAGTTCCGGACGCTCTTCCTCGCAATAGGGGCAGCGGATGAGAAGCATGTTTTCGTTCCTACAGCTCAGTCATCGTCAATGCGCCACCGCCGCCGCCGCCGCCTCGTCGATCAACCGGCCGGTGCGGAACCGCTCGATGGTGAAGGGCGCGTTGATCGGATGCGGATCGTCCCTGGCGATGGTGTGGGCAAAGACATGGCCGGAGCCGGGTGTCGCCTTGAAGCCGCCCGTGCCCCAGCCGCAATTGACGTAGAGGCCGGGCACCGGCGTCTTGGCCAGCATCGGCGAGCGGTCGGGCGTGACGTCGACGATGCCGCCCCAGGAGCGCAGCATCTTCATGCGCGTGAAGATCGGGAACATCTCGCAGATTGCGTCCAGCGTATGCTGTAATATGTGCAGGCCGCCGGTCTGCGAGTAGGAGACGTACTGGTCGGTGCCGGCGCCGATCACCAGTTCGCCCTTGTCGGACTGCGAGATATAGGCATGCACCGTGTTCGACATCACCACGCAGGGGACGACAGGCTTGACCGGCTCCGACACCAGCGCCTGCAGCGGATAGCTTTCCAGCGGCATTCGCACGCCGGCCATGTTCATAATGACCGAGGAATGGCCGGCCGCGACCACGCCGACCTTCTTGGCGCCGATGAAGCCGCGCGTCGTCTCGACACCGGTGACCGCGCCATTGGCCGCCCGCTTGACGCCGGTGACCTCGCAATTCTGGATGATGTGCACGCCCCGCGCCGAGGCGCCGCGCGCATACCCCCAGGCGACCGCGTCATGGCGCGCCGTGCCGCCGCGCCGCTGCAAGGCGGCACCGACGACCGGGTAGCGCGCATCCCTGGAAATATTGAGCGGCGGGCAGAATTCCTTCGCCTGCTCGGGTGTGAGCCATTCATTGTCGATGCCGTTCAGCCGGTTGGCGTGGACATGGCGCTTCAGCACCTGGATGTCGTGCACATTGTGCGCCAGCATCATGACGCCGCGCGCCGAATACATGACGTTGTAATTGAGCTCCTGGCTGAGCCCGTCCCACAATTTCAGCGCATGGTCGTAGATGCCGGCGCTCTCGTCATAGAGGTAGTTGGAGCGGATGATGGTGGTGTTGCGGCCGGTATTGCCGCCACCGAGCCAGCCCTTCTCCAGCACCGCGACATTGGTGATGCCGTGCACGGTGGCGAGATAATAGGCGGTAGCCAGGCCATGGCCGCCGGCGCCCACGATGACGACGTCGTATTCCTTCTTCGGCTCCGGCGAGGACCATTGCTCCTCCCAGCCCTTGTGGCCGCGCATGGCCTCACGCGCGATGGCGAATACAGAGTATTTCTTCACGTTCCAGCCTCGCGCCAAAGTCTCGCGGATTTGCGGCCGGGCTAGCAATTTCTCCCGGCGCGCGAGGTGTATCACTAGCGAAACAGCGCTGCCACCCTTGCGCTGTTTGCGACGGCTCTTGCCGTTTTGCGCCGCAACCGGCCGCGGCGTGCGAGGCCAGGGAAAATCGGCGGGTTCGCAGCTTTCGGGTGGCTGCGGCCATGCTCATTTGCGACGACGCATCCGACCGCCGGCAAGCCGGCTTAGCGGAAGGATGACAGAAACATGCTCGCACTCGCCAACAAGATCGCCATCGTCACTGGCGCCAGTTCCGGCATCGGCCGCGCCACTGCAAAGCTCTTTGCCGAGGAAGGAGCCAAGGTCGTCGCCGCCGCGCGCCGCCAGGCCGAGCTCGATAGGCTTGTCGAGGAGATCGTGGAAACCGGCGGCACTGCGATCGCTCTTGCCGGCGACGTCAGGGACGAAGCCTATGCGAAGGCGCTGGTCGATCTCGCGACCGGTAGCTTCGGTGGTCTCGACATTGCATTCAACAATGCCGGCGCTGTCGGCATGATGGCGCCGCTGCCGGACCTGCCGCCGGCGTCGTGGCATGACACGATGGATACCAATCTGACCAGCGCCTATCTGGCCGCCAGGCATCAGATACCGGCGATGCTGGAGCGTGGCGGCGGATCGCTGGTCTTCACCTCCAGCTTCGTCGGCTATACCGCCGGCATGCCAGGCATGGCGGCCTACGCCGCGGCCAAGGCCGGCCTGATCGGCCTGACGCAAGTGCTGGCCGCCGAGTACGGGCCGAAGGGGTTGCGCGTCAACGCACTGCTGCCAGGCGGCACAGACACGCCCGGCGCGACCACAACCACGCCCGAGGCCCGCACGTTCGTCGAAGGCATCCATGCCTTGAAGCGGATGGCCCGGCCGGAAGAGATCGCCCGCTCGGCGCTTTATCTTGCCTCCGAGGCGTCGAGCTTCACCACCGGAACCGCACTGTTCGCCGACGGCGGCGTGTCGATCAACCGGACGTGAGCGGTTTCGGCGCCGGCATGCGGATCAACGCGGGCCGCGATGTCGCAATCCGGGCTTGCATTTGGGCTCGAATTGACGATTCCGTTCTCTCCTTGGAAACGGGCCGGAACCATGCTGCTGATCAAAACCTATGTCGCCCAAAGCGCAATCGAGGGCGTCGGCGTGTTCGCCGCCGAGCCGATCAGGAAAGGCGCCTCGATCTGGCGGCTCGACCCGGATTTCGACCGGCTGATCCCGCTGGAAAAATACCAGGCGGCACCCTCGCATCTCAGGGAACTGCTCGACCGCTACGCCTATCCCAGCCCCGACCGGCCCGGCTTCATGGTCTATGAGGTCGACAATGGCCGCTTCATGAACCATTCGGCGACGCCGAACACGGACTTTTCGCAATATGGCGGGGCAACCGCGACCCGCGACATAGCGGCCGGCGAAGAGATAACCTGCGACTATGGCGAATTCTTCGAGGATTTTGAGCGGTTGCATCTGGCCACCGCGTAGTTGGCTGCCTACCTTGCGAGCGCCCGCTGGGCGATTTGGCCGCCTCCCTTCATTTCGGCTGTGGACAGCGCGGCGTGATTCTGCTATCAGCCGCCACAATTCGTGGTGTAAATCGCCGCGGAGGCTAGTGGCTATGGCCGCTTGCCTGTTGATATCAAACCCGAAAGACAGGATTGCCCGTGCAGGTACTCGTCCGCGACAACAATGTTGATCAGGCGCTTCGCGCTCTCAAGAAGAAGATGCAGCGCGAAGGCATCTTCCGCGAAATGAAGATGCGCGGTCACTACGAGAAGCCTTCCGAGAAGCGCGCCCGTGAAAAGGCCGAAGCCGTGCGCCGAGCCCGCAAGCTGGCCCGCAAGCGTGCACAGCGCGAAGGTCTGCTGCCGATGACGCCGCGTCCGGTGGCTGCTGGCGGTGCCGCCGGCGCAGCGCGTCCGCCGCGCTGATTAACGCCAATATTTCGTCCTTTTCGAAGGATACCAGGGGTGGCGCGATGCGGAATCGCCGCCACCTTTTTATTTTGATGTGACCCGGCCCGGAGGGGGGATCCGGACCTGAATGACGCGGCAAGTGAGGACAGGGCAGACATGAACGCAATCAGCGTGGAGAGCAAAACCACATTTCGTGGCTTTGCCCTGGCGACAGCCCTGCTTTCCGGATTGATGCTTGCCGGCTGCCAGACCTCAGGCCCGACCGGCGAGTTCAACAACATCGACAAGGCGCAAGGGTCGAGCGAGAATATCTCCTCGCTGTCGGCGGTGATTCAGCGCAATCCGCAGGATCCTGAAGGCTACAATGTGCGCGGCTCGGCCTATGGCCGGGGCGGCCAATACCAGGCGGCGCTCAAGGATTTCAACCAGGCCATCCAGCTTAACCCGAATTTCTACCAGGCCTATTCGAACCGTGCGCTCATCCAGCGCTTCCTCGGCAATCAGGAAGCAGCGCTGGCGGACTACAACCGCTCGATCCAGATCAATGGCAACTACGATGCCGCCTATATCGGCCGTGGCAATCTCTACCGCAAGGCCGGCCGCACCCAGGAAGCCTTCAACGACTTCCAGAAGGCGATCCAGCTCGACACGACCGATGCCCGCGCCTATCACAATCGGGGCCTGATCTATCAGAGCCAGGGCCAGCACAAATTCGCCATCGAGGATTTCTCGACCGCCATCTCGCTGGCCCCGGACGCCGCCGAGCCGTATAATGGCCGCGGCCTTTCCTATCTCGCCACCAATGACGAGGACAATGCCTTCTCCGATTTCAACATGGCCATCAAGCTCGACGGCAAAAACGCCGAAGCCTGGTCCAACCAGGCGCTGATCTACGAGCGGCGCGGCGACAAGGCCAAGGCGGCCAAGTCCTACCGGGAAGCCGTTCGGCTCGATCCCACCTACCAGCCTGCCAAGGATGGCCTCGCCCGCGTCAGCTGACATCAGGCAAGGCCGGCCAAGCCCACGCGTCGGATGCGTGTCCGAAAGGACACGTATCGCCGTAGATCGCCATCAATCCGGCAACCGCGCGCTGACCCCGCTGCAAGCCGTGATCGCCTGCCTTGTTCGCGCCAAGGTTTCAGCGGAACGGTCTGGTCACCCAGCCGTTACTTTGAAGCGTTTTGCGAAAGGACCTCCCATGATCAAGAAACTCGTCTGCGCCGCTGCGCTCGCCACGACCATGTTCGCTGTTGCACCGGCAAGCGCCGGCAGATTGCAGCTCGGCACGCTCGACTGCACCATCGACGGCGGCACCGGCTACATCGTGACATCCAACAAGGGCGTGTCCTGTGTCTTCCGCCCCTATCATCACGGTCCGGCCGAGATTTACACCGGCGTCATCTCCAAGCTCGGCGTCGATGTTGGCAAGACGCACCAGGGCCAACTCGCCTGGGCCGTGTTTGCCGCGACCCGTGACCGCGACGCGGGCGACCTTGCCGGCAGCTATTACGGCGTCAATGCCGAGGCGAGCGTCGTGACCGGCGGCGGCGCCAATCTGCTGGTCGGCGGCTTCGACAGCGCCTTCATGCTGGAGCCGCTCAGCGTCCAGGCGCAGACCGGCGTCAACCTGACCGTTGCCGTGACCTCGCTTGAGCTGATCCACTCGCTCAAATGAAGTCATGGAGCCACTGAAGTCATGGAGCCATGCGCTCCATGACCCCCTCACGCCACGGCGCGGAACCGGATAGAATGGCTCCGCGCCGTTTGTTTGGGGGGACCGCCATGCCGAGGACAGCCATCGCCGCTGCCGTGATCGCAATTATGCTTGTCGGCGCGGCACGGGCACAGGACCAGGGCATCGAGCTCGGCACGCTTGAATGCGCCATATCGGGCGGCACCGGCTTCATCTTCGGCTCGAGCAAGGATCTGAGCTGCACCTTCACCCCTGCCGACAAGACTTTCGCGCCGGAAGCCTATTTCGGCGCGGTCAACAAATACGGCCTCGACATCGGCACGACCAAGCAGGCGGTGATGCGATGGCTGGTGCTGACGCCGCTGAAGAACATCTACGCGCCGGGCGCATTGGCCGGCGACTATGTCGGCGCCAGCGCCGAGGTGACGGCAACCGTCGGCGCCGGGGCCAATCTGCTGGTTGGCGGCTCCTCGCAGTCCTTCACCTTGCAGCCGCTCAGCCTGCAGACCCAGACCGGCATCAATTTCGCCATCGGTGTCAGCCAGTTCCAGCTGCGCAGCACGGAGAACTGATTGGCCGGCGATGCCGGCCGGCCAGGGATGCGGGCATCCACGAACATGTCCAAAAAATCGCTTGAGCTCAAGCTTGGTTGAGGTTCTACAAACCCATCCGACCATGGTCCTGCCGGACCCCCGAGCCGGCTCCTGGCGCCATGCGTTTGCATCGGGATATGAAATTCGAGGGACCGAAGTGACCGACATCAGCACAAACAGGGTCGACTGGCGCGCATTGTGGGCGAGCGGCGACCTCGCGCGCTTCTGCTTCATCAGCCTCGGCATCCTGCTGCACGCCACCAACGAGACGATGGTGGCGACCGTCATGCCCGCCATGATCGGCGAACTGGCGGGCGTGCAGCTCGTCGGCTGGTCGCTGGCGATCTATGAACTGGGCGCCATCGTCGCCGGTGCCGCGGCCGGACGGCTGGTCAGCTATGTGGCGCTGCGCACCAACATGGTGGTCGCGGCGCTGCTTTACGCGGCCGGCGCGCTGATCTGCGCCACCGCGCCCTCGATGCAATTGTTCCTGGCCGGGCGCCTGATCGAGGGCCTGGGCGGCGGCGCGCTGGTGTCGCTGGCTTTCGTCTCGGTGGAGCGCCTGTTTCCGCGGGCCATCTGGCCGCAGCTTTTCGGTATCATGTCGGCGATCTGGGGCGTCGCCGCCTTCAGCGGGCCGATGCTTGGCGCGATCATGACAGAGCTTCTGTCATGGCGCTGGGCGTTCGGCATCTTCGTGTTCGGCGGTGCGGCGATGGCGCTGGCGAGCTTCGTCGTGCTCGACACGCCGGAAGCGACGAGGCCGAGTGCCGGCGCGGGCAAGGCACCACCCTTCCCGCTCATAGCGCTTGGCTGCCTTGCCGTCGCCGTCGTGCTGATCGCCTCGGCGGGGGTCGATATCGCCCTTCTGCGCTCGTCGCTGCTGATGGTGCTCGGCCTGGTCGGCCTTGTGCTGTTCTTCCGTATCGATGCGCTGAAGCCGAAATCGCGGCTTTTCCCCTCGCGGCTGTTCTCGTGGCGCACGCCGGTCGGCAGCGGCATGACCATGGTCGCCGCCTTCTCGGTGGCGACCTGTTCCTTTGCCATTTACGGCCCGCTGCTTCTGACCACGCTGCACCACGTTCCGCTCCTGACCACCGGCTACATCATCGCCGCCGAATCGATTGCCTGGTCGATCCTGTCGATCCTTGTCGCCAACGCGCCACAGGAGCGTGAGAGATCGATCATCGTCATCGGCGCCCTGATGATCGCCACCGGCCTAGCTGGTTTCGCCTACACCATCCCGGCAGGCTCGATCCCGCTGATCCTGGTATGCGCCCTTTTGCAGGGTGGCGGCTTCGGCGTTGCCTGGCCGTTCCTGACGCGCGTCATCGTGGCCTCCGCGCCGGGTGATGAGCAGACCATCGCCTCGGCCGCGGTGCCGACCATGCAACGCATCGGCTATGCGGTGGGTGCCGCCCTTGCCGGCATCGTCGCCAATGCCAGCGGCTTTTCGCAAGGCCTGAACCGGGACGCGGCGGCTGATGTGGCGACCTGGCTGTTCCTCGCCTTCGTGCCGCTCGGCATCATTGGCTGCCTCGCCGCCTTGCGCACATCGACGGCCGCGAACCGGCTGCCGGAAGCTGTCGGCTAGTCAGGCCAGGCAACGCTTATTCGACCTCGCGCAGGCGGTAGCCGACGCCGGTCTCGGTGGTGATGTAGCGCGGCTGGTCCGGCGTCTTCTCGATCTTCTGCCGCAACTGCCGGACATAGACCCGCAGATACTGCACGTCGGTCGAATCGTTCCACACCTGCTTCAGCAGGAACTGGTGCGTGAGAACCTTGCCCGCATACTGCACGAGAATGCGCAGAATGTCGTATTCCTTGGGCGACAGCTTTACCTCCTTGCCCCCGACCTTGACGATGCGCTTGACCAGGTCGACGGAAAGATCACCGGTTTGGAACACCGGCCTCTCGCCCTGCTGCTGGAACTTGTGCCGCAGTGCCACGCGGATGCGCGCCACCAGCTCGTTCATTCCGAACGGCTTGGTGATGTAGTCGTCGGCGCCGAGTTCGAGCGCGTCGACGATGCCGGCCTCGTCGGCGCGGCTGGAGAGAATGACCACCGGCATGTCGAGGCCGTCGTCGCGCCATTTGCGCAGCAGTTCATGGCCGCTCATGCCGGGCAGGCCAAGGTCGAGCAGCACGAGATCCGGTTTTTCCTGCACCATCAGCTCGATAGCCGCCTTGGCGTTCGGCGCCTCGCTGACCGCGTAGCCCTGGCTGGCGAGGCCGACCCGGAGCAACTTGCGGATCGGCGGCTCGTCATCGACGACCAGTATCCTGACGTTCGAATTGGTCATCGAGGCTGATCCGCGCTGGAGCCGATGCGATTGCCGGACAGTTCCGCCGGCACCGGCATCCTGATGGTGAAGGCAGCACCCGAACGGTCGGTCCGGTTGGCGGCCGAGATCGTGCCGCCCATCGCCTCGATGAAGCCGCGGCAGATCGACAGGCCGAGCCCGGTACCGGCGCGCACCTGGTCGCCCTTGCGGACCCGGTAGAAAGTATCGAACACGCGCTCAAGATCCTGCGGAGGGATGCCCAATCCCTCATCCATGATCTGAAGCACGACGGAGCCGATGTCGGTCCAGCCCTGCAGGCGGATCGTCGAGCCGGGCGGCGAATATTTCGATGCATTGTCGACCAGGTTGAACAGGACCTGCTCGAACAGCACCGGGTCGAGCTTCAGCATCGGCAGGTCGGGCGGAATGTCGACCTCGATCTTGTGCTCGCTGGTGATCTTGCGGGCGCGATCGAGCGCGGTGCCGACGACGTCGCCGACATAGTGCAGCGCATAGTTCGGCTCCATCGCACCGGATTCGATCTTGGTCATGTCGAGCAGATTGGCGATGAAGCGGTTCAGCCGTTCCGCTTCGTCGACCACCGTCGACAACAGCTCCGTCCGGTCCTGCTCGGGTAGATCAGGCGCGAACTCCCTGAGAGTGCCGGCCGCGCCCATGATGGCGGCGAGCGGCGTCTTCAGATCATGGGAGATGGAGGTCAGCAACGCCGAGCGCAGCCTGTCGGCTTCGGCCGCGAGCTTGGCACGATCGACGTCGGCGACGAGCTGGATGCGCTCGATGGCGACCGCTGCCTGGTCGGCCAGCGCGTCGAGCAGCCGCTGCTGCTCGGGCGTCAGCAGCGGACCCTGCTTGTCGTTGTCGAGGCCGACCACGCCGACCGCCGTGCGTCCGGTGCGTAGCGGCAGATACAGCCGCTTCGCACCGGGCAGCGTATCGGCGCCGCGGCCGGCGGCGCGGTCGTGCTCCCAGGCCCAGCGGGCCGCGGCGATATCGGCCTCGGCCAGCGTATCGTCGGGCGGATAGCCCGCCTTGACGGTGATGGCGCCGTTTTCGGGCAAAAGCAGCACGACCCGCAGTTTCAGCATGGAGGCGATCTGGAAGGCCGTGACCCACAGGACGTCGTCGAGCGTACCGGCGCCAGCCAGTTTCTTGGAAAACAGGTAGATGTCCTCCGTGGCCCGCGCGCGTGAGCGGGCGGCGACGGCCTGGCGCTGCACGCGCGCCGTCAGGTTGCTGGCGATGACGGCAACGACGAGGAAGACGGCAAACGCAACGATGCTCTCGGGATCCCTGATCGTCAGCGTGTAGCGCGGCTCGAGGAAGAAGTAGTTGAAGGCAAGGGCGCTCAGGAAACAGGCGTACAAGGCCGGCCACAGTCCGAACGTCACCGCCGATGTCAGCACCGCCAGCAGCAGCACGATCGCCAGATTGCGCACGTCGAGGAACTGATCGAGAACCGTGCCGACGGCCAGCGAGCCCGCGACATAGGCCGTGGCGAACAGATACGGCCATATCTGGAACGGCCGCTGCTCGGCCGCCGTCCTGAGCTTTCTCGATGCTGCGTCGGTATCGCGCTCGGTTCCCGAGATGACATGGACGCTGATGTCGCCGGCATTGCGGATCAGATCATAGGTGAGCGAGCCCTCGATCAATTCCCGCCAGCGCGACCGGGTCGGCCTGCCGACCACGATATGGGTGAAATTGTTCGCCGTCGCATGGCGCACGATGTCCTGCGCGACGTTCTGGCCCGGAATGGTCGTCACCTCGGCGCCGAGTTGCTCGGCGAGGCGCAGATGGTTCGCCAGCCTGTCCTTCTCTTCTTCCGACATGGCGGCCGAACGAGGCGTGTCGACATGAAGCGCCGTCCATGGCGCGCGGAGCCGGTCGGCCAGCCTGCGCGCATAGCGCACGCGCGCCGCCCCGCCCGGACGCGCGTCGAGGCAAACGAGCACCCTTTCCCCCGCCGCCCATGGGCCCTGGATGGCATGGGACTGCATGTGGTTGAGCAGTTGGTCGTCGACACGCTGGGCGGTGCGGCGCAGCGCCAGTTCGCGCAGCGCCGTCAGATTGCCCGGCGAGAAATAGTTCTCGATGGCGCGCTGGGCGGTGTTGGGGAAATAGACCTTGCCTTCCTCCAGCCGTTTGATCAGGTCGTCGGGCGTCAGATCGATGATTTCGACATCGTCGGCCTGGTCGATGATGGAATCGGGAACCGTTTCGCGCACCCTGACCCGCGTGATCTGGGCGACGACGTCGTTCAGGCTTTCGACATGCTGGATGTTGAGCGTCGTGTAGACGTCGATACCGCGCGCCAGGATTTCCTGCACGTCGAGATAGCGCTTGGGGTGACGGCTGCCGGGCGCGTTTGTATGGGCGAGTTCGTCGACCAGGACCAGTGCCGGGCGGCGTGCGAGGATGGCGTCTATGTCCATCTCGTCGAGGGTGCGTCCCTTGTATTCGACCGGGCGGCGCGGAATGACCTCGTAGCCCTCTACGAGGGCCAGGGTTTCCTTGCGGCCGTGCGTCTCGACCACGCCGATCACCACGTCGATGCCGTCGGCCAGCCTGGCGCGTCCCGACATCAGCATTTCATAGGTTTTGCCGACGCCCGGTGCCGCGCCCAGAAAGATGCGCAGACGCCCGCGGCCCTCGCGCTCGGCATGCTCGAGCAGCGCGTCGGGGGAAGGTCTGTTTTCGACGTTGCTTCTGTCGTCCGGCATCGGCATCCAGTTTGAACGGCGCCGGGGACGGTGTCGATCCCCGGCGCTGTTCTTCATTGCTTGGCTGTGTCGTCCAATGCGAGGTTGAGGGCCAGCACATTGACCACCGGCTCGCCCAGGACGCTGAGCTCCCGGTCCTCGACATGGCTGTCGACGAGCGCCTTGACCTTGGCTTCATCCATACCCCTGGCCTTGGCGACACGCGGAACCTGGAAAGAAGCGTCCTCGGGGCTGATGTCGGGATCGAGCCCGCTGCCCGATGTCGTGACGAGGCCCATCGGAACCGGCGCATTGGGGTTTTCGGCCTTCAACTTCGCCGCGTCGCCCTTGATGCGCTCGATCAGCTTGGGGTTGGTCGGACCCAGATTCGAGCCGCTGGAGGCGCCGCCGTCATAGCCATTGCCGGCCGCCGAGGGCCGGCCGTGGAAATAGCGGTCGCTGGCGAAGGCCTGGCCGATCAGTTCCGAACCCACCACCTTGCCGTCCTTCTCGATCAGGCTGCCATTGGCCTGTTTCGGGAACAGCGCCTGGGCGATGCCGGTCATGCCGATGGGATAGATGAGCCCGGTCAGCACGGTGAAGAAGACGATCATGACGATCGCGGGTCTGATTTGCTTGAGCATCGGAATGATCCCTTATGCAAGGCCGAGGGCCGTGACGGCCATGTCGATAATCTTGATGCCGGCGAACGGCACGATGATGCCGCCGAGGCCGTAGACGAGCAGGTTGCGGCTGAGCAGCGCCCCGGCGCCGATTGCCCGGTATTTGACGCCGCGCAGCGACAGCGGGATCAGCGCGATGATGATCAGCGCATTGAAGATGATGGCCGACAGGATGGCGCTCTGCGGCGTCGCCAGATGCATGATGTTGAGCGCCTGCAGCGGACCTGTGGTGTGGCCGGGTGCGACGTAGAACACGGCGAACATGGCCGGGATGATGGCGAAGTACTTGGCCACGTCATTGGCGATGGAAAAGGTGGTCAGCGAACCGCGCGTCATCAGCAGCGCCTTGCCGATCTCGACGATCTCGATCAGCTTGGTCGGATCGCTGTCGAGGTCGACCATGTTGCCGGCCTCGCGCGCCGCGACCGTGCCGGTGTTCATGGCGACGCCGACGTCGGCCTGGGCAAGGGCCGGCGCGTCGTTGGTGCCGTCGCCGCACATGGCGACCAGCTTGCCCTTGGCCTGCTCGTCGCGGATCAGCTTCAGCTTGTCCTCCGGCGTCGCCTGGGCAAGGAAGTCGTCGACGCCGGCTTCGGCCGCGATGGCCGCCGCCGTCATCGGATTGTCCCCTGTGATCATCACCGTGCGTATGCCCATGCTGCGCAGCTCGGCGAAGCGTTCGCGGATGCCGCCCTTGACGATGTCCTTGAGGTGCACGATGCCGAGCAGGCGTCCGTCGCGCTCGACCGCAAGCGGCGTGCCGCCCGATTTGGCGACCTCGTCGGCGATCGCCTGGAGATCCCTGATCGTATCGCTGTTCGGGCGCGTTGCGTGGCTGGCGACGGTCGACTGGTTGACATGGGCGAGCACGGAATCGATCGCGCCCTTGCGCACGGAGGAGCCGTCTATGTCGACGCCGCTCATCCGGGTCTGCGCGGTGAAGGGCACGAAGGTGGCGTGCAGTGTCGCCATGTCGCGGGCGCGGATGGCGTATTTCTCCTTGGCCAGCACGACGATCGAGCGGCCTTCCGGCGTTTCGTCGGCGAGCGAGGCAAGCTGTGCCGCATCGGCCAGTTCCTGCTCGGTGACGCCCTTCACCGGCCGGAATTCGGTCGCCTGGCGGTTGCCGAGCGTGATCGTGCCGGTCTTGTCGAGCAAAAGCGTGTCGACGTCGCCGGCCGCCTCCACGGCGCGGCCGGACATGGCGAGCACATTGAAGCGCACCAGACGGTCCATGCCGGCGATGCCGATGGCCGACAAGAGCGCGCCGATAGTGGTCGGGATCAAGGTCACGAACAAAGCGACGAGCACCGTGACCTGGATATAGCCGCCCGAATAGGAAGCGAAGCTCGGGATGGTAGCGGTGGCCAGCACGAAGATCAGCGTCATGCCGACCAGCAGGATGTTGAGCGCGATCTCGTTCGGCGTCTTCTGGCGCTCGGCGCCCTCGACCAGCGAGATCATGCGGTCGAGGAAGGTGTGGCCGGCGGCAGCTGTGATGCGCACGCGGATCCAGTCGGAGAGCACCTGCGTGCCGCCGGTGACAGCGGAGCGGTCGCCGCCGGATTCGCGAATGACGGGCGCCGATTCGCCCGTGATCGCCGCCTCGTTGACCGAAGCCACGCCTTCGATCACCTCGCCGTCGGAGGGGATGATGTCGCCGGCCTCGACCAGCACGGCGTCGCCCACCTTCAGGCTGGTGCCCGGCACCAGCCTGAATTTCGTCCGGTCCTCGCCGGTCAGCAGCTTGGCCTGGGTCTCGGTGCGCGCCTTGCGCAGCGAATCGGCCTGCGCCTTGCCGCGGCCTTCGGCGACGGCTTCGGCGAAGTTGGCGAACAGCACGGTGAACCACAGCCAGATGATGATCTGGATGGTGAAGCCGAGATTGCCGCCGCCGCTGGCGAGGTCCTTGACGAAAAGCACTGATGTCAGCGCCGAGACGACGGCAACGACGAACATTACCGGGTTCCTGGCCAATGTGCGTGGGTTTAGCTTTTTGAAGGCGCCGCCGATGGCGGGCCACAGGATGCCGGCATCCATGATGCTGGCTGATTTCGACTGGCTCATTTTGAAGCTCCAGCTTCGGTGTTGGTGGGCGGCACCGAGCGGTCGGATGCCGAAAGAAGATGCGGAAGCCCGTAGGCCAGCAACCACAGAACGATCATGACGGCGGCGATGCCGAGGAATGTCGACATGGTGGGGAAAGGAGGAGGCTGCTCCTCCTTTCCGTTCTCGGCGGGATGGCGATCGCTGCGATGCCTGTTGTTGAACCAGGACATCTCCGTTTCAGCCAGGACACTTCCGTCTCAGAATGTCTGCCCGTGGATGGCGGCCAGATGCTCGACGATCGGCCCGACGGCGAGCGCAGGGAAAAAGGTCAGGCCGCCGACGATGACGATGACACCGACCAGCAGTCCGGCGAACAGCGGGCCGTCGGTCGGGAAGGTGCCGGCCGAGGCGGGCACGGTCTTCTTCGCCGCCAGCGAGCCGGCGATGGCGAGCGCCGGGATGATGACCAGGAAGCGGCCCATGAGCATGCCGAGACCCAGCGTGATGTTGTACCAGGGCGTGTTGCCGGTGAGGCCGCCGAAGGCCGAGCCGTTGTTCGCCGCCGCCGACGTATAGGCGTAGAGGATCTCGGAGAAGCCGTGCGGACCGCCATTGGCGATCGACGCCACGGCGCTCGGCAGGACCACCGCGATGGCCGTGAAGGTCAGCATCGCCAGCGGCAGGCACAGGATCGCTAGCATCGCCATCTTGACCTCCTTGGCCTCGATCTTCTTGCCGAGATATTCGGGCGTGCGCCCGACCATCAGGCCGGCGACGAAGACGGCGATCAGGATGAACATCAGCATTCCGTAGAAGCCGGCGCCGAGGCCGCCGACGATGACTTCGCCGAGCTGCATGTTGATGAGCGGGATCATGCCGCCGAGCGCGGTGAAACTGTCATGCATGGCATTGACCGCGCCGCAGGAAGCCGCCGTGGTGATGACCGCGAACAGCGCCGAAAGCGCGATGCCGAAGCGGGTTTCCTTGCCTTCCATGTTGCCGCCGTCGATGCCCAGCGCATGGACCAGCGGATTGCCCGCGGCTTCCGCCCAATAGCAGACCGCGACCCCGGCGATGAACAGCGCGCCCATAGCGGCCAGGATCGCCCAGCCCTGGCGCTGGTTGCCGACCATGCGGCCGAAGACGTTGGTGAGCGCCGCGCCGATGGCGAAGATCGACAGCATCTGGATCAGGTTGGAGATGGCGTCCGGATTCTCGAAGGGATGCGCGGCATTGGCGTTGAAGAAGCCGCCGCCATTGGTGCCGAGCATCTTGATGGCGATCTGCGAGGCGACCGGCCCGACGGCGATGGTCTGCTGCGCGCCTTCGAGCGTGGTGGCGCCGACATAGGCTCCCAGCGTCTGCGGCATTCCGAGCCAGACATAGACCAGGGTGAGCACGACGCAGAGCGGCAAAAGCACGTAGAGCGTGGCACGGGTCATATCGACCCAGAAATTCCCGATCGACTTGCCGGAAGCGCGGGCAAAGCCGCGGATCAGCGCCATGGCGATGGCGATGCCGGTGGCCGCCGACAGGAAGTTCTGCACTGTGAGGCCGGCCATCTGCACGAGATAGGACATCGTGCTCTCGCCGCCGTAGTTCTGCCAGTTGGTGTTGGTCATGAAGCTGGCCGCGGTGTTGAAGGCGAGCCCCGGTTCGACCGCGCTCATGCCGGCCGGGTTGTAGGGCAGGCCGCCTTGCAGGCGCTGGAGGAAATAGAGCGCCAGGAAACCGGCAAGGTTGAACAACAGCATGGCGGCGGCATAGCCCGTCCAGTGCTGCTCCTGGTCGCCGGTTCCAGCCAGGCGATAAAGGCCCCGCTCGACGGGGCCGAGCACCGGCGACAGCAAGCTGCGGTCGCCGGTGAAGACGCGATGCATGTAGCCGCCCAGCGGCTTCACGAGCAAAACCAGGATCCCGCAATAGAGGAGGATCTGTATCCATCCGTTGATAGTCATGATTTGGCTTTCCGTGCGCCGGTCAGAAGCGTTCCGGGCGGATCAGTGCGTATGTCAGGTAGGCGAGCAGGAACAACGTCACGCCGCCACCGAGGATGTAATCGACAAGCATGTCCCGATCGCTCAAATTCTGTCGCAGGCTTTGACGTAGGCAAAGGAGAGGGCGAAAAACAAAACCCCGATCCCGAGAACAATGGTGTCCATTGTGCTTGTCCTTGCTTTGATTTTTCCACTTTGCGCCCGCTCGAAGCAGCTTGGCGACTACATGAAACGGCGCGCCAACCTGGATTGGTGACGGCGTCAGACGTTTTTCTCAAAGCGGAATATGGACCCGATCGCCATAAAGGTTCGAGACGGGGCAAAGCGGAAAGAAATAGGAATCTTATAAAGATTTTCGGCGGAATGAGTTTGAAGTGGTGAACGCGTCCTGGCGCTCCAGCGATATCGTCAGTCGTAAGGGGTAACAGGTTGGCCGACGAAACGGCTCGCCGCCGGTAAACGCATTCTACCCTTGCGGCTCGACCGCCTTGAGGGTCACGCCTTCTTTACGAACTCGGTTTTGAGCACCAGGCCCTTCACTTGCCTGGTACTGCATTCGATCTCACCGGGATTACCGTTAAGGCGAATGTTCTTCACCAACGTGCCGCGCTTGATCGTCTCCGAAGTGCCCTTGACCTTGAGGTCCTTGATCAGCGTGACGGAATCGCCGTCATTCAACTGAGCGCCGTTGCTGTCGCGCACCATTACATCGTCCGGCATGCCATCTCCTGTGATCGGGATTACCACTACCAGATCACCAGGAATTCCAAAACCGGGTCGTGTGCGGCGTTTTCATGGAACGACCAAGGATCACTCGGTGCTATGCCGCGATTTCGGTCCAAGACGCTCGAAACAGCCAGCTGCTTTTTTCAGTGCTGCAAGCCGGTCGGCAAGGTTGATGACCCTGCCCTCCTACGCTGAAGCTTCCGAGGGCATCCTGCTTCGCGCCGTCGATTGGGCAGTCCTGCGAAGCTCGAAGAGCGAAGCAGGATGGCGGAGAGAGCGGGATTCGAACCCGCGTTACGGTTTCCCGTAAACACACTTTCCAGGCGTGCGCCTTCAACCACTCGGCCACCTCTCCGTCCTTGCCTTTCGCGCCGGCCGGTTTCGCCGCGCGGGTTGGGGAGATGCTCTCCCTTTGGGCTGCGGAACTTCCGCACCGGGCGCCGCCAACCAGCGGACTCCCTGCCCGCACCTGAGCCGTCAAAGCAACAGGCGCGGGGCTCATCTAGTCGATCCGGCGCCGAATGCCAAGCCATAACGGCGGTCAATTCGCTTTGCCGGCCACACGGCGTTCATGGGGGCCGCCGGCACATCCGTTTGGAGTCCCGCCACTTCAATCGCTGCTTGATGATGTGCACGGGCAAGGCTGCGAGGCCAGCCGCGCTTGACTTCGTCCCGAGCGGCCTGTCGAGTGTCCGAAAGGCTTTGCGGGGGGCATCGTCGCAACATGGTGTCGAGCAGCGGAATTCCGGGCGGTACGCCGGACAACGGACAGCCACCGGCCGAGGGAAAGGTCCCGGCCCGACATCCGGACAGCGGACTTTCCTATGTCCCAGTGGGTTGGCTGGTTATCGTCATGGCCCTGTCGGTCTATTGGCTGGCGTCGGCCTTGTGGCTGGTGGGGAGTTCAGGCCTGCCGGACGCCGTTTTCTATTTCCTCTTCAGCGGGCTCGTCGCCGACGTCATCACCGTCCTGTGGGGACTTTACCTGCTCGGCCTCGCCTTCGGCCGTTCGGCGCGCTTCCCCAGCCATTTCACCATCTGGCAGGCCACCACCATCATCTGGCTGCTGGCAAGTCACGCTTACGCACTTGCCGTGCCGGGCTTCGTCTTCTCCGCCAGAAACCTGGCCATCACCGCCGCCGAGATCGCCATCGGCCTGCTTTGCATCTACCTGTTGCGCCGCGGCTCCGGCGCCGAGACCGTTTATGCCAGGCCCCGAGCCGAAGCGCCGTCGGTCTTCGTTTCCATTGTCGCCGCGCTGCTCGGCATCATCCTCGGCGCGGTCGTCGGCGCGGTGGGTGGCTTCCTGGCCGGTTCGCTCATCGCCGATATCACCGACGTGAGTTGCTTCGAGGGTGCGTGCGGCTACTTCGCCGCCTTCATCGGCCTGGCCGGGCTGGTGGTCGGCGCCATTGCCGGCGGCATTCTCGCCGTCTGGCTCGCCAACCGGCGCAAGCGCAGGCCGGCCGGGTAGACTGCGTCGGCCGCGATTCAATTCGCGTGCCGTGATTGCGAATAGGGTCTACGCGCTCTATTTCTCGTTCGGAACACCGCCGGAGACCTCGGGAGGATATTGAGGATCGGCCAGGGGAAAGGTCTTTGATGCTTCGATTTGTCTTTCGTCTCGCGGCCATGGTCGCGCTGTCGATTTCGGTCATCATGGCGGTGCTTGACACGACACGCACGGTGGCCGCCTCGGCACTGGTGCTGACCCCGCTCAATGCAAGCTGGCTGGCCGTGTCGCCCGACACGCGCGCCGCCTTTGAAAGCTTCGTTCGCGCCAAGGCCGGCCCGCTGCTATGGGACGGCGCCATCGCCTGGGTGCTCAACCAGCCGGGCTTTGCCGTGTTCGCGGTGCTTGCCTTGCTGCTCTACGCCATCGGCTACAGGCGGCAGCGGCGCACGAGGCAATTCGCCTGAAGGGCACGGGCATCGCACCCCGCCATGCTTTTCCAAAAGGTCAAAATTCCACGTGAATTTTGTTTCGGGCCGTGCCAGATTGCCGCTGAGCGGGAGGGGAATATACACTCCTGGCTGACGTCGCGCGCATGCCGGAGAACCGGGCAGGCGGGCGGGGCGTAACGGAAAAAAATAACCGACAGGGTGTGGATCAAATGAAACGTATCGTTCTCGGCCTTCTGGCCGCAACTGCAATGGTTCTTCCGGCTTTCGCCGCGGATGTGCAGCCGGCCATCCTTTATGATCTCGGCGGCAAGTTCGACAAATCCTTCAACGAGGCGGCCTACCATGGCGCCGAAAAGTTCAAGACAGAGACCGGCGTCCCCTATGTCGAGTTCGAGGTCTCCAACGCTTCGCAACGCGAGCAGGCGTTGCGCCGCTTCGCCGAGGACGGCCACAACCCGATCGTCATGGCCGGCTTCGCCTGGGAGGATGCGCTGAAGAAGGTCGCGACCGAATATCCCGATCTCAACTTCGCCATCATCGACGATGCCGTCGACCTGCCCAATGTCCGCTCGCTCGTATTCAAGGAGAATGAAGGCTCCTATCTCGTCGGCATCATGGCGGCGATGGCCTCCAAGACGAAGAAGGTGAGCTTCGTCGGCGGCATGGACATTCCGTTGATCCGCAAGTTCGAATGCGGCTATGTCGGCGGCGCCAAATCGGCAGGCGCGACCGACGTCATCCAGAACATGACCGGCGACACGCCGGCCGCCTGGAACGACCCGGCCAAGGGCGGCGAGATCGCCAAGACGCAGATCGACCAGGGTTCCGACGTGGTCTATGCGGCCGCCGGCGGCACCGGCGTCGGTGTGCTGCAGGCGGCGGCTGATGCCGGCAAGCTCGGCATCGGCGTCGATTCCAACCAGAACGGCCTCCAGCCCGGCAAGGTTCTGACCTCGATGCTGAAGCGCGTGGATGTTGCCGTCTACACCGCCTTCATGGACGGCAAGAACGGCACCTTCAAGGGCGGCGTCGAAAATCTCGGCCTCAAGGAAGGCGGCGTCGACTACGCCATGGACGACAACAACAAGGCGCTGGTGACCGACGAGATGAAGGCGGCGGTCGAGAAGGCCAAGGCCGACATCATCGCCGGCAAGGTCGAGGTGCACGACTACACCGCCGACAACGCCTGCCCGTATTGATCTGCCAAACCGACTGCAAACCGCCGGGCATCGTCCCGGCGGTTTTGTTTTGGAAGTCGCTGCCGGGTAGACGCAGACGTCTCGCAAGAAACACGACCCCAGGCCAATGGTGCAGTTGACAGTCGAACCCATGAACGAACGTGACATTGCAGCGGTGGCGCGATTGCGCGTTGCCGCCTTTTTCACGGGCACCGGACGAACGCCGGACGACGACGTGGCCGGACTTCGTAAACTGCTGCACGGCGACGGCTTCGAAACGGCGTTCGTGGCCCGGATCGGCGACGTGCCGGTCGGGACCTGCCTGCTGGTCCGCGACGAACTCGAACCGGCGCATGATCTGACACCATGGCTGGCCGGCCTGGCCATCGCTCCCGAGCACCAGAACCGAGGGATCGGCACTGCGCTGGTCAGGGCAATTGAAGCTCATGCCACATCGCTCGGCGTGGAGGCGCTTTATCTCTACACGTGGGAGGCGCGCGATTTCTACATGAGGCTTGGTTGGAGGGTCGTCGAGCCGTTCAGGCAGAACGGGGAACCGATGGCGCTGATGTCGCGCCAATGTGGGCTATAGCTTTCCCGCCAGATAACCCAGCGCGAAAGCCACGACCAGTCCAATGGCGACCGCAAGTCCGCGCCGGCCGCCGAGAGAAAAAAAGCCGAAATCATGCGGCTTGGCGGGGCCCCGGATCACCGGTTTAGCGTCCTCAAGGCCGACAGCGCGCATCTGCGGCAAGTCGCCGATGCGCTGCGTGATCTGCCGCCAGCGCTCCGCGCCACCGGCGGATTCGGCGCGGTCGAAAATATGCATGCGCTCGGCAAGCTGGACCACCGCATCGCGAAAGGCGGGGTCGACCTCCAGATCGCGCTCGGCCCGTTCGCGCTCTGCATCGTTCATCAGGCCAAGCACGTAGTCGCCGGCTCTTGCGATGCGATCGCTGGCCATCGCTCGGCTTCCCTCCCCTACCAGTGCGGCGGCTTGGTCACCGGCACGTCGGGTGCCGCCTGTTCCTCCAGCGCCAGGAAGCGGTCGGTCAGCGCGTCGAGCTTGCGCTGCATGCGCTCGATCACCTTCCACTGCTCGGCGATCTGGCCGGACAGCTCCTCGATGGTCTTCTCCTGCTCGGCGGAGCGGATCTCCAGCGTCGTCAGCCGGTCGGCGGGCATGGTCATGCAAAGTCCTCAGGTGTCGCGCGCAGTGTCAAATCGGCTTGCCATATTAGCGAATATGAGAGCTTCGGCCACGTTCGAAATTGACAAGCGCGCCGGGATTTGTCGAGAGTGGACGCTGCTCCGGCCAATTGGCACGGGCGGAGCGTCATGCTAGGCATTTTGACCAAGCGATAAAAAAATAAGAGTGGGACAGGCTGCATGGCGCATGCCGCGATTGAACTGGCCGCAATCGAACTGATTGGCATCAACAAGAGCTTTGGCGCCGTGCGCGCCAACCGCGACATCAACCTGGAAATCGCGCGCGGCACCATCCACGGCATCGTCGGCGAGAACGGCGCCGGCAAGTCGACGCTGATGTCGATTCTGTATGGCTTCTACCAGGCCGACAGCGGCGAGATCCGCGTCGGCGGCAAGCCGGCATCGATAAGCACGCCCAACGATGCGATCGCGCTCGGCATCGGCATGGTGCACCAGCATTTCATGCTGGTCGACAATTTCTCGGTCCTGGAGAACGTCATCCTGGGCGCCGAAAGCGACGCCTTGCTGAAGAAAAGCATCGCCAAGGCGCGTTCCGAACTGGAGCGGCTGGAGCGTGAATACGGCCTCGAGGTCGATCCCGACGCCATCGTCGAGGAATTGCCGGTCGGCCTGCAGCAGCGCGTCGAGATCCTCAAGGCGCTCTATCGCGGCGCCGAGATCCTGATCCTCGACGAGCCGACGGGTGTGCTGACGCCGGCCGAGGCCGACCACCTCTTCCGCATCCTCAAGCAATTGAAGGAGCAGGGAAAGACGGTGGTGCTGATCACCCACAAATTGCGCGAGATCATGGCCATCACCGACACGGTTTCGGTGATGCGCCAGGGCACGATGGTGGCAACCAGGGAAACGAAGAAGACCACCGTCGCGGAACTGGCCGAGCTGATGGTCGGGCGCCGCGTGCTCTTGCGGGTGGAGAAGGGCGAAGCGGAAGCCGGCGCGGTAAAACTCGCGGTCAAGAACCTGACGGTCAAGGATTCCCGCGGCGTCACCATGGTCGACGACATCTCCTTCGACCTGCGCGCCGGCGAGATCGTCGGCATCGCCGGTGTCGCCGGCAACGGCCAGTCCGAACTGCTCGAGGCGATCTCCGGCATCAGGCACGCCGTTTCCGGTTCGGTGATGCTCGAGGGCAAGCCGATCGATCTCACCGGCAAGGCCGATCCCGGCGAACTGCGCGACCGCGGCCTCGCCCATGTGCCTGAGGATCGCCATCATGTCGGGCTGGTGCTGGCCTTCGAGGAGAACGAGAATTCCATCCTCGGCTACCATGACGATCCCCGCTACCTCAGAGGCCCCTTCCTCAACATCGATGCCATCGTTGCCGATGCCAAGGACAAGATCGAGAAATACGACATCCGCCCCGGCAATCCACGGCTGAAGACCGCCAACTTCTCCGGCGGCAACCAGCAGAAGATCGTGCTCGCGCGCGAAATCGAACAGGACCCCGGCGTTCTCATCGTCGGCCAGCCGACGCGCGGCGTCGACGTCGGCGCCATCGAGTTCATCCACAAGCGCCTGATCGCCATGCGCGACCAGGGCAAGGCCGTGCTGGTCGTGTCGGTCGAGCTCGATGAGATCCGCTCGCTCTCCGACCGCATCCTGGTCATGTTTGCCGGCCGCATCGTCGGCGAACGCGGGCCGGAGGCGAGCGAGGGCGAGCTCGGCCTGCTGATGGCGGGTGTTGAGCGCCAGGAGGCGGCGCAATGAGCACGCCCTATGCCAAATTGCCGGCCTGGGCCGACTATGGGCTGATCCCGCTGATCAATCTGTCTGTGGCCTTCATCGTCGCGGGCTTCGTCGTGCTTCTGGTCGGCGAGAACCCGTTCCGTGCCGCCGTCATCCTGGTCGAGGGCGCCTTCGGCAAGGGAACAGGTATCGCCTTTACCCTCTTCTATGCCACCACCTTCATCTTCACCGGACTTTCGGTGGCGGTAGCAGCGCATTGCGGCCTGTTCAACATCGGCACCGAGGGGCAGGCCTACATCGCCGGCCTTGGCATCGCCATCGTCTGTCTCTCCTTCGACAGCGTGCTGCCATGGTGGCTGACATTTCCGCTGGCCATCGTGGCTTCGGCGGCCGTGGGCGCCTTGTGGGCGCTGATCCCCGCCTATCTGCAGGCCAGGCGCGGCTCGCACATCGTCATCACCACCATCATGTTCAACTTCATCGCTGCTTCGATCATGGTCTACCTGCTGGTCGGCCCGTTGAAACCGGCAGCCTCGCAGGCGCCGCAGACGCGCAACTTCCTGGCGGGCGCGGAATTGCCGAAACTCAACTGGATCATCGAACTGTTCGGCGCCAAGATCCGCTCGGCACCGCTCAACATCTCCTTCCTGCTCGCGCTGCTCATGGCCTTCCTGGTCTGGCTGCTGATCTGGCGCACCAAGCTCGGCTATGAGATGCGCACCTACGGCCACAGCCCAAAGGCGGCGCGCTATGCCGGCATTTCCGAAACCCGCATCATCATCACCGCCATGATGATCTCGGGTGCGCTCGCCGGCATGATGGCGCTCAACCCGGTGATGGGCGACCAGCACAATGTCGCGATCGACTTCGTCAGCGGCGCCGGTTTCGTCGGCATCGCCGTGGCGCTGATGGGTCGCCTGCACCCTGTCGGCATCGTGCTGGCGGCCATCCTGTTCGGAATGCTCTACCAGGGCGGCGCCGAACTCGCCTTCGAGATGCCTGCGATCAGCCGTGACATGATCGTGATCATTCAAGGATTGGTCATTCTGTTCGCCGGTGCTCTCGAACACATGTTCAGGCCTTACATCCAGGCGCTGTTCGCCTCGCTCAGCCCGAGGTCGGTCGGCATGGAAGCGGTCAAGGGAAAAGGCGCCTGAGATGGACACCTTCAACGCCATCGTCCAGACGCTGGACTCCACCATCCGCCTCTCGGTGCCGCTGCTGCTCGCCTGTCTCGCGGGCCTCTATTCGGAACGCGCCGGCATCTTCGACATCGGCCTCGAAGGCAAGATGCTGGTCGGCGCCTTCGCCGGTGCGGCGGCCGCGTCGGTCTTCCATTCCGCCTTTCTCGGACTGGGCATGGCGATCCTGATCTCGGTCGCGTTCGCGATGATCCACGGCTTTGCCTCGATCACCCATCGCGGCAACCAGATCGTTTCCGGCGTGGCGATCAACTTCATCGCCGCCGGCTCGACCATTATCCTCGGCCAGGCCTGGTTCCAGCAAGGCGGGCGCACGCCGGCGCTGCAACCAGCCGAGCGGTTCGAAGCCATTATCTGGCCCGGCGCCGAGGCCGTCCGAGGCGTGCCGGTCCTCGGGCCGATCTACGCGGAACTGATCTCCGGCCACTCGATACTGGTCTATCTCGCCTTCGCGATGGTGCCTTTCACCTGGTGGGTGCTGTTTCGCACGCGCTTTGGGCTGCGGCTGCGCGCGGTCGGCGAAAACCCGGCCGCCGTGGACACCGCCGGCATCTCGGTCGCCTGGCTGCGCTACAGGGCGCTGATCTGCACCGGCATCCTGACCGGCGTCGCCGGCGCCTATCTGTCGATGGTGCAGAATGGCGGCTTCGTGAAGGACATGACCGCCGGCAAGGGCTACATCGCGCTGGCCGCATTGATCTTTGCCAAGTGGAAGCCGGTCAACGCCATGCTCGCCTGCCTGCTGTTCGGCTTCCTCGACGCCCTGTCGATCCGCCTGCAAGGCTCGCCGCTGCCGCTCATCGGCAAGGTGCCGGTGCAGTTCATGCAGGCCCTGCCCTATATTCTCACCGTCATCCTGCTCGCCGGTTTCATCGGCAAGGCGATCCCGCCGCGCGCCGGCGGCGTGCCTTATGTCAAGGAACGCTGAGGATCGAGGGCGCGACGCAAAAGGCGCGCCGGCTTATGGACAAGATCATCGGAGAGAACACTGAAATGTCGCATGAATTGTTCGAAGCGGCGAAGGCTGCCATGGCCAAGGCTTATGCCCCCTATTCGAAATTTCCGGTCGGTGCCGCACTTCGCACCGAGGACGGGCGCGTCTTCACGGGCGCCAATATCGAGGTCGCTTCCTATCCGGAAGGCTGGTGCGCCGAGACGACGGCGCTCGGCCATTACATCATGGGCGGCGGCGGCAAGATCATGGAAATCGCCGTCCTTGCCGAGCGCATGGCCAAATGCTCGCCTTGCGGCGGCTGCCGGCAGCGGCTGGCCGAATTCTGCCGTCCGGAAACGAAACTCTATCTCTGCGACAATGCGGGCGTCGCCGAAACCGTGACCATGGGCGACATGCTGCCTTACGGCTTTCGCGGCGACATGCTGAAATGAAGGAAGCGCTCGACCATCTGATCGAACGGCTGGACGGCCTGGCGCCGACCACGGCGCTGGTGCTGGGTTCTGGCCTGGGAGGGCTGGTCAGCCAGGTCGAGAACCCGATCCGTGTCTCCTATGCCGATCTGCCCGGCTTTCCCAGAAGCGGCGTTTCCGGGCATGCCGGAGAGGTGGTGGTCGGGCTGTTTGCCGGCACGCCGGTGCTGATGCTGTCGGGCCGCGCCCACTATTACGAGCACGGCAACGCGGCGGCGATGCGGCCGGTGCTGGAGGTGCTTGCCGGCACCGGCATCACCAAGCTGATCCTCACCAATGCCGCCGGCTCGGTCGATCCGGAGATGGGGCCGGGTTCGGTGATGCTGATATCGGACCACATCAATTTCTCCGGCACCAACCCGCTGATCGGCGAGCCGAGCGACCGCCGTTTCGTCGGCCTGACCGAAGCCTACGATGCCGGCATCCGCAAGGCGATCGAACAGGCGGCAAAGGCGACCGGCACGGCGCTGCACAAGGGCGTCTACATGTGGTTCTCCGGCCCGTGCTTCGAAACGCCGGCCGAGATCCGCATGGCGCGCATCATGGGTGCCAACGCGGTCGGCATGTCGACCGTGCCGGAAGTCATCCTTGCCCGCTTCCTTGGCCTGCGTGTCGCCGCCTGCTCGATCATCACCAATCTTGCCGCCGGCATGACCGGAGCCGAGCTTTCGCACCAGGAGACCAAGGATATGGCCCCGGTCGGCGGCGCGCGGCTGGCGACGATCCTGAAGCGTGTGTTCCGCGACGGACTGTTGGAGAACTGATGCTTCCGCAGGAAATCATCCGCCACAAGCGCGACGGCCACAGACTGCCGGCGCGCGAAATCGCCGACTTCATCGCCGGCGTAACCGATGGCGCCGTCACCGATGGCCAGGTCGCGGCTTTCGCCATGGCGGTGTTCTTCAACGGCATGGGCCGCGACGAGGCCGTGGCGTTGACATTGGCCATGCGCGATTCCGGCGACGTGCTCGACTGGTCGGACCTGCCCGGCCCGGTCACGGACAAACATTCGACAGGCGGCGTTGGCGACAACGTCTCGCTGATGCTGGCGCCGATCGTCGCTGCCTGCGGCGCTTATGTGCCGATGATATCCGGCCGCGGCCTCGGCCACACCGGCGGCACGCTGGATAAAATGGATTCCATCCCCGGCTACGCCAGCCAGCCCGACATCACGCTGTTTCGCAAGGCGGTGCTAGAGGCGGGTTGCGCCATCATCGGCCAGACTGCGGACCTCGCGCCGGCCGACCGCCGGCTCTATGCCATCCGTGACGTGACCGGAACCGTGGAGTCGGTGCCGCTAATCACCGCCTCGATCCTGTCGAAGAAACTGGCGGCAGGCCTGGGGTCGCTGGTGCTCGACGTCAAGGTCGGCAATGGCGCCTTCATGGAGAAGTCGCGCGACGCGACGGCGCTCGCCAACAGCCTGGTCGAAGTCGCAAGCGGCGCCGGATTAAAAGTTTCGGCGTTGATCACCGGCATGAACGAACCGCTGGCGTCGGCCGCCGGCAATGCGGTCGAGGTGCGCAACGCCGTCGATTTCCTGACCGGCCGCCTTCGCGACCGGCGCCTGGAGGATGTGACGCTGGCGCTCGCCGCCGAAATGCTGCAGGCGGCGGGTCTGGTGCCGTCCAACCAGGACGGCATGCGGCGGGCCACCGAAACGCTTGCCAGCGGCCGCGCCGCCGCCACCTTCGCGCGCATGGTGACGGTGCTCGGCGGCCCCGCCGATTTCATCGACAAGCCGGAACGATATTTGCCCGTTGCGCCAACGGAACACGCGGTGAGAGCGATCGCGGACGGCTTCGTCACCGGCATTGCCACGCGCGATATCGGCCTTGCCGTGGTCGGGCTGGGCGGCGGCCGCACCCGACCAGACGACAAGGTCGACCCGGCGGTCGGCATCACCAGGCTGTTGCCGGTCGGCGCCGAGGTTCGAGCTGGCGAGCCGCTGGCGCTGGTCCATGCCCGCTCGGTGTCCGACGCCGAAGCCGCGGCGGCAACGGTGCTTTCGGCCTATGCGATCGGCGCTTCTAAGCCGCCTGCCGACAAGTCGGTCATCCGGCGCATCCTGCCGCGTGGCTGATATGACCCAGCCCCGAACGGCCGTGCCCGCTCACTGGACAAGAAGCAGCGTGCCGTTTTCGGCCTGATATTTGCCCAGCCGATTGAGAAAGCTCATGCCGATCAAATTGGTGTGCAGCGCCTTGTCGTCGAGCACGATGGCCTGCACGTCGTTGACGGTGATGCTGCCGATCTGCAAGCGGTCGATCATCACCACCGCCGCCTTGATCGTGCCGTTGGCCGTGTTGACCTCATGACTGAAATCCGACGGGTTCAGCGACAATCCGATCCTGCGCGCCGTCGAGGTGTTGACGGCGACCAGTGTCGCTCCTGTATCGATCATGCCATCGATCTGGCGTCCGTTCAGTTTGAAGGCCGACGAGAAATGCCCTCGCGCGTCGGCCGTGACGACAACCTTGCGGCCCATCGGCAACGGCGCCACCGGCTTGTCGGGAGCCGCTGCCAAGGCGACCTCCGGACGGGCGTCGGCCGCTGGCTTGGCCGTCACCGCCGTTTTCAGCAGGCTTTCGAACATCTGCGGATTCGACTGATAGACAATCGGGATGGATGCCGATGTACCGGCAAAGACGCTGAGGATAAGTAGCTTGCGCAGCATGGATCGGCCCCGGCGCATGACCCCGAAAATCGGGATCGATTTCGGAAAGGATCACGCGCAAATCAAAGTGCCGCAGCGTCCGACAGGACGCACGGCGCTGTCGTGAAGGCCGATCCTTAACGCCGGGATGGTGTTTGCCGTTTTAACGCCGCTCGAAACCGCGCCGTTGCGTAAACTTTCGGTAAATCACTTTGTCCCGTACATGCGGTCGCCGGCGTCGCCGAGGCCGGGCATGATGTAGCCCTTCTCGTTGAGCTGGCGATCGATGGAAGCCGTGAAGACGGGAACGTCGGGATGTGCCTTGGTGAAGCGCTCGATGCCTTCGGGCGCCGCCAGCAGGCATAGAAAGCGGATATTGGTGGCGCCGCGCCCCTTCAGCTTGTCGATCGCCGCGATGGCGGAATTGGCGGTGGCCAGCATCGGATCGACGACGATGACCAGCCGGTCGGCAAGGTCGCTCGGCGCCTTGAAGAAATATTCGACCGCCTCCAGCGTCTCATGGTCGCGATAGAGGCCGATATGGGCGACGCGGGCCGCCGGAACCAGGTCGAGCAGGCCTTCGAGCAAGCCATTGCCGGCGCGCAGCACCGAGGCGAAGACCAGCTTCTTGCCTTCCAGCGTCGGCGCCTCCATCGTTTCGATCGGCGTTTCGATGGTCGTCGTCGTGAGTTCGAGATTGCGTGTCACCTCATAGCCGAGCAGCAGCGAGATCTCGCGCAGCAGCCGCCGGAAACCGGCCGTCGATGTCTCCTTCTTGCGCATGATGCTCAGCTTGTGCTGGACAAGCGGGTGGTCGACGACGGTGACGCCCTTCATGATGTGCTCCGACGTGGTTCGTGGTGAGTAGCCAATAGTGAGTAGTGAATAGTGAGCCGATTTGCGAGTCCCGATGCGCGCTCCGCCAAACTGCTCACTGCTGGCCACTCCCTGTCCACCCAGCCTTCATTCACCTGGCCTTCGCATCCAGCCGGCTGAGCAGCGTTGCCTTGGTCTTCCTGTCGACGAAAGCGGCCTCGATGGCCGTTCGGGTAACGGCCGCCAGCGCCTTCTCGTTCATCGAGAAATACTCGGCCGCAATGTCGTATTCGCGTTTCAGCGAGGTCCAGAAATAGGGCGGATCATCCGAGTTGAGCGTCACCTTGCAGCCGGCCGCTAGCAGGGCGGGGAACGGGTGGGCGGCGAAACTGTCGAACACTTTCAACGCAATGTTGGAGCCGGGACAGCATTCCAGCACCACGCCCTCATCGGCGATGCGCCGGACAAGATCGGGGTTTTCGATGGCGCGCACGCCATGGCCGATGCGCGACGGGCGGATGTGATCGAGCGCCGCCTGGACCGTCTCCCACCCCGTCAGTTCGCCTGCATGGACGGTAATGCCGAGCCCGGCCTCGCGGGCGATTTCGAATGCCCTGACGTAGTCCTCCATCTCGCCGACCCTCTCGTCGCCGGCGACACCGAAGCCGGTTACCAGCGGATGTCCGCAGCGCGCGGCAAAGCGCGCTGCCTGCTCGATGGACTCGACGCCGGCATGGCGCACGCCGGTGACGATCATGCGGCCCTCGATGCCGGTCTTGGCCTTGGCGCGGGCCATGCCTTCGCCGAGCGCGTCAGTATAGGCCTTGGGCGACAGGCCCGCCTTCACGGCATGATCCGGCGAGGTGAAGACCTCTGAGTAGATGGCGCCGTCACGAGCCAGGCTGGTCAGATAATGGTCAGCCAGCCGCGCATAGTCTTCCTCGGTCCGGAACAGGTCGGAGGCGAAATCATAGGCGGCGAGAAAAGAGGTGAAATCGTGCCAGACGAAAGAGCCGTTCTGGATATAGGGCGAGATGTCCTTGCCGTATTTCTGCGCCTGTCGGATGACGAGTTCCGGTGCCGCTGCCCCTTCGATGTGGCAGTGCAGTTCCGCTTTCAAAGGCATTCAAACATCCCGTCGGTCAGTCCAGGTCTCGAAACCCGCCACCTGGAAGCGCGGCCGAACACCGCGCCTTAAACAATAGCGCCCGCACCATCGATCGGCTATGGTCCCGCCGGTTTTATGACGGATCAAAAAAATGTCAGTTGAGAGAACCACGGCCGCCGGCGGCATGGAAACCTCCTATGGTTTCAAGCGTGTAGGGGCAGGCGACAAGCAGCCCCTGGTCAACGATGTTTTCCACAAGGTCGCCAACCGCTACGATCTGATGAACGACCTGATGTCGGGCGGCCTGCACCGGCTGTGGAAGGACGCCATGGTAGCCTGGCTCAATCCGCCGAAGCGGCCGGGCTGGTGCGTGCTCGATGTCGCCGGCGGCACCGGCGACATCGCCTTTCGCATCGTCGATGCCAGCCATGGGCATGCTCATGCCACCGTGCTCGACATCAACGGCTCGATGCTCGCCGTCGGTCGCGACAGGGCGCAAAAGAAAGGCATGTCCGGCAACACCGATTTCGTCGAAGCCAATGCCGAGGAACTGCCGTTCGCGGACGCCACCTTCGACGCCTACACCATCGCTTTCGGCATCCGCAACGTTCCCAGGATCGACGTCGCTCTCAGCGAAGCGTTGCGCGTGCTGAAGCCGGGCGGGCGGTTCCTGTGCCTGGAATTTTCCGAGGTCGAGATGCCGTTGCTCGACAGGGTCTATGAGGCCTGGTCGTTCAAGGCCATTCCGAAGATCGGCAAGGCCGTCACCGGCGACGGCGAGCCTTATTCCTATCTGGTCGAGTCGATCGCGAAATTCCCCAACCAGGCGAATTTTGCTTCCATGATAACCCGCGCGGGCTTCGATCGGGTCTCGTTCCGCAACTATTCCGGCGGCATCGCCGCGCTTCATTCGGGCTGGAAACTTTGAGGCAGGCCCGGGCATGAGCACCGTCAGCGCTGGATTTCGGCTCATGCGGGCCGGCTGGGTGCTTGTGCGCGAGGGCGTCGTCGCCGCTTTGCCCGGCGAGGAACTGTCCGGCCTGCCGAAATTGGGCTGGCGGCTGGCGCGGCTGTTTACCCGCCGCCGCGCGCTCGCCTATGAGCGCAGCGATCGGCTGGCCAAGGCGGTGGTCCGGCTCGGGCCGTCCTATGTCAAGCTTGGCCAGTTTCTGGCGACACGACCCGATGTCGTCGGCAACGACATGGCGCTCGATCTCGCCATGCTGCAGGACAAGATGCACACCTTCCCGACGGCCGAGGCGGTGGCGGCCATCGAGGGCTCGCTCGGGCGCAAGCTCGGCGACCTCTACACGCGGTTCGGCGACCCGGTCGCCGCGGCCTCCATCGCCCAGGTCCATGCCGCTGAAACCGTCGATGGCGGCGTCGCCAGGAAGGTAGCGGTCAAGGTGATCCGGCCGGGCGTGCGCCGCCGCTTCTTCCAGGATCTCGAAAGCTATTTCCTCGCCGCCCGCCTGCAGGAGAAATACATCCCCTCCTCACGCCGGCTGCGGCCCGTGGAGGTGACCGAGACGCTGGCGCAGACCACCAAGATCGAGATGGACCTGCGCCTCGAGGCGGCCGCGCTTTCGGAACTTGGTCAAAGCACCAGGGAGGATCCGGGCTTTCGCGTCCCTTCCGTCGACTGGGAGCGCACTGGCCGCGACGTGCTGACCATGGAATGGGTCGACGGCATCAAGATGAACGACATCGCCGGACTCGCCGCCGCTGGACACGATCTGAGGGCAATCGCGGCCAACCTCATCCAGTCGTTCTTGCGCCATACGCTGCGCGACGGCTTCTTTCACGCCGACATGCATCCGGGCAACCTGTTCGTCGAGGCTGATGGCACGATCGTCGCGGTCGATCTCGGCATTGCCGGCAGGCTCGGCAAGAAGGAGCGCCGGTTCCTCGCCGAAATCCTCTACGGCTTCATCACGCGCGACTATCTGCGCGTCGCCGAGGTTCATTTCGAGGCCGGCTACGTGCCGCGCCAGCACAATGTCGCGGCCTTCGCCCAGGCGATCCGCGCCATCGGCGAGCCGATCCATGGCCAGCCGGCCGAGACCATTTCCATGGCCAAGCTTCTGACGCTGCTGTTCGAGGTGACCGAACTCTTCGACATGGCGACGCGGCCCGAACTGATCCTCCTGCAGAAAACCATGGTGGTGGTCGAGGGCGTGGCGCGCACGCTCGATCCGGCCTTCAACATGTGGAAGACCGCCGAACCCGTGGTCAGCGGCTGGATATCAGGAAATCTCGGGCCAAGCGGCCTGCTGGCCGACGCCCGCGACGGCGGCAAGGCGATGCTGACGCTGATCCGCCAAGCCCCCGAGTTGGCAGCGCGCACCGAGCGGCTGTCGCGCGAGATCGACCTGATGGCCGAGCATGGCCTGCGCTTCGACGAGGCGACGGCCCGCGCCATCGGAAAGGCCGAAGCGCGCTACAACCGCTCCGGCCGCGTGGCGCTGTGGGTGATAGCCCTGACGCTGGTCTATATAGCCTGGAAGCTGCTCTGAGTGACTGCAATGACAGCAATGCGGTCATTGCAGTCGAAAGACGGGATAGCTATATTGTGCGCAGGAGTGCGACTATGGCCAGGATTACTGTCCGGAATCTGGAAGATCATGTCATGCAGCGATTGCGTGAACGCGGTGCCGCGCGCGGCGTTTCCATGGAGCAGGAGGCGCGGGATGTGCTCGCGGCATCAGTGGGGCTTCCGACCACGAAAGGCTTCGATGGTGGACGCCTGACATTTAAGGACGAGGCCAAGGTTCAACCAATGGCAGGGAGGCAAAGTTAGCCATGGGTACCCTGACCATTCGCAATCTCGACGAGGATTTGAAACAAAGACTGCGCGAGCGGGCTGCCCGTCATGGTGTGTCGATGGAGCAGGAGGCAAGAAGTCTGCTGCTCAAGGAAGTGGCGCCCACCTTCAAAGGTGCCGAGGATTTCGTTACGGCGGAGGAGATCCTCGAATTCGGCCGGGAGCTGCAAAAAGCAGATTTTGATCAGAAGAAAGTCGCTGATGATCTCTGGTCCTTCATGAGCCTCTCCGGCAAGCGCATCCTGCTCATCATCGGCGGCGGCATCGCCGCCTACAAGGCACTCGACCTGATCCGCCGTCTGCGTGAAAGGGGTGCGGCGGTGCGCGTGGTCATGACGTCGGCTGCGCGGGAATTCGTCACCACGCTGTCGGCCGGTGCGCTCTCGGCAGACCATGTCTTTACCGATCTCTTCGATCGCAATGACGAGCACGATGTCGGCCATATCAGGCTATCGCGCGAGGCCGATCTGCTAGTGGTGGCGCCCGCCACCGCCGACCTGATGGCCAAGCTCGCCAACGGCCACGCCAATGATCTTGCCTCCACCGTGCTCCTGGCCACCGACAAGCCGGTGCTGATGGCGCCGGCCATGAACCCCAGAATGTGGGCGCATCCGGCGACGCGGCGCAATCGTGCGGCGCTGCACAAGGATGGCATCACCTTCGTTGGCCCCGCCAAAGGCGAGATGGCCGAGAGCAACGAGGCTGGCGAAGGTCGCATGGCCGAGCCGCTGGAGATCGTCGCCGCCATCGAGGCGCTGCTCGATACCGGATCCAAGCCGCTGGCCGGCAAGAAGATCATCGTCACGTCAGGCCCGACGCACGAGCCGATCGACCCCGTTCGCTACATCGCCAACCGATCGTCGGGAAAGCAGGGCCATGCCATTGCGGCGGCATTGGCCAGGCTCGGCGCCGACGTGAGGCTGGTCTCCGGTCCCGTCAGCATCGCCGATCCGGCTGGTGTGAAGACCATCCATATCGAGCGGGCGCAGGAGATGCGCGATGCCGTGGAACAGCTTCTACCGGCCGATGCGGCGGTATTCGTCGCCGCCGTCGCCGATTGGCGCGCCGACAGCCCGGCCGGCGAGAAGATCAAGAAAGCGCCGGGCGAAGGCCCGCCGGTGCTGCGCATGATCGAGAACCCCGACATCCTTGCGGGCGTCGGGCATCACAAGCAGCGGCCGGCGCTGGTGGTCGGCTTCGCCGCCGAGACGCAGGACCTTTTGCGCAACGCCGAAGCCAAGCTGAGGAAGAAGGGCGCCGACTTCATTGTCGCCAACGACGTGTCGCAGACCAGCGGCGGCGGCCCATCCGGTGTGATGGGCGGCGACCGCAACCGTGTTCGCATCGTCTCGAAGACCGGCGTCGAGGAATGGCCCGAGATGAGCAAGGACGAAGTGGCGACCCGGCTCGCCACCCTGATCGCGGAACGGCTGAAAACGATCGTGGTTTGACGAGCTGGATCGTCGGAATTCCGCAAAAACAAAGGTTTAGCGCGGGCTGGCGATTCTATCGAACGCTGAACGTGTTAGTCGGCAAGAAGCTCCGCGGTCCGTGCAAGCGCACTGCCGAAGCCATTGAGCGGAATGGAGAAGCTAACCGCTTGCCCCGTATCCGCCGCGAAGGCATCGACCTTCAAGGTGGTGCCCGCCTTGAGCACGGGGACGACATTGGCATCGAACGCCACCGGCACCAGGCAGCCGACAGCCTGGCAAGTGTTGAACTGCAGGCTGCCGTCCAGCTTCTGGTCGTCGATCGTCAGGCTGACGCCCTTGGCGAGCGCCAGGCCGAACGGCAAAGCGAGCGTGCCGGTCGCGTCTTCGCCCGTCTTGCTCGACAACTCTATCGCCAGCAGACGCTGGTTGCTTTGCTTGTTGAACTGCTGGTGTGACAGGCTGCATGCCTTGGCCGCGCCCGATATCTGGCAGTTGACCGCCCAGTCGCCGTGGGTTTCGGACAAGGCCGATGCGCCGCCGGGCAGCTGTGGCTGGTTGGCGGCGGGCGCGGCCGCCGCTTTGTCGCCTTTTGTCTGCGCCGCCGTGGCCGGAAGACCGGCGATGCAGGCAGCCGCCAGCATCGCCAGCAGATACGCATGCTTCCTCATAAGGACCCCTTTTGCCCGGCTCCATCCCTGAGCCAGCTGGATGCTGACCCTGAGGACGCACTGTCGGCGTTCTGTTTGACCGTTTCCTCGAAGGCGCCGTTGCATCCGACGGACATGCCGACGCCGTTGACGCCATGGAATTCGAGGCCAGCGTCAACCCGATAGAGCGGTGAATCGACCGCTTCCGTCAAGTGCGATGCGGGCGGCGGGGCAGATTCTCCTCCGCCGCGAAGGGGGCGCGATCACGCGATTTCCTGTTAATCGGCACTCTGGCGTGGCACGAGGGGATAAACGCACTACATGTAGAGTGAATTTTGTTTGTGCGGGAATGAGCAGATGTTGGCGCTTCGGCCATCAACGGTTTTCATGACGGCGGCATTGGCAGCCTCGACGCTGGCGGGCATCTGCCTGCCTGCTTCCGCGCAGGTGCTCATTCCCTCCGTCGACAACAACGCGTTGATCCAGCAGAACGATCTGCAGGCCTTGCAAAACCGTGTCCAGCGGCAGCAGTTTCAGCAACAGCAGCAACAGAATCGGGCTCAGGACCGGGTGATCGTGCAACAGCCGCCGCCCATCGTGCCGCGGGTCAGGCCGAACTGCCAGACCCAGATAATCGGCAACACCGCCGTAAGCACCTGCCGCTGAGGCGGGCTTCCCTTTTATTTAGCCGACTTACATGGTAGGGGCGTTCCGGTGCCCTTGCGGCAGTTTGGGTTTTGCAACGACACCGCGTCACGGTATGGGCACTGCACCGACTGGATTTTACGAATGGCAGCCACCAAGAAAAAGGCCGTGCGCAAGGCCAAGAAGGGCGAGACGATCCGCCAGGTCGCGGCTATCCCTTTTCGGCTGGACCAGCGCGGCGACATCGAGGTGATGCTGGTCACCTCGCGCACCACCAGGCGCTTCATCGTACCCAAGGGCTGGCCGATGAAAGGCAAGAGCGGACGCAAGGCGGCCACCATCGAGGCGCAGGAAGAAGCGGGCGTGCTCGGCAAGACCCTGAAGCAGCCAGCGGGCACCTATTCCTATTGGAAGCGGCTGGCCAACCGGTTCGTGCGCGTCGATGTCATCGTCTATCTGTTGGAAGTAACGCAAGAGCTCGCCGACTGGCAGGAAGCCAAACGGCGGCAACGGGCCTGGCTGGCGCCGGCCGATGCGGCCATGCTCATCGACGAACCCGAACTTTCGACGCTGGTAAGGACCTTGAAGCTTCCCCAGCCGGCACAAATCGGCCCTACGTAAAGGCCTCACGCCCCGGCGCCGTCCTCTTCGGGGAGCGGTCGCACTGGCGTCCCGGCATAGGCCCACAGCCATTCGCGTGGCAGCGGACCTTTGTTCCGCTCGGCTTGCTGGGATTGTTCCCAGGCATGCGCCAGGATGCCGACCGAGCGCGACAGCACGAAAAGCCCCCGCGTTAGCGGTGGCGGAAAGCCGAGCTCGCCGTAAATGACGGCGGTCGCGCCATCGATGTTGAGCGGTATCTTTTTGCCCTTGCGTCGCGCGACCTCCGCCTCGATCGCCTCGGCGATATCGGCGAAGCGGCCATGGATCACGCCGCGCGCGGCAAACTCCCGAGTCAGTTCCATCAGGCGCGGCGCGCGCGGGTCGACCGGATGGAAGCGATGGCCCAGCCCCGGCACGTAGCCCTTTTCCCCGGCAAAGAATCGATCAAGCCGCCCCGAGACAGCCTCTTTCAGCGTCGTGCCGCCATCGAGCGCCGCGGCAATGTCGCCATAGAAGGCAAGCGCCTGCTCGCCGGCGCCGCCATGGACGTCGCCAAGCACGTTGATGGCCGAAGCCATGGCGCTGTTGATGCCGACACCGCAGGTCGCCGCCATGCGGGCGATAGCGATCGACGGCGCCTGCGGCCCGTGGTCGACTGCGGCGCCCAGCGCAATGCCGAGCAGCGCGGCCTGTTCCTCGCTGGGCAATTCGCCGCGCAGCATCAGCCAGATGACAGCCGGGAAGCTGACGCGGCCGATCAGGTCCTGGATTTCATAGCCGCGCAGCCGGATGACGCCCGGCCGCATTTCAATAATGCCGGTCTGCCACCACTCCTCTGCACGCTCGCGGCCCGTCTTTTGCTCACTCATATCGTCTTTTGCTCGTTCATGTGAGTGCCTTTGTCTTCGCTCGCGGCGACAGGCCGGCGAAAACCTCGTCCATGTGCTCGCCCAGGGCCGGTGGCGGGGAGGCCGGCAATGGAGCCGTGCCATCGACCATGAAGCCGCCGCGCAGAACCGTCAGCGGTCTCTCCATGTCAGCCACGCCGTCGAAAGCCCTGGTCATCTGGCGCTCCAGCACCTGCGGTTCGGCCAGCACTTGCGGGATCGTCAGCACCCTGCCCGCCGGCACCCCGGCGCGGTTCAGTTTTTCTTCCCACGCAGCCGCCGGGCCATTCGCCAGGGCCCCCTCGATCTCGATCTTCAGCGCCGCACGGTTCCGCTTGCGCGTCTCGCGCTCGGCAAAGCGTGGATCCGACGCCAGCTCCGGCCGTTCGATAAGCCGGCAAAGCGTTACGAACTGCTCCTGCTTGTTGGCGGCGATGTTGAGCAGACCGTCGCCGGTGCGAAAGGCGCCCGACGGTGCCGCCGTCATGTTCTCATTGCCCATCGGCTTGGGATCGACCCCGGCCGTCAGATAGTTGGAAACCGGCCAGCCAAGCGCCGACAATGTGCATTCAAGCATCGACACGTCGAGAAAAGCACCCTCGCCGCTCGTCTTCTGCCTTACCAGCGCCGAGACGATGGCGAAGGCCCCGACCAGTCCGCCCAGCGTGTCGGCGACGGGATAGCCGACCCGCAAGGGTGCCGTCTCCGGCGTGCCGGTGATGCTCATAATGCCCGAAAGGCCCTGGATGATCTGGTCATAGGCCGGATTGTCGCGCATCGGCCCGGTCTGGCCAAAGCCCGATATCGCGCAGTAGACAAGGCTGGGGCGAACCGCCTTCAGCGCCTCGTAACCGAGGCCAAGCCGGTCCATGACGCCGGGGCGGAAGTTTTCCACCAGCGCATCGGCGCTGGCGACCAGGTCGAGGAAGCGTTCGCGCTCGGCTTCCTTCTTGAGGTCGAGCACGACGGAGCGTTTGCCGGCATTCTGAGCCAGGAACGAAGCTCCCATGCCGGCCTGGTTGAGTTCCGGCGAACCGCCGAGCTGTCGCGCCAGGTCGCCGCCTTGCGGCGCCTCGACCTTGATGACGTCGGCGCCGAGCAGCGCCAACTGGTAGGCGCAGTAGGGCCCGGCCAGGACGTTGGTCAGGTCGAGCACGCGAATGCCGGAAAGCAGGTCTGTCATGTCACTTCAAATCGATCAGGCATCGCCCGGCACATGCTCCGGCCCCCGCAATCGGCGGCGTTCGATGTAGGCCCAGATATGCGGCCCGACCAGGCCGATGAAGGCCAGCGTCAGCAGGGTCAGCGACAGCGGGTGCTTGTAGAACACCGACCAGTCGCCGTTCGAGATCGTCATGGCGCGGCGGAATTGAGTTTCGGCGAGCGGTCCCAGGATCATGCCGATGATGACGGGCGCGGTCGGGAAATCGAAGCGCCGCATCAGGAAGCCGGCAGCACCCAGGAGATAGAGGATGGCGAGGTCGATCGGCGACTGCGAAATGCCGTAGGTGCCGACGGTGGCGAAAACCAGGATGCCGGCATAGAGCTGCGGCGCCGGGATCTTCAGCAGCCGCACCCAAAGCCCGATCAGCGGCAGATTGAGGATGACGAGAATGACGTTGGCGATGAACAGGCTGGCGATCAGTCCCCAGACCAGGTTGCCTTGTGTCGTCAGAAGCAGCGGGCCTGGATTGATGCCGTAGCTCTGGAAGGCCGAAAGCATGATTGCCGCCGTCGCCGAGGTCGGCAGCCCGAGCGTCAGCATCGGCACCAGCACGCCGGCGGCCGAGGCATTGTTGGCGGCCTCCGGACCGGCTACCCCCTCGATGGCGCCAACCGTGCCGAATTCCTGCTTGTGCTTCGAAAGCTTCTTTTCGATGGCATAGGACAGGAAGGTCGGGATCTCGGCGCCGCCGGCCGGCATGGCGCCGATCGGGAAGCCGATCGCGGCGCCGCGCAACCAGGGCTTCCACGAGCGCCTCCATTCGGCCGCCGTCATATAGAGCGAGCCCTTCAGCGGCACGATCTCGTCCTTGCCAGCATAACGGCGCGAGGCCATGTAGAGCGTCTCACCGACGGCGAACAGGCCGACGGCGGCGATGATGACGTCGACGCCGTCGAGCAGTTCGGTCATGCCGAAGGTGAAGCGCGGCTGGCCGGTCTGCAGGTCGACCCCGATCATGCCGATAACAAAGCCGGCGAACAGGCTGGTCAAGCCGCGCACCGAGGACGAGCCCAGCACCGCCGAAACCGTGATGAAGGCCAGCACCATCAGCGAGAAATATTCGGCCGGGCCGAAGGCCAGCGCGAACCTGACCACGATAGGCGCCAGGAAGGCGACGCCCAGCGTGCCGAGAGTGCCGGCGACGAAGGAGCCGATCGCCGAGGTGGCAAGTGCGGCGCCGCCGCGCCCGGACCGGGCCATCTTGTTGCCTTCCAGCGCGGTGACGATGGTAGCGCTTTCGCCTGGCGTGTTGAGCAGGATCGAGGTCGTCGAGCCGCCATACATGGCCCCGTAATAGATGCCGGCAAACAGGATGAAGGAGGCCTCCGGCGCAACCTGGTAGGTGATCGGCAGAAGCAGCGCGATGGTCAGCGCCGGTCCGAGGCCGGGCAGCACGCCGATGGCGGTGCCAAGCGTGGTGCCGAGCAGGCACCACAGAAGGTTGACCGGAGTGAAGGCGACGGCGAAACCGTGTGCCAGATGGCCTAGCGTTTCCATGGCGTCAGCCCCTCAGCGTGCTGGTGAACGCATCGATCACCGTATTCAGCTGGTTCTCGATGAAACCGGCGCCGATATTGACGCCGAGCGCCCTGGCGAAGCCGAAATAGGCGGCCAGCGCCAGCACGAGGCCAGTGAGCGCATCGCGCAGCGTATGCCGGCTGCCGAAGCCGTAGCAGACCAGAACGAACATGATGACGGATGCCGCGGTAAAGCCGAGCGGCTGGATCAGGAGCAGGTTGGTGACAAGGCCGATGACGACGAAGCCCATCGCCTTCCAGTCGGTCGGCGTCTCCTTTTCCTCTTCCGGCTGCCAGCCGCCGCGCAGTGCGGCGACGATGAGCAAGAGCGAAAGAACCACCAGGCCGAACATGGTGAGGTAGGGAAAGACGGTCGGGCCGACCTTGGAGTAGAGCGGCGACACCGGGATCGCCAAGGTCTGCCAGGCGACCGCCCCGGCACAGGCCAGAAGCCCGATGCCGATCAGCAGTTCGGGTACGGCAAGGCGCGAGGACGCAGCCTGCTGGTCGCTGGTGCTCATGAATGTCCTCCCAAGACAGCCGGCGTCTCACAGCCGGCTTTTATCCTATCTTCATCCCCGGTGGATCGCATGTCCATGCGAACGGCGGGAGGAAAAAGGGCGGACCATGGACCCGCCCCCTTCAGGGAAATCAGGCGAGCCCGAGATCCTTGAGGATGGCTTCGATGCGAGCCGTATCCTCGGCAAGGAACTTCGCATAGTCGTCGCCGGTGAGCAGGATGGGCGTCCAGTTGCGGTTCTTGCATTCCGTGGCCCAGGCATCGCTCTTGGCCATGGTCTCGACCAGCGTGATCATCGCCGCCTTATCGGTATCGGAGACGCCGGGGGGTGCGAAGACGCCGCGCCAGTTGAACAGTTCGACGTCGATGCCGGCTTCCTTCAGCGTTGGCGCATCGATGCCCTCCTGCCGCTTGTCGGCGGAAATGGCGAGCAGCCTGAGCGCCCCGGCCTTGACCTGTTCGGAGAACTCGCCAAAGCCGGAAATGCCCGCCGCCACCTGGTTGCCGAGCAGCGCTGACAGCGCCTCGCCGCCGCCCGCGAACGGCACGTAGGACAGGTTTGTCGCCGGCACGCCCGCCGTCTTGGCGATCAGGCCGAACAGGATATGGTCCGAACCGCCGGCCGAGCCGCCGGCGACGGGAACCTTCGTCGGATCCTCTTTAAGCGCGGCGACGAAGTCGGCGGCCGTCTTGAACGGCGAGGCCGCCGGCACCACCAGCGCTTCGAACTCGCCGGTGAGCCGGGCGATCGGCGTGACCTGCGTCAAATTATTGGCAGCCTTGTTGGCGATGATGGCGCCGACCATGACCATGCCGCCAACCATCAGCGAATTGCCCTTGCCGTTCCATTGACTGATGAATTGCGGCAGCCCGACCGTGCCGCCGGCGCCGCCGACATTGGTGATCTGCGAGCCGGAGATCAGCTTCTCGCTGCGCAGCACCTGGTCCATCGTGCGCGCGGTCTGGTCCCAGCCGCCACCGGGCGCCGCCGGCACGAAAATCTGTATCTGCGGCGTGCCTTGGGCAAGAGCGGGAGAAAGACGCGACGCCACCAGCCCGGCGGCCCCCGCGGCAGCGGTGCTCATCAAAAATTTGCGTCTGTTCAGCATGGGATTCCTCCAAATCACGACACCTCCTCCGGTGCCCGCCAAAAACGCGCCTGAAACCAGACCCGTGCTTGAGTTCAAGCAGACTTTACCGCGTTCCGTCAACAGGAACGATATTCTGCTGGACAGAATGCTTGAGCTGCGCGACACAATCGCGCCGCTCGACCTTTGTTCGACTGGGAACCAATGAATTCGGCAGGCAAACCAGCTGGCATCGAAATCCGGAGCGCGTCAGCCGACGGTGTTGCCGCGCTTGACCGGGCCATTGCCATCCTCGATGCATTCACCACGGCGGACCGCTCGCTCAGCCTTTCCGAGATCGCGGCCCGAACCGGCCTCTATAAGAGCACCATTCTGCGCCTGGCCAATTCGCTTTTGCGCGGACAATTGCTCGAACGCCTGGACGACGGACGCTACCGCATCGGGCCGGCCAGCTTCCGGCTCGGCGCGCTCTATCAGCGGTCGGTCGTGGCGGTCGACATCCTGCTGCCGATCATGCGCGATCTCTGCGAGCTAAGCTGGGAAAGCGTTGCGTTCTATGTCCGGTCGGGAGACGTGCGCACCTGTCTCTATCGCGTCGAGTCCAAGCATCCTATCCGCTATACGATCCGCGAGGGTGACGTCCTGCCGTTGCTGGTGGGCTCCGGCGGGCGTGTGCTGGCGGCGTTTTCCGGACAGCCGGGCGAACCGTACGAAACCATCCGCAAGACCTGCAACTGCCTCGCCATCGGCGACCGCGACCCGCAGACGGCGGGCGTCTCGGCGCCGGTGTTCGGGCCTGGGCGGGTTCTGCTCGGCGCCTTGACCCTGGCCGGCCCGAGCACACGCGTCGACGCGGCCTTCCTGCGGCGCATGCGGCGGCCGCTGCTCGAGGCGGCGGCCCGTGCCACCCGCGCCTTCGGCGAGGATGCCTCGATGCTCGATGAAGCGGCTCGCGAAGCCGCGGTGCAAACGGATAATGCCAGTCCCGGCGCGGTTATCAGGAGCAGACGGCGTTCTCGGATCATTTCGACGCCCTTGCGGAACGACCGCTAATGCATGCCGCCCAAAGGGACCTCGGCTTTGGGAGAACGACGTAAAACAAGAAAGCTAAGCGCAGCGCATGAATCCGTTTCGACGCCGCGCGCTTTAGGCACTTGGCGAGTGCTCAGGCCAACCGCTCCAGCAGGATGGTCGGGGTTTCGTGATAGATGGTCCGCGCCACCTCCCGGTAGCCGCACTTCGTCGCCACGTTCAAGGAAGCGGTGTTTTCGGGGTCGATGATGCAGACGGTTTTGCCACGTCCGAAGGTCTCGTCGCCCCAGCCAAGCACGCGGCTGACGATCTCGGTGGCGAGGCCGGCGCCGTGGGCGGCCGGAGCGAGCGCCCACCCGGCCTCCGGAATGCCCTCTATCGGCGGCTCCATATCGCGCTTGAGGTCGTGAAACCCGGCCTCACCGACGAAACGGCCCGTCGCCTTGTCCTCGATCGCCCAGAAACCGTAGCCGAGCAGCGACCAGAGCCCGGCGTGACGCAGGAAGCGCATCCAGCTCTCTTCCCGCGTGCGCGGCCTGCCGCCGATGAAGCGGGTGACGACCGGATCGGCCCACATGGCGACATAGGCGTCGAAATCCTCCAGCCGGTGCGCTCGCAGGATGGCGCGCGTCGTTTCGATAATCGGAACGCCGCTTGTGTCGTGATGGTTCATGGGTCGCCCTCGCTCAAACCTGCAAAGCACCTAGCAAATCACCGGCCGCGAGCAAGGGCCAGGCCGGCGCGGATCATCTTCCAGACAGACGGCGCGCGCTTGGCGTGTCTCGATCCAGCCGGGACAGTCGTTCCTCCGATGGTCCGGCCGCGCCTCATGGGCCGCCAGCCAGAACGGTTGCGGATATCAGCACTTTGCCATTTGAGTACGATTGCAATCTGTTAGCCTGCCCTAGTTGTATCCGTGCAGCCGGTGTCGAGGAGAACTCCGCGCGGCGGTTGAAGATTTAAGCTCTGGGAGGAAATCACGATGAGAAGATTTGTCGCCGCTCTGGCTGCCGCCGTGGCGGTCATGCTTTATCCCGTCGCCGCAGGCGCGCAAACCTATCCCGAACGCACCATCACCGTCGTGGTGCCGTTTGCGGCCGGCGGCCCGACCGACACGGTCACGCGTCTTGTCGCGGAAGCCATGTCCAAGGATCTCGGCCAGCAGGTCATCGTCGAGAATGTCGGCGGCGCCGGTGGCACGCTGGGCGCTGGCCGCGTCGCGAAGGCCGAGCCGGACGGTTACACCCTGCTCCTCCATCACATCGGCATGGCCACCAGTGCCACACTCTACCGAAAGCTCGCCTACGACACGCTGAACGCCTTCGAATATGTCGGCCTCGTCACCGAGGTGCCAATGACCATCGTTGGCCGAAAGGACCTCGAGCCGGCCGATTTGAAGGGATTGGTCGAGTACGCCAAGGCCAACAAGGATAGCGTCACCGTAGCCAATGCCGGCATAGGTGCTGCCTCGCATCTCTGCGGCATGCTGTTCATGAGCGCTATCAAGACGCCGCTGGTCACCGTCCCCTACAAGGGCACCGGCCCGGCCATGACCGATCTCCTCGGCGGCCAGGTCGACATCATGTGCGACCAGACGACCAACACCACCAAGCAGATCCAGGGCGGCACGATCAAGGCTTACGCCGTCACCTCGCCGGAGCGCCTCGATGTGCTGCCCGATGTCCCGACGACGACGGAAGCCGGCCTTCCCGACGTGCAGGTCAGCATCTGGCACGGTCTTTATGCCCCCAAGGGCACTCCGGCGGAGATCACCGAACGGCTGTCGAAATCCCTGCAGGTCGCGCTGAAGGACGAGAACGTCGCCGCCCGCTTCGCCGAGCTCGGCACCAGGCCGTCGCCGCAGGCCGACGCGACGCCGGCCGCGCTGAAGGCCAAGCTGGAAAACGAGATCGCGCGCTGGAAGCCGATCATCGAAGCCGCCGGCCAATACGCCGACTGAGTTTTGAACGGGGCGCCGCCGGCGCCCCGTTTTCGCTTCGGTATCGTCGCGCGCCCGCAGCTTGGGAGGAATGTCATGAAGGCTTTCGCAATCGACAGGACGAACGGCATATGCGCTGCGCTGTTCATCGTTTTCGGCGCATTTTTCGCGTTGCAGTCGCTCGGCCTGGAAATCGGCACCGCCTTCCGCATGGGGCCGGGCTATTTCCCGCTGGTGCTGGCGATCGTGCTGATCCTGCTTGGCCTCGTCATCCTCTTCCAGGCGGTGCGATTCGAGGGCGATCCGATCGGCTACATTGCGTGGCGTGGCTCGCTGTTCATCCTTCCCGCTCCGATCTTCTTCGGCCTGACGGTGCGCGGCCTTGGCTTCATTCCGTCAATCTTCCTGACGGCGCTGATCGCATCGTTCGCCAGCGGCCGCATGAAACCGCTGACCGCGTTCGTGCTGTCGGCTGGCCTGACCCTGTTTGCATTTTTCGTCTTCAGCTACGCACTCGGCCTTCCGTTCCGACGCTTTGGCCCATGGCTGCCATTGTGAGGAGATGAGCATGGAGCTCCTCGACAATCTGGCGCTCGGCTTTTCGACCGCTTCATCGCTGACGAACCTTGGTTTCTGCCTGATCGGCGTCCTTCTTGGCACGCTGATCGGCGTCCTGCCTGGAATTGGCGCCACCGCGACCATCGCCATGCTCTTGCCGATCACCTTTCAGATCGGCGACCCGGTTTCCTCCCTCATCATGCTCGCCGGCATCTATTACGGTGCGCAATATGGCGGCTCGACCACGGCCATTCTCATCAACATGCCCGGCGAATCGTCCTCGGCCGTCACGGCGATCGACGGCTATCAGATGGCCAGGAACGGCCGCGCCGGCGCGGCACTCGCGATCGCGGCGATCGGTTCGTTCTTCGCCGGCACGGTGTCGACCTTCCTCGTCGCCATCTTCGCCCCGCCGCTGACCTCGATCGCGCTGGAGTTCGGCGCGGCCGAATATTTTTCGCTGATGGTCGTCGGCCTCGTCTCGTCGGTCGCGCTTGCGCACGGTTCGATCGTCAAGGCGCTGGCGATGGTCGTGCTCGGTCTGTTGCTCGGCATTGTCGGCACCGATATCTACACCGGCACGCCGCGCTTCACGCTCGGCATCCCCGAATATGCCGACGGGCTGAATTTCGTCGCCGTGGCGGTCGGCGTCTTCGGCATTGCCGAGATCCTGCGCAACCTCGAGAACGAGCATGAGCGCTCGGTGATGATCCGAAAGGTTTCAGGGCTCATGCCCACCCGCGACGACTTCAGGCGCATGGCGGCGCCCATCGTGCGCGGAACGATCATTGGTTCAGCGCTCGGCATCCTGCCGGGAGGCGGCGCGATCCTTGCGGCCTTTGCCTCCTACACGGTCGAGAAGCGCGTATCGAAAAACCCGGAAGAATTCGGCAAGGGCGCGATCGCAGGCGTCGCCGGGCCGGAATCGGCCAACAATGCCGGCGCGCAGACCTCCTTCATCCCCATGCTGACGCTCGGCATTCCAGCCAATCCGGTCATGGCGCTGATGATCGGCGCGATGATCATCCAGGGCATCGTGCCCGGCCCGAATGTCGCGACCGAACAGCCGGCGCTTTTCTGGGGCATTATCGCCTCCATGTGGATCGGCAACCTGATGCTGATCGTCCTGAACCTGCCGCTGATCGGGCTCTGGGTGAAGCTGCTCACCATCCCCTATTACGTGCTTTTCCCGATCATCATGGCGTTCTGCTCGATCGGCGTTTACAGCGTCAACACCAATGTCTACGACCTCTACGCCGTCGCCTTTTTCGGCTTCCTCGGCTATCTCCTGACCAAACTGCGCTGCGAACCCGCGCCCCTGCTGCTCGGCTTTGTGCTTGGCCCCCTGCTTGAGGAAAATCTCCGCCGGGCCATGATTCTGTCGCGTGGCGATCCCAGCGCCTTCGTGACGAGACCGATCAGCGCCGGCCTGCTCCTCATCGCGCTCGCCGTGCTCGTCATCGTCTTCCTGCCCGCGGTCAAGAAGAAGCGCGAAGAGGTGTTTGTGGAGGAGAGTTAACTTATTGAATTCCGCTCGCTTCCTCGAGCGGAGCGATCTCGACCAGCGGCGCCGGCACGCTGGTCGTCTTTTCCTGCGCCTTGCAGAGGTCGGCGATGACGCAGGCCGGGCAATCCGGCTTGCGCGCCTTGCAGACGTAGCGGCCATGCAGGATCAGCCAGTGATGCGCGTGGCGCATATATTCGTCGGGAATGATCTTCAACAGCCCCTGCTCGACCTGGTCGGGCGTCTTGCCGGGCGCCAGTCCTATGCGGTTGCCGATGCGGAAGATGTGCGTGTCGACGGCCATCGTGTGCTGGCCGAAGGCCATGTTGAGCACGACATTGGCGGTCTTGCGCCCGACCCCCGGCAATTTGACCAGTTCGTCCCGGCTGTCCGGCACCTCGCCACCATGATCGCGAATCAATGCCTGCGACAGCGCGATGACGTTCTTGGCCTTGTTGCGCCACAGACCGATGGTCCTGATATAGTCGCCGACCCTGGCCTCACCCAGATCCAGCATTTTGCGCGGCGTATCGGCGATCTTGAACAGCGCCCGCGTCGCCTTGTTGACGCCGGCGTCGGTCGCCTGCGCCGACAGCACGACGGCCACCAGCAGGGTGAAGGGATTTACATGTTGGAGCTCGCCCTTCGGCTCCGGCCGCTGGACGGCAAAGCGCCGGAAAATCTCGTGCACCTCCGCCGGACTGTAGAGCGTTCTGGATCGGGCCGGCCTGGGGCTCGGCTTGGCGTTCGAGCCGTCGCGCCGTCCAGGCAGTGGCTTCTTTTCGGATTGTGCGGGTACTTTGGACTTGGGGCTTGCCATTTCCTTCCTATAATATCCAGATATGAACGACACAAACGCCTCGTTCCAGGCAGACGAACCCTTCTTCAGCGCCTTGCTGACCCCGCACCGGTCGCTGGGCAAGACCGGCTTCGCCGTGCTGATGGGCGCGCTGCTGTTCGGCTGGCTGGTGACCGGGGCTTTTTTCCTGTCGCGCGGCGCCTGGCCGGTTTTCGGCTTCTTCGGTCTGGACGTTGTCGCCGTCTACATTGCCTTCCGCATGAACTACCGTGCCGGCCGCGCCCGCGAGGAGGTGTCGATCTCGCGCACCAGCCTCGATATCCGCAAGACCGCGCCGTCGGGAAAATCGGAAGCGCACCGCTTCAACCCGTTCTGGGCGCGCTTTTCGGTCGCCCGTCACGCCGAAATCGGCATCACCCGGATGGCGGTCGAGGCGCAGGGACAAAACGTGGCGATCGGCGGCTTTCTCGACCCCGATTCCCGCGAAAGCTTCGCCACCGCCTTTTCACGTGCGCTCGCCACCGCCAAGGCGCGCTAGCCGAACAGCTGCGTCCGGACCGCGTCGAACAAGGGTACGACGTTTCAGAAGCGATAGCGCAAAAGCCTGCCGATCTTGCGCAGTGCAGGAATGTATTTCCAAAGCCGAACGAACAGCTGCGCGGACCAGCCCATGCGGGCGGCGTGTTCAGGTCCATAGGCCGGAATGTCTTCGATGAATCGCAGCTTCGGGACAGCCAGTTCCAGTTCGCGCGGATCCTCGATCGCCCAGTGGACCTCGGCGCCTGTCGCCCTGATCGCCGGATTGAGGCGCAGCAGCTTCAGGCCGAAACCGCTGTAAGCGTCGAAGATCAGGTCGCCGCCGGCAAGATGTATGACCAGGCGCGAGAACAGGCGGAACCCTTCCTCGGCCGGAAGATAGGGCGTCAGCCCCTCCGCCACCACGATGGCCGGTCGGTTGCGGGGCACTTCAGCCAGCCAGTCCGGCTCTGTTACCGACGAAGCGATGAGGCGATAGCGGTCGCGCGGCGGGTAAAGCTTGCGCCTGAGTTCAATGACTTCCGGATAGTCGACATCGAACCAGTCGACGCCTGGTAGCGGATTGACCCGGAAGATGCGCGTGTCGAGCCCGCACCCCAGATGCAGCACGATGGCATCAGGATTTCTGGCCAGAAACTCCTCGACGCGGACGTCCAGCGTCTTTGCCCTGATCGCCAGGCCGATGCCGAGATTGCTGTCGACCTTGAGTCTTGAGAAATCATAGTCGATCTTACGCACCGCCTCGTCGGCGAAACGATCCCCAAGCAGCGAATGGGGCATCCGGCTTTCCAGCGCCTTGCCGTAGAGCGTCATCAGCAAGGTTTCTTTCGCGCCGGCGAGATTTACCTTTTCACCCGCCATGGCGACTCCTGGGCTCGAAACCAGAGTTTATCTGGGTATGCGCCGCAAGAAGGCAAGTTTCGGGTGGCGATCGGCGCCCCAAGGGCTGATATTCCGGCTCAAGGAGAATTCCCATGAGCACCCAGACAGCAGTCCTCAAGAAGGACATCACGCCCGAAGGCAACGACTACGAAATCGTGCGCCGCGCCATCGAGAAGATCAGCCTCGACTATCGCGATCAGCCTTCCCTCGAGGAGCTTGCAGAGGAGGTCGGCGAGACGCCGACCGGCCTGCAGAAGCTGTTCACACGCTGGGCCGGCCTTTCGCCCAAGGCTTTCCTGCAGGCGGTGACGCTGGACCATGCCCGCAGGCTGCTCGATTCCGGCATGCCGCTGCTTGAAACATCGTTCGAGCTCGGCATGTCCGGCCCCGGCCGGCTGCACGACCTGTTCGTCACCCATGAGGCGATGTCGCCGGGCGACTACAAGACGCGCGGCGCCGGGCTCACCATCCGCTATGGCTATCATACCTCGCCATTCGGCACCGCCCTGATCATGGCCACCGACCGAGGGCTTGCAGGCCTCGCCTTCAGCGATCCGGGCGAGGAGCGCGCTGCTTTCGCGGATATGTCCAGCCGCTGGCCGAATGCCGTCTATGTCGAGGACATGGCCGCGACCGGTCCCTACGCCGCGCGCATCTTCGACCCGACGCTGTGGCGCCCGGACCAGCCGCTGCATGTCGTGATGATCGGCACCGACTTCCAGGTTCGCGTCTGGGAGGCCTTGCTCCAGATTCCGATGGGCAAGGCTCGCACCTATTCCTCGATCGCCGCCAGCATCGGCGCGCCGAGCGCCAGCCGCGCCGTCGGCGCCGCCAACGGCGCCAACCCGCTCTCCTTCGTGGTGCCTTGCCACCGCGCCATCGGTAAATCCGGCGACCTCACCGGCTACCACTGGGGCCTGACCCGCAAGCGCGCCATTCTGGGCTGGGAGGCGGGACAGGTCACCTCTTGAAATCGGGAACGCCGGCGACCTGCCGCCGGCATTGTCACGTGGAAAACGACGACGCCCCGATGACTCGCATGACGCGGCACCGCGGCGCTTGCCATATCGGCATGCACTGGAAAGCAACGATCTTACAGGATAGCTTCCCGCTCATTCATGAGGAGGCATTCCTTGATCATCGTCGTCGGCTCGATCAATCTCGACCTTATCGCCAATGTCGACCGCTTGCCGAGCCCTGGCGAGACGGTGAGCGGCTCCGGTTTCGCCACCGCGCCCGGCGGCAAGGGCGCCAACCAGGCGTTGGCCGCCGCGCGCGCCGGCGAAAAGGTGCGCATGGTGGGAGCCGTCGGCAAGGATAGTTTCGCCGGCGAGGCCCTGGCGCTGCTGCGCCAGGCCAAGGTGGATCTGTCTGGCGTGGCCGAAACTTTTGCCTCGACGGGCACCGCGCTGATCATGGTCGGCGACGATGGCAAGAACATTATCGCCGTGGTGCCGGGTGCAAACGCCTCGGTGCTGCCCGGCGACCTGTCCAAGGCCTTCCCCGGAAAAGGCGATGTCGTGCTCCTGCAACACGAGATCCCGCTTGCGACCGTCGAAGCCGCGCTCGATCAGGCAAGCGCGGCCGGTGCCGTCACCGTGCTCAACACCGCACCCTTCCATCGCGACGCGGCCGGTTTGCTCGACAAGGCCGACTACGTCGTCGCCAACGAGACCGAGTTCGACCTCTATGGCGAGGTGCTGTCGCTGAGCGGGCGCGACCGCGCGGCACGGATGCGCGACTTTGCCGGGAAAACCGGCCGCACCATCGTCGTCACGCTCGGCGGCGACGGCGTGATGGCGGCGACGCCGACCGATTCCCTGACGGTTCCCGCATTGAAGATCACCCCGGTCGATACGGTTGGTGCAGGCGACACCTTTTGCGGCTATTTCGCCGCCGGCCTGTCGTCGGGCCTGCCCCTCGAACAGGCGCTCGCCCGGGCCGGCGCGGCCGGCTCGCTGGCATGCCTGAAGCCGGGCGCCCAGCCGGCCATCCCGTTGGCCGCCGATGTCGACCAGGCACTCCTGAAATCCCGCTGAGACGACCAGAATGCGCCCCCAGACAAAGCATGCCGCGCCACCGACCGGCGACATCTGCCGCCTGTCCGCCGTCGAGCTGGCCGACGCGATCCGGCAAAGGAAACTTTCGGTACGTGAGGTCGTGACGGCATTCCTCGACCGCGTCGAAGCCGTCAACCCGCTCGTCAACGCCATCGTTTCCTTGCGCGATCGTAGCGATATCCTGCGCGAGGCCGACGCAGCCGATGCCCGTCCGGACCGGGCCGGTGCGCTCTTCGGCCTGCCGATCGCGGTCAAGGATCTCGCAATGACCCGCGGCCTGCGCACCTCCTTCGGCTCGCCGATCTTCGCCGATTTCGTGCCGCAGGAGGACGATTTCTTCGTCGAGCGCATGCGCAAGGCCGGCGCCATCATCATCGGCAAGACCAACGTTCCCGAATTCGGCCTCGGCTCCAACACCTACAATCCCGTGTTCGGCCCGACGCTGAACGCCTTTGATCCAGATTTGAGCGCCGGCGGCTCGAGCGGCGGCGCCGCGGTGGCGCTGGCGCTGGACATGGTGCCCGTCGCCGACGGCAGCGACTTCGGCGGCTCGTTGCGCAATCCAGCCGCCTGGAACAATGTCTATGGTTTCCGGCCATCGCAGGGGCTCGTCCCCGGCGGCCCGGACGTCGAGGTCTTTCATGCCCAGATGGGCGTCGATGGGCCGATGGGTCGCAATGTCGGCGACATGGCGCTGCTGCTCGACGTGCAGGCGGGCCATCATCCGCGCGCACCCTTGTCCTATGAGAAACAAGGCTCCTTCCTCGAAGGCCTGCATATGCCCGCCAAAGGCGGCCGTGTCGCCTGGCTCGGCGATCTGGGCGGGCATTTGCCCATGGAGCCCGGCATCCTCGAGCTCTGCCAGGCCGCGCTCGACCGCTTCGGGGAGGCCTCGTTCAAGGCCGAGGCACTGGTGCCGGATTTTGATTTCGAGGCCTTGTGGCAGGCCTTCGTGACGTTGCGCCAGGCAAGCAGCGGCTGCGCGCTGAAAGTGCATTATGACGATCCTGCCAGGCGCGCCCTGTTGAAGCCCGAAGCCGTCTGGGAGGTGGAGAACGCGCAACTCCTGACGGCGCCTCGGATTCGCGCCGCCTCGGTCGTCCGGACGTCCTGGTACCGGACGCTGCTGTCGCTGTTCGACCGCTTCGACCTGATTGCATTGCCGACCGCGCAAGTCTTTCCGTTCGACGTCGGCACCCATTGGCCGCGCGAGATCGCCGGCCGGCCGATGGACAGCTATCACCGCTGGATGCAGGTTTCGGCGCCCGCCACCATGGGCGGCTGCCCGGCCGTCAGCGTGCCGGTCGGCTTCGACGCCAGAGGCCGGCCGATGGGCATGCAACTGATCGGCCGGCCGCGTGGCGACATGGCTGTGCTGAAGGCGGCGGCGGCCTATGAGACGACACTGCCGTGGCCGTCCGGCGCCTGAATCCGGTGCATCTGCGTATCGCGCGGCTCCATGTGCCGGCTTGCACCGGCATCGCCGCCATGCATTGATTGTGGCGCCGCACAGGCGGCATTCTGCCCGAGGGAAAAATCATGTCGCTGGAACTCTATGCCGCCTATGTCCTTGCGTGCGTCGTCATCATCCTGGTGCCAGGGCCGACGGTCACGCTGATCATCGCCAACAGCATCCGTCATGGCGCCCGCGCCGGCTTGGCCAATGTCGCCGGCACGCAGGCCGGCCTGGCGGTCATGATCGCCATCGTCGGCATCGGCCTTAACACGCTGATATCGGGCATGGGGCACTGGTTCGAATGGGTGCGGCTGATCGGTGCCGCCTATCTGATCTGGATGGGCGTGCAGATGTTCCGGTCCAAGGGCAAGCTGAACGCCGACGGAACGGTGCGGAAGCCGCGCGGCGGCTTTTTCCTGCAGGGCCTGCTGGTGGCGCTCAGCAACCCGAAGACGCTGATTTTCTTCGGCGCCTTCTTTCCGCAATTCATCGCGCCGCAAGGCAATTATTCGCTGCAGATCGTCGTCATGGGCCTCACCGCCATGATCTTCGCCGCCATGTCGGATTCGACTTATGCGCTGGCCGCCGGCCGCGCCGGTCGCATCCTGTCCGCTCGCCGCGTCAAGCTCCTGTCCAGGATCAGCGGCAGCTTCATGGTCGGCGGCGGCCTGTGGCTGGCGTTTTCGCGGTCGAAGTAAGCACCGCCGCCTTTCCTTCCCACTTGTGGGGGAGGGTGGATCGGCGCGCAGCGCCGAGACGGTTGTGGGGGCGTGACGGAGTGAGGC
>NZ_JAIUHZ010000020.1:0-98733 GCF_020165355.1 Mesorhizobium sp. BR1-1-6 | reverse complement strand
GTTCGAGGCCGACGGCGGCACTGGCGGCGGCGAACTCGTAAGACTGCCGGTCGCGGACCTTCACGTAGCTCGAGCGGCGGGCGGCGGCGGATCCCGGGATTTCGATGGCGGTGATCATCTCGCCCGGTTCGATCGCGTGTTCCTTCTGAGGCGTGGTGCCGGGCAGCAGGAAAAAGTCGTCGACCAAGACGCGGCGTTCTCCGAGATGGACCACCGCATCGAAGGCGACCAGCGCGGTGGCGAGGTCGCCGGGATAGGTGGCGATGCAGGCCTCGCTGGTGCCGAGCACCGCATGGCCCCTGGTGACGCCGCCGATCGCCGAACAGCCGCTGCCGGGCTCGCGCTTGTTGCAGGCGGCAAAATTCGAGGGATCGCGGAAATAGGGGCAGCGTGTGCGCTGCATCAGATTGCCGCCGACGGTCGCCATGTTGCGGAGCTGCGCCGAAGCCGCCTGCCACAGCGCCTCCGAGACGGCGGGAAAGCCGCCCTTGATGCCGGCGTGGTCGGCGACATGGCTCATCCTGGCGAGCGCGCCGATGACGGCGCCGCGCTCGTCGATCTCGATGGTATCGAGCCCCTTGAGATGGCTGATGTCGACCAGGCTATCGGGCTCGGCGACGCCGCATTTGGCGAGGTCGATCAGCGTCGTGCCGCCGGCCAGCAGCATGGCGCCGGGCAGGGCGGCCGCTTGGCGTGCGGCGTCGACCGAGGCGGCGCGAAGATAGGAAAAATCCCTCATGACGCGGCCTCCAGCGCTGCCTGGCGCACGGCGGCGATGATGTGCGGATAGGCGCCGCAGCGGCAGAGATTGCCGGCCATGTATTCGCGGATCTCGTCATCGGAGCCGGCATGGCCTTCGCGGATGCAGGCGACCGCCGACATGATCTGGCCAGATGTGCAATAGCCGCACTGGAAGGCGTCCTGATCGAGGAAGGCAGCCTGCACGGGATGCAGTTCGCCCTCCCGTGCAAGCCCCTCTATGGTGGTGACGGTGCGGCCTTCGGCCTGTGCCGCCAGCGTCAGGCAAGCCAGCACGCGCTCGCCGTCGACATGCACCGTGCAGGCGCCGCACTGACCGTGGTCGCAGCCCTTCTTGGTGCCTGTCAGGCCGAGGCGGTCGCGCAAGGCGTCGAGCAGCGTGACGCGCGGTTCGAGGTCCAGCGTATGCGGCTGGCCGTTGATATCGAGATGGACGGGGATTGTGGTGTTCGTCATGGGCGTCTGGCTCCAGTTGCTTGACGCTGAGGGAAATGAAGTGGTGTCGGGGCGGGGAAGGGCAAGGCGCAATGTGGTCAGCTTGGCCGATCTCCCCCCGCGGGGGGAGATTACGCTCTTCGGCGCCTTCACCAATCCCTGACGAATATCGGCCTTGGCTTGCAAGCTTTCAGCACGTGACATACCGGTTCCCCTGATTATATGATAAAGGTGCTCCACTAAAGCGGAGGCGCCTCCGTTTATTACGTGGGGGCTGACCCGATGGGGTTCAAGCCCCATATTTCGACAGTGGAGAAAAAATTGGCCGCAGAGCCGTCCGCCATCCCCGACCAGAAGACCGCAGAGGCCAAGCCGTTGCGCGCCGACGCGCAGCGCAACCGCGACCGGCTGGTCGAGGTGGCGGCCTCGGTCTTCGCCGAGCGCGGGATCGATGCCTCGCTGGAGGAGATCGCGCGCCGCGCGGGCGTCGGCATCGGCACGCTCTACCGCCATTTCCCGACGCGCGAGCACCTGGTCGAGGTGGTCTACCGGCGCGAGGTGGAAGGGCTGTGCGCGGCCGCCGACGAACTGGCGACAAAGCATCCGTCCGACGTCGCGCTGGAAGAATGGATGCGGCGCTTCGTCGACTATATCGCCACCAAGCGAGGGCTTGCGACCAGCCTGCGCATCCTGTTGACTGCGAATGCCAATCTCTATTCCGACACGTCGGGTCGGGTCTCGGCGGCGTTGCGGCAATTGGTCGAGGCGGCGGTGGCCGAGGGCACCATCCGTGGCGATGTCGACGCGTCCGACGTGCTGCACGCGCTGGGCGGCATCTATTCGGCGCCCGACACCCCGGATTGGCGCGATCGCTCGCGCCGGCTGGTCCGGCTGCTGATGGACGGATTGCGGTTCGGCGCCGCCAAGGCTAGGTGAGGGCGACTGGAGACTGGCCTGCGGCTAGCGGGCACGTCCGCGATTTGGGGGCATCTTATGTATGTGGGCCGTTCCTACAAGGTGATGGATTTCGCGCTCTGGTCGCGGCGCAGCGTCATCTACATGGTGGTGGTGAGCGGACTGGCGGTGGCCGCCTACCGTTTTCCCGGACTTGCCGGGTTCTCGGTGCCGTGGTCTGTCGTGCTGGTGCTCGGCACCACGGTGTCACTGGTTGCGGGCTTCAAGAATTCGCAGGTGTTTACCCGCAGCGGTGAAGCGCTGCAGGCGTTTGCGCAAATCACGGCCAGCAGCCGGTTGTGGTCCAATTTCTGCAGGGACTTCACCGACGCCCCGACAGCGAAGCAACTCATCTATCGCCACATCGCCTGGATGACGGCGCTGCGTTTCGCGCTGCGGCGGCCGATGCCATGGGAATCCATGGCGCGGGCCGCCAATATCGAATACCGGCGGCGTTACCATGTCCAGGAGGATACGGGCTCGATCGCCGACGAATTGCGGCCGTTGCTGGCCGAGCAGACCGAGGGCGTCCTGAAATCGCCCCGCCCGGCGATCGCCTTGCTCGAAATGCAATCGGTGCAGGTCAACGGCTTGTTCAAGGATGCCAAGATTCCTCCGCAGATCTATGGCGAACTGACAAAACTCATCCGCGACTTCCACGACCAGCAGGCGCGCTGCGACCGCATCAAGAACAATCCCTATCCCCGCCAATACGCCATCGTCAGTTCCATGTTCGTCATGATCTTCTGCACGCTGTTGCCGTTCGGCGTCGTTCCGGTCTTCGCCGAGATGGGCAAATTCGGCGGGGCGCTGAGCTCGATCGCGATCTGGCTGACGATCCCGTTCAGCACGCTGCTGGGCTGGGCATACATGTCGCTCGACCAGGTCGGCGAGAGCAGCGCCAACCCTTTCGAGGGCAACGCCAACGATGTGCCGATCTCGCAGATCTGCCGCGACATCGAGATCGAGATGCGGACCGGGCTCGGCGAGGTCGACCTTCCCGCGCCATTGCTGCCTGTCAACGACATCGCGACGTAAACGCCAGCGCGCTTGGCGGTGATGAGCAGGGCGAACGGCCGGCTTCATTGCGCCTGGGCGGCGCGCCGCTCCGCCGTCGAAGCGTCAGGTCTTTTCGGGCGTGCACCAGGGGCAGCCCTTGGCGGGTTGCGAGGGCTCGTCGCCGCGCCGTGTCGGCTCCGCCTCGATCGGCTCCCGTGTGTCGGGACCGTGCGTCTCACTCGTCCGTGTCATGGTTCTTCTCCTTGGTGGGTTGCATCGGCGATTCAAACTGGTTGCGCAATGCTCTGTTTTTGCAGAGTTTTCTCCAAGCGCTTTGCTTTCTCCCGGCCCGCCTGCCTGTTGGAAATCACGCGCAGCCAAGGCGCCAGATGGAAGGCGCTCATCAGCAGGTACATGGCCGGCATGCCGGTGAGCGGCGAAGAAGTGCCCATGCACAGCATCGCCGCATCGCCGCCGAAGATGCCGGCCAGCAGCGCCATCAGGGCGAAGGTCGGCGCTGCGGCGAGGCCCAGCCAGTCGGCGATGCCGAGGCGGGCCGCGTCCTGATCGGGACAGGGAAGGGCGTCTGTATGGATGTCGCTCATGTCTTTCTCCTCGGTTGCGCATTGGCGCGAGCCCGGAAAGCAGCAGCAATCCTGGGAAAGCTGCCGCCTTGCGAAGAGCGTCCGGCTGCGCTTGCGTCGAGCCGGCGCTCTAGCCAGGCTCTACTGGGCGTCCTTGTTGCGGAACGCCGCCTCGCCGGCAGCAGACACTTCGTCCCATTTCCTGTCCGGCGCGGTGTCGGCGTCGTAGTTGTCGCTCCAGTTCCACCATTTGTAGGTCGGGGTCTGCGGATAGCCTTCGGGCGAGTCCTCCCAGACCTCCTGGCGGCCGAGCGGCGTGGCGTCGAGGTAGCTCCAGACGGTGCCCATCGCCTCGTCGCCGCGGTTGTTGATCAGATAAGTGCGGAAGATGCGGTCCCCGTCGCGGATGAAGACGTTGTGGCCGTGCCATTCGTCGACGCCGAAGTCTTTGTCGAAGCTGTCGGTGATGGTGTACCAGGGCATTGCCCAGCCCATCCGCTTCTTCAGCCGCGCAATGTCGGCCTGCGGCGCACGCGAGGCGTAGGCCAGCGTGGTGTCACGGGCGTTGAGATGAGCGAGGTTGGAGACCTGGTCGGCGCCCAGCGAGCAGCCGCGGCAGGCGTGATCGGGCCAACCATACACACCCGGCTCGAAGAAGGCGCGGTAGACGATCAGCTGGCGGCGGCCCTCGAACAGGTCGAGCAGGCTCGCTTTTCCGTTGGGGCCTTCGAACGTGTAATCCTTCTCGACGGCCATCCACGGCATGCGCCGGCGCTCGGCGGCCAGTGCGTCCTTGGCGCGGAGCGTCGCCTTCTCCTTTACGAGCAACTGCTGGCGCGCCGCCTCCCATGCTTGCTGGGAAACGATCGGCGGTGTGTGCATTTGCTTGGTCATGGCTTTTGCCTCGCTGTTCCGGTTTGATGTGACGCGACTGACATAGCGCCGGACAGCGGGATGGTGAGAGTTACAAGTGTGGCGGGATTCGCCGTGGCGGGATTTTTTTGATGGATTCGCTGATCACGGCCGCGGGGCTGTTGCTGGCGGCGGGTGACCCGCTCGGCGCGCTCGACCGCGTGGCGTTGCGCGAGGACGCGCCGGCGCTGGCGCTGCGCGGCATCGCCATGGCGCAGCTCGGCGATCTCGACCGGGCCAGGGCTCTGCTGCGGCGGGCGGGGCGCACCTTCGGGCCGAGGGAAGCGGTGGCGCGCGCCAGATGCGTCATCGCCGAAGCCGAGATCGCGCTGGTTTCGCGCGACCTCGGCTGGCCGGCCAAGGCGCTCGACGCGGCGCGGGCGACGCTGGAAAAGCAAGGCGACCGGCTGAACGCCGCGCATGCGCGGCACCTGGAAGTGCGATTCCTGTTGCTGATCGGCCGTCTCGACGAGGCCGAGCAGGTGCTGGCCGGGCTCGATGCGACGCCGTTTCCGCCGGCTTCGCGGGCCGCGCACGAGCTGGTCGTCGCCGGCATCGCCATGCGGCGCCTCAGGACGAAGACCGCGCGCGCGGCACTCGAGCGGGCCCGCCACGCCGCATGGCGGGCCGGCATTCCCGGACTGATGGCCGAGGTCGACAGCGCGTTCCGGGTGCTGGCAACCCCGGCGGCGCGGCTGATCGCGAACGGCCAGGAGCATCCGCTGCTGCTCGAGGAAGTCGAGACCTTGCAGGCATCGGAAGCGCTGGTGGTCGACGGTCTTCGTTATGCCGTGCGCAGACAGGAGGCGCGGGCCTCTCTGGCGACGCGCCCGGTGCTGTTTGCGCTGGCGCGCGCGTTGGCCGAGGCCTGGCCCGGCGACATGCCGCGTGCGGCGCTCATCGCCAGGGCCTTCGGCGGCAGGCACGCCGATGAATCGCATCGCGCCCGGCTGCGGGTCGAGATCGGCCGGCTGCGCGCCGAGCTGCGCGGGCTGGCCGACATCCAGGCGACGAAGCGCGGTTTTTCGCTGGCGCCGAAACGGGGCGGCGAAGTGGTGGTGCTGGCGCGGCCTCTCGAGGAGCGGCATGCGGCAGTGCTCGCCTTCCTCGCCGACGGCGAAGCCTGGTCGAGCTCGGCACTGGCGCTGGCGCTCGCATCCAGCCAGCGCAGCGTGCAGCGCGCGCTGGAGCAGCTTGCCGAGACCGGCAAGGTGCAATGGTTCGGCCACGGCCGGGCGCGCCGCTGGATGACGCCGCCGGTGGCGGGTTTCACGACCACCTTGTTACTCCCGGCGCCGTTGCCGAACGGCTAGGAATGGATCACACGATCAAGGGTGAGGATGAAGACATGAAACATGCGGCGGCCGAAATCCTGCGTGAATACGGCCCCTTTGCGGGCGTGGACAGCGTGCATGGGGTGAGCTTCGATGGGCAGAACGTCTGGTTTGCCTCGGGCAAGGGGCTCACCGCCTTCGACCCGGAGAGCGGGCAGGCGGTGCGCTCGATCGATGTCGCCGCGCATGCCGGGACGGCCTATGATGGCCAGTACCTCTACCAGCTCGCCAAGGACCGGATCCAGAAGATCGATCCCGGCACCGGCGCGGTGCTGTCCACCATTCCGGCGCCCGGCGGCGGCGGCGATTCCGGCCTCACCTGGGCCGAGGGCACGTTGTGGGTGGGGCAGAACCGCCAGCGCAAGATCCACCAGATCGACCCTGAGACCGGGGCGATCCTGCGCGTCATCGAATCCAACCGCTTCGTCACCGGCGTGACCTGGGTCGATGGCGAGCTGTGGCACGGCACCTGGGAAGGCGACCAGAGCGATGTGCGGCGCGTCGACCCGGAGAACGGAGACGTGCTGGAACGGCTCGACATGCCGCCCGGCAAGGGCGTGTCGGGGCTCGAATCCGACGGCGGCGACCGCTTCTTCTGCGGCGGCGGCCCGGGCGGCGTGGTGAGGACCGTGCGCCGACCGAAATGAGGGCTGATCTTTGCGGTGAGCTCACGTGCCGACGCCTGCGGACAAGCGACAGGAGCATCGTCTGTGTCGATCACAGATTCGGCAATTTGTCCGCCGCCGGCTGGCCGTTGCCCGATGCCGGGCCTAGATAGGCTGGACCATCTTCGCAGAGGACCAGACCATGCCTGAACAGATTTCGTTGAACGACGGCTCGACCATTCCCCGGCTCGGCCTTGGCGTGTGGCAAGTCGATCCCGCTATCACCGCCAAGGTGGTGGGTTGGGGGATCAAGGCCGGCTACAGGCTGATCGACACCGCCGAAGGCTACCAGAACGAGAAGGGCGTCGGGGAGGCGATCCGGAGCGCGGGCGTGCCGAGAGGCGAGCTGTTCATCACCTCGAAGCTGCGCAACGGCGCGCACCAGCGCGATGCCGCATTGCGCGCCTTCGACGATACGATGGACAAGCTCGGCATCGAACAGATCGACCTGTTCCTCATCCACTGGCCGGTGCCCAGCCAGGACAAATATGTCGAGGCCTGGCAGACATTGATCGAGCTGCAGAAAGCCGGCCGGATCAAATCGGTCGGCGTGTCGAATTTCAACCGGGATCACCTGGAGCGCATCATCGGCGAAACCGGCGTCACGCCAGCCGTCAACCAGATCGAGCTGCATCCGCGTTTCCAGCAGCGCGAGATCAGGGAATTCCATGCCCGGCACAACATCCACACCGAAAGCTGGAGCCCGCTCGGCAGCGGCAGGCTGCTCAGCGACGCGACCATAGCAGGCATCGCCGCAAAGCACGGCAAGTCCGCGGCGCAGACGATGATCCGCTGGCACCTCCAGGAAGGGCTGATCGTCATCCCGAAATCGGTTCACCAGGACCGCATATCGGCCAATTTCGACGTCTTCGATTTCGAACTGGACGCGCAGGACCTGAAGGCCATCCGCGGCATGGATTCAACCGATGGCCGCGTCGGGCCGAACCCTGCGACGGCGGCGTTCTTGTTTTGAGGCCACCAACGTTTTTACTCTACGGCGCCCCCCTCTGTCCTGCCGGACATCTCCCCCACGAGGGGGGAGATCGGCTGTCGTGAATGCTTTCGCCAATTTTCAACTTTGAAAAATGTGGCGCTGGAGCCAAAGCTGCCAATCTCCCCCCTTGTGGGGGAGATGCCCGGCAGGGCAGAGGGGGGCGCTGTCCCGCCAGCCTGTCAGGGCGCGTCTGCCAAACCAGCCGCGATAACGATATGCTGGCAGACATTGTCTATGTCGCGGATGACATCGTCATTCCAGAAGCGCAAGACGATCCAGCCATCCTGTTCCAAGCGTTTGGTTCTGGCCTCGTCAGCATTGGCAAGACCCGGGTCGCCATGTTGTGAACCGTCGACCTCTGCAATCAGCTTTTTCTCCGGGCAGGCGAAGTCTACGATGTAGCCGGCGATGGGGAATTGCCTGCGAAAGCCCAGGCCCATCAGCCTATGCGCACGCAGCTCGTTCCAGAGCTTTAGTTCGGCATCGGTCATGATCCTGCGCATCGATTTCGCGTTAGCGCGGTGTCTTGGGGGCAAGGGTGTGTGTGGCATGGTGTGAGAGGCTTGATGCTGAAGTTGGTCACCAACGTTTTTACTCTACGGCGCCCCCCTCTGTCCTGCCGGACATCTCCCCCACAAGGGGGGAGATTGGCAGCTTTGGCTCCGGCGCTACATTCTTCAACGTTGAAGATTGGCGAAAGCATTCGCGACAGCCGATCTCCCCCCTTGTGGGGAGATGCCCGGCAGGGCAGAGGGGGCTGTCCCGCCGGCGTCTCAGGAGATCAGCAGCTTCAGTGCCTCAAATCCCCGAGCCGTCCAGCTGCTGGGCGTCGTCGCCTTCCCAGGGCGAGGGCATGGAGGCGCGGGCGAGGTTGGCCGAGGGCATCGGCATCCAGCATTTCAGCTCCGGCTCGGCATATTCGACGATGCGGCCGGGCGAGGAGTCCGACGCGCGCCAGCCTTCTTCGCCGAACTGGTCGCCATCCGACCAATAGGCGAGGTCGACTTCCGCCGGCCCCTGCTCGGACGGCCGGACCGTGACGAGGATCCGGCTGCCGTCCTTGGGCGCGCTTGACATGTGGCGCCAGCGGTCGGGCTCATCCATCGCTCATCCTCCTCGAGATCCATTGCCATGCTTCGAGAGGGATAGTCGCCTCGCGTCCGGAAGCGGTCAACCCGGACTTTTCGCAAACCGGTCCTTGCGGTCGCGACCGCATTGTCGGATTCGATCGGCGCTATCCGTCCTTGGCGTGCATGCCGCAACAAGGAGCGAGGCGATGGCGAGTGACAAGGTCGGGCCGAAACCGCACGGGGCGGACGCGGAGATGAAACTGTTCTTCAGCCGCAACCCCAATCCGCGCCTGGGAGTCGCGGTGGCTCGTCACCTCGGGGCGAAAGTCGCGTTCGAATTCGCTTCGCCCATGGCGCCGGGGCAGGCGGAGCGGTTCCGTCCGCTCAATCCCAATCTTTCCCTGCCCTTGCTGGCCTGGCCTGGAGGGAGCCTCTGGGAAGCGGACGCCATAGCCTGCCGGCTTTCGCGCGACCTGGGTTCGGATTTCTGGCGCGCGGGCGACGGCGAACCCGAGATGATCCGTTGGCTGAGCTGGGGCAAGGAGGAGTTCGTCAGGGCCTGCGACATCGTGCATTTCGAGCGCGGCACCAAGCAGCGCTATGGCATCGGGCCGATCGACGCGGAAAAGGTCGCGGAGGGACTGGAACAGTTCCACAGGACGGCGCCGATCCTCGAGGCGGCACTTGGCCGGCGGCCATGGCTGGCCGGGACTTCGGTCTCCTATGCCGATTTCCGCATGGCGACGTTCCTACCCTTCAACGACGCCGCCCGCTTGCCGCTCGGCGACTATCCCCAAATCGAGCGCTGGTATCGCCGGCTCGAAGAGATCGAGGCCTGGCGCGATCCGTTCCAGGGGCTGGACGCGCCCGCATTGGCCCCGGTCCCCGGACGGTGATGCCCGCGTGAGACGACGCGGGAGCGGTCGACCAGGCTTCAGGGCTTGAATCGCGATTCCGCTTCAACTGCTTGTTTTCACGTGCATCCGAAACGATTGCGCGCTTGTCATGCGATCGTTCAGCCCGCCGGATGTTGCATCAGGCAGGCAGCATTCGCACAACTGTGCGCAACGCCCAACTGGCGGCCATCGGCGCTCGACGCTTTGCAATCGGATTGATAAGTCCCTCTGCGAAGGAGCGGCTGAGTCTGACATGACCGTTGCGATCGAGATGGGACAGACGACCGCCGGCGCGCCGGCGGCGCTGGACCTTGAGGAACTGCTGGCGACGCGGCTTTTGGTGCAGGGCAATTCGGGCTCCGGCAAATCTCATTTGTTGCGCCGGCTGCTGGAGCAGAGCGCGCCCTGGGTGCAGCAGACCATCATCGACCCCGAAGGCGACTTCGTGTCGCTGGGCGAACGCTTCGGCCATCTGGTGATCGATGCCGAGGAACATACCGAGCGCGGGTTGCAGAGCGCCGGCGAGCGGGCGCGCATCCACCGCGTCTCCACGGTGCTCAATCTCGAAGGGCTCGACGCCGAGAACCAGATGCGGCGCGCCGCCGCCTTCCTCGGCGGGCTGTTCGAGGTGGCGCGCGACCATTGGTATCCCATGCTGGTGGTGGTGGACGAGGCGCAGCTTTTCGCGCCGGCGGTGGCCGGCGAAGTTTCCGACGAAGCGAGAAAGCTTTCGCTCGGCGCCATGACCAATCTGATGTGCCGCGGCCGCAAGCGCGGGCTTGCCGGCATCATCGCCACGCAGCGACTGGCCAAGCTTGCCAAGAACGTCGCGGCCGAGGCGTCCAATTTCCTGATGGGCCGCACCTTCCTCGACATCGACATGGCGCGCGCGGCCGATCTGCTTGGCATGGAGCGGCGGCAGGCGGAGGCTTTTCGCGACCTGGAGCGCGGGCATTTCATGGCGCTGGGCCCGGCGCTGTCGCGCCGCCCGCTCGGCCTGCGCATCGGGCCGACGGATACCAGCCCGCGCAACGGCACGCCGCGCCTGATGCCGTTGCCGGAAGCGGCATTGGAGGATGCCCGCGCGATCATCCTGGCGGCACCGCCGCCGGAGGCCGCGCGGCCGCAGCGGCGGATGACATCGCCGGACCTGCTCGACCAATTGATGGCGGCGAAGTCGGCGGCGCTGGAGATCCGCCCCGAACCGGCCGAGCCGGCGCCCAGCGCCGAGGACCTGGCGGAGCGGCGCGAGCGGATGGACCGCATCCTGCGCGCCATCCTGGCGGAGCCCGATGCGGGCTTCCGCGTCATCGGCGTGCTCTACCAGGAGTTCGTGGTGCGCTGCCGCATCGAGGGACTGGCCTCGGTCGTGCCCGATCTGCAGGAGTTTCGCCGCATGCTGACGCGCGCCCGCGCCGGCGTCGGCTCCGATATGGCCGAGGACGATGCGTGGCGCGACGTCTCCGTGCGCGCTTCGCTGCTACCCGAGGACATGCAGGGCGTGTTCATGATGATCGCCCGCGCGGCCAAGGAAGGCTGGCCTTGCCCGAGCGACGCCGCGATCGCCCGCGCCTATGGCTCGCACTCCATGCGCCGCGCCCGGCGCCTGCTCACCTACATCGAAGAGCAGGGCCTGATCGTGTGCCAGCTCGACGGTACCGGCCGGCGCACCGTCACGCTGGTGGAACTCGCCTGGGCGACGGCGCCGGGCGACCCAAATGCGGCGCCGGGCGACCGCAACGCGGCGCCGGGCGATCCCAATACCGAGGAGACGGAGCAGGGTAGCCTGGCGCTGTGATCAATGCATGCGCGCGGCACGGTTGCGGTTTTCCACTGGAACATAACGAGAACATGTGATACTCTATCGCATCGGTGAGTCTTGCGCGGTACGGTCGAGGGCGATGGGAAAAGTTTCACAGATTCGCGGGTCGAAATTGCCTGCCGTCTTGCGCTCGGTGGCTGATGCATTGCGAGTGGCGCGCGCGGAGCTGTCGAAGGCTCGCCTGCTGGCGCGCGCATGGTGCGAGACGATCGATGAATGCGACCGCGAAACCTATGCGGTTTCGCTGACCCGGCGCGCGCTGGAGGCCTTGTCGGCGGCCCTCGGCATTTCCCCGGCGATCTGCCCCTCGCTCGCCTTCGATACGGAGGCGCTGGACGAGCCGGCTTCCGCGCTTGCGCACAGCATCGGGGAGACCGCCGCGCGGCTGCCGATCCTCGAAGCGCTGCATCTCGTCACCAGCCTCTATCCGGTCCTGCTGCCGACCAGGGAGCGCGGTGAGCGCGGTGCCTTCTACACGCCGCCGGCGCTGGTCAATCGCCTGCTCGACCAGGCCGAGGAAGAGGGCCTGGACTGGCGCAGCGCACGGGTTCTCGATCCCGCCGCCGGCGGTGGGACGTTTCTGTTTCATGCCGCGCACCGCATGATCGCCGCGCTCGGCGATTGCGAGCCAGCCTTCGCGCTCAGCCATGTCGGCACCAGGCTTGCCGGTTTCGAGCTCGATCCCCTCGCGGCGCGGCTGGCGCAAGGCGCCCTGGAGATCGCGCTCGCCGATATCGCGACCAGGGCCGGGCGCGCCGCCCCCGCCATCGTGACGGCCTGCAACACGCTTGAAGCCGATCCGGAACCCGTCTTCGATCTCGTCGTCGGCAATCCGCCCTATGGGCGGGTCTCGCTGCCGTCGCGATTGCGCGAGCGCTATGCGCGCGGCCTCTACGGGCACGCCAATCTCTACGGCGTTTTCACCGACGCCGCGCTGCGCTGGACCAAGCCTGGCGGCCTCATCGCCTTCCTGACGCCGACAAGCTTTCTCGGCGGCCAATACTACTCGGCGCTGCGCAGCCTTCTGGCCAAGGAGGCGCCGCCCGTCGCGATCGACTTCGTGCATGCGCGGCGCGGCGTTTTCGAGGATGTGCTGCAAGAGACGCTGCTTGCCGTCTACGTCAACGGCGCGGAGCCGCGGCGCGCGCAGATCCACTATCTGACCGTCGCCTCCGAGACCGAGGCCGGGATTGCCCGCAACGGCACGATAGGCTTGCCATCGGACCACGCCATGCCTTGGCTTGCGCCGCGCACGCCGGAGCACAGCCGGCTCATCGCCCGGGCCGAGACGATGACGCATCGCCTCGTCGACTGGGGCTATGGGGTTTCGACCGGCCCGCTGGTCTGGAACCGCTTCAAGGGTCAATTGCGCGATCGCGCCGGCGGCAAGGGGGTGCATCCGTTGATCTGGGCCGAAGCCGTGACCGCCGACGGCCAGTTCGCCTATCGCGCGCGCAAGAAGAACCACGCTCCCTACTTCAAGCTGGAGGCCGGCGACGGCTGGCTGCTTGTCGAGGCGCCCTGCATCCTCGTCCAGCGCACCACCGCCAAGGAACAGGCCCGGCGCCTGATTGCCGCCGAACTTCGCCAGGAATTCATCGATGCGCATGGCGGCGTCGTCGTCGAAAACCATCTCAACATGGTCCGCGCGACCGGCAGCGCGAAGGTGCCGGCAGCGGTCGTGGCGGCGCTTTTGAACAGCCGCGTCGTCGATGATCTTTTCCGCTGCATCAGCGGCAGCGTCGCCGTTTCCGCCTTCGAGCTGGAAGCGCTGCCGCTGCCGCCGCCCAAGAGCACCAGCACGTTGGCGAAGCTCGTCGCAGCCGGTGCGACGCGCGAAAAGATCGAGGCGGAATGCAGCCGCCTCTACGGTGAGCCTGCATGACGGCACGGCCGCCCTATGCGACGCGCGATCTTGTCGCCGGGCGCTTGCCGCTGATCTTTCCGGAAGGCACGCCGAACCGCATCTATTGCATCCGCGAACTTGCCGCCAGCACCGTGTTCGCCGCTCTCTACATCGGCGCCGTCGAGGGTTCGGGGCGATTCCTGGGCCCTGTCCATGTTTATCGCATGACCCGCGAGCAGGCGGCGCTGGCGGACGATGCAGATCGGGATGCCTACGCCGCAACTGTCCTGCGCAAGAACGGCGCCGTCGCGGGATCACGCTGGTACGCGGACAATACGCGCGAGCCCATCCGCGACGAGACGCTGCGGGACGGGCTGGTGGCGATCGGCGCGGTGCTGCGTCGCGAGGATCTGCCGACGACTTCAGGCCAGCCCCGCTATGCGCTGAGGGCGGCATTTGCAGCCCTGTTCGACCCGGCGCTGGAAGGCGAGGCGCTGGAAACCGCCATCGCGGACTTCCAGGAAACGCATCTCAGCAAGGGCGCGCTGGCCCGCGTGACCATCATGCGCGCCGGCGCTGTCGCCAACACCGCCGGCATCCGCGTCACGTTTCCGAACGGCGACACCAGGCTTTTGGCGCCGGGACCGAGTTCGGTCATCGCGCAAGCCGTCATCGAGGTGTTCGCCAAACGGTTTCTCGCCGCCCCTGCCATGTTGTGGCTGAGCGAGAGCGGCAACAAGGTGGTCCTGCGCGACGACGCCATCGCCAGTGCGATCGGCCTCAAGATCGAGGCCGACAGGAACTTGCCCGACATCATCCTCGCCGATCTCGGCCGCAAGGAGCCGTTGATCCTGTTCGTGGAAGTGGTGGCGACCGATGGCGCGATCACGGATCGCCGGCGCGATGCCCTCCATGCTGTCACGGACGCGGCCGGTTTCGACCGAAAACAGATCGCGTTCCTGACCGCCTACCAGGATCGCCAGTCCGCCGGCTTCAAGAAGACCGTCGCGCAGCTTGCCTGGGGCTCGTTCGCCTGGTTCGTCTCCGAACCCGGCCAACTCCTCGTGCTTCATGACGGCGCGGCCGACGGGCGTCCATTCGGCAGCTTGCCTTGGACAGTGATGTAATAACGCTTCCCCAGCGTCACTAGGACAGCCGGTCGATACACGGATTATCCGGTGTTGCGCTCCGTTGGCGGCCTAGCCTGCTATGTTTAATGTTGGAGTTATTGTATAGGAATAAGGTCTGGCGAATAGCACTTCGTTTGTTGGGAACGAGTAGCATTTCGTTTGATGGCGAGGGGAGCGCCAAACGATGAAGTTCAACTTCGATGGACCTCCGGTGGATGAATCCGAGGCTGACATCCCGCTCGCCTGCCAGCGCCAATTGTTGCCTCTCGTGGGCGAAATCGTCGAGGCGGCTGTCGCGGCCGGCTGGGACAAGGATGATGTGCTTCTGGCTTTTGTGGAACTCGCGTGGGATCTTTACGAAAAAGGTCGCGGGGACCCGCAATAGACGGCCGTGAACGACTGGCTCCGCGCCGCGCCGTTGCGTGCCACTGATGCCGAACAACGCTGTCGAACCACAGGGCCGACACAGCCTCGCATGTGAACTCTTTCTTCGTGACCGATGCGTTGCCGGCTTACGCCCGGGCCGACGAATCCTGAAGCGAAGATCCGTCAAGGCTCTTCGCTATTGACAGAAATGCTGCTGAACTTCCTTCGACGGTCAGTTCTTCTTTCTTATCTCGAATAAAGAATTTTCTTTGCGCGTGGAAGTTCTTTTCAATTCGAGGCGTGTGCGTTACGTTGATTCCGGGTCAGGGGAAGGGGATACCAAGCGGCGGTAAGCCGGCTGAGGCAACACGTATGAAACATGCGGGCGGGGCTCGGGAAAGCGGCGATTCCCAGGGCGTCGATCAAGAGCGGACAGCTCGATACGTCCTGGATATCATTCCGGAAAGTGCTGGTCCCAGAAGAGCCACCGCCCGCGGAAGCGTCATCTATTCCGTCCGCAGTCCGGGATCGCAGAAATTCCTGGCCAGGGAGCATTCCACGGGGATTGTGCTGAGGCCGGCACGCAAGCTGAGAGCCTCGCTCGGCAGTGACAGGATCACGCAGTACGATGCGCCGGTCGGCTGTCTCGTCGTCAATCCGGCGGGCGTCGACAGCACGCTGGCCTGGTCGCAGACCAGGGAGAACGCCGTCGTTTCGATCTCTCCCGAAGCGCTGTCCGAGCTGGCGGCCCATGAGTTCGACCTCCCGGACGTCAAGCTCGAGCCGCCCGCGTTCGGCACGGTTGACCTGAGGGCGCTCAACATAGCCCGGATGATCGTTGCCGAAGTGACCGACAGGCTGCCGCCGAACGAGCTCTATCTGGACTCGCTGCTGACGGTGTTCGGGGTGCATCTGCTGCGCGGTTATACGGGTCGCAAGAGGCAGGCCGCGTCGCCCAAAGGCGGGCTCTCCGCCGTTGGCGCCCGACGCGTGCGAGAGTATCTCGACCAGAACTTCGTGCGGAAAGTCATGGTCGCCGAGCTCGCGTCGGTCGCGGGGGTGTCACCAAATCATTTCATCGCAAGGTTCGCCGGGACATTCGGCATGCCGCCGCATCGGTATCTGATCAACTTGCGTCTCGACCTCGCGGAAAAGCTGCTGGCCGGCGGAGAGTTGCCGATTGCCGAAGTCGCCTACCTTGCCGGATTTTCGGATCAGAGCCACCTGGCCGCGACCATGAAGAGATACAGGGGAAGAACGCCAGGCAGACTGGTGACGCTTTCCGCAGGAATTGAAAGCCCGACCATGGCAAAGTAGCAACAGCTGCCGGCCAGCGAGCCAAGACCGGAATTTCCTACAAGGCTTCCGGAGTTTTTCAAAATACGTCCGTCACCACCTGTGCCCCAAGCTTTGCTGGAGTCATTTGGAATGCCATTCGGTTCGCGCATTGCTTGCCATCCGGCCGGATCGATCACATGAGCGGGGCTGGCGATGCGGGCCCGCTTCGATCAATCACGAATTGTTTTTCGGGGGAACGGGGAGGGAGGCCTCGGGTTGAAGTTCATCTTGGAAATATCGGGAGGCCGAAAAATGCCGGGCGCTGATGGTCCCCCCGGATCGGTTTCCGGAGCCAATTCGGCCCGGCAGCCGCTGCTCAACGTGAAGGGCGGGCTTTCCGCCCGCAGTGCGCGCAAGGTGCAGGAGTTCCTGAACGAGAACTTCTCGCGCAAGCTGGCGCTTGCCGAAATGGCCGCCGTCTGCGGATTTTCATCGTACCACTTCGTGCGCGCCTTCTCCAGGACGTTCGGCATGCCGCCGCATCAATATGTTCTCGATCTCAGGCTGGACTTCGCGGAAAGACTTCTTGCCGACAGCCGCATGACCATCGCCGACATCGCCCATCTCAGCGGGTTTTCGAGCCAGAGCCACTTCACCACCATGATGAAGAAATATCGGCAGATGACGCCGATGCAGGCGCGGGCGGCCAAGTTTAACGCAAAGATTAGATGAAGCCGCGCTCTCGTCATTATTTGATTACTTGATTTTAAAGCAGTTGCTAAGGTAACGAGCCGTTAACCTCCGCGTATATGCTCGTATCTTTTCTCACGAGACAGCAATTTCGTGAAATACCGCGAAGGGGAATCATGTCTTCCTGCTGTGGAGTGGAAGTGTCAGACATTTCGTGCCGGCCAGCGGAGAGGGAACCATGACCGACAATCATATTTCGGGCGGCCATATTTCGGGCGGCTCGCTCCTTGTTCAGCGCCGTGCGGCGCATTTCGCCAGTCACTGGATCGCGAATGGCGATCCTCGGTCCCGTTCGGCCCGGCGCCGCTTGATGGCGGTCCTGCGCATGGCGCATCGTGCGCTGGGCATGGGGCGCAAGCGCTTGGGGCTGGGAACGCTGGGCGTCGGCGGGGCGCTCGGGACAGCCGTGACGCTGGGCGCCTTCGCGATCGGCATGGCCGCGACGCCGGCTCAGGCGCAATATCAGGCCGGCGGCGGTTCGGCGACCGCTCCCGAGGCCATCGCGGTCGGAAACGGCTCAAACGCCAGCCTTAACTGGGCCATAGCGCTCGGCTTCCAGGCCCAATCGACGGCGCAATACGGCGTCGCCATTGGTCGCACCGCGTCGGCCACGGGCACCGGCGGCGCAGTGGCGATCGGCTCCGGTACGATTTCAAACAATATCAACACGGTAGCGATCGGCGTCGCCGCGGGTGCCACTGGGGCCGGGGCCAGCGCGCTGGGCACCAACGCCCAAGCTTCGGGAGGGAACTCCACCGCAGTCGGTGTCAGCGCCACGGCCAGCAACAACTATGCGTTCGCCGCTGGCTACGGATCCGTAGCCAGCGGGCTGCGCAGCACTGCGATTGGGCAGTTCGCAGGGGCGTCCGGGCTGGATGCTGTTGCACAAGGCACCAGCACCGTTGCGAACAGCCAAAATGCCGTCGCCGTCGGCTTCCAGTCGACCGCAACCGCGATAAACGCCGTCTATCTCGGCTCGCGCACCGCTGCCGGGACGGGAGCCTTGGCCCAGAGCGCCATTGCTATCGGTACGGACGTGACGGCGTCTCAGGTCGACACCACCGCAATCGGACGCCAAAGCAAGGCAACGGGAACGGGCGCCACGGCGATGGGTAAGAACGCCAGCGCCTGGGGCAACCAGTCCATTGCATTCGGTGTGGGCGCGCAGGCAGGCGTGCAGGCCGACACGGCCGTGCCCAACAGCATCGCCATCGGCACCAGCGCGCTTGCGAATAAGAACAACGCGATGGCGCTCGGCACGCTGGCCAATGCCACGGAGGACGGTGCCATCGCCATGGGCTCCTCTACCAACGCGACAGCCACGCAGGCCGTGGCGCTTGGCGTTTCCGTCAACGCCACTGGCGCCGGCGCCACCGTGGTGGGCAGCGCAGGCTCCACTGCGTCCGGCGCCTACTCCATTGTGGTAGGCGCCACCAGTACCGCGAGCGGAGCCAATTCCATCGCCATCGGCCCCTCGACCAACGCGACGGCGGCTAACACCATCGCCTTGGGCGCCAGCGCCAAGGCGGATTCCGCCGAAGCGGTCGCCATGGGCACCAATGCGGTAGCGACCGGCGGCAAGGCCGTCTCCATCGGCTCCGGCAACACCGCCTTTGGCGACGGCGCGGTCTCGATCGGCGACCCGAGCTATGCCAGCGGCACCGGCGCCTTCACCGGCGGCGCCAACAACATCGCCAACAGCGACGGCACGGCGACCGCCACCGCGGCCAACATGGCCAACGGCGCCGTCGCGATCGGCAACAGCAACAAGGCGATCGGGCAAGGTTCCGTGGCGCTGGGCAACGGCTCGACGGCGGGCGCCGCCGGTCTTGCGGGCAATGTCGCGATTGGCGATGGCGCGACGGCGGCGGCAAGCTCCGGCGACGTGGCGCTCGGTTCGGGCTCGGTGACCACCACGGCGGTCGGCACGGCCAGCGGGGTGGTCAACGGCACCACCTACGCCTTCCAGGGCACCAACCCGACCTCGACGGTCAGCATCGGCGCGGCCGGCGCGGAACGCACCATCACCAACCTGGCGGCTGGGCGGATCAGCGCGCTCTCGACCGACGCCATCAACGGCTCGCAGCTCTTCGCCACCAACCAGGCGGTCGATGCCATCGGCGCCGTCGTCAACAACATCAATGTCGGCGGCGGCATCAAGTATTTCCATGCCAACTCGACGCTGGCGGATTCGCAGGCGCTGGGAGCCGATTCCGTCGCTGTCGGCCCGAATGCGGTCGCCAACAATGCCGGCGATGTCGCGATCGGCCTGAATTCGACGTCGGGCGCCACGACCAATGTCGGCGGCACGACGATCGGCGGCGTCAACTATACCTTCGCCGGCGGCACGCCGGCGGGCGCCTTCTCGGTCGGCTCGGCCGGCGCCGAGCGCCAGATCCAGAACGTCGCGGCCGGACAGTTGAACGGCGGTTCGACCGATGCCGTCAACGGCTCGCAGCTCTTCGCCACCAACCAGCAGGTGACCCAGAACACGACCGACATTGCCAATATCGGCGCTGGCGTGACCAATCTCGGCAACACGATCAACAACATCACCGGCGACACGTCGACCGTCTTCACCGACGCCAATGGCGAAGGCATCCGCTATGCCCGCACCAACGAGTTCGGGCTGGCGCAGACCGATTCCTTCGCCCAAGGCGTCGGTTCCACGGCGGTCGGCTACAATGCGACCGCGACCGGCGTCAGCGCGCTGGCGCTCGGCCGCGACAGCAATGCCAGCATCGACGGCGGCGTGGCGCTCGGCTCGGGTTCGCTCTCCGATCGTCCGATCGCTCCGGCTACCGGGCAACTGCCCGCCGGCCCATCCAACTTCATCCAGTACAACACCACCGACAAGGCGCTGCTCGGCGCCGTTTCGGTCGGCAACGCCACCTCCTACCGGCAGATCACCAATGTCGCCGACGGCACGCAGGACCAGGACGCGGTGACGGTGCGCCAGCTCGCGGGCGCCATCGCCGCCGTGTCGGCCACCTCGACCAAGTATTTCCATGCCAATTCGGTGGCGGCCGACTCGCTGGCGGTCGGCGCGGAATCGGTCGCGGTCGGTCCGACCACGGTCGTCAACGGCGATAACGGCATCGGCATCGGTAACGGCGCCATCGTCGACCAGACGGCGCCCGGCGGAACCGCCATCGGCCAGAACGCCCATGTGATGCTGGCGGACGGCCTGGCCTTCGGCACCAATTCGCTCGCCTCCGGCATCCAGTCGGTGGCGCTCGGCGCCGGCGCGCAAAGCACCTTCATCAACAGCGTGGCGCTGGGCGCGCAGTCCATCACCTCGGTCGGCGCGCAGGCCGGCTACGCGGCCTTTGCCCTGACCGCCCCGCAGACCTCGGTGGGCGAGGTGTCGATCGGCGACGCCGGAGCTGAACGCAAGCTCACCAATGTCGCGGCGGGCTCGGCCGACACCGACGGCGTCAACGTCTCGCAGCTGCGCGGCGTGTCGCAAAACGTGACCAACCTGTTCGGCGGCACCACCACGCTCAACCCCGACGGCTCGATCACCGGGCCGACCTACACCGTCCAGGGCAACACCTACACGACCGTCTATGACGGGCTCACGGCGGTCGACAATGCCTTGACCACCATCAGCAATGGCGGCGGCATCAAGTACTTCCACGCCAATTCGTCGCTGGCCGACAGTATCGCCGGCGGCACCGACGCCGTGGCGATCGGACCCGAAAGCGTGGCGAGCGGCAACGACAGCCTGGCCGCCGGCCATGGCTCTACCGCTACCGGGACGGGCGCCGTCGCGCTCGGCCAGGGCGCGCAGGCCAACAACGCCAACGATGTGGCGCTCGGCTCCGGCTCGGTGACGCAGAGCGCCGTCGGCACCTCCAGCACCGTCATCAACGGCAAGACCTATGCCTTTGCCGGCACGACGCCGACCGGAACAGTCAGCGTCGGCGATGCCGGCGCGGAGAGGACGATCACCAATGTCGCTGCCGGACGGATCGCCGCCGACAGCACCGACGCGATCAACGGTTCGCAGCTCTTCGCCTCCAACCAGGCGATCGAGGCCCTGCAAACGGGCGTCGGAAATCTCAACCAGAATGCGGTGACCTATGACACGCAGGGCGGCGCCAAGACGAACACCATCACGCTGCAAGGCGGCGACGTCAACGCGCCGGTCGTCATCTCCAATGTCGGACCCGGCGTCGCCGGCACCGACGCGGTCAATGTCAACCAGCTGACCAAGGGCCTGGACACCGCCATCAGCACATCCAACAGCTATACCGACAAGGTGGCGGCCACGACCCTGCAACAGGCCAACGACTATACCGACCAGAAACTCGGCCAGCTGAATTCGGACATCAGCGGCATCCGCGACGAAGCCCGGCAAGCGGCGGCAATCGGCCTCGCCGCCGCCTCGCTGCGCTACGACGACCGTCCCGGAAAGCTGAGCGTCGCGGCGGGCGGCGGCTTCTGGCGGGATGCCAGCGCCTTTGCCTTCGGCGCGGGCTACACCAGCGAGGACGGCCGCATCCGCGGCAATGTCTCGGGCACGGCGGCGGGCGGAAATGTCGGTGTCGGCGCCGGCCTGAGCTTCACGTTGAACTGAGGCGGGAATGAACGGGGCAACCAGCCGTCATGCCCGGCTTTTCCTCCTGACCTGCCTGGCGCTTGCCGGCGGCCTGTCCTTGGCCGCCGGGCCAGCCGCCGCGCAAGCGACCGCGCCCTACAGGATCAAGCCGTCCGACGTGGCGGTGCCGCCGGATGTGAAGCTGGGCCAATACCAGCGCACCATCCGGCCCTTCGAGAACTGGACGCTGATCTGCGACGAGAACCTCAAGGCGCGCAAGAAGGTCTGCAATGTCTCGCAGGTGATCGAGGACGGGGCCGGCAGGATGGCCTTCAGCTGGTCGCTCGCGGCCACGCAGGACGGCAAGCCCTACATGATCCTGCGCACCGCGCCGAACGCCAAAAGCGACGGCCTGGTGTCGCTGAAGTTCGACGGGCGCGACCCGATCGACGTCCACTTGAACGGCTGCAACGAAGTGGTCTGCGTCGGCATGCTGCCGGTGGGGCCCGTCATGCGCCAGCAGATAGTGCAGAAAGCGACGCCGGCCATCTCCTACCCGACCGTCGACGGCCAGACGATTACCGTGACCGCAACGCTCAAGGGGCTGTCCGAGGCCCTTGCGCCAATCAAATAACCGAGGCAGCACCGTGAGCCAGCAAGACCCGTCCATCTCCCCAGCGCGCGGCCCGAGCGTGGAGCCGGACCGCAAGAGGATCGTCGAGCCCGATCGCAAGAGGGGCGCCGAGCCGCAGCGGCGGTGGCCGCGCGTCCTGGGCTTCTCGCTGCTGGGGCTGGCCATGATCGGCATCGGCTTCGCTGCCGCCAACTATGCCGCGATCGCCGGTCTCGTCGGCACCCCGACGGCCGCACAGGCCGGGATCGCGCCGCCCGCATTGCCGGACTCGCCCTTCCTCGAACATGTCAAACAGGCCGGGGTGCAGGCCTGCTCGACGATCTTTCCTGTGCTCGGACAGGTGCTGACGACGGGTTCTAAATACAGCGTCAAATCCTTGTGGAACGACCAGGCCGCCGACAAGCACGCCGTGCAGGCCCTCGTCGGCATGGATTATGCGACGGAAAAATACAGCGGACCGGCCGCCGGCGTGGTTTTCGCATCGCCCACCGCTTCCGGCTGCGAAGGCGCGATGGTGCGGGTGGCGCCGTTCGCCAGCCCGTGTTCGGAGATCCCGTCCGTTCTTCCGCAAGGCAGCAAGATCACCGACCATCTCGGCCAGGTCGAAGTGTACGAGCTGGGCGGCAATTCGGGCGAAGCGCTTCTGCTGCCGACCGGCAATAGCTGCGTGGTGATTTCCATCGCGTCGGCGTCGAAGTGAGACAACGGGATAGGCGAATGGGCGAGGGCTCCTGGAAAGGATTGCAGACCATGAAATCGCGACGTCTGGCAGCTTTGTGCATGGCCCTGCTGTGGAGCGGGCAGGTTGTCTCGGCCGACCTTGTGGCGCCGCCGGAGCCGGAGCCGAAGGAGGAAAAAGGCATCTGGGGGGCGATCGCCTATTCCAGCATCGATACCAAGCACGGCTTCTTCTGGGGCGCCGACAAGCGCCAGGAGGCGAAGGACGCCGCGATGAAATATTGCGAGAACGCCGGCGGCAAGGGCTGCACTGTTGTCACGGTGTTCCGCAATCATCGCCATTGGACAGACGACGACGAGACGGGCTTTCCCTACAAGCACTGCGGCGCCCTGGCCGTGGCTAAGGAGAAGCAGAGCGACCGGCTGACGCCGTGGGGCGCGAACTCCGCCGAGACCCGCAAAGACGCGGAAGATCTCGCTCTGCATGCCTGCGAGGCGGCGGGAACCGAATGCAAGGTCCGCGAGTGGGTCTGTACCTGAAGCGCGCCGCGCTCACACGGCGCGCTTTGGAATTGCTTTTGCACGCTGCGTGAGGCAGATGACCATGCCCGCGGCCCCGAAAATCCCATCCGGTTTTCGGGGCCATGCGCGTGAACCCCGAAAGAGAAAGTCGCCATCGTTGTTTGACAGATTTGTTCTTCTGAAGGCGGCCGCAATCTGCGCGGTGGCCCTGGCTGCATCGAGTGCCTGTGCGCAACAACAGCAGGCGGCCACGCTTCCAAACGGCGCGTCGTCGCTCCAGGAGACCTATCAGGACTGGAGCCTGGCCTGCACCATCCAGGACAATGCACGCGCCTGCTCGGTTTCGCAGGACCAGACGCAGAAGAACGGCCAGAGGCTGCTGGCCGTGGAGTTGCGCGCGGGGCCGAAGGGTGGATTGACCGGAACCCTGCTTCTGCCTTTCGGCATCCTGTTCGACCCAGGCGTGACGATCCAGGTCGACGACCAGCCGCCCCTCGGCCAGTTGCGGTTCCGCACCTGCCTGCCGAACGGATGCGTGGCGCAGTTTCCGATCGACCGGGCGCTGGCGCAGAAGCTGAAGGCGGGCGGCGTATTGACGCTCAACGTCGTCACCGACGCCGAGACCAAGCTCAACTTCCCCGTCTCCCTGAAAGGCCTCGGCGCCGCCCTCGACCGCGTCGCGGCGCTGAGCGGGCGCTGAGGCGGGACGAAGTCGGCTTTAGTCCAGCTCGCGCGGCCTTTGGGCCGCAGCGCCGGAGCCCCACAAGGCGCGCCTGAGCAGGTTCCGTCCGCCCTTGCGCGGGACAAGATTAATATCGCTGACAAGCTTTGCGCCGCCCTCGCGCCGCTCCAATGTGATCTTACGGCTGTGGAAGGCTTCCAGCTCGGCGCGATGCGCCACACTTATGATGGTCACCTTCGGCAATTCATGGATGACCGTCTCCATCATCTTGTCCTGGCTCTTCTCATCGAGCGCCGAGGTCGCTTCGTCCAGAACGACGATATCGGGATGGTGCAGCAGGAGGCGCGCGAAGGCGAGCCGCTGCTTTTCGCCACCCGACAGGGTCTGGTCCCAGGGCGCGTCTTCCTCGATCCGGTCCTTGAGATAATCGAGCCCCACCTTGTCGAGGGCGGCGTTGATCTTCTCCAGCGTCCAGTTCTCGGCGGCGGCCGGATAGGCGACCGCGCGGCGCAGCGTCCCGGAGGGGATGTAGGGACGTTGCGGCAGCATGAACAGCCGCCTGCCGGGGTGGAAGTCGACGCTGCCGCCACCCCACGGCCAAAGGCCCGCGACGGCCCGCACCAGCGTGCTCTTGCCCGAACCGGATTCGCCGGCCACCAGCACCCGCTCGCCAGGCTCGATCTCGACCTCGGTTTCCTTGACCACGCCGGTGCCGTCGTCGAGCGATACCGAGAGATTGTCCAGGCTGAGCATCGCACCGTCTTCGGTTTCGCCGTGCCTGATGCGGCCCAGCGCGTCGCTGCGTTCGGCGCGCTCCAGCCCGTCAAGCGACATCATCAGCGAGGCAATACGCCGTGCCGAGGCGTTCCAGTCGGCGAGGCGGGGATAGTTGTCGACCAGCCATCCGAACGCGGCCTGCACGATGGCGAAGGCTGAGGCAGCCTGCATGATCTGTCCAAGTGTCATGCTGCCTTCGAGAAATTTTGGCGCGCAAAGCAAGATCGGCACGACCGGTGCAAACAGGCTCGACCCCTGCGACACCAGCGCCGTGCGCATGTGCTGGCCTGTCAGCAGCGCCCATTGCCGGAGCACCGTGCCGAACGTCTTGTCGATGCCGCTGCGCTCCTCCTCCTCGCCGCCGAGCAAGGCGATGCTCTCGCCGTTTTCGCGCACGCGCGTCAGCGTGTAGCGGAAATCGGCTTCCGCCTGGTTCTTCTGCTCGGAGAGCCGCACGAAATGGCGGCCGATGACCACCATCGAAGTGGAGGTGATGGCGGCGTAGATCACCGCGGTCACGACCAGAAAGCCGGGAATGGTGACGCTCCAGCTTCCGATCGGCAAAGTCAGCGCCCCGCCGATCGTCCACAGCACCACGATGAAAGTGGAGGCCGACAAAAACGCGTTGATCACGCCGGAGATGAAATCGACGGGCGATTCCGTGGCGATCCGCAAATCCTCCGCGATGCGTGCCTCGGGGTTCGTGTGGTCGCCGCCCACGAGGTTCAGCTGATAGTAGCGGCCGCTTGCGAGCCAGCGCGCGATGATGGCGGTGGTCGACCAGGAACGCCAGCGGCGCTGGATCGTCATGCGAAGGTAGACTTGCGCGACGACAAGGCTTGCGCTTCCAACCACCAGCGGCGGGAACACGGCGCTGAGCACATAGACGGTGTGGGCGTTGCGCTGCTCGATGGCGTCGAAGATCGAGCGGTTCCAGATGTTGATCCCATACTGGAAGCCGACATTGATGCATATCAGCATCAACAGCCCGAGCGTGAACGGCCAGGCCAGCTTGTCGCCGCGCGTGCTCCAGTAGCCGCGCGCGCTGATCCAGAAGCGCCTCAGCAGGTATCGCTTGCGCGCCTGCTCGGCCTCCTGCGGCGTCAGCTCCGGACCGGGTTCGATGGCCCCGGGCGGTGGCGCAGCCTCGCCCACGACCTCGGACGCAACTTCGACTGTCGAGGCCTTCTCCTGGTGCGACTTCTCTGCCTTGCGCCGCCTGGCGCCGTCGACCGTTTTCGGCATGAGTTCAGCCTCGGATGTAACGGCGACAACGGCCTAAAAATCAAAAAGTTTCACCAGGCCCGCTCCAGACGGCGCCATGGGTCTCCCCGTGCTCCCCTGCTCGACCCGCGATGCCGCCAGCCGCCGCTGGACAATTCGCCAGCCGGCGGGCCCGTTTAGCGACGGTCTCCTCGCAGCCGGAACGAGACCGTGTGCTTGGAACCAATGATGGGCGAGACTGTTTAGCCATGAACTTCGATGCGACGCCGACGTCCCGGCCCGGTCGGGTGAGCAGCGACCTTGAGGAGCCCCTTGTCATGAAGATTTCGTCCAGATTTCGTTCAGTCGCCATCGCCGTGATCACTGCCGCGGGCGTTGGCTTTGCCAGTGTCGCGCACGCCGACACCGGAACGATCCGCTTCTCCATCTACAAGGCGGCCTTCTTCATCGGCGGCGCCGGAGGCGAGGGCACGCTGACCTTCCATGGCCGCCGGTATCCGATCTCGGTCGGCGGCATTTCGGGCGGCCTCGCCTTCGGTGCCTCCAAGACCTATTTCCGGGGCACCGTGCGCCATATCAAGCGCGCCCGGGACGTGACGGGTGTGTACGGCGCGGCGGGCGGCGGCGGCGCGCTCGGCAAGGGCGCCCAGGTGATCGTCATGACCAACGACAAGGGCGCCCAGCTCGAGCTCACGGGCAGGCAGGTAGGGCTGCAAGTCAACGCCGATCTCAGCGGCATGAGCATCACGGTGAAGTGAGGGCGGTCACTGCGTCGGTGTTTCGAGGGATGAGCCGGCGGCCCCTCCCTACCGCTCCTCCACGATCCGCAGATAGGCCGCCGTCACGAACAGCACGATCAGGCCGAACAGGATCCTTCTTGCCCCCTCCGGCATCTGCAAAATCGTCAGCAGCGTCGTCAGCACGGTCAGGATCAAGGCACCGATGATGGTGCCGGTATAGCCGCCGCGGCCGCCGAAGATGGAGGTGCCGCCGATGACGGCGGCGGCCACGGAGGGCAGCACCAGCGGTTCGGCGAGGGACAGGGAAGGGGCCTTGATCAAGCCGATATAGAGCAAGCCGGTGATGCCGGCGAGCAGGCTGGAGAGGACGTAGAGCGCGGTGATGACCTGCCAGTAGCGCACGCCGGAAAGGCGGGTCGCGCGCTCATTGTCGCCGACGGCGTAGAGCAGGCGGCCGAAACCGGTGCGGTTGAGGCCGAAGACGATCAGCACCGCGACGGGGACGAACAGAAGCAGCGCGTTGGGAAACCCTGCGGTCACGCCGGTGCCGAGCCAGGCGAGGAAATCGGGGATCTTGGCGCCCGAGGCGATCACCGTGCGTTGATAGACCTGCAGGAAGCCGGTGCCGATCAGGCTGGTGCCCAGCGTCATGATCAGCGGATGGACGCGGAAGACGCCGACGCCGATGCCGTTGACGAGGCCGATCAGCACCGCCGGCATCATCGCCAGGAGGAAGGCCACGGCTGGGTCCTGGTTGACGGCTTGCGTAGCCATGATGAAGGCGCTCATCGTCGCCACCGTGCCGACAGAGAGATCGATGCCGCCGGTCAGCATGGTCATGGTCTGGCAGCCGGCAAGGATCGCCAAGGGAATGGCGAATTTGATGGTGTTGGCGATCCAGCGCTCGTTGACGATGCCGGGGCGCAGGATCTGCAAAATCACAACCAGGATGACCAGCAGGATGACCAGCGGAATCAGCGGCCGGTCGGCCATGAAGCGTTTGACACGGCGGCCGAAGGGGACGGGTTGGGGCGTGATTGCTGACGTGCTCATGGGGTGGCTCTTGTCTGCAAATGTAGCGCCCTACGGCGGCCCCCTCTGTCCTGCCGGACATCTCCCCCTCTAGGGGGGAGATCGGACGGGGTGACGGCTTTCGCAAATTGTCGGCGTTGCAAGAATGAGCGAGACGCCGAAGCTGCCAATCTCCCCCCTTGAGGGGGAGATGTCCGGCAGGACAGAGGGGGGCGCCGTAGAGCGCTATGCGCCAATTCATTCTCCCTCATCATTGCCGACCCCGCATCGTAATGAAAGCCCCGAACATCACCACGGCGACCATGATCAGGCCCTCGATGATGGCGGTGACGTTGGGGTCGATGGCAAGCAGGGTGAGGTCGGTGCGCACCAGGCGCAGCACGAAGACGGCGACGATGGGGCCGAGCAGGCCGCCCTTGCCGCCGCCCAGCGCCACGCCGCCCAGCACCACGGCCGCGACGCTGGCGAGCAGATAGGGGCCGGGAATAGGAGCGCCGATGCCGGTGCTCATGGTCAGCGCCAGGCCGCCCATGGCCGCGAACAGGCCCGACAACGCATAGGCGATGATGCGGGTGCGCTTGACCGGCACGCCGCTGCGGAACGCCGCCAGCTCGCTCGAGCCGATGGCGTAGATGGACAGGCCGAGGCGCGAGCGCCTCAGCGGTATCCAGACGATGCAGAGGCAGATGATCAGCACCAGCAGAGCCTTCGGCAGCCAGGCGTCGATGTTCTGCGGCAGGCCGGGTATCGGGACCGTGCCTGAAATCATCGCCTTCAGCCATTCGGCGGCGGCGCCGCCCGGCGCGCCGAGCACCAGAAGAGCCGCCCCTTGCAGCACGAACAGCATGGCGAGCGTCACCACGATGTCGGGGACACGGGTGGCGACAATGAGCAGGCCGTTGAGCGCGCCGAGCACAAAACCCATGGCCAGTACGAAAGGCACCACGAACAGCGCGTATTCTTCCGAGGCGCCGGCCATCATCGAGGCGGCGGTGACGCTGGTCAGCGCCATCATGGCGGCGACCGACAGGTCGATGCCGCCGGCGATGACGACGACGGTCTGCGCGGCCACGGCAAAGGCGTAGGGCAAGACGGCCCGCGCGAGCGAGCCGAAATCGCCGCTGCCATAGCCGGGCTGGATCAGCTTGGTGACGACGAACAGCACGACGAGGAGGGCGAACAGGCCGGCGACCCAGCCCTGGCGGCGCAGGAGATGGCTCATGGCGTCACCTCCGGTGCATCCGGGGTATTTGCTGTGGGGTCCGCCAAAATGCCGACATCGGCCTTGGCGCCGCGCGGCAGGCCGTAGGCGGCGCGCATCAGTGCCGGCTCGTCCGCCTCCTCGACCGGGAAGATATCGACGACGCGGCCGCCGAAGATGACGATGACGCGATCGCAGACGCGCTGCACCTCTTCGAGTTCCGAGGTGTAGAACAGCACCGACTTGCCGTGGCCGGCGAGCTCGCGCAGCAATTTGTAGATCTCCTGTTTGGTGCCGACATCGATGCCGCGCGTCGGGTCGAAGCACAGGATGGTGCGGGCGTCCGCCGCGATCCAGCGTGCGATGGTCACCTTCTGCTGGTTGCCGCCGGACAGGCGCTGCACCTCGCCTTGCGCGCGGGTGTCGATCTGGAGGCGCGCGATGGCGCTCGCCACCGTGGCGCGCTCCTTGCGCATGGCGATCGGCCCCCAGTTGCGCAAGGCGGCGCTGAAGGGCAGCGCGATGTTCTCGCGCACCGAGCGCTGCATGGCGAGGGCCTCGGAGCGGTCGCCCGGCACATAGGCGATGCCGGCGCGGATGGCGTCGATCGGATGGGTGAATTTCGCCGGCTGGGCGTCGACCTCGATCGTGCCGCCGGACGGTTTGATCGAGCCGGCAAGGGCGGCGAACAATTCATCCTGGCCCTGGCCTTCGAGCGCGACGACGCCGGCGACCTCGCCGTCGGCGAGCTCGAAGGAGACGTCGTTGAGCTTGGTGCCGACGCGCAGATTGCGCACGGCGAGACGCCGGCGGGCAGGGGCCGACGTGGCGGCCTGGCCGGCGGCGCGGGCGGCCACCTTGGTCTTCTCGATGCGGGCGCCGAGCATCAGCTCGACGATCTTTTCCTCCACGCCGGGCTCGATGTCGAGAATGCCGACGGTCGCACCGTCGCGCAGCACGGTGGCGCGGTCGCAGAGCGCCGAGATCTCGACGAAGCGGTGCGAGATGAAGATCACGGCGCGGCCGCTGTCGCCCTGGCGACGCACGACTTCCAGCACTTTTTCAGCGAGGTTGGCGGGGAGCGCCGCGGTCATCTCGTCGAGCAGCAGCACGTCGGGCTCGACGGCGAGCGCCCGCGCCAGGTCGAGCACGCGCAGCACCGCCAGTGGAATGTCGCGCGCGGTGTCGCGCAGGTCGAGGTCGGGAATGCCAAGTTCGCGCACCCAGGCACGGAACGGCTCGACGGGCGTGCCGGTGAGCCGCAGATTGGACAGTATGTCGAGATCGGGGATCAGCGACGGTTCCTGGTAGACCGGCAAAAGGCCAGCGCGGCGCGCGGCGGCGGGCGAGCGTATGTCGCGCGCCTCGCCACGGATCAGGACGCGCCCGGCCGAGGCAGGGACCGCGCCGGTCAGGATCTTCACCAGCGTCGACTTGCCGGCGCCATTGGCGCCCATCAGGGCATGCACCTCGCCCGGCAGGACGGACAGCGACGCGTCGCGCAGCGCGGCAACCGCACCGTAATTCTTGGCGACGCCGGAGGCGTCGAGGAGGGGTTTGGTGGTCAAATTGCTGTCCGTACCAGAAACTCAATTGCTGGCGCTCTACGGCGCCCCCCTCTGTCCTGCCGGACATCTCCCCCACAAGGGGGGAGATTGGCCGCAACTTCGGCTTTCGCCAATTTTCAACGTGGCAAGACGAGAGCCGGCGCCGAAACTGCCAATCTCCCCCCAAGTGGGGGAGATGTCCGGCAGGACAGAGGGGGGCGCCGTAGAGCGCTAACCTATCAAACCTTTGGTTGGCGGGGACGGCAAACGCCATCCTCGCTAGCCAATCAAAATAGCCCTTACTCCCCCGGCCCCTTGCACGCTACGATCTGGTCCTTGGTGTAGGTCGTCCAGTCCGGGATCGAGATCGAGACCGGCCATTCCGGGCTGAGCGACGGATCGGCGGCGGCCTTCAGCTTGGCCTTGCCTTCCTCGGTGGCGTTTTCCCAGAGCTGCGGCTCGACCAGAACGGTCTGCTGCGCCGGCTTCTTGCCGTCGAGGATCTGGAGCGCGAGCGTCACGCCGGCGCCGCCGATCGAGCCGGGATTGGTCACGGCGGCCCCGACCAGGTCCTTGACCGAATTCAGCTGGCCGACGAAACCGGCATTGTCGGCGCCGACCACGGGCACCATCGGCGCCTGCGATTCCACCAGCGCGTCGACGATGACGTTGTCGATGCCCGAGGTCCACACGCCGTTGAACGGCGTGCCGGTGGCGAGGAAGGACAGCATCTGCTGCTTGGCCTGGTCCTGCTGCCAGCCGGTGAACACTTCCTGCGCGACCTTCACGTCGGGGAATTCGGCCAGCGCCTTCTTGAAGCCCTTGTCGCGATCCGAGTCGGCGGAGGCGCCGGCGGCGCCGCGCATGTAAAACACCTCACCCTTGCCGCCCATCTGCTGGAACAGCCATTTGGCGCCGAGATAGGCATATTGTTCCTGGTTGTTGGAGATGATGTAGGCCGAGGGTTCGGTGACCGCCTGGTCGACGGCGACGACAACGATGCCGGCCTTGGTGGCTTCCTCCAGCCCCGCCTTGATGCCGGCGGGATCAGCCGGATTGACGACGATGGCGTCGACCTTGGCGCTGATCAGGTTGCGGATGTCCTCGAGCTGCCCGGCGGCGTCGGTATTGCGGTGGGCGATGTTGAGCTTGGTCACTTCGCCGGAGGCCAGCGCCTGCGCCTTCATGGCGCAGACCATCTCCTCGCGCCAGCCATTGCCCTGCACGGTGTTGGAGATGCCGATCGTGTATTTGCCCTCGGCGGACGAGGCGCCCATCGAGGCCAGCAAGGCAGCGCCGGCAAGGAGCGGAACAATGGGCAGCGGCACCATGGTCAGGTATTTCTTCATTTCAGATTTCCTCCACTTTGATTTTCGTTTCAATTCCAAGTCGTTACACCGGGCCGCGCAGAAAGAGATTCAGGCGGCGCCCCGATGTTGTTTTTGCGCCTTCATTTGACGAAGGGACGCAGCACGTCGCGGGCAAGCAGGAAACCGCGCTTGACCTTATCGTCGCTGCCCTCGAACCACCGGTCCTCGTGCTCGATGATGATCGGGCCGTCATAGCCGGCACGGTAGAGGCCGGAGAAGAAGCCGTTCCAGCTGACATCGCCCAGCCCCGGCATGCGCGGCACCTGCCAGCCTATGCCAGACGAAAGGATTCCGCGCTCGTACAAACCATCATGATCAATCATCAGGTCCTTGGCATGGACATGCAGCATGTAGGGGCCGAATTCCCTGATGAAGCGGGCCTGGTCGATCATCTGCCAGACCAGGTGCGAAGGATCGAAATTCATCCCGACATCGCCGCCCCAGGTTTCGAGGATGCGGCGCCAGACCAGCGGCGAATAGGCGATGTTGTGGCCGCCCGGCCATTCGTCATAGCTGAAGATCATCGGGCAGTTCTCGAAAACGAGCTTGACGCCGTGATCGCGCGCATGGGCGACGATATCGGGCCAGATTTCGAGCGCGTGCTGCCAGTTGACGTCGACGGTCTTCGAGGCATCGCCGCCGCAGAAGGTGTTGACCAGGGGCACGCCCATATTCGCGGCCAGCACGATCACCTGCTTCAGATGGTCGATCACCGTCTTGCGGTGGGCGGCATCGGGATGCAGCGGGTTGGGATAATAGCCGAGACCGGAAATGGTCAGCCCCTTGCCGGCAAGGTTTGCCGCGATATCCCTGGCCTGCGCCGGCGAGGTCGCGGCGGCGTCGATGTGGCTGGTGCCGGCATAGCGGCGGCTGGCGCCCGAGGCTTTCGGCCAGCAGGCGATTTCCAGCGCCTCGAAGCCGGCCGAGCTTGCCCAGTCGGCGACCGCGTCGAGCGGCGTCTCCGCGAACGGTGCGGTGAGCAGTCCAAGCCTCATAATGCCTCCCCTGGTCGTGAATTCACGACCGATTCCTACTATGCAGATCGTGCCGGTTGCTTCAACCGCTCATCTGCCGGTTGCGCGCATGCATGCCTGACGGTTGCCATCGGATCGTCCGACAACAGCCCGTCGAGCGCCGATGTGACGGCCTTGCGGAACATGTCGTTGGCGGCGAGGGCGGGATCGAAGATGGCGTCGATCGCCAGGATGCCCGCAGCCAGTGCCGGGACGTCGCGTCCGCTTGCCTCCGCTATGCCAGCGATCTTGACGGCATAGGGGTCCGACACCGGCCAGCGCCGGCCGAACCGGGATGAAGCCTGGATCAGATAGGCCATCCAGCCGGCGACGGATACCGACAGCAGCGCAATGCTTTTTTCCTCGCCCAGCCGATCGCGGATCGGGTTGAGTAGGCGCTGCACGATCTTTTGCGAGCCGTCGGTGGCGATCTGGTGGTTGCGGTGGCGGATCGCGGTATTCTGCAGACGGCCAAGGCTCTGCTCGACATAGGCTGATGGGTCCATGCCGGGCACCGGCTTCAACGTTGGCAGAGTCTCCTCGACGAGCATGCGGCGCACGAAGGCCGACAGCAGCGGGTCCGCCATCGCATCGAAAGTGTGTTCGAGGCCGGCCAGCACGCCGAGATAGCTGAGCGTCGTCTGAGCGCCATTCAGCACACGCATCTTGAGATGCTCGAACGGCGTGACGTCGTCGACGAAGGTTGCCCCCACCAGGTCCCAGCGCGGCACGCGGCCGGCGAATTTCTGCTCGATCACCCATTGCCGGAACGGCTCGCCGGCAACGACGGCTCCATCGCGGTAGCCGAAAAGCTGCTCCACACCGTCGAGATCGGCCTGCGTGCTCGCCGGCACGATGCGGTCGACCATGGCGCTGGGGAAGGCGGCATTGGCCGCGATCCAGCCGGCAAGGCCGTTGCCGCGCCGTTCGGCAAAAGTCCGCACGACATTTTCCAGGATGGTGCCGTTCGCCGGGATGTTGTCGCACGAGAGCAGCGTCAGCGGCCGGCCGTGCGTGGCCATGCGTTGCTCCAGCGCCCGCGCCAGAATGCCGGGCACGCTGCGCGGCGTCAGCGGGTTTGCGAGATCGTCGACGATGTCGGGATGGTCGAGGTCGAGCGCGCCGCTGGCCGGAATATGGCAATAGCCCTTTTCGGTAACGGTCAGCGTCACGAATTCGATGTCCGGGGAGGACAGCACTTCGAGCGCGGGCATAGCGCTCGCCTGGCTATCGACAACGCGCACGATGCTGCCGATGACGCGCGCCTCGACTTGGGAATCCTGGCGGATGAGCCTGGTGTAGAGCCCGTCCTGGGGGCCGAGCGTATCGGCGAGCGCCGGCGGACGGATGTTGATGCCGACCACGCCCCAGCGGCCGAAGCTCCGCGCCAGGAGGTCGTCGGTGTATTCGGCCTGGTGGCAGCGGTGGAAGGCGCCGACGCCGAGATGCGCCATGCCTGCCTGGAGCAAGGCACGGTGATAGCCGGGCCTTTGCACCGTCGCCGTCAGGCGGCCGAGCAAGGCCGGACCGAGCGTCTCGGGCGCGGCTGTGCTCACCGGTTGGCTCCGATCACCCACTGTTCCTGGTCGATCAGCGAGCCGGTCATCGGTCCCGCGGCGTCGGAGAGAAGGAAGACGGCGAGCCTGGCCACGTCCTCCGCCGAGAACAGCCGGCCGAAGGGCTGCGCGGCGTTGGCGGCATCGAGCCAGCCGGCGCCGTGGCCGAGCGTCTCGGCCTGCATGACGCGCTCGGCGGGCGTATCGGTCCAGCCGACATTGATGCCGTTGACGCGGATGCGGTCGAAGCGGTGGGCGTTGGCTGCGTTCCTGGTCAGCGTCGCCAGCGCGCCCTTGGTGGCGGAATAGACGGCGAGCTCGGGCGAGCCGCAATGGGCATTGATCGACAGGATGTTGACGATCGCGCCGCCCTGGCCCCGCTTCCGCATGTCGGCAATCGCCGCCTGCATGAGGAAGAAAGGGGCGCGGGCATTGACGGCGAACAGCGAGGCCCAGTCGTCGGGGGTCGCATCGAGGAAGGAGGCCCGGTCGGTCAGGCCGGCGGCATTGACGAGACCGTCGATACGGCCGAAGCGGTCGATGCAGGCTTGCGCCAGGAGGGCAGGGGCTGCCGGGTCGGAAAGCTCGGCGGCGATGAAGTGTGCCGGCGTGCCCGCTTGCGAGAGCTCCGCAGCAACGGCCTCGCCGCGCGTCCCGTCGCGGCCGGTGACCAGCAGGCCGCCGGCGCCGGCACGCGCCAAGGTTTCGGCGACTGCCCGGCCGATGCCTTGCGTCGCGCCGGTGACCAGCACCATCTTGCCGTCGAGCTGAAGCTCCATTCCTCCTCCCGGAACAAAGTTTCTATTTCTGAAGATATGGAATGTCAGTTCCCGTTAGTCAACCGCGCAATCATTCTGCCCGTTGGGCCACGACGCCATGGACCAAAGCCATGCCGACGGCGAGCGACGCCGCCAGCGAGCGGAAGCCTGCGAAGTCCTGTTCCACAACTTCCAGCCAGGTGTCCGAGAACTTGACCAGCGGAGAAAAAGTGCTGTCGGTGATGGTGACGATCCGCGCGCGCCGCTCGTGGGCGACCGCGACGAGGTCGGGCGTGATCGAATTGTAGGGACTGAAGGAGACCGCCAGCACCGCGTCGCGTCTGCCGATGCAGCCGACCTGGTCGAGCGCGGTGGAACCGACATTGTCGACCAGCACATTGCGCACGCCTTGCTGCGACAAGGTCAGCGAGAGATAGCTGGTGACGGGAAAGGCGCGCTTGGAGCCGATGACGTAGATCAGCTCGGCGGCCGAAAGCAACGCCACCATTTTCTCGAAGCTCTCGATATCGAAGCCGGTTTCGATGCGGCCGAGCGAGGCCTGCGAGGCGCCGACCATGCCGCGCAGGAAATGCAGGTCGGCATTGGATACGCGCGGCGTGCGTTCCTGGCCGCGCCCTTCCGGCCAGGACGCCTTGACATGGTCCTTGAACAGGCCCTGGAAATCGGAAAAGCCGGCATAGCCGAAGATCTGGGCGAAGCGCACCAGCGTCGAAGGCTGCACCCCTGCCTGCGCGGCGACCTGTGCGATGGTGCCGAGCGCGACGTCGCTCGGATGCTGCCACAGGAAGATCGCGACCTGGCGCAGCCGCTTGGGAAAATGGACCGTGCCCGACGACAGCACCGCGCGCAGCTCCTCGTAAGTCTGCGGCTTGATATAGCCGAGCGCCGCCAGCGAGCGCCCGCGCTTGCGGGTCGTCGCCTCGTCGGCGCTGGACCGTCCGGATGATTTGCGCGCCCCGCTCATGATTTCAGGCTAGCGCGATACGATCGTTTTACAATATGAAAATTGGAAATCCTGTTCGAGGGTGGTAGCTGTTCTGCAGCGAAGAAGTTCGATGCATTCAACATAGCACCCTATGGCGCCCCCCTCTGTCCTGCCGGACATCTCCCCCACAAGGGGGGGGATCGGATGTCACGCCGGCTTTCGCCAAATTGCCAGCGTTGCATGAAAGGCGTCGCGGTCGACGCTGCCAATCTCCCCACCTGTGGGGGAGATGTCCGGCAGGACAGAGGGGGGCGCTACAGAACTCGACGGTGGGTGCTGGCTTAACATCCTTAAATCGGAGGAGACAAACATGGTCTATGCGACATCGGACGGATCGGCGGGCAAGCGTTTGCGCGTCGGCATGGTGGGAGGCGGGCAGGGCGCCTTCATCGGCGCGGTGCATCGCCTCGCCATGCGGCTCGACGACCAGATCGCGCTGGTGGCCGGCGCGCTGTCGTCCGACCCCGGGAACGCCGCCGCCTCGGCCGCCGAGATCGGCATCGCGCCGGAGCGCAGCTATGCCGATTACCGCATGATGGCAAAGGCGGAGGCGGCGCGCCCGGACGGCATCGAGGCGGTCGTCATCGTCACGCCCAACCACCTGCACGCGCCGGTCGCGACAGCCTTTCTGGAAGCCGGCATCGATGTGATCTGCGACAAGCCGCTGTCGACGACGCTGGGCGAGGCGCAAGCCCTGGTGGCGCTGACGCGGGAGAAAAATCGCCGCTTCGTCGTGACCCTCAACAACACCGGCTACGCCATGGTGCGCCAGGCGCGCGAGATGGTGGCGGCGGGCGAACTCGGCCGCATCGTCTCCGTGCACGGCGCCTATATCCAGGACTGGCTGACCAGGCCGATCGATGCCGACGGCCAGAAACAGGCGGAATGGCGCACCGACCCGGCGCGCGCCGGCCAGTCGGCGGTGCTGGCCGATATCGGCGTGCATGCCTTCAATCTGGCGAGTTTCATCAGCGGCCGCGAGGCCGAGACGGTGTCGGCCGACCTGTTCACCGCCGTGCCGGGACGGCGGCTCGATGATAACGCGCATGTGCTGGTGCGCTGGGCGGGCGGGGCACGCGGCACGATCCTGGCCAGCCAGACGTCGCCCGGCCACTATAATGATCTCTCCGTGCGCATCTATGGCGACAAGGCGGGGCTTGAATGGTCGGGCACGCGGCCCGAGGAACTGCGCTTCTCCAGATATGGCGAGGAAACCCGCACGCTCGTGCGCGGCGGCCATGGCTCGACCGAGCAAAGCCGGCGCGTGTCACGCATGCCGGCCGCCCATCCCGAAGGCTATATCGAGGCCTTCGCCAATTTCTACCGCGACGCCGCCGACATCATCCGCGCGCATCGTTCGGGCGCTGCTGTCGATGCGGCCCGGGCGGCGCAGGTGCCCGATGTGGTCGACGGCGCGCGCGGCGTGAAGTTCGTCGCCGCGGCGGTGGAGTCGAACGCGGCTGATGGGGCGTGGACGGCGGCGAGGTTTGGGTGAGGGTGTGCCATCCAATGTGAAGTACGCCATCGCGGCCACGTCGACGGTGCCGCGCGGTTGATGGCGATCAAGAGTTGGCCGTCCATTCGGGCCGCGCTGAGTTCCGCCATTTTTCAGCTCGTTGCGAGGCTGGTTTCGAGGGCAGCAGCCGGTTGACTGCTTCCAAATCGTTGCCGCCGACCTTGCGCGAGGTGATTGCGACGCTATGTCAGGCGCATCCGCGTTGCTCCCCGCCCGCGCATTCGGCAATCTGTCGCTTCTTCGGCGTTGAAGGCTTGCTCCGATGGAACTCGGTCTCATTGGATACTACAGCGACTTCGTGGTTTACCCCCTGGCGATCGCCCTGCTGGCTGTGGCCGGGCTTATCGAGGCCGGCGAAGAGAGCGCGCCAGGCTGGCTGGCGACGGCGCTGGCGTGCCTGTGTCTGTGGACGCTGATCGAATACGTCATGCACCGCTTCGTCCTTCACCACATTCCCTGGATCAGGGATCTGCACGCCCGCCATCATGTCGAGGAGCGCAGTCCGGTGGGCACGCCGACCTGGCTCAGCCTCGGCGTGCATGCGCTTGTCGCGTTCTTTCCCGTATGGATGGTCTCGGATTTCGCGGTCGCCAGCGCGGCGAGCTGCGGGCTGATGCTGGGCTACCTATGGTACGTCAGCATCCACCATGTGATCCATCACTGGCATCCCACTCATCCGAGCTATCTCTACACGCTGAAGCGCCGCCACGCGCTGCATCATCATGTCGACGAAAACGTCAATTTCGGCGTGACGTCGCTGTTCTGGGATCGGGTCTTCGGCACGATGCGGCTCTGAAGCCAACTGGTGTGCGCCATTCGGGAAGCGCAGACAGCCATTCCCGCTTACAATTCCTTCTGCGCCAATTCCCTGAACTCGTCGGGCACCGAGCGGGCCGCCTCCAGCGCCACGGTGCCGTAGCCGACGGCCTGTTTGCCGAAACGCTCGCGGATCTTGTCGATGGCGCGGTCGGCGCCGAAGCGTGCGAGGCCCTTCCTGGTGCCGGGGCGGCGCTTTTCGTCGGCGAGGCCGAGCGGCAGTTCGAGCTGCAATTCGGCACTTTCCTCCAGATGCGAGACCGAGATCGCCAGCAGCGAAATCGTCCTGTCATGCGGATGATCGGCAAGCACGCCCCGCACCAGGTCTGTCGCGATCTCGGCCAGCATCACCGTCGCCGAGATCGGCTGGTCGAGCGTGATCGAGCGGGTGACGGCGCTGAGGTCGGCGAAGCGCACGCGCACCGTCACCGTGCGGCCGGGGCGCGCCTTGGCGCGCAGCCGGCTGGCGACCCGGTCGGCCAGATGCAGCAGGACGGGTATGTAGACGCATTCCAGTGCCGGCTTGCGGCCAAGCGCCGACTGGGCACCGGCCGAATGGGCGCGGCGACGTGTTTCCAATTTGCGCGGATCGCGGTTCCACGACAAGGCGGCAAGCTTTTCGCCGGCGGCAGGGCCGAGCAGCCGCGCCAGCGCGCCGCTGTGCGTCCTGGCCAGTTCGCCGATTGTCTGGACGCCGATCTCGGCCAGCCGCGCGCTGGTCGCCGGGCCGACGCCCCACATCAGGGAGACCGGCAGGTCATGCAGGAAGGCGATCTCGGTGCCGGGCTCGACCACCACCAGCCCATCGGGCTTGGCCACCTGCGAGGCGATCTTGGCCAGGTGCTTGGTGCGCGCCACGCCGATCGAGATCGGCAGGCCGAGTTCGCTTCGCACGCGGCGGCGAATGGTCGAGGCGATCTCCCGCGGCTGGCCGAACAGATGCGTGCAACCGGCGACATCGGCGAAGGCCTCGTCGATGGAGATGCGCTCGACCAGCGGCGTGAAATCGTCGAGCACCTTCATCGCGGCGTCGCCGAGCCGCTGGTAGTCGCGGAAATTTCCGCCGACGAAAATCAACTGCGGGCAGAGCTCGCGCGCCTTGCGCCCCGGCATGCCCCCGCGCACGCCGAACGCGCGGGCTTCGTAGGAGGCGGCGAGCACGACGCCGCCGCCGACCGCGATCGGCTTGCCGCGCAGCGACGGGTCGAGAAGCTGCTCGACCGAGGCGTAGAAAGCGTCGAGATCGGCATGCAGGATGGTGGGCTCCATCCCCGGTTCCTCGCGACGTTGTAGAGTATGGAACATAAAGAGAACAAACATTGCTCGCTGTCAAGCGAGGTCGCGATCCGCCGGAACATTGTCGCTCACAATCGCGTTGACGGCCGAAGGGCGCCGCGTGCGGAGGCTGGCATGGGCAACTTTGAAATGATCGATCTGGTTTGCGTCGTCAACGCCTGCTCGACCGACCGCGCCGCGGGGCGGCTGGTTTCGATGGCCAAGGCCGTGGAGGAATTGCGGGTGCTGACCGGCGATTTCGTCTCGGCCGACGAAACGGTCGCGAATGCGCTGAGTGAAGTCGCGCTGCAGTGCGGCTGCGCCGTGCTGTTCGATGAGCAGGCGGGCGCCGACATATTGCGCACGCCATAGCTCGTCGCCGGCGTGCTGCAATGCATCACGCAACCGTTCCAATTGCTTGTTTTTGCGCTATTCCGAACAGAGGGCCGTGACGCACGTTCTAACGCGCGTTGCCTGTGCGGGTCGTTGTCCCCGAGGCCGCCTTGGCGACATCCATCAACCGAGATGCTCCGCCCGCAGCGCCTGCTTGAGGCGCTCCAGCGCCGGCTCGCCGTCGGCAGCGAGCTTATCGGCGATCCTTGCCAGATCATCGTCGGCCTTGCGGTGCTTGCTGCCCCAGGCGCCGAGCGTGGCCAGCACGGGCAAAAGGTCGATGCCGGCCTCGGTCAGGCGATAGATCGCCTTCAGCCCATGCGTGGGATCACCGCTGCGGGTGAGGATGCCTTCGTCCTGCAATGTCTGGAGGCGCTCGGCCAGCGTACGCGAGGAAATGCCCTCATCGGATTGCAGGAATTCGCGAAAGTGCTTTTTTCCGGCGAAGACCAGGTCGCGGATGATGAGCAGCGTCCAGCGGTCGCCGAGCAGTTCGAGCGACAGGTTGATGGGGCAGCCAGACCGGTCCCGTGTCGACATGTGTATGGTTCCATTTTTAAATCGCTTTACTATTGACATCGTTTTCATCCCAGGTCAATAGTTCCAAATGTAAACCATCGGCAACCGTGCCGGCCGGACGGGTAAAACGAGCCGCTCGGCCCTTGACTGGGAGAACCATGATGAAAAAGCTGATCCTCCAGATGCAGATGTCGGTCGACGGTTTTGTCGGCGCCGCCGGGGATCATCGCTGGCAGCTCTGGGAATGGGGCGACGACAGCGCCTGGGACGAGGAGCTGAAGCGGGACTTCAACGCCGTCTTCGCCGGCATCGATACCATCCTCTTGAGCCGCAAGATGGCCGAGGAAGGCTACCTCACCCATTGGGGCAATGCGGCGAAGAGATATCCGCGCGACCCGTTCTATGCTTTCGCCCAGCGCATCGTCGAGGCGAGGAAGGTGGTGCCGAGCGACAGGCTCAAGGCCTCGCGATGGGAGCGCACGACAGTGGTCAGCGGCGACCTGCCGCGGGAGGTCGACTTGCTGAAGGCGGGTGAGGGCGGCGACATCGCGGTGTTCGGCGGCGCCGGCTTCGCCTCGGCGCTGATCGCGGCCAGGCTGGTCGACGAGTTCCAGCTGTTCATCAACCCGGCCGTGCTGGGCGCCGGCCGCCGCATCTTCGACCAAGGCTGGTTCGGCAGGCTGCGGCTGCTCGGCTCGAAATCCTATGCGAGCGGCATGGTGGTGAGCCGCTACGCGCCGGCCGGCTAATCGAAAGGCATTGCACTGATATCATGCCTGCCGTTGAGCTTGGGCATGGCAGTCGGCGATGCAGCACCAAGCGCGGTTCTGCCTTAGCCCCAGGGGCGAAGGGAACACGCGCCTCGATGTACTCTTGGTCAACACCTTGGCCTCACCAATTCACTTCGCATCATGAAAAATGATGCCCACCGTGTGCCGCATGCCCGAGCGCAGGCGGCTGACGCCGTGGCGCAGATTGACGCGGTAATTGCCCTTGGTGCCCTGCACCGGCCGATTGTGGACGGCGAAGGAGACGGCATCGCCCTGGCGCAAGGGCACCACTTCCACCCGGCTCTGCATGCGCGGCCGCTGTTCGGTCAGGGCGAACTCGCCGCCGGTGAAATCCTCGCCGGGTTCTGAAAGCAGAACCGCCACCTGCACCGGAAAAGCGAGGTCGCCATAGAGGTCCTGGTGCAGGCAGTTGAAGTCGCCGGGCACATATTGCAGCAGAAGTGGCGTCGGCCTGACCTGGCCGGCGGCGTGGCACTGCTTGAGAAAGGCGGCATGCGTTTCGGGATAGCGCGTGGCGATGCCCATGCGCTCGTTCCACCGGTTGGCGACCTCGGCGAGCCTGGGATAGAGCGCCGTGCGCAGCCCGCCGATCAGGTCCGGCAAGGGGTAGCGGAAATAGCGGTATTCGCCCTTGCCGAAGCCGTGCCTGGCCATGTGGATATGGCTGCGGAAATGTTCTTCATGCGGATAGAGCCCGGCGAGTTGCCGACACTCCTGCGGCGTGAGCAGCTTTTCCATCACGGCACAACCGAAGCCGTCGAGTTCGGCGGCGAGGGCCGGCCAGTCGTAAGCGGCAACCCGTTCCTCGGCGGCTTTCACCACCGATGCCGCAACCTTGGCATGGGCGTTCATATCGCGGCCTCTTTGTCGAGCAAAGCGTGCTTGCGCTCAGTGCCCCAGCGGTAGCCGGAGGGCGTGCCGTCGGCGCGGACGACGCGGTGGCAGGGAATGCCGAGCGCGATCGCGTTGGCGGCGCAGGCCGTCGCCACGGCGCGGGCGCCGTTCGATTGGCCGAGACGCTGGGCAAGGGCGGCGTAGGTGATGGTTGCGCCGCGGCGGATGCTGCGAAGCTCGCCCCAAACTTTTTGCTGGAACGGCGTGCCGTGGCTGATGTCGAGCGGCAGGTCCAGGCCGGCGGCGGGCGTTTCGATGAAACGCGTTATCGCCGCAAGATCGTCATGCAAGGCGGTCTCGTCCTCGACCAGCATCCTGCCGGGGAAGCGGCTGGCGAGATCCTGCGCCAGCGCCTCGGCGTCGGAGTCGATCAGGATGGCGCAGACGCCGAGGGAACCGCGCGCGGCGAGGATTTTGCCGATCGCGGATTGGGCGATGGCGTAGGTGATGGTGTCGGCGCCGGAGGCTGTCGCCGGCGTGTGGGTTTGCATGAGGTTCATTGCTTCACTCCTTCTGTGTGCCTGAACCCTAGCCGCGTGCCTTCCGTTCCTCACTCCGATGCTTGCTTTCAAATTCAATTTCCGGAACGGTGCGGAGGTAAGTACCCTACGGCGCCCCCCTCTGTCCTGCCGGACATCTCCCCCACGAGGGGGGAGATTGGCAATTTCGGCGCCCACTCATTCCTGCAACGTCGTAGATTGGCGAAGGCGGTTGTGACAGCCAGTCTCCCCCCAAAGTGGGGGAGATGTCCGGCAGGACAGAGGGGGGCGCCGTAGAGCGCTGATTTATGCGATACGAATGACAGCAACCTCGCCAAGCAAAAAAACCTCGCCTGATAACAGCCGCAGTTCGATCTCGCCGGTCGCGCCACGGCTCCACTCGGCCTTGCCGCTCTCGACAAGCTCCCCGAGCGCAGCCATCACCAGCGACCGCGCATCTTTGGCGCGTCTGACGGCGCCGCGATGGGGGATCCCAATGTCCGCATCGGTGGTGGAAGACCTTGCCATCGCGCCCATTGCCGCTCCTCCTCAGGCCTCGCGGCCGAGCAGCGCGCGCTTGCGCTCCGCGCCCCAGGCGTAGCCGGACAGGGCGCCGTCCTTGCGGATCACGCGGTGGCAGGGAATGGCGACCGCGAGCGCGTTGGCGGCGCAGGCGCCGGCAACGGCGCGGGTCGCCTTCGGCGCGCCGATGCGCCCTGCTATCTCGGCATAGGAGACGGTGCGGCCGGCCGGGATGTCCCGCAGGGCCTGCCAGACGCGCTGCCGGAACGCGGTGCCGCGCAGGTCGAGCGGCAGGTCGAGACCAAGTCTTGGAGCCTCGACGAAACCGACGACGCGGGCGACGAGCGCCTCACAATCGCGGTCGGCGCCGATCAGGCGCGCCTTGGGGAAACGGTCCTGCAGGTCGCGCACCAGCGCGTCCGGGTCGTCGCCGAGCAGGATCGCGGCGACGCCCTTCCTGCTCGATGCGACAAGGATGGCGCCGAGCGAGCATTCGCCGACGGCGAAGCGGATCTCCTCGCTGGCGCCGCCGGCGCGGTAGCGCGTCGGCGTCATGCCGAGCATGCCGGCCGACTTCTCATAGAAGCGTCCGCTCGAATTGAAGCCGGCATCGTAGATCGCCGCTGTCACGCTGGCGCCGTCTTCCAGGCCCCGGCGCACCCTTTCGGCGCGCCGGGCGGCCGCGTAGTCCTTCGGCGTCAGGCCGGTAACGGCCTTGAAGGTGCGGTGGAAATAGCCGGCGCTGCGGCCGGCGGCGGCGGCCAGTTCACCGAGCGACGGTTCTTCCTCGCTCTGTTCGATCCTGCGGCAGGCCTCGGCCACCATCGCGGCGTTGCCGGCCTCGAGCGAAGGTCCGTCGGGATTGCAGCGCCGGCAGGCGCGAAAGCCGGTTGCCCTGGCCTCGTCCAGCGTGTCGTGGAGCTGCACGTTCTTCGGGTTGGCGCGCCGCGACGGGCAGGAGGGCCGGCAATAGACGCCGGTCGTCGCCACCGAATACCAGAAGCTGCCATCGGCCGATTTGTCGCGCGCCACGACTTGCGTCCAGCGCGGATCGTCGGCGACCGGCAGCGGCGCGGGTTTGAGATCCTTGGCAAGGGTGATGAACATGGCCGGCATTGAAGCCGCAGACGACCCGCGTCGCCACCCGTTTCCTGCCAATTGAGAGGTGGACGCGAGCGTATTCGTCGGGACACACAAAGGATATGACAAGATTGATCCGGAGAAGGTGTGATGGAAAACATTCGACCCCTTAAGACCGAGGCCGATTACGATCGGGCGATTGCCGAAATCATCCAATATTTCGAGAACGAGCCGGAAATCGGCTCTCTTGGCGATTACCGGTTTGATGTTCTCGCGACCTTGATCGACGCTTATGAGGATAAGCACTACCCTATCGAAGCACCCACATCCCGTTGAAGGTTATTCACTCACACATTCAACCTGTCGCGAAAGGCGAAAGCCGCCGCTCCCGGTGCCCGATCGCTGTTCCCCGAGCCCTCGTTTCTACGCCGCCCGTTTGGGCTCGACCGCGAACGGGCTGAGGCCGAGCCAGGTCTGCATCTTCCTTGCGATGTGCTGATCTCCGGTCAAGGCGACCTTCGCGCCGGCCTTCTCGACGGTGATCAATCCCATCCAGATCGCCGTCATCGTGTGCAGGTCGGTCGAGACGTAGAGGTCGATATCGAAGCCCGGATCGTACCAGCACAGATCGACCTCGCCATGCTTTTCGACGATCAGCCACCACGACCGTTTGGACGCCGGCAGCTCCTGGTACAGGAATTGTATCACGGTGCGCCCGTCGGGCAGCGGCGAGGGGTTCAGATTGCGCCGCATGTCCCACATCAGCAGCGACGGATCGAGGTTCTTGAGGGACAGCCGGGACTCGACCCATTTCTGTCCCCAAAAGCCCATCGCCTCGACGACGGGGCGCAAATCCCGGCCGGCCTCCGTCAGCCGGTATTCGGAGATGCCCTTCTCGCCCGGCACCTCCTTGCGCTCGACGATCCCGGCGAGCTCGAGCTCCTTCAGCCGTTGCGACAGAAGGCTGGGCGACATTTTGGGGACGCCGCGACGCAGGTCGTTGAAACGGGTCGAACCCGCCACCAATTCGCGCATCAGCACCATCGTCCAGCGGGTGCACAGCACCTCGGCGGCCATCGATAGCGGGCAGAACTGCTTGTATCCGTGCTGGGCCATGATCCGACGTCCTCCCTCGAAACTGGGCTGAACATTAGGCCTTCATGAAGGAAGCGGCCAGTACGGAAACTGTACCGGCCCGGTACAGATCGCGGACTGGCCGGCGCCGGCCCTGCCATGCGAGCCCTTTGACCGGCCGCGGGGATCTCCCCTGTGCGCCGTAACAGGGAGAATACCATGACCACATACGTGATCGCAGACATCAAGGTGAAGAACCCGCAGTGGATGCCGGCCTACGCCGCATCGGTGCACGACCTCGTCCACAAGCATGGCGGCAAGTATCTGTCGCGCAGCGGCAATGTGAAGACGCTTGAAGGCAAGCCGCTCGACACCACTCTGATCGCGCTGATGGCATTCCCGTCGGAAGCGGCGGCGCGCGCCTTCGCCAACGATCCGGCCTACGCGCCCTTCGTCTCGGCCCGCCAGGATGGCAGCGACAGCCGCTTCCAGATGATCGACAACACCGACCTGGCGGGGACGATCCCGTATCTGCCGAAGGGATGAAGCTTTCCTCCATCCGTCGCATCGCTTGCGGGTGCTCCGAGCAACGACAATCACGGCGCTTGCCTGCCGCGCCTCCGTATTTCCGGCGGCCGGCGCGCTGGGCCTTTTCAAGAAGAATGGAATGAACATGATACGCAAATTCCGCAACGGGCTTCTCATGGCGGGGGCCATGCTGGCCGCCTGCGCCACCTTCGCCCACGCCCATCAGCAAGAGGCCGTGCCTGCATCCGGCGCGAATCCACTGGCCGGCAAGGTGCGGGCGGCGAACAGCCGGTTCCTCGACGCCAAGGTCGCCACGGACGAAGGCTATACGCCCATTCCCTGCGCCAGCGGCATCACCGGCGGCGCGATGGGCATTCACTATGTCAACGGCCAGTACCTGAAGGACGACAAGATCGACATCGCCCGTCCCGAGGCCGTGATGTACGAGCCGATGGCCGACGGCACACTGAAGCTGGTGGCGGTCGAATACATCACCGCCAAGGGGCCGGCGTCGCTGGACGGCCAATTGTTCAACTTCAACAGTGCGCCCAACCGTTACGGCCTGGGCGAATTCTACGAGCTGCATGTCTGGGCCTGGAAGGGCAACCCGACCGGCATCTTCGCCGACATGAACCCGAAAGTGTCGTGCGAACACGCGGCGGCACCCAGCCAGTAAGCAATGAAGCCAGGCGGTGAAGGCCGCCTGGCCCGACGCTGTCCGCTCCGGCCGTTATCGCGGCGCGGGATTGGGGGCCGCCAATCCAGTATCGGAAGTCTGTTGGGCCACGTCGGAAGCCTGCTGCCCCGATGCCCGTAGAACGAAGCGTCCGGTCAGGTACCAGAGCAGAGAGACCACGAGGATCGACAGGTAGCCGTCCACGGCATAGTGCCAGCCGGTATAGACCGAGCCGAACAGGATGAGTGCGGCGAACGACCAGCCGGCAACGGCCCAGCGGCGACCAAAGCCGGTGAGGAAGAAGGCATTGAGCGTGACGATGGCGACATGCATGCTCGGCATCGCCGTGATGCCGCTGCCCAGCGCGGAGCTGCCGCTGTCGTGTGCATCGAGCAGATAGCTGGCGGCGAACCGCACCGGCAAGGCATACGGGTCTGCCATCAGCGCTGCGAGCACCCCGGCAAATCGGCTGCCGCCATAGAACCGGTCGTAGAATATCGGCCCGCTGGATGACAGCATGATTGGAAGAACGGTGCCACACAACATCATGGTGAGCGCGAACGCCCAGAGATAGCGGATGCGCCGGGCGGGACTGTTCCAGAAGGCGACGAAGAGCACGACGCCAAGCCATTGCATGAACCACCAGGACATATAGGCCTTGAAAACCAGCATGGAGGCGGGCTCTGAAACGATGCCGTGCGTCCATACCCAAGGATCGACGCCGTGCAGCCAACGATCGAGGTCGGCCAGCATGGGATCGGCATAGTAAGGCACGATCTCCGGTATGGTGATCCTGAATGTCGTGAAAGCGATGATGCCGAGAAAGAATAGCAAGACGACCCGCGCGGCCGCCGGCCCGCGTTCCTTGAGTATGTGCACCATGAATCTTGTCGGCCTGGGCCCGCCATACACCAATGCCGTTAACCCGAGGCCAACCACCAGCAGCACCGGCAGCAAGCCGAGGAATGTCCCGAAGTACTTTATGGACAGCAGAAGATATCGCTCAGGCCGCAGGCAAAGCGCCGTCGCGACGCAGACCAGGCACAGGCCCGTCAGCAGCCAGCTGCTTCTGGTTGTCGCCACGCCAAGATCAACAGTGGAAACCGATCGGAGATCGCCGCCCTGTGTTCCGGTGTACCCACTCATCAGGGAGGTCCCGCCAGCTTTCGAACTTGTTATGAATGTTCTGGCGGCAACGTATTAATATCTTGTTGCACCCGTAATGGTGTCTGGTTTCCAATGTAATACTCAATAGTGTAGTATTGTATTCAAATACGGGCTGAGGACCATGGCGGTGCTGGCCCTGTGTTGGGTTGCTGCCAAGAGGCCTTTCGTCACGCACGTGCAATCGAGAGGGACCACTGCCTGGACGGCGATGGTCCCTCTCATTCAAGCCGCCTTGATCAGGCCGAGCTGGGTCAACGCCGCGACGCCGTCGTCGAGGCCGATCTCCTCGACGATCCTGCCCTCGATCACCTTCAGCACCGTGGTGCCGGTGAAGCGCATGGTGCGGCCGGTGGCGGCGGGCAGCGAACCGACGAGGAAATCGCTGAAGGCCGGACCGGCATGGGTGCCGCCGCCTTCCCACTGGCCGACGACATAGTCGCCTTCGGCGATGAGGTCGGCGGTGGCCCAGAAGTTGAGGTCCGGGAAGGCAGCGCGGAAATCGGTCATGAAGGCCTTGATGTCCTCGCGGCCGCGGCGCGGTTCATGCAGCGAATATTTGAGCAGCATGTCGGACGCGGCGATGGCGTCGACGACGGAAAGATCGCAGGTTTCACCCCAGAAATCAGTGAACCATCTAGCGACGACGGCCTTGTTGTCTTCCTGTTTGGTCATGGGAAAAGTCCTCTTGTGTTTGCACGAGATCGCCAGGGCGGGCGGCGACCCCGCGCAAACACTAGGAGGATCGGCGGGCGGGCAAACTCCGCTTCTTGCCCGCCAATCGAAAGTCGGGACCGCAAGCGAGGAACGCGGCGGAGCCACCGGCGTGGTAACGCTTTCTTCTCTGGTTTTGCCGCAGATTGCCCCCGGCGGGGTTGGACGAAACGGAAGATGGCGGGTCAGGACAAGAAAAGCCGTAATGGAACGTTCTGGGAGAAGGCCCTGGAGCGCGCCCAACTTGGCGTCTGGGACTGGGACCTTCGGACAGGCGAGTGTTTCTATTCCGCCACCTGGGCGCGGATGCTGGGCTATGACGAAAGCGAGCTTGCCAACAGCAGCGACCTCTGGCTGCGGCTTACCCATCCCGACGATCGCGAGCAGGCGCTGGCCAGCGGCGACCGTCACATCGCCGGCCTGACCGACACCATCGAGACCGAGCTCAGGCTCCGGCACAAGCAAGGCCACTGGGTCTGGGTGCTCGACCGCGGCGGCATCGTCGAACGCGACCGCGACGGCCAACCGATCCGGCTGATGGGCGTGCAGACCGATATTTCGAAACAGAAGGCGGCAGAGGCCGCGCTGGAACAGGTCAACATCCGCTTCCGCCTGGCGCTCGCGGCCAGCGGCACCGGCATCTGGCACTACGACATCGCCAGCAACAAAAGCTATTGGGATTCCCGCACCAGGGAAATATTCGGCCTTGTCGCCGTTACCGACGAGGTGACGGCAGACCTATGGCACAGCTACCTGCATCCCGACGACAAGCAGGCGGCCGAACGCGCCCACAGGGCGCCGCTGGAAACCGACGGCGTCATTGCCGCGCAATACCGCATCATCAGGCGCGACGGCGAGATCCGTCATGTCGAATCGTTGGTGCGTTTCGTCGCCGCCGCTGGTGCCGCCGGCCAGATCCTCGGCACGGTGCGCGACATCACCGAGGACAAGCTGCGCGAACAGGAACTGGCCTATGCCGCCCGCCACGACGCGCTGACCGGCCTGTGGAACCGCGCCGCCTTCGACAGGCTGCTTGGCGAGCATATCGCGGCGGGAGCGCCGCTGGCGGTGTTCTATGTCGACCTTGATTACTTCAAGGCGCTCAACGACTTCGCCGGGCATGCCGCCGGCGACCTGGCGCTGAAGAGCGTCGCGGGGGGCATACGCGGCTGCCTGCCGCCGTCGGCGCATGCGGCGCGCCTGGGCGGTGACGAGTTCGCGCTGCTGGTGCCGCATTGCGACGCGGTGCAGGCCGAGCGGATCGCCGGCGCCGTGCTTGGGGCAGTGCGCGAGGCCGATCTCGGCCCGGCCGCATCATCGCGCCGACTGGCGGCCTCGATCGGCATCGCCTTCATCGATGATGCCACGACCACCGTGGCCGATGCGCTGGCTTGCGCCGACGACGCCTGCTACGCGGCCAAGGCGGCGGGACGCAACCGCTTCGCGGTGTTTTCGGCCGCGGCGCGATCGGGGGCAGCCGGACTCAACGCGGCGCGCATCGCAGCCGACACCGTCGATGCCATGGACGACGGGCGGCTGAAACTGTTCGGCCAGGAAATCCATCTCCTGGGAAAGCCATGGCAAGAGTGCCGGCACGTCGAGGTGCTGGCGAGGCTCGCCGCGCGCAACGGGCGGCTGGTGCCGCCGGGCGAATTCATCCCGGTGGCCGAGCGTTTCGGTATCGCCTCGAAACTCGACCGCTGGATCATTCGCACGGCGCTGTTGCGGCACGGACCGGCGCTGCGTGCCGGGGCGCTGACGCTGGGCTTCAACCTGTCGGCTCAGACATTGAGCGATCCGGGGCTGTGGGATTTCGTCGACAACACCATCGAGGAAACCGGTGCGCCGCATTCCGGCATCGGATTCGAGATCACCGAAACCGCGGCCGTCACCAATTTCGATGCCGCGGAGGACTTCGTGCGCAAGGCGCGTGAGCGACGCTGCCGGGTCAGCCTCGACGATTTCGGCGCCGGCATGAGCTCGTTCGAGTATCTCAGGCGCTTTCCCGTCGATGCGATCAAGATCGACGGCTCGTTCATCGAACATATCACCGACAGCCGCTTCGACCGCGAGATCGTGCTGGCGATGACCGGCATTGCCAGAAGCCTCGACTTCGCCGTGGTAGGCGAGAAGATCGAACGGCACGATACGCTGGCGATGCTCCAGGACATGGGGGTCGCCTACGGTCAGGGCTTCTTTCTGCATCGTCCCGAGCCGCTGGAGGCGATCGTTTCGCGCGCGACGGCCGGAACGCCCGACAGGCGGCGCGCCTGAAGCGGGCAAGCCGCCCGCCAGAATCGCCGAGCCACTCCAACACTCCATTAGGCAATCCCGAAGAGCTGTTAAGCACGGCCCTGGAACGGCTCCGGGAGGTCGGCCGGGCGCGGTGGAACGATCACTGGCGGTCGGCGAACCGTGCCGATCGCGGAAACTCCAACACCTCTGCCTCCGATCGCCTGTGCTGCGCCTCCGCGACCGCTTCGATCAGCAGGTCGAGGGCTTCGCATGCCGAGCGGCTTGTCTCGTCGTCGCCGCGCAAATAGTGATAGGCGCGTTCGAGATGCACCCGGGCGGCTGAAAAATCGCTGGTCAATGATCCCTCCATTACCTCGCCCTAATATACCTTGGCCGGTCCGGCGGAACGCAGGGTAAATATCCACAGGCGGATTTTATTCAAATGCCGGGGGATTCCGGCAAGAAGGGCGAGGCGGTGGCTGTCAGGAGAGACAACGCCCAACCCCTTTGCCATGCCTTGCCACGCGGCTAAAATGCTACTCCCTTGTCCGAGGATGGCAGCCATGATCGTCCAGGCCTGCATCAATGGCGCACGACCGCGCGATTTTCATCCGAAATTGCCGCTGACGGCGCAGGCGATGGCGAGCGATGCGGCCGCCTGCGTCGTCGCGGGCGCAGCCGAGCTGCACATCCATCCGCGTGGCGCGGACGGGCGCGAGAGCCTGGCCGCCGTCGACGCGACCGTGCTGGCGGTGCGTCGGGCCTGTCCCGGCACGCCGATCGGCGTGTCGACAGGCGCCTGGATCGAGAATGACGTCGAGCGCACCCGCGCGGCGATCGCCGGCTGGCGCGAACTGCCAGATTATGCCTCGGTCAATCTTTCGGAGGCCGACGCGCCCGGCGTGATGGAGCTTTTGCGCCAGCGCGGCGTCGGCATCGAGGCCGGCCTTGCCACAACGGAAGATGCCGAGCGGTTCGTCAGTCTTGCCGATCACGACCGGGTGCTGCGCATCCTGATCGAGATCGACATACAGGAATTGCCCGCCGCACTCGCCGAGGCGCACGGCATCGTCGCCGCGCTGGACCGCGCCGGGGTGCGGCGGCCGATCCTGCTGCACGGCGCCGACGCCACGGTCTGGCCGTTCGTGGAGCTGGCGCGTCGAAGGCGCTGGTCGACGCGAGTCGGACTGGAAGACGGCAGGACGCTTCCCGATGGAAAGGTGGCGCTGGACAATGCGGAGATCGTCGCGGCGACGGCGGCGGTGTTTTGGTCGAAAACCTGAAGGGTCTCAAGCGCCTTGGCTGTGCAGCCGGTGCGACAAGCCGACCCGACCTGCTCCGCCATAAATCGTTCTCACTCGAGGCGCAGCTAAATAAAGGCAAATTCGGCCTGGCGCGGGGAGCCTTGTGCAACTGCCGCGGAGTTCCTGCATGTCACTGTCCGGTACCACAACTCGCTACGGAAGCCTTGCCCAGGCATTCCACTGGTTGACGGCACTGCTCGTGCTCATCGCCTTCCTGGTCTCGGCAGGCGGCCCTCCTACGCGCGTTTATTCAGCGCCCAGGGCCTCGATGCTGCTGCTTCATGAATCGCTCGGCTTCGCGGTTTTCTGGCTGCTGGTGATCCGCCTGGCCTGGCGGCTGTTCGATCGCATTCCCGATGCTCCGTCCATGCCCGCCTGGATGTATGTCGGGTCGAAGGCGGTACATTGGGCGCTCTACGCGTTGATGTTCGCTGTGCCGGTGACCGCCATGCTCGGCGCATGGTTTGGCGGCCATCCGGTCACGGTGTACGGCTTCGGTCCGATCGGTCCGCTTTTCGCCCCATGGGACGTCGGCGCTTCGCTGGCGGAAATACACGGCACGCTTGGCGACATCCTCATGTGGCTGGCCGGCCTGCACGCCGCGGCGGCCGTCTTCCACCACGTTCTTCTGCGAGATCGCGTGCTCAGCCAGATGCTGCCCGGCTTGGCTGCTCCAGAATGATCCGGATCGCCTGATCCACCACGGGATGCAGGCCGCTGGCCTGGAAGGACAGGCGGTTGCCGGAGCCGACATTGCTGGTCATGGCGATGGTAAGACCGGTCGCCGGATCATGCAGCATGACCGCGACATACCCCGGAATGCTGCCCTGATGGCCGTAGAAGGCGCGGTCGGCATAGGCGCTCTGGAACATGCCGGCGCCGGTCTCGCGCATGCGGGTGCCCGGGAAGCTCGCCGGCACGCGGCGTTCGAACATCTCGGCGAAGAAAGGCGGCGACAAGAGCTTGCCGGAGAACAGGCTGCGCATGAAGCTCACCATGTCGGACGGCGTCGACACCATGTCGCCGCAGCCATAGGCGGCGCCGAATGGGAAGGAATCGGAAGAATCCTGCAATTCGTCGGAGTAGGGCAGCACGCCGTCCATGCGCCACATCTCGCCGCCGGAAGCGATGTCTGTCGGTGCGCCCGGCGCCAGCGGCGGCCGGTGGTAGTAGCCGCGCACCATCGACCTTTCCGGGAATGCTTCGGTGGCTGGCGACCAGGTGTTTTCCAGGGCGAGCGGCCGCAGGACCGCGCTTCTGACGTAGGCGCCGAGCGACTGGCCGGTGACGGCCTCGATCACCATGCCGGCCAACACATAGCCGGTGTTGTTGTAGACAGCGGGTCCGCCCGGTGCCTTCTGTTTGTCGGAGGCGAAGGCGATGTCGACCAGCTGCTGCGGCGTCCATTGCCGGCCCGGATCCATCGGTATGTAATATTCGAATTCCGGCAGGCCGCTGCGATGGTTGATCAGCTGGCGCACCGAAATATTCCCTGCGCCCGGCAGATCCGGGAACCAGGAGGAGATCGGCGCGCCGAGCTCGAGCTTGCCGGTCTCGGCGAGCTTGACCAGGGCGGCGGCGACGAAGGTCTTGGTGCAGCTGCCGATCTTGAACAGCTGGTCCGGTGTGACCGATATGCCATGAGCGCGGTCGGCAAGTCCGGCGGTGAGGGCGGTCGGCGCGCTGCCCGTCGAATAGGCCAGCGAGGCACCCACCGCGCCATCGGCGAGGTAGCGGTTGAGCAGGGAGGTCAGGTCTTTCGGCATTGATATCGCTTTCTTTTTTCCTTCTCCCCCTGTGGGAGAAGGTGGCCTCGCGAAGCGAGGTCGGATGAGGGGTGCTCCAGGGAACACCAACGTCTCATTCCGCTGGAACACCCCTCAACCGTCTCGGCGCTGCGCGCCGATCCACCTTCCCCCACAAGGGGGTAAGGACAGGGAGCGCCTGCCCTCACTCAGCCACATCGACCGCCGCGAAATTCTGCCGGCCGAAGGGGTCGAGGATGTAGTTGAGCACGCTCTTGCGGATCGGGATCGCCACCAGCGAATGGGCGATCGGCGCCACCGGCACCTCGGCCTTCAGGATTGCCTGCGCCTTCGCGTAGATCGCGGCGCGTTCTTTCGGGTCGGCGGCGACGCGGCCTTCATCCAGCAGCTTCTCGAAATCCTTGTCGCACCAGCGCGAGCGGTTCGAGCCACCCTTCACGCCGTCGCAGGACAGGAGATAGCTCAGCATGTTGTCGGGATCGCCATTGTCGCTGCTGCCGCCGAGCAGGAAAGCGTCCTGCTCGCCCGCTGCGGTGCGCTTGAGATATTCGCCCCATTCGAAGCTGACGATCTCGGACTGCACGCCGACCTTCGCCCAGTCGGCCTGGATCATCTCGGCCATGCGCTTGGCGTTGGGGTTGTAGGGGCGCGACACCGGCATCGCCCACAGGCTGATCTTGAGGCCGCTTTCGTGGCCTGCTTCCTTCAGCAGTTTCTTCGCGCCGTCGGGATCGTAGTCGATGCCGGCATCGGTAACGGCGCCGAGCTGCGCCGGCGGCACGACGCTGCCGGCAACCGTGCCGGCGCCGGCATAGACGGCATCGACGATTGCCTTGCGATCGACGGCCTTGGCAAGCGCGGTGCGCACGCGGACATCGCCCAGCGGCTGATGTTCGACGTTGAAGCCGAGGATGCCGATATTCTGGCCCTTGAGGTCGAGGACCGTAATGTCTGGATCGGCGCGCAATTCGGCGACGGCACTGGGCGGGGGCGGGGCCGCCACCTGGCATTCATTGGCCTTGAGGCGCTCGACGCGGGTGGTCGGCTCGGGCGTGACGGCGAAGACCAGCGTGTCGATCTTCGGCGCGCCGCGCCAGTAATCCTTGTTGGCGGCGTAGCGCACCTGGCTGTCGGGCACATAGGCCTCGAGCATGAACGGGCCGGTCCCGACCGGCTGGCTGTCGATCAGCTCCGGCGTGCCGGCGGCCACCATCTTTTCGGTCTGCTCCAGCGACAAGATCGAGAGGTAGTCGAGCGCCAGCCCGGCCAGGAAGGTGACGTTGGGGGCCGTCAGCGTGAAGCGCACGGTGTAATCGTCGACCTTGTCTATTTTGTCGATCAGCGTGCCCATGCCCAGCGCGTTGAAGTATTCGTAAGAGCCGCCGCCGAGCTTGTGGTAGGGATTGTTGGCGTCGCGCTGGCGGTTGAACGTGTAAAGGACGTCGTCCGCGTTGAACTCGCGCGTCGGCGTGAAATGCTCGTTCGACTGGAATTTCACGCCTTGGCGCAGGTGGAATGTGTAGGTCTTGCCGTCCGGCGAGACATCCCAGCTCTCGGCCAGCGCCGGTCCGACTTCGGTCGTGCCCGGCTTGAACTCCACCAGCCGGTTGAAGATCGTCTTGGCGGCGGCATCCATGGTGGAGTCGGCGATGCCGATCGCCGGGTTGAAGGTCTCGGGATTGGCCTCCGAGCAATAGACGAGCGTCTTGGCATGAGCCTGCCCGCCGAGAAGGACGGACGAGGCCAGAAGGGTCGAGCCAAGCACTGTGCGCAGAACGGTGGATTTCATCGCAAACGCTCCTGATGACACTTTTTCTGGTTGAGGGAAGGGCATGAAATTCATGGCGTCGCCGCCGGGGCCAGGAAGCGGTCGGGCGCCAGCGCCGCGGCGGTGACGCCAAGCGCGGTGACATCGTCGGGCAAGGGTTGGCCGCGCATCAGCGCCGAGCCGAGCCGCGCCAATGTCAGCGACACCTGGAAACCGTAGCCGCCCTGGCCGCCGAGCCAGAAGAAGCCGGGCAGGCGCGGGTCGAAGCCGGCGACCGGCGTGCGGTCGGGCGCGAAGGTGCGCAGGCCGGCCCAGGGCGTGGACGGGCGGCCGATGCATATGGACGTCGCCTGCTCGATCCGGTCGACGGCAATGGCGACGTCGATGTCTTCCGGCCAGGCGTCGCAAGGCTCGGAATCGGTTTCGTCGGCCAGCGAGCCGATCAGCCTGCCGGCGTCTGGCTTGAAGTAGAATTGTTCGTGCAGATCGACCACCAGCGGCCAGCCGGCAATGTCGGCGCCCGCGGGCGGGTCGAACAGGAAGGCGGTGCGCCGCTTGGGCTGGAAGCCGAGGCCGGTGAGCCCCGCCAGGCCGGCCACGACATCGACCCAGGCGCCGGCGGCGTTGACGACGATGTCGGCGGGATAGGCGCCGGCACTGGTGGCGACGCGCAGGCCATTGCCGGCGCGCGCGATCGCGCGCACCTCTTCGCTCGTGCGCATGATGCCGCCCCTGGCCTTCAGTGCCGAAGCGCAGGCCGCAAGCATCTTGCCGGTATCGACGTCCACCGCACCCGGTTCATGGACACCGCCGCATGTGGTTTGCGGATCGATGACGGGAACCAGCGCATGCAGCTCAGCGGCGGAGAGGCGGCGTACGCTCGGCACCATGGCCTGCAATTCGCCGGCCAGCCGGTCGACGGCCGCGCCGTCATCGGCGCGGCCGACATGCAGCGCGCCACGTTGATGCGCGACGAAGCCGCCGTCGAAGATCGCGCGGCGGCTCGCCAGCGTCAGCGCTCGCACCACGCGGTTGCCATAAGTCTCGGTGAACAGGGCAGCCGAGCGGCCGCTGGCATGATAGCCGGGCTGGCTCTCGCGCTCGATCAGGGTGACGTCAGCCCAATCCGCCACCTCGGCGGCAAGCGAGAGGCCGGCAATGCCGCCGCCGATGACAACGATTTTTGGGAGGGAATTCGACTGCATCGATTAGTCGTAAAAATAATTTCTTATCCAGTCAATATTTAGCGTATAAGAAAATTGTTGATGTTGTTGATGGCGACGGGGAGTTCAACTACCTAGGGATGGAGCGGCGTGATCCCGCAGCATGGAGCTGATATGTCGGAGCAACCGAACCTGGGTGATTGCCTGCGCGGCTTGAGGAAAACGCATGGCTGGACCCTTCAGGAGGTGAGCAGGCTCACCGGGGTCGCAGTGTCGACGCTGTCCAAGGTCGAGAACGACCAGATGTCGCTGAGTTACGACAAGCTGCTGCAGATCTGCGAAGGGCTCGGCATCCATGTAACGGAACTGCTCAGCGGCGACCGCAAGCAGCCGGCGGCGCGCACCCGCCGCTCCGTGACGTCACCGTCCAACACACTGCGCCAGCTGACCCGCAATTACGACTACCGGTACCTGGCCACCGACCTGGTGCGCAAGCGCATGGTGCCGATCCACGCCTTTGCGCGCGCCCGGACGCCCGAGGAGTTCGGCCCGCTGACGAAACATGCCGGCGAGGAATTTTTGATCGTGCTCAAGGGCGAGATCGAACTGCACACCGACCAGTACGCGCCGGTGCGGCTGAAACAGGGCGAGAGCGTCTATATCGATTCCACCATGGGCCACGCCTACCTCTCGGTGGGCGAGGGCGACGCCGAAATGCTGTGCGTCTGCTCCGGCGACGAGCCCGACATGGAAGGCACGCTGCTCAGCGTGCTGGAGACGGTGGAAGGCTAGGGCGGTTGGCGCGTCGCATTTTTCTGCAGGTCGGTTCAGCCTTTCTGGTTCGAAGCGGCCGACGAAACCGGCTATATGACCGCTGAGACGAAATTCCCGCCAACCCGAGAAGGAAAACCCAATGAGTTCAGAAAAAGTGGCTGTCATCGTGGCCGGCGGCAGCGGCATGGGGGCGGCAGCGGCCAAGCGGCTGGCGGCGGACGGGTTCAAGGTCGCCATCCTGTCTTCGTCCGGCAAGGGCGAGGCGCTGGCCAAGGAACTGGGCGGCATCGGCGTCACCGGCTCCAACCAGTCAAACGAGGACTTGCAGCGCCTCGCGGACTTGACGCTGGAGCGCTATGGCCGCGTCGACGTGCTGGTCAACAGCGGCGGCCACGGGCCGCGCGCGCCGATCCTGGAGATCACGGACGAACAGTGGCACGCCGGCATGGACGTCTACCTGCTCAACGTCATCCGGCCGGTGCGCATCGTGGCGCCGCAGATGGTCAAGCAGAAGGCCGGCGCCATCATCAACATCTCGACCGCCTGGGTGGTGGAGCCGAGCCCGATGTTCCCGACCTCGGCCGTGTTCCGCGCCGGCCTTGCCGCCTACACCAAGATCTTCGCCAATACTTATGCAGCGGACAATGTGCGCATGAACAATGTGCTGCCCGGCTGGATCGACAGCCTGCCGGCGACGGAAGAACGCCGCGACTCCGTGCCGATGCAGCGCTACGGCACGTCGGAAGAGATCGCCGCGACCATCGCCTTCCTGGCTTCGGACGGCGCCGGCTACATCACCGGCCAGAACATCCGCGTCGACGGCGGGATCATTCGCGCTATTTGAGGCGGGTCCGGGAGGGGAGGCCTGTCCGACGCGCGCCGCGGAGGGGGTCCGGCATCCCGCCTGGCGCGACGACATCTCGCACCAAGGAGGAAAAATGCGGCTTCTGATACTTGGCACCGGCTGGATGGCGCAGGAACATGCACGGCAATTCAGCGCCATCGATGGCGTCGACATTGTCGGGGCCGTCGACCTCGATCCGGCGCGCGTCGGCGAATTCGCCGACGGCTTCAACATCCCCAACCGCTTCACCGCGCTGGACGAGGCGCTCAAATGGGGCGCTTTCGACGCCGTGGCCAATGTCACGCCGGACCGCATCCACCACCCGACCACCATGCAGCTGATCGCGGCCGGCAAGCCGGTGCTGTGCGAGAAGCCGCTGGCCGAGAATTTCGGCAAGGCGATCGAGATGGCCGAGGCCGCCGAGAAAGCCGGCATCGTCAACATGGTGAACCTCACCTACCGCAATGTCGCTGCGCTGCAGAAAGCCCGCCGGATGGTGCAGGCCGGCGAGATCGGCACGGTCCGGCATGTCGAGGCGTCCTATCTGCAGAGCTGGCTGGTGTCGAAATTCTGGGGCGACTGGCGCAGCGACCCGAAATGGCTCTGGCGGCTGTCGCGCGGCCACGGCTCCAACGGCGTGCTTGGCGATGTCGGCATCCACATCCTCGATTTCGCCAGCTATGGCGCGGCCCTCGGCATCGATCATGTGTTCTGCCGGCTGCGTTCCTTCGACAAGGCGCCGGGCAACCGCATCGGCGACTACGGGCTCGACGCCAATGACAGTTTCGCCATGACGGTGGATTTCTCCAACGGCGCCTTCGGCGTGGTGCATGCCAGCCGCTGGGCGACCGGCCATCTCAACGAATTGCGCCTGCGCATCTATGGCGATCGAGGCGGTCTCGAAGTGGTGCACAATCTCGACGGCTCGTCGCTCAAGGCTTGCCTCGGCGAAAATGTCGACGACGGGATATGGGAAGAGCTCGACGCCGGCACGGTGGCCACCAACTACCAGCGTTTCGCCGACGCGGTGCGGACCGGCGTGCAGGCCGAACCGTCCTTCCGCCACGCCGCCGAACTGCAGAAGGTGCTGGATCTGGCCGTGGTGTCGGACGAGAAGCGGGCGGAGCTCGCGGCGAGCGCGCAGACGCGGTGAGGGTGGCGCCTTCCTCTCAGGGACCGGTCACGAGGCCAAAAACCAGTTTTTGCAAATTGCCGCCATTGCCGAATTCGACGCGGTCGAAATCGCGGCTTGCCCGCCGCTGCGCCTGCGACAATTCGGAGAGGCGCCTGGTCATCTCGGTCCGGATCTTGGCGCATTTGGGATCGTCGGCAACGCTGAGGCCGACGGTCGCCGCCTCGATCTTGCGCACCATGGCGATGATATCGGCGCCATGCACTTTCTCATGGGCGGCGACGCCGGCGATGAAGCTGTCCCAGCTCTTCTGCACGGCCGGCGGCAGGGAGCCTGACGGCTTCGGCAAGGCATAGGTGATGATCAGCTTCGGCCTGGCCGATGCCAGGACGCAATCGCCGCCCTTGTTCTGGTAGTCCCTGGTCCAGGTCAGCTTGAAATTGGTGTAGGCGATGGTGCGCGTTTTGGCGCCGCGGATCAGCGGTCCGTTCTCGCCGATCGACCGGTAGAGCTCCTGTCCGGTCCGGCCTGAAATGGCGTAGGGCTCGACCGTCTCGACGGGCTTCCATTGTGCATGGGCGGCAAGCGGCAAGGCGAGCACCGCGACCAGCGACAGGCACAGACGAACACACGCTCTCAACACCGCTCTCCGCGAAACCAGGACCGGCGCCGACGCCAATGCCATCTTGTGGCTTTTCCTATATGCTGCCGGCGGGTGCTGCAAATGTGTTGGAGGGAGGCGCTGGCGCCGTGCGGCAAGACCAGGATGGGTATGGGGTTGAAGAAGTTCCCTCGGTTCGTCATCCTAGGGCGGAGCAAGGAGCGAAGCGACGCGGCGCAGACCCTAGGATGACGAAGATAGGGTGAGGCTTCCAAACCAACGGCCTTGCCGGCGCCGGCGCGTCGCCGTAAGTCGTGCTCATGATCACCTTCCGCAAGGCCCTGGCCTCCGACCTGCCTGCCCTCGTGGCCATGCTGGCGGACGATCCGCTTGGCGCGGCCAGAGAGGATGCCTCGCTGCCGCTGGCGCAGGGCTATGTCGATGCCTTCAACGCCATCGATGCCGACCCCAACCAGTTGCTGGCGGTGGCGGTCGATGGCGCCGACGTGGTCGGCACCTTGCAGATCAGCTTCCTTGCCGGGCTGTCGCGCAAGGGCGCCTGGCGCGGTCAGATCGAGGCGGTGCGGGTCGCCGGGCACCGCCGTTCCGAAGGCATAGGCAGGCTGATGATCGAATGGGCTGTTGATCAATGCCGGGCGCGCGGTTGCGGCCTCGTCCAGCTCACCACCGACAAGACCAGAGCGGACGCGCACCGCTTCTATGAAAGCCTCGGCTTCACCGGCACCCATCTCGGCTACAAGAAGACCTTGTAGCGCAGGCGGGGCCGTCGCTTTCCGCTAAGGCGGGCGGCTGGCGCATGCGGGAAGGCTAGCAGGCCCTATTCAATTTGCGGCGAGACCAGATATAGGTCAGCTAAGTTGACCTATATTCGATGCGTCCGGGGAGGCGTGCTTGACCCTTATGAACCTGTTGGCGTCGCGCTCGTCGCGCATGAAGGCCTCGGAAATCCGCGAGCTGCTGAAGCTGCTCGACCAGCCGGACATCATCTCCTTCGCAGGCGGCATTCCCGATCCGGCGCTGTTTCCGGCCGAGGCGATCCGCGACGCCTATGCCGACGTGCTCGGCGGCGGCGAGGCGGGGGCCGCGCTTCAGTACCAGGTGAGCGAGGGCTATCTGCCGCTGCGGCGATGGATCGCCGGGCAGATGGGCAAGCTCGGCGTCGCCTGCGAGGAAGCCAACATCTTCATCACTTCGGGCTCGCAGCAGGCGCTCGATTATATCGGCAAGCTGCTGCTGTCGCCCGGCGACACCGCACTGGTGACGTGGCCGACCTATCTCGGCGCGCTGCAAGCCTTCAACGCCTATGAACCGCGCTACGACCGGCTGCGGCCGGAAGGCGGTAACATGACGCCGGATGCCTATCGCGCGGCGGCGGCGAATGGCGGCCGGGTCAAGTTCGCCTATCTGGTGCCGGATTTCGCCAACCCGACCGGCAACACGCTGGACAGGCAGCAGCGCGAGGCGGTGCTCGACCTTGCCGGCGAGCTCGACATCGCAATCGTCGAGGACGCCGCCTACCGGGCGCTGCGCTATGATGGCGAAAGCGTGCCGCCGATCCTGGCGCTGGACTGCGCCCGATCCGGCGGCATCGACAAGGCGCGCACGCTCTATTGCGGCTCGTTCTCGAAGATCCTGTCGCCGGGCATGCGCGTCGGCTGGGTCTGCGCGCCGCGTCACGTGGTGGAGAAGCTGGTGCTGATGAAGCAGGCTTCCGACCTGCACAGCCCGTCGATCAACCAGATGGTGATGCACCGGGCGGCCGAAGCGGTGTTCGAGGCCCAGGTCGAAAAGCTGATCGGCGCCTATCGCGAACGCCGCGACGGCCTGCTCGGCGCGCTCGCGGCCAACATGCCGGAAGGCGTGACCTGGAGCCGCCCGGAAGGCGGCATGTTCGTCTGGGTGACGCTGCCGGAAGGCGCTGACGCCACCACGCTCCTGGCGCGCTCGGTGAAGGAGGCGCGTGTCGCCTTCGTGCCCGGCAGCGCCTTCTTCGCCGATGGCACCGGGCGCAACACGCTGCGGCTGTCCTTCACGCTCGCTGACCGGCGCGCGGTGAGCGAGGGCATTCCGCGGCTGGCGGCGCTGCTCAAGGCTTAAGGCGCCGGCCAAACGACGGCGCATCGCCCCAGCGGCGAACAAACCCGGGTTGCCCTGACTTGTTGCTGGTGCAAAATAGCCTTGTGTCCACGAACGCGGGTTCATGCGCCATGACCGACCTTTCCGGTATCTACCGCGACTACATTGCCTGCCTCAACCGGCAGGACTGGCCGAACCTCGGGCAGTTCGTCGACGATGACGTGTCCCACAATGGCAGGCGGATCGGTCTCTCCGGCTACCGTGCGATGCTGGAGAAGGATTTCGACGACATTCCGGATCTTCGTTTCGATATCCGGCTGCTGGTCTGCGATCCGCCTCATGTCGCGAGCCGCCTGATGTTCGACTGCACGCCCAGGGGAAATTTCCTCGGGCTTGCCGTAGACGGCCGGAAAGTGTCCTTCGCCGAGAACGTCTTCTATGAATTTCGCGGCGCGAAGATCCGGCTCGTGTGGTCCATCATCGACAAGGCCGCCATCGAAGCCCAGCTTTGAACCACGAACCTCTCCTGGCGTGCTCGGTGAAGGAAGCGCGTGTCGCCTTCGTGCCCGGCAGCGCCTTCTTCGCCGATGGCACCGGGCGCAACACGCTGCGGCTGTCCTTCACCTTGGCCGACCGCCGCGCTGTGACCGAGGGCATTCCCAGATTGGCCAAGCTGCTGAGGAACTAGCAACCGACCGGATTCCTGGCCCCGGGGCGTCAGGCCGGCTTGTCGGCAGCCCTTGTGCGCCTGGCAAGGCGTGCGGTAAATGCGGGCGTGCCTTTGCCGGTCGAATGAGGATGTCATGGTCTCCGCAACGCCCAGAGTGACGCTGCTTCTCGGCAGCGCGCCCGACGTCGTGCGCTGCGCCGCCTGGCCGAAGGAGACCTTCGCCAGCATCGTCGCCATCAACAATGCCTGGCGCGTGCGCCCCGACTGGGACGTGCTGGTGCATGCCGGCGATTTCCCGTCCAACCGGATGCCGCCTCTGGAACCGCTGCGGCAGGCCGAGATCTTCAGCGCCGCGCATTACGTGCCGGCCCAGAATACTTTCGGCGGCTTCGTCTATGCCGGCGCCACCATGTCGCTGACAGCGGCCTATTGGGCCGTCCACAGCCAGAGGCCGGACGTGCTCGCCTTCCTCGGCTGCGACATGATCTACGACACGGCCGGCGACACCCATTTCTACGGCATCGGCCGCGCCGACCCGCTGCGCGACGATGTCACGCTGCAGAGCCTCGAGGCCAAATCCGCCCGCCTGCTCATTCATGCGCTGCGACGCGGCACGCTCTGCATCAACCTGTCGGACCTGCCGCAAAGCCGCCTGGTCTTCCCAAGGCTGTCCTTCGAGGAATTGCGGTTACTGTCCCCCGAGCGCCTCGCCGGCATGAAGATGGATGCGCGTGCGGGCATCCATCAGCATAGGGTCGAAGTGGCCGAGCAAATCGAGCGCGAGCTCGGCTATTTCTACGAGGATGGCATGTACTGGAACCATCTCGACGAAATCGACCGCGCGCAGCTAGCCGACATCGACCGGCTCTGGATCTCGGCGATCGGTCCGCCTGCGGCTGAGCCGACCGAAGAATGCAGCGCGGCGGAATAGCGCCGTCGGCAGCCCATGTCGGGAGGATCGACGGTTCCAGCAGCCCCCACCAGCAGTTTCGCGCCAAATTGCCTAATTTCGGGCCGCTTTTCGGCTAAACTTGTCGGCATCTTGGCTGGAAGTGGAGGAAGCCATGAGCTTGCGCCTCGGTTTCGCCGTGCTGGTGCTGTTCGGCCTCGCCAATCAGGCGGCGGCTTTCGAGATTTCAAGCCCGTCGGTTTCCAACGGCAAATGGGCCGAAAAATATCTCGGCGACAAGGCCGGCGGCTGCAGCGGGCAAAGCGTATCGATCGCCTTGAGATGGAAGGACCCGCCGGCAGGCACCAAGAGCTACGCGCTCACCATGTTCGACCCCGACGCCGGCGGCGGCAAGGGTTTCTGGCACTGGCTGGCCTGGAACATCCCGGCAAGCGCGAAGGGCCTGGCCGAAGGGGCGGGCTCGAAGCGCGGCAAAGGCTTGCCCAAGGGTACGGTGCTCGGCAAGGGCGGCATCGGCCGTGCAGGTTATTTCGGGCCATGCCCGCCGCCCGGCAGCGGCACGCATCACTATGTCTTCACGCTCTATGCGCTCGGCGCGCCGAAGCTGCGCGCGCCGGAGAATCCCTCTCCGGAAATGGTGGCAGTGGCCGCGAAGAGCCAGGCGCTCGGCGAGACCAGCGTGACGTACACCTATGGGCGGTAAGCATGACCGGTTCAGGCAGTCGCCCGGGCCACCAGCGCATTGACGACGCTGTTGGCAAACACGTTCCAAGAGATCGTTTGAATTCCGTTCCGGTGGCCATCTGGCGCTTCGCGCGCGCTTCGGCCGGCGCGTCAGCGCGTCCAGAAATCGCGGTGCGGCGCGATCAGCTCGTCCTCGATCTCGGGGAAAGGGCCAAAGACCTCGATCTTCTTCTGGCCCGAGGCGAGGACTGTACGCGAGGGCAGGCTCATCGTCGGATTCTCGGCGTGGTCGCCGGTGAGTGCCAGGAGCTTCGTCTCCTCGAAGCCGTAGACCAGCCGGCCGATATTGGCCCAGTAGAGCGTTCCGGTGCACATCGCGCAGGGTTCACCGGTCGAGACCAGTGTGCAGGACCAGAGGAAATCCGGCTCGTAGGCAGCCGCGGCGCGCCGGGCGAGTTCCGTCTCGGCATGGCGCACCGTGTCGAGGTTTCCCTGGCGCATAAGCACGCGATCGTCCGGCCCGACCAGTACGCAGCCGAACGGATGATGGCCGTGCACGGCCGCGTCGCGAGCGACGGCGTCGGCAGCACGGAGGTGGGCGAGCATCTGGTCGCGGGTCATTGCGCAATCCTAACACGACGGGCGAGGAGAGGAACCGACGCCCGGCGACCGGCTTCGTAGGGCTGAGAGTGCGCCGATCGGCGGGCATTGGCAAGCTTCGCCCGGCGGGCAAAACCCGAGCGCGGGCCATCGCCTGATCAGGCGAATGAGGTTTGAAGCACTGTTCTCCGCTCTCGTATCCCTGTATACGAAATTGAAATGATCTGTTTGAGGAATTGATGAGCCCACCGCCTGGAACCGTGCCGTTTTTCAACCAGTGGGAGACGCCCGATATGACTTTGGCCGTCCTTGCCGATGGCGCCGAGGTGGCGCTGCGGCGCGATCCGCTGTGGGAGAATTCGGGCGCGCGCACACTCGACGAATACGCGCTGTGGGCAGCCAATGTCTGCGGCATGGCGTGCCTCAAGATGATCCTGGCGGCGCGCGGCCAGATCGTGCCGACCATCGAACTGGCCAGGCGCTGCACCGGATATGGCGGTTATGTCGTCACCGAACGATCGATCAAGGGCCTGATCTACGCCCCCTTTGTCAGCTTCGTGAAGGCGGAATTCGGCCTGGAAGCGAAGGTGATGACCAGTGTCGCTACATCGGATATTCCGGCGATCCTCGGGCAGTCGCGCTTCTTCATCGCCTCGGTCAGCAGTTCGATCCGCTGGCCCGAGCGCGAGCCGCCGTCCAAGGGCGGCCATCTGGTGCTGGTCATGTCGGCATCGGATGAAGGTTTTCGCTTTCACAATCCGTCCGGCCATACCGGCGCCACACAGGCGAACGCAGTGTTGGCGGCCGCCGATTTCGATCGCTTCTTTGCCAATCGCGGCATTGCCGTCAGCATTTGATCTTGTGGGATTTCGATGAAGGACAAGGCTTTTCAATGAAGAACAAGATTAGGGTCGCCGTCCTCTATGGCGGACGTTCGGCCGAGCATGACGTATCGCGCCTTTCGGCCGCCAATGTGCTGAAGGCCATCGACCGGACGCTTTACGAGGTGGTCCCGATCGCCATTTCCAGGGACGGAAGATGGCTGCTGCAACCATCCTCCGAGGCTGGCGACGACAGAGCCGGGGCACCGGTGTCTGAGGACGGCGTGGAGGTCGCATTGTTGCCCGGTGGTAGAGGCAGGCTGGTGGCCGCACGGGGCGGCGGAGCACAGCCCGACCTGCCGCCGGTCGACGTCGTCTTTCCCGTGCTGCACGGTCCTTTCGGCGAGGACGGCTCGGTGCAGGGCTATGCCGAGGTCGCCTACGTCGCCTATGTCGGCTGCGGCATTCTCGCCTCGGCCGCCGCCATGGACAAGGATGTCGCCAAGCGGCTGCTGCGCGAGGCCGGGCTGCCGGTTGCCCGTTCCGTCACCGTGCATCGAAACGATGTCGGGCCGTTCCAGGAGATCGCCGGCGCGCTCGGCCTGCCTTTCTTCGCCAAGCCGGCGCGCCAGGGCTCGTCGTTCGGCGTCAGCAAGGTGAACGACCGGGACGGCTTCGAACGGGCCGTCGAGACGGCTTTCCGCTACGACGGCAAGGTCCTGATCGAAGAGTTCGTCGACGGCCGCGAGATCGAATGCTCGGTGCTGGAGCGGGCCGACGGAACGCTGACCGTATCGCTGCCCGGCGAAATCATCCCGGCCGGCAAGCACGGCTTCTACACCTATGAAGCCAAATATCTCGACGCCGACGGCGCCGTGGTGAACGTGCCCGCCGATGTCCCGGCCGCCGTCGCCGACAAGGCAAGGGAGATGGCCGCGCGGGCTTTCCAGGCGCTCGGCTGCGAGGCGATGGCCCGCGTCGACTTCTTCCTGCGGGCTGACGGCTCGCTGCTGGTCAACGAGGTCAACACGCTGCCCGGCTTCACCGACATCTCGATGTATGCCAAGGCGCTGGCGGCGAACGGCATCGGCTACAGCCAGGTCATCGACGTGCTGATCGAGCACGCACTGGCGCGGCATGCCGCGCGAAAGTCCTGACGTTCGGCGCGGCATTGACGGCGGATCACGCGAAGCTAGTTAGATTCGAGCCCTTGGCGAGAGGAGAGCTTGCATGGAAGAACTGCATCGCGGCCGGCTCATCGATCATATCCAACTGGTGGTCAGGGACATCGCCGCCAGCCGCCGCTTTTACGAAGCAGTATTTCGAGTGCTCGATATTCCGATCGGCGGCAGCGCCGCCGATTATTTCTGGGCCGACGAGCTTTTCATTTCAACCGCCGACAGCCGCGCGGCTCGGGGAGAGTTGACCGGTCGCCATCACCTGGCATTCCAGGCGAAAGACCGCGCCATGGTCGATGCGTTCTATAAGGCCGGGCTGGACGGCGGCGGCAGGGACAATGGCGGGCCGGGTGAACGCCGGTACCACCCCGGCTACTACGCCGCTTTCCTTCTCGACCCGGACGGCAACAACATCGAAGCGGTGCATCACGGGGCGGCCAACCGCAGTGCCGCCTCGGTGAAGATCACGTTCTAGAATGCGCCGACAAGAGGCGGGTGGTTTTGCCTTGATGTGGCCCGTCCCGGCTTGATCCCAATCGGGTGGAGGGAGCTCGATCCACGCGGAGGCGACCCGTCCGTGGGGCAGGCCTTGAAGGCCATGTGAGGCATAGTTACATCAACCATTAAGCGTGCGTTTGCACGCGAATACAACGCTTTGGCCAAGCTTCATCTATGGAGGTTGTCATGGCAAATACACTCATGGAAGGAAAGAAAGGCCAGGACTGGCTCAATCTGGTCCTTGCCGTCTGCCTGTTTATCTCACCCTGGATAATCGGCTTCGCTGCTGAAACCGCTCCCGCATGGAACGCCTGGATTGTCGGCGTCGTGCTGGGCGCGGTAGCCGTGGCGGCGCTTGCCGCCTTCGCCGAGTGGGAGGAATGGGTAGGTGTCGTTCTCGGGCTCTGGCTGATCGTGTCGCCCTGGCTGCTCAAATTCATGGCGAACACGAATGCGATGGCCACCCACGTCATTCTCGGCGTGCTGGTGGTTGCCGTATCGGGTTGGGCCGTCTGGGACGTCCGTCACCCGCACGCACATGCGTGACCGCTGACCAAGGACGGGGCCGGCGCGCGAGCGGGGCCCCTTCCGGCTTTGAACGTCTGCCCATTGCGTTTGCCGCCGGCTGCGAAGGGCAGGGTCGCCGGCTTGCAATCTGAGGCCAGGCCATGGATTTCGACGGACCGAACGCCATATCCTGCACAGCATATCCTGCGTAATCCAGGGAGTTTGAGCGTGACCCTCGCGCGGATGGCGGTTTTTGCAGCGGCCTTCATGGCCGCCGCGGCCGCCAGTCACTCTTCCGTGACCGCGGAGGCTACGGAGAAGGTCGCGTTGCGCGTCGTGATCGACGGCGCCATCGGCCCGGCGAGCGCCAGGCAGCTCAACGAAGCGCTGGCGAACGCCGCCGAACGGCACGCCGAAGCGGTTGTCCTCGAGATCGACACGCCGGGCGGTCTGGTCACCTCGATGCGCGAGATGATCGCCGATATCCTTGCCTCGCCCGTTCCGGTCATCGGCTATGTCGCGCCCGCCGGCGCGCATGCGGCAAGTGCCGGAACCTATATCCTTTATGCCACCCATGTCGCGGCGATGGCGCCTGGCACCAATCTGGGCGCCGCCACGCCGGTCGAGCTTGGCGGGCTGCCGTCCCTTCCCGGTGGCGACCAAAAGGACAAGGGCGACCAGAAGAATGCCACCGAGCCTCCGGCGGGCGACGCGATGATGACCAAGGTAACGAACGACGCGGTCGCCTTGATCCGTTCGCTCGCCGAACTGCGCGGCCGCAATGCCGACTGGGGCGAAAGGGCCGTGCGCGAGGCGGCCAGCCTTTCCGCCAATGCGGCACTTCAGGCACATGTAGTCGACCTCGTCGCCCGCGACACGGCCGAGCTGCTCCAGCTTGCTGACGGCCGCACGGTCGAGGTGGCCGGCAAGCAACAGGTGCTGGCGACCAAGGGCGTGGCGGTCGAGACGCTCGATCCCGGCTGGCTGATCCGGCTTCTCGCCGTCATCACCGATCCCAACATCGCCGTCGTCCTGATGCTGGCCGGCGTCTACGGCCTCGTCTTCGAGTTCACCAGCCCAGGCGCCGTGGCGCCCGGCGTGATCGGGACCATCTGCCTGCTGCTCGGGCTCTATGCCCTCAATCTGCTGCCGATCAGCTATACCGGCCTCGCCCTGATGCTGCTTGGCATCGCCTTCCTCGTCATCGAGGCCTTCAACCCGACCGTGGTGCTCGGGCTTGGAGGCGTGGCCGCCTTCCTGCTCGGCGCCGCCATGCTGCTCAAGGTCGAGGGCCCGGGCTTCGAGATGTCGTGGGCGCTCATCGGCACCGCCGCGGCGCTGACGCTTGGCCTGGCGCTGCTGGCCGGCAGCTATCTGTGGAGGGCGCGCAGGAGCCTGCCGCGTGTCGGCGCGCAGGCCATGCACGGGCTGCCGGCCAGGATCCTCGATTGGTCGGGAAGCGAGGGCCATGTGCTCGCGCAGGGCGAGCGCTGGCGGGCGAAAGCCGATGAACCGCTCGCCCCCGGCGACAGCGTCGAGGTGGCCGATGTCAGGGATCTCGTGCTGACGGTCCGGCGCAGGAACAATGGAGCAAGGCAATGATCATCGGTTACGTCGCCTACCTGGTGCTCGCCCTCATCGTGCTGATCTTCCTGTCCGCCGCCATTCGCATCCTGCGGGAATATGAGCGCGGCGTGGTCTTCACGCTCGGCCGCTTCACCGGGGTGAAGGGCCCCGGCCTCATCCTCCTCGTCCCCTTCGTCCAGCAGATGGTGCGGGTCGACCTGCGCGTGGTGGTCCAGGACGTGCCGCCGCAGGACGTGATCTCGCGCGACAACGTCTCGGTGAAGGTGAACGCGGTGCTGTATTTCCGCATCGTCGACGCCGAGCGGGCCGTCATCCAGGTCGAGGACTTCATGGCCGCGACAAACCAGCTCGCGCAGACCACGTTGCGCTCGGTTCTCGGCAAGCACGAACTCGACGAGATGCTGGCCGAGCGCGACAAGTTGAACAGCGACATCCAGGAGATCCTGGACCAGCGGACCGATGCATGGGGCATCAAGGTGTCCAATGTCGAGATCAAGCATGTCGACCTCAACGAGAACATGGTCCGCGCCATCGCGAAGCAGGCCGAGGCTGAAAGGCTGCGGCGCGCGAAGGTGATCAACGCCGATGGCGAGCAGCAGGCGGCGGCAAAGCTGGTCGAGGCCGGCAAGATGCTGGCGCAGGAGCCACAGGCCATGCAACTGCGCTATTTCGAGGCGCTGCACGACATCGCCGGCGAGCGCTCGTCGACGGTGGTGTTTCCGCTGCCGATGGACCTGCTCGCGATCTTCAACAAGCAGCCGGGCGCCGGGAAATGAGTTGGGAGGGGTTTGGCAGCCTGGCGCGGGCCCGCGAGCTCAGGACCGGCACGATCGGCCCGCGACCCCGAAGTTGCGATCCCTCCACGCCAGGTGCGCTGCCGGTCGTTTGCTGTCAATTTTAGGAGTTTTATTCAGAATTCGGCAAGATATAGCGGGCTTTTTAGCGGATTCATTGTTTTTAATTAGCTTAAGCTTTCGCTATGGATTCTCGACTAGGGTGACGGCGAAATGATCGAGAGCCCTGACGGCGTGGCGGCTTGCCCGGCCAGTCAGGTCAATCGCCTCCTGCAAGTCAAGCTTCGGTTGCATAAATGAGTGGGCCCATGTCGATTGCCGGCATCATCGAAAGGATCCTGGACAAGTTGTCCGGCTCCAGCCTGCTTGCGGCCGGCCTTTTGCTGCTGACCGCGCTGGGCAGCGCCCTGATCGCCTATTGGCGGACGGCGGAGCGCAAGAGCTTCAGGGAATTCTTCGATTTCGTCTTTCCCAACGAGATCGTCACGCACCCCTCGGCGCGGGCGGACCTGCTTTTCTGGATCACCCGCAAGGCGATTATGCCCTTCCTAATGCTGCCCGCGGGCGTGACCTTCGTCGTCGCCGTCGGTTACGCGACGAATCGGGCGCTGGCGGCACTCCTGCAAATCGAGCCGCCGCTGCTGCCGGGACCGCCGGGAGCGGTGACGATCGTCATCTTCACGGTGACGATGCTGATCGCCTACGACATATCCTATTACCTCTACCATGTGGCCCAGCACCGCTTTCCCTTCCTGTGGGAGCTGCACAAGGTGCATCACTCGGCGGAGGTGATGGTCGGGATCACCAAGGACAGGGTTCATCCGCTCGACGAGCTCATGAACCGCGCCTGGGACGGCGTCATACCCGGGATCTGCTTCGGCATCTGGACCCTTTTGTCGCTTAACCTCGTCGAAGTGACGATCTTCGGCGTCAACGTCTACGTCATGCGCAATATCCTGATGATGGATTTCGTCAGGCACACCCATTTCAAGATATCGTTCGGGCCGCTCAACAACATCGTGCTGTGCCCGCATTGGCACCAACTGCACCACAGCGTCGATCCAAGACACTACGACAAGAATTTCGGCTTGCTGTTCTCGTTCTGGGACCGGCTATTCGGAACGTTGTGCGTGCCCAAGCCCGATGAGGATTTCAGGTTCGGATTGATGGAACGCGGCGCGCGCGACTATCAATCCCTGTCGGGGCTTTACGTGCTGCCGCTCAAGAAGATGTGGGGGCACATCGCCCGGCGGTTTCGCCGCCGCGCTTCGTCCGAGCCGACACGGAGCCCGCAGCCATGAACGCTCACGCCGCGATCGAGGGCCGGAAGGCCGGCGCTTTGGAGATCGTCACCTCCGAGGAGCGCCTCGCGTCGGTCGGGCCGGCCTGGACGGAGCTGTGGCGCCGGGCGGAGGGGCTGATCTTTCAAAGCCACGCCTGGGTCACGGCGTGGTGGCAGACGGCCCCGGACCGGGAGCTGCGTGGTCTCAGGATCGGCCTCGTCTGGAACGGTGACCGGATCGACGCCGTCATCCCGCTGGCGACGGTGCGGCGCAAGGGCGTCAACGTCCTGGAATGGGCTGCCAAGGACCACAGCGACTATGGCGACGTGCTGGTCGCGCCGGACTGCGATCCGGCGGCGGTCGCGGCGCTATGGCAGGAAATTTCGGCCGCGGGCGGCTTCGATCTCGTCTATCTGAACCGCCTGCTGCCGGACGCCGCGATGCGCACGCTGCTTGCTCCCGCTTCGGCGCCCAAGATGGCGCTGCGCCCGAACCGCCGCAGCGAAACCAGCTTCCGGGTCGCCGGGCCATGGCGTACGGGCGCGGACTGGTTCGGGGAACAAACGAAGAAGATGCGCCAGAATTATCGCCGTGGCCGCAAATTCCTCGAGGAAGGCGGCGAAGTGCGGTTCCGCCTCATGTCGCCGGACGAGCCGATGCAGCCCGTCCTCGACAGGCTCGCCGAGTTCAAGCGCAAATGGCTCGCCGCGCGCGGACACGAATCCAACCTGTTCGATGAGGGGTCGCCGGCCCTGGCCGCGCTGGTCGCGGTGCTGGCCAGGGAAGGGCTCCTGCATGTCTTCGTGCTGGAATGCGCCGGGATGGTGGTGGCGGTCTCGATCAATTTCGTCCAGCGCAACACGATGATGGCCTTCGTCACGACCTACGATCCGGATGTCGAACGGGCGTCTCCCGGCATGGTGCTGATGATGGACTACATCCAGTGGTCGATCGACAGGGGGCTGACGATGGTCGACTTCCTGTGCGGCGGCGAGGACTTCAAGCGGCGCTTCGCGACCCAGTCGGTGACGCTGGATTCGGTGCTGGGAACAAGGACCTTGCGCGGAACACTCGCCGCGCTGGCGGACCGGACCCTGCACGCCGGCAGGGAACTTCACCAGCGGTTGCGGCCCGATCCTCGGCAAAAGCCCGCACCGGTGGAATAGGCCCGATTCACCGGCGACGTGCGAACCTATCGGTCGATCATCATCATGGTGCGGTCGCCGTAGCGCGGGCCGGAGACCTTCCCCGGGGCCAGCGCGTCGTCGAGCGCCGCCATCTCGGCGGCCTCCAGTTTCAGCGACGCAGCGGCGACATTTTCTTCCAGATATTTGGTCCGCTTGGTGCCGGGGATCGGCACGATGTCGACACCGAAGACATTGCCCTTCTCCAGGAGCCAGGCCAGCGCGATCTGCCCTGGCTTGACGCCTTTGGCGGCGGCGATGTCGCGGACCTTCGCGGCGGCCTCGACATTGGCGTCATAGTTCGCACCCTGGTAGCGCGGGTCGCCGCGGCGGTAATCGCCTTCCGGATAGTCCTCGGCGCGCTTGGCGCCGCCGGTCAGGAAGCCGCGGCCGAGCGGTGAGAACGGCACCAGGCCGATGCCGGTTTGCCGCAGCAGGGGAATGATTTCCGGCTCGAGATTGCGCTCCCACAGCGAGTACTCGCTCTGCAGCGCCGAGACCGGAAACACGGCGTGCGCCCGCTGGATGTTCGCGGCTCCCGCCTCCGACAGGCCGAAGAAGCGGACCTTGCCCTGTTTGACCAGTTCGCCGACCGTGCCGGCGACATCCTCGGCCGGCACAGCTGGATCGACACGGTGCTGGTAGAGAAGGTCGATATGGTCGGTGGCGAGCCGCTTCAACGACCCTTCAACCGCCGCCCTGATGGTTTGCGGCCTGCTGTCGCGTTCGGTGCCGACCTGCCGGCCATTTTCGATGCGAAAGCCGAATTTGGTGGCGATGGTCACCTGGTCGCGCTTGCCCTTCAAGGCGCGGCCGAGCAGCGCCTCATTGGCGTAAGGGCCATACACCTCGGCGGTGTCGAGGAAGGTGCAGCCGAGTTCGATCGCGCGGTGCAGCGTGGCGATGGATTCGGCTTCGTCGGCCGGGCCGTAGGACTGGCTCATGCCCATGCAGCCGAGGCCGATGGCCGAGACCCGCAGCCCCTGGCTGCCGAGCTTGCGTGTGTCGAGCGTCATGGCGTGTTCTCCAGAGGGGGGAATTCAAACACCATATAGCGCGCGCGCTCAATTTCCACAGGTAGGCGGCGTCCAGCGGGCTCGCCCGGCCACCGGAGCCCTGATGCAGGTCGCCCGAAATGACTTAGCGCGTCGCCTCAAATCTGTTCAGACGAGGCGCTTCAGGGCAGGGGCCGGTCCGCCGGGGCGGCCGTTGACATGAGCGTCCGGCAAGCGGTCGATCATGGTCAGGCCCTCGAATTCGATGGCGGCTCCAAGCAGTTGGGCGGCCGCCAGGACCAGGTGCTCGACGTCCTCGAGAGCAACGTTTTCGTCGAGGTTCCTGAGCCTGATCCGTTCGGCCACCGCGGTGATGTTGACGATGCCGTACGTCCTGAAAGCCGTCGTGACCGCGGATTGAACGTCATCGCGCAACCGCGTCGAGTAGTCATACCGCATCGAAACCTCCTAGACTGGTTTTGCCTTTGTAGCATGCGCCTCGCATCGGCGTCTGGCAAGCGAAAATATGAAAATAGTCGATATATATCAGTTAGTTAGCATGGTTACGCAAAGGCGCGCCCGACGCTTTATAGTCATCATGAGCAGGATGGGGAGGTCGCGTATTTGCCGACCTTGACGTGTTAGGATTGCTATCCTAATTATTAGTGGAATGAGACAGATACTCATTCGCGTATTGGGTTTTGCGAGGAAGTGCCGTGACTGAACTGGAACGTCCTGAACGCTTGCAGGTCATGCTGACCGCCGATGAACTGGCGGCATTGGAGAACTGGCGCTTCGACAAGCGCATGCCGAGCCGCTCGGCCGCGGTCAGGGAGCTCTTGCGGCGTGGCCTCGCCTCGGACGGATTCCTGGCGGCGGAGCAGGGCGTCAAGTCCCAGGACTTCGGACTGCTGTCCACCCCGGGCGGCAACGGCAATGTGGGCGACGGCCATTCTGACTGAGGCGCGGTGACATTCAGGTGATGCCGGCCCGCAAGGACGGGTTCCGCGCTTCCGGTGCCCATGGACTTGAATGTCCGCTCTGTCCTGGTGCTCGAAAACCATTTTGTATGGTCGCTGGCGTCTCCGATGCCGGCCGCCCTGATCTGCGGAACGACCTTCCCCTCGATCACTCCAGCCGGCGAGGCGATTTCGATGAAGTTGAAGCAGCAGGCCGCTTCAAGGTGATTGCCTTGTCCGGCGCACGCGTTATCTAGTGGCTATAGGCTGACACCTGGCGGGGCAATGGCTGACATAGCAAGCGGTGAAAAACAGGACGCAACGGCCGATGCGCAGCTGGCGGCGATCGTCGATTCCTCCTTCGACGCCATCATCAGCAAGGACCTGAACAGCATCATCAAAAGCTGGAACCAGGCGGCCGAACGCATGTTCGGCTACAGCGCGGAGGAAGCGTTGGGGCAGTCGATCCTGATGCTCATCCCCGACCACCTCAAGAACGAGGAAACCGAGATCATCGCCAAGGTCCGCCGCGGCGAACGCCTCGCGAGCTACGAGACGACGCGAAAGCGCAAGGACGGCACCTTCATTGCCGTTTCGCTGACGGTGTCGCCGATCAGGAACGCCAGCGGCGAGATCGTCGGCGCCTCGAAGATCGCCCGCGACATCAGCGCCAGCAGGGAGAACGAGCGCCGGATCAAGATGCTGATGCGCGAGGTCAACCATCGCGTCAAGAACCAGTTTGCGGTGATCCTGTCGATGGTCAGGGAAACCAGCAAGCGCTCGCAGGACCCGCGCGAGTTCGAGGAGATGATCCGCGCCCGCATCATGGCGCTGTCACGCTCGCACGATCTGCTGGTCACCTCGAACTGGGCGGGAGCCAGCCTGTTCGACCTGGTCCAGGAACATCTCAAACCGTTCGGCCGCGAGGAGCAGATACTGCTTTCGGGACCGCTGCTGACCTTGCAGTCGAATGCGGTGCAGAATCTCGGCATGGCTTTCCACGAGCTCGGCACCAATTCGTCCAAGTATGGAGCGCTCGCCAGCGATTCCGGCCGGGTCGAGGTGACCTGGAGCATGAGCGACGACGCTCTGGCCGAACGCGAATTCCAACTTGTCTGGGAGGAGCGGTCGCCCCCCTATAGCGGCGGCGACGAGCGCGACGACACCACGCGCAAGGGGTTCGGCACCGTTGTCCTGCAAAGGGTGGCGCCGCAGTCGCTCGGCGGGTCCGCCGTGATCGAGCGCTCGCCCGGCTATTTCAGATGGACGCTGAACGCGCCGCTGGCGTCGATCATCGTGCCGCAGCACCCTATGGAAGACGCCGGCCAGACGATCGGCTTAGGCATCTGAAAGCCGCCGCCGTGGCCAAGGCGCGCCGCATTTGCGGATTCAGGGGGCTAGAGGATGTTGGCCGTCACCTCGACGATGATCGCAGCTCCTTCGAGCGAGCCGTCGGGCACATGCACGACACGCGAAACGCGCAGGTCCTGGGCGTTTCCGTCGACGGACAGCGAAACGCTCTCGCCGATCCGGGGCACGGCCTGGAAAACGGCCTCGATCGATTGAGGCCGGTTGTCGATGGATACGTGGCAGTTGACGGTCATGGGCATCTCCTGTGGCGGCCACCCCACGCGTCAACGCGGCCCCCTCGGAATGGTTTCAGGCAGGGATGCGGCAATCCCCGAACGTCGATGCCGGCGCCTGGCCGACCGGTCAATTCGGGAAATTGTTGACCGGCTCCTCGCAGCGGTAGACCGGACAGTGCCCGTCGCGGGCCGGGATATAGGCCGACATCGGCACTTCGGGCCAATCGCATTCATTGCCGAACTGCCTGACATAGCGGTCATAGGTATTGGGGCCGGTGGTCAGCACGACGGCGCGGTGGCTGTGGATCATGGCGCGGATCTGCGCGCAGCTCATGGCGCGGCTGTCGGGCCGGGCTTCGGCCAGGCCGGTGGCGGCAAGCATGGCAGCCACGGTCGGCAACAGGATTCGAACGGACATGGCGGTCTCTCCAAGGCATGATCCGCAACGCCGGGCGATCAAGCTTGGTTGCGGCATGCCGGGGAGATTCGCACTTTGTCTGGCGGTTGCGCAACAGCCGGCGTCTTCTCTTGCGAGGGACGGCGCGGGCGCGCAACCAAATCGCGCCTCGCGCATTGCTGGGCATGCTCGGCAGGAAGCCTTACCAAACCCCGCGATGGCCGCCCGGGAACAGGGATCGCGAGGCCATGTGCTGTTCGTTCTGCGGCGGCCGCGACCACGGCTACGAGGACTGTCCGCAAAGGCCGCCGTCCGACAATCCGGCCGAGCCCAACTTCGATGATCCGCCGGGCGACGATCTGATCAAGAGCAGCTCGGGCGAGGGCAGGCAAGGCGCATAGGAACTTCGTGACCCGGTCGCCCGCGCATCAATGGGCGTGCGCTTCGTTGCGCTTGCGGGTCGCGGCTGCCTTCCTGGCCGATGCCGACCGGCTGGCGGCCGAACGCGAGGCGGAAGCCTTGCCGCCCTTTTCGCCGCCCTTATGCGCGGCGGGATGGCCGGTGTGCTTGCCGCGGCCGGAGCCGCCCTCCTTCTTGCCGCCGCCATCATCCTTGTTGACGGTGGCCCAGGCGCGGCGCTCGGCTTCCTTCTCGGACACGCCGCGATGCTCGTAGCCCTCGGCGATGTGGTCTGCCTTGCGCTCCTGCTTGTCGGTGTATTTCGATTTTTCTCCACGTGGCATGGCTCTGCTCCCGGGTTCATCCGATGCCCCTGCAACTGCGCAGCCAAGGATGTGGTTCCAATTCCCCTGGTCGCGGCCGGCTGCGAAGGTTCCCGCTGAACCGCTCCAGGCGTGAATTCGACGCGATTCCCCAGGGAAAGCGCCACGTCCCTTTCCCGGGAAAGCCCTACGTACTCTTCTGGGCATTCGCCGGACGGGCTGCGGTCTCGGAGCCGGCGAAGAAAGCGCTCAATTCGGCGGCCGTTTGCGCGGGTGCTTCTTCGGGAAAGAAATGCCCGCCCTGGACCGCATGGCCGCGCAGATCGCCGGCCCAGCCGCGCCACAAGGCCAGTGGTCCGCCTTCGCCGGCATACCATTCGGCGAGCGCGCCTTGCCCGCTCCACAGCGCCAGCACCGCGCAGGCGATGCGCCGGCCGGCGGCGCTGTCGGCATGGTCGTGCTTGCGGTCGAGCCTCGCGGCCGCCCGGTACTCCTCGCAGATCGCATGGGCATGGGCGGGATCGCGCAGGGCCTCGACATAGGCCTGGCGCACGCCGGCGGAAAACGCCTTTGGCGACGAGCCCCAGCCGCCCAGGGCGTCATCGACGATCGCGTCGGCCGCGCCCGCCAGGAGCTTTTCCGGCAGCGGCTCCGGCTGCGCCAGCAACGACCACGGCCAATAGCCGAGCGCCAGCCTGGCGTCGGCCCGGTCCCAGGCGTCGGCGGTGGGCACGATGTCGAGCACGGCAAGCCTTTCGACGCGGTCGGGATGGTCGAGCGCGAGGCGGTAGGCGACACGTCCGCCGCGATCATGGCCGGCGACCATAAAGCTGGAAAAGCCGAGCTCGGCCATCAGCGCCACCATGTCGCGGGCCATGGCGCGCTTGGCGTAAGGGGCGTGATCGGCGCTCGACGCCGGGCATGAGCTGGCGCCGTAGCCGCGCAGGTCGGCGCATATGACGGTGAACCGGTCCGCTAGGCGTGGCGCCACGTCGCGCCACATCAGATGCGTCTGCGGAAAGCCGTGCAGCAGAAGAACGGCGGGCCCGTCGCCGGCGCGCCGGGCGAAGATGCGGGCATCCCCGCAGTCGACCTTGAGGGTCTGAAAACCTTCGAACATGATTGCCTCCGGCAGGCGAAACGGCGGCAGGATGCGAGGGTTGCAATGTGCGCCTGCGAAAGCCGCCAACTTTTTCCGCCGACATGCGTTGTCCCTGCGAGCAAAACGTTTGGACCGAAGACATCGCGAACAGTTCCGCGCGTTGCGCGAGGAGGTTCGGGATGTCTCCGGTCCGAACACAGAGGAGACGACCATGCCGACCAGCACCCAGAGCGACAGTTCGAAAGCAACCAGCAAGCAGCGCAGCATCCAGCGCAAGGTCGACGCCAAGGACCGCGCCAAGGCCAAGCCCAAAGGCGACGGCGCCATGCAGGCCGGCGCGCGAAAATATCCCGCGCCGCCTTTTCCCGCCCAGCATCATCCCAAACCCGGCGAGGAATGGGCCATCGAGCCGGCGCCGCTCTATGACGCGCCGTTCTGGCGCGGTTCGGGAAAGCTGGAAGGCAAGGCGGCGTTGATCACCGGCGGCGATTCTGGGATCGGCCGTGCGGTGGCCGTGCTGTTCGCGCGCGAGGGTGCCGATATCGCCATCGTCTATCTCAGCGAGGACCGTGACGCGGAGGCGACCAAGCAAGCGGTCGAAGCGGAGGGCCGCCGCTGCCTCGCCTTGCGCGGCGATGTCGGCAATCGCGCCTTCTGCGCCAAGGCCGTGGCAAGGGTCGTCAAGGAACTGGGGCGGCTCGACGTGCTGGTCAACAATGCCGCCTTCCAGATCCATTCCACCGATTTCGCCGACCTGACCGAGGAGCATTTCGACACCACGCTGAAGACCAACCTCTACGGCTACTTCCATATGGCGCAGGAGGCGGTGGCGCATATGAAGCCGGGTTCGGCCATCATCAACACCGGTTCGGTCACCGGCATCGAGGGATCGAAGGACCTGGTCGACTACTCCATGACCAAGGGCGGCATCCATGCCTTCACCCGGGCGCTGTCGGGCAACCTCGTCGGCAAGGGCATCCGTGTCAACGCGGTGGCGCCGGGGCCGGTGTGGACGCCGCTCAATCCGTCGGAGAAGGAGGCGCAGGACGTATCGCAGTTCGGCGCCAAGACGCCGATGAAGCGGCCCGCCCAGCCGGAGGAAATCGCGCCGGCCTATGTGTTCCTGGCCTCGCCGCAATGCTCCAGCTACATCACCGGCGAAATCCTGCCGATCGTCGGCGGTTATTGAGGCAAGCCATCGAAGGCACGCCATCGACTATTGGGCGGCCGGTGAGGGCGGCCCAACCTGGAAAGGAGGCCGAGATGAGATTTCTCGCCATCATGTCCGTCAGCCTGATGCTCGCCGCGCCCGCCGCGGCGCTGGCGCAGGCCGAGCAGCAGAACCCCGACAAGCAGGCGCCCAGCGAAAAATGCCGGGCCAAGCCCGACGGCAACCAGCAGCCGACCGACAACACGCTGACCGAGACGCTGAACGATTGCGGCGGCGTGCTGAAGCCGCCGCCCACAGGTGACCAGGGCATGGCCGCGCCCGCGCCCAACGAAGGCAAGACGCCGGTGATCAAACCGGGTGAAGTGCCGCCGCAGCCGCCGAAACAGTAGCCGGCCGCTTGCCGCGATGCAGCTATCGGGTTCCGGACCGCCCCTTGAGGCGGCAGGCTTTCAGGGTTTGCCGTTGCCGGGCAGGAATTCCGCCTCGCGCCCGGCATCGATCATGGCCCGCATCGCCTTCTCGGCCGGGGTCCAGCCATCGAGGGCATCGCGGCAGCTGCGCCATGCGGCGCGGTAGCGCCGGCCGTGCTTGCCGGGCCAGTCGCGTAGGCATTCCAGGCCTTCCCAGGCGCTGCGCACCACGCGCTCCCGGGCCGGTCCGACCTTCAGCCTGACCGGACGGGGAAAGAACTTGTCGTTCACGGCGATCTCCATTGAAACTGAGGCGCCCGATAACGCCGGCCGCCGTTCCGGGGTTCCGTCGCAGCCGCTAAACTTTTCGACTAATTTTCAGCCGCCGGGAGCTGCGTCCGACAGCGGCCTCGGCGGCGGCGGGCCGGGAGCCTGCGCGGCGGGCCGGTCGTGCTCGAACTGCCGCGTATCGGGCAAGGCATGCAGCCAGGATTCGCGCCGGCCGATCCACAATTCGTACTCCGGCATGAGATCGGTCGGCGCCACGTCCAGGCTGCCGATCATCACCTCGGCTTCGTCGTCGCTGAGCGAGGCGACACGGCTGCCGCAGGTCGGGCAGAAGCCGCGGCCGGCATAGGTGCCGAGAATGCCCGATGTCTCGAACGCCTGGCGCGGCCAGATGGCAAAGGCGGCAAAGGCGGAGCCGCTGGTCTTGCGGCAATCCTTGCAATGGCAGAGACCCACCCGCAGGGGCGGACCGCTGACGGTGAACTGCACGCCGCCGCAAAGGCAGCTGCCGGTTCTGCGCGCGGTGTCGGGCATGGCCGTGGCCTCCAACCATTCAGTGCCGCAATGCGCCCGGGGTCCTGCCCCGGGCAAGGCTTCCAACGCCGGTCGCGCCGAGCTATCCGCGCGCGGCCATGTGGTTGTCGAGCTTCTTCCTCGAGGGCCCGTAGCGCTTGATGATGGTCTGGGCCTCGCTCTGCGGGATGCCGTATTTGCGGGCGAAAGCGGCAACCTCATAGGTTTCCTCGCTCGAAACCAGCTTGCGATCCTGCTTGATCTTCGATTTGTCGTCCGCCATGCCGAGCCTCACTTTCCACCCCCGGCGCGCCGCCGTCGCGGCGCGACCCTGCGGTCATACATAACAGCATTTGACGCCGCTGGTTCCATAGCGGCTTTTGCGCGCTTTGGCGATCACCCGGACCGGATATCGGCTCCGCTGCCTCAGGCCGGCTCCAGGCGCGTGGCGGCGAGATACATCAGGGCCGATGTGGCCCACTTCATCAAGGAGCCGGCAAACCGGACTCCGGTTTTTGCGACAGCGGCCCGATCATGTGGCGCCGATCACGACATCCGGAAAAAACTTCGGCGGATATGTCGGATGCGCGGTGCGTGGCGCGTCCTAGGAGCAATTCCAGGAAAGTTCGGTTTCCATCCGGAATTGGGTAAGACAAGCAAACGAAACGGGAGAACAACCATGCCGTCGCCAACCGTCCAATCGCCGTGGCAGACCGCCGCCTTGCTCATCGCCCGCCTGATCTTCGCGGCCGTCTTCCTGATGGCGGTGACGTTCAAGTTCATGGGCATGGGCGCCACCGCCGGCTATATCGCCGCCGCCGGCTTTCCGTTTCCGCTGTTCCTGGCCTGGTGCGCGGCGATACTGGAGGTGCTGCTGGTGATCGCTTTCCTCACCGGCGCCTTCTTCACGCCGGCCGCGCTGGTCGCGGCGGTCTACGTGCTGTTCCTCGGCTTCGCCTTCCACGGACCGAGCCACTGGGCCGGCAACCAGGCGGAATTCGGCTTCTTCGTCGACCATTTTTCCTTCCTGGCCGGGCTGCTGTTCGCCGCCGTGCACGGGCCGGGCCGCGTGCTTTCGTTCAATCCGGGATGGCCGGGCAGGGCGTAGCTACATCTGGTCGTTGTAGGGTTCCTTCATCTGGCCGACCATGCGCGCCAGTTTCGAAAAGGACGGCATGTCAGCTTCGGGCTGGCACTGGTTGGCGAGCTCCAGCAGCCGGATCGGGAAATTGACGGCGTCGCGGCTCGACGCCGACATGCCCTCGGACCGCTCCTCGCTGGTTTCGCCGGCTTCGGCCTTGCGCAGGGCGATGTCGATCTCCTCTGATGTCAGCACGCCCTTCCTGACCAGGACGTGGTTGATCGATGCGACGGCCATCAGCAGGCCCTCGAGTTGCAGGTTGGCGACGTTCATGGCGGTTGCTCCCATCGGTGAGGCGCGTCACGCTGAACAGGGCCCGTGCGACGCACTTGCAGGTATCGGCCTACGCATGTCGCCCAAAACCGAGGTCACTTTGAGGCGGCGTGCATAGGCGTTCAGAACGCGCGGACATCCATTCGCGATCCGCGCTCGGCAAGGAAAATAGTTCAAGACCGATGTCGGGCTGCAGCGCAGGCTTGTTCGTCATCGCCAGGAAGCCCAGGAAACAGGCAAGGAAGCGGATGCAATGACAATCACCATTACGGCATTCAAACGGTCGCCCGACGGCGGCAAGGGACTGGCGCGCGACACGCGCGTTCGCTGGGCGCTCGAGGAAGTGGGCCAGCCCTATGAGGTTCGTCTTGTTTCCCATGCCGAGATGAAGGCGCCCGACCATCTGGCCATTCAGCCCTTCGGCCAGATCCCCACCTACGAGGACGGTTCGCTCTGCCTGTTCGAGACCGGCTCGATCGTCTTCCACCTTGCCGAGCGGTATCCGGGGCTGCTGCCGGAGGATCGCGATGCCCGCGCCCGCGCCATCACCTGGATGTTTGCCGCGCTCAACACCGTCGAGCTGCCGATCCTCGAACTGACGACGGCAAAAATATTCGAGGCCGACAAGCCCTGGAGCGAGGAGCGCCTGCCATTGGTGAAGGACCGCGTTCGCGCCCGGCTGGACAGGCTCTCGGCCCATCTGGGCGGCGCCGACTGGCTCGACGGCGCGTTCAGCGCGGGCGATCTGTTGATGGTATCTGTGCTGCTGCGGCTCAGAATGTCGGGCATTCTGGACGAATATCAAAACCTGGCTGCCTATGTGGCCCGCGGCGAAGCCCGGCCCGCCTATGGCAGGGCGTTCGCCGCGCAATTCGCGGTCAATGCTCCAGCACCCAACTGACAAAGCGGATAGGCCGGGGGAGGATCACGCTGGGACGGGCAAGATAGGATTTTTTTCTTAAAGACTGTTGACGGGGTGAAGGCAACTATGCTATGTTTTTATCTATGGTGCTGAGTTGCGCCGATGACCCGCCCCCGAGGCGGGTTTTTGATTCTGGCGCCGCCGAAACAAGAGCGCCGGTCGTGCTGGGTATTGGCGCGATATTCGAGCGGATCTTCATTCAACGCGCTTAGCGACCTTCACAGCGAGATTGTGACGAAGCCCCGGTTCATTAGTTGGGCTGATCCTGTTTGCCCATGCCGTGAAGGCGTGCATTCGCTGCGGGGGATGCCTGGTGGCTTGCAATGCATCTGCTTGGCGCTTCGAAGAAAGGCATGAGCGCGCACCAGCTGCACCGCATGCTTGGCGTCACCTACAAGACCGCATCGTTCATGGCTCATCGCATCCGTGAAGCCATGAAGGAAGACGTGTAGTCTTCAGGCCCGCTTGGCGGCGAAGGCAAGATCATTGAGGCCGACGAGACCTATTTTGGACCCAAGGACACGATCAAGAAGCGCACCATTCGCGGCAAGCCGTCTAACTCGTCCAAGCACTCTATCGTGGCGCTGGTCGAGCGCGGCGGCTCGGTTCGTTCCTTCCATGTCGAGCGCGCTACGAAGGGGTCCGTGCGCGACGTGCTGGTCCGCAATGCCGACCGCAAATCAACGCTCATGACCGACGAGTCCAACTCCTACATGTTCACCGGCGAAGAGTTCGCGGACCATGCCACCGTGAAACACGCTGGCGGCGAATATGTTCGCTACGAAGCCGACCGCATCGTCCACCAACACAATCGAAAACGAGTTCTCGGCCTTCAAGCGCGGCATGGTTGGCGTCTATCAGTATTGCGGCAAAGCGCACTTGCACCGCTACCTTGCCGAGTTCGATTTCAGGCATAATCGTCGCGCTAAGCTTGGTTTCTCTGACCAGATGCGCGTTGACTAATTGATGAGGGTATCGAAGGCAAGCGCCTCACCTACCGGTAGCCTAATCAGGACTAGAACACGAAGGCAGTTAGCAAAACGCCTAGTGGCTTTGCGAGCGCGCCTTAAACGTCAGGCAGCCCCTTTTTCTTGACCGAGGATATGGGGGCGGGCGGCCGCTTCTTCTGTCGCTTCATTTCCTTGTGCGGTTGGGGATGCGAGTTCGCCAGCTTCCCCATCAGCCTCACTGTCTCCCGCAATTCCGATTGCTGCGTTTTTTGGTCCGATGGCATTGAGATGTTCCTGTAACTTAGCGACAGTTTCAAGCGCCAGCGCGGATTGCTGGCTGGTGTACTCGGCATATAATTCATCCAGCTTGGCAATGTCAGCTCTGGATATAGGATACCACTGGTCCTTTAACACCAAGTGCATGTCGGTGGGTTTCCCAACACCAGGAGCGAGTTCGGCGCGGCGCTTGGCGGTGTACGTCTGTGCCATCGCGGTCGCCAAATTGGTGAAAGTCCTCGCGTATCCGGCCTGCATTAGGTGTGACTTGGCATGCCACGCGCCCGCACCTATTGCATGAAATTGCACGTCATCCATGCAGCTTACAGAACCGCGCGAATCGACCTCGTACATGTGTACGGCGTCCCCGTCCGATCCAACTATGATAGCCTCTACACTATGCCCGGAAAATCGTTGGAGTTGTTCTTTAATTTCGTTGGCGAAGGAGTCCGTCATATCCTTCATTTGAGCAAGAAACGTATCGGTATTCATACCGAGCGGAGCCAAAATAACGTCTTCGGCGTGCCTTCTCTTAACTTTTTGGATCTCTTGTCCATAAATTAGCGCGATCTTTTGGGGATGAGGTTCAGCTTTGCCTTTCAATTGGCTTACCGTTCCTTGTATTGCTTCAGAATGAATTGCGTAGTCGCCAGCAATCATAAGCAAACTTTTTGACGCAAGAACTGCCACTTTCTGCTGCGACGATTCGTATTGGATGTCGCCAACAGTTATCATTTCGTCAGATGCCATGATTGCCGCGCTTCCCCATTGCGGAGGACTCCCCGGCAGTGCGTAGTTGTAGCTAAATAGGGCAGCAACACAGACAGTCACGGGAACGCGCCTCCGCTCATACAGCGTTCTCGAACTATCACGATGAAGACGATTCCCAAAGAGGATCAGATTTTCCAGCCTGTCACGCGACATAGGACAAATTCCTGACCGTGACTTTGTCGCCGAAGCTGCGATCTTCCCCCTCGTGGGGGAGATGTCCGGCAGGACAGAGGGGGACGCGAAGGAATGCGACGTTTCGAACCTGACGATTGTCCGCGAGAAATCCCATGCCACGCTATGCCACCATCATCACCGGGGATGACGGCCTTGAGGTCGTCAGCGCCATTGGCGAATTCGAGGGTGCGGCACCGCAGACGCGGCTCGGCCGGATCGAGCAGGTCGCGCCCGGCGTGCTGATCGGCATGGTTCGGGACGCGGCCGGCGGCTTCGCTTTCCCGCAGGCGACAATTCATAGCGGCGCCATCGGCCTCGCCATGGCGGGCCTGAAGGATCTGCCGGGCGTCGCAAAACCTGCCCGGCGGCCGAAGGGCGCCAGGAACGTCAGGAGGAAATCCACCCGCTCGAAGAAGAAGCGGGTCCGGTCGGTCAAGTCCGTGCCGTCGAAGGCCAAGGCCGGCGATGCCGAGGCGGTGACGGGCCATGGCTGACGAAACCGCCGCAGTGCCGGCGCGCGGCAAAGGGCGCAAGCCGGCCGCCAGCCGGAGCGCAAGCCCGGAGGCCGCGCCGGAGACCCGCCGCAAACGCCCGAAGAAAACGCTGGGCGACGACTTTCTCGCCGCCGTGCGCGCAGATTTCCGCGCCCATGGCGCCGGCGTCATCGCCGAAGTGCGGGCCGACAAGCCTGACCAGTATTTGAAGATCGTGCTTTCGGTGCTGCCCAAGGATTTCGATGTCGCCGTCAACCATCTGGATGCCCTGAGCGATGAAGAGATCCGCAGCCGCATCCGCGCGCTCGAAGCCGCGGTCAAACCGTTCCTCGAAGACATCGCCGGTGGCGGCGAGGACGGAATATCTGGCGCTGCTGGCGGAGCTTGACCGCAGGCGTCGTACCAACCAGCTTGCCGCCTACCGGCCCTATGCCAGGCAGGCGGCGTTTCACGCGGCAGGCGCCGCCAACCGCGAGCGGCTGTTCATGGCCGGCAACCAGCTCGGCAAGACCCGCGCCGGCGGCGCCGAATGGGCCATGCACCTGACCGGCCGCTATCCCGCGTGGTGGCAAGGCAAGGTTTTCGATGCGCCCGTGCGGCTGTGGGCCGCCGGCGTGACCGGCGAGGGCACGCGCGACAATCCGCAGCGCGTGCTGGTCGGCCCGCCGCAGCAGCAGGCGCAATGGGGCACCGGCATGATCCCGGCCGATGCCATCGTCGACACCATGATGGGCCGCGGCGCGCCGGGCGCGCTCGACAGCATCGTGGTGCGCCATGGCGGCGGCGGCGACGTGCAGGCCGGCGAGAGCGTGCTGTCGTTCAAGAGTTTCGAGAAGGGCCGCGAGAAATGGCAGGGCGAAACGCTGCACGGCGTCTGGTTCGACGAGGAACCGCCGCTCGACATTTATTCCGAGGGCCTCACCCGCACCAACGCCACCGGCGGCATCACCATCGTCACCTTCACGCCGCTGCTCGGCATGTCCGATGTGGTGCTGCTGTTTTTGTCGGCGGCGAAGGTGGAGGGGATGGGGAAGGGGTGATGGAGAAGAAACTGATTGGGGACGAGCGGCATCGCACTTGGCGCTTGCTCCCCTTCGTCGGCGCTGCCCCTCATCCGGCTGCCGCCACCTTCTCCCCGTAATGACGGGGAGAAGGGAGCTGGCCGCAATCTCGGCGCCGATTCTTGAACGTTCGCGATTGGCGAAATCGTCGACAACAGCACCCCTCTCCCCGTCACTATACGGGGAGAGGATGCCGGCAGGCAGGTGAGGGGCGGCGCGACGTTGGTCCGAAAAACGTAGCCTTCACAAGACGCTACATCGATTATCTCGAAAGTGATTCAGGATCCCCCATGTCCCGTCACGTCACCTTCATGACCATAGACGACGCCGAGCATTATTCGCCCGAGGAGCGCGCGGCGATCGTTGCCGCCTATCCCGCGCATGAGCGCGAGGCCCGCGCCCGGGGCATTCCGGTGCTGGGGTCCGGCCGCATCTTTCCGGTGGCGGAGGAGCTGATTGCCTGCGCGCCGTTCCGGCTGCCGCGCTACTGGCCGCGCATCGGGGCGCTCGATTTCGGCTGGGACCACCCTTCCGCCGCGGTCGAGCTCGCCTGGGATACGGAGGCCGACGTCGTCTATGTCGCCAAGGCCGCGCGCGCCTCGCAGCAGACTCCCGCCATGCAGGCGCTGACCCTGAAGCCTTGGGGCGAATGGCTGCCCTGGGCGTGGCCGCGCGACGGCCGCCGCGAAACGCTGGAAGGGGCGGGCACCGCGCTCGCCAAGCAATATGCCGCGCACGGGCTGAACATGCTGTCGCGCCACGCGCAATTCCCCGACGGTTCGGTCTCGGTCGAGGCCGGGCTGATGGAGATGCTCGACCGCATGCAGTCCGGCCGCTTCAAGGTGTTTTCGACGCTTGTCCCCTGGTTCGAGGAGTTCCGGCTCTATCATCGCAAGGACGGCCAGGTGGTCAAACTTCGCGACGATTTGATGGCGGCGACGCGTTATGGCGTGATGATGCTCAGGGAAGCGGTGGTCGATCCGGCGGAGTTCAGGACTGCGAGACGGGCGAAGGGGCAGAGCGATCCGCTGGGGGCGTTCAGGTGAGGGCGGAGGGCTCTTCGGAGCGTCGCGGCAGCGCAATTCCCGCTGGAGGAAACGGGCGCTCCGGCGCCGGCCCGATAGCCCGCGCTGCGATGTCCCTGCGGGGCCTACTCCACGATTTTCCAATATGAATCCTTGCGGATCACCTTGCCGTCGCGAAACGTGTAGAAGTCGCAACCCCTGACCTCCTTTTTCTCCCCCTCGCGGGTGGTACCTGTGAGGATCCATTTCGAGATGCCGGTATTGGCGGTCGAATCCACAAAATGCTCGGCGTTGCCGTAGTGGACATCGGGCAAGCCTTCAAAGCGTGTCGCCAGTGCTTGCCGTACGTTTTCCTTGCCCTCGAAACGAGAGCCCCAAGGATTGCCTCCCCTCGGCATCTCCAGGATGCAGTCGTCGGAAAAGAACGCCATGATGCGATCGAGATCGTGCGCGTTGAAGGCCTCAGATATCTGCGTCAGCGCCGATCGAATGTCCATTCGCCCGTCTCCCTTCAATTGGATGACCGATGTTTTGCTCCCGCATTCTATGGTCGAAGTAGGTCACCGGAGAGGAGACCGGTCAAGGGCGTGAATTTTTCACGCGGCACTCACACAGATGAACCTTATCCCCCGGGCTCTGGCATCCGCATGACCCTCCGCATCATCCCCGCGACCCTGCGCGATCTCTCCTATATCGCCGCCAATTTGCGGCCCGAGGATCGCGCCGAGATCGATTGCCAGCTCGACTACTGGTCGCCGGCGCTGCTGGCGCTCACCGCGCTGCAAGGGTTTGCCTATGTGGCCGAGCTCGGCGGCAATCCGGAGGTCGGCTTCGGCGCGGCCGAACAGCGGAGCGGGCTTTGGATCGCCTGGAGCTGGGGCACGCGCCGCATGAGGCGCTGCGTGCCCGGGATTACGGAGTTCTTTCACGCGGTGCTCGGTCCGCAAGTTTCCGCCCGCGGTGCCTGGCGGGTCGAGGCGCGGGCGCTGGCCGGCAATGAACTGGCGCTGCGCTGGCTTGCGCGGCTGGGCGCCACGCAACGTTGCCTGCTGCCCGGATATGGCCGGAACGGCGAAGATTTTTTCCTCTACGACTGGACAAGAGAAGGCTGGAACCATGTGTCTGTTTCAAAAACCACCGGAACTGAAGCCGCTGCCGGCAGTGCCGACGGCCGGGGATAAGGACGTGCAGGCGCGCGAAGCAGCACTTCGGGCTGAGCTCGAACAACGCCAGGGCACGGCCAGCACCATAAAGACCGATCTGGCGCCCGGTAGCCTCGCCGGCCAGCGCCGCGTGCTTTTGGGGGTGTAACCATGACCGCGATGAAGCGCAGTTTTCGCCGGCGCGTGCTGGACTGGTGGTATTGGAGACGGCATGCAAGGTTGGTGAAGCGGCGTGGCGGGTGAACGCTGCCAATCTCCCCCACGAGGGGGGAGATTGGCAGCTTCCACCGCTCATCCCTTCTTCGCGAACGCCCAGACCATCATCGGGTATTCCTCGTCGTTGCTGAGGTCCCGCCACAGGCCGTAGGCGCGGACCGGGCCGCCTATGTGGGCGCGGGCGCAGGCCTTGTTGCCCCAGCCGAACGCCTGGACGTTGTCCTCGGCGAAGCCGCCATCGACCATCAGCTGCTTCAGGCCGGCCGGCGTCCACCTGTTGTAGTCGTGCGGCCTGGCGTGTACGCGAAACAGGAAGGGCGTCGCCACCATCGCCCAGCCGCCCTCGCGGGTCATGGCGTGGATGTTCCGCGCCGCCGCCTGCGGCCGCTGCACATGTTCCAGCACCTGGTCGGCGATGACGATGGAATATTGCTCGTCGGTGCGATCCTTGCAGATGTCGAAATCGGGGAAGTCGACCGAGCGATAGTTGGGGCACATCGCCTTCCAGTAGCGGTTCCAGCCGGGCGAGATCTCGATCACGTCGCGCGATTTGCGGTTGGCGGCCGTCAGGAAAGTGGTGAAGGCTTCGATCTGGCGGATGCGCAGCCAGTTGCGGGAATCATAGCCGATGAGCCGTTTAACGGTACGTTTGCTCTGGTTCTTCAGGGCGGCAAGGCTTGTCGTCGTCACATCGACCTCCTGCAAAACCCCGCCGCGAGGCGTTCCTAGACCAAGAACCGCGCAAAAGGATGACATCGTCGGCTGAAGCTGCCGATCTCCCCCCTTGAGGGGGAGATGTCGCCGGAGGCGACAGAGGGGGTCGCCTCGCATGAAGCGCTAACCTCCTTCTGTTGCAGAAGGCCGAACCCGGTCGATCCGACCCCCTCTGGCCGCTTTGCGGCCATCTCCCCCTCAAGGGGGGAGATCCCCCAGTTTTAACGAGGCCCCCATGACCAGCGATTCCCGCGCCCGCGACATTCTTTCCCGCCAGTCCGAACTCGAGAGCGAGCGCGCCGCCTACGAGCCCGTGTGGGAGGCGGTGGCGGAGTTCTGCGATCCCGATGCGCCCGATATCCTGTCAGGGCGCGGTGCCCGCCGCGGCGACAGCCAGGCCGAGCGGCAGGAGCGGCGCGGCGCCCGTGTCTACGCCAACACCATCAACTCGGCCGCCAACCGGCTGGCCGCCGGGCTGGAAAGCCTGATCATCCCGCAGTCGGAGAAATGGCACGGGCTGACCACCGCCGAGATGGACGACGAGGAGACCGACGAGGAAAAGGAATGGGCGGAAAACCTGCGCGACTTCCTGTTTTCGCTGCGCTACTCCGCCAATTCCAATTTCGTGCCGGCGACGCAAGCCTGCCTGCGCAATGTCGTGCGCTACGGTCCGGCCTATCTCTATGCCGAGGAAGGTTTCGGTTCGACGCTGATCCGCTACGCCTCGATCCCGGTGGTGGAAGGCTATCTCTCGCGCAACCGCTGGGGCCAGGTCGACATCTTCCACCGCCGCTACGAACGCACCGCGCGCCAGGCGGCGCAGCTGCTCGGCTACGAAAAACTGCCGGCGCGCATCAGGACGCTGGTCGACGATCCCGCCAAATGCGAGGAGAAGATCGCGCTCATCCAGTGCATCCAGCCGCGTGACGAGCGCCGCATGTACCGCTCGGGCGGAAGCTACCGCTATCTCGACGCCGCCTTTGCCTCCTACCACGTCATCGAGGACGAGGAGGAGATCGTGCGCGAGAGCGGGTTTCGCACCTTCCCGGTATCGGCCTTCAACTGGCGCCGTTACGAGGGCGACGCCTATGGCATCTCGCCGACCATCGAAGCCTTGACGACCGTGCGCGAGGAAAACGCGGTACGCCGCTCGGGCCTGCGCGCGCTCCAGCAGATCACCGATCCGCCGACGGCGTCGAAGGCCAGGCTCGACTACGTGCCGGTGCTCGATCCGGGCGAGAATTATCCGGGCCTCATCGACGACAATGGCAGGCCGCTGATCGCGCCGATCACCACCGGGCAGAACCCGAGCTACGCCTTCGACTATGCGGCGAGCCGGGCTGAGGAAATCCGCGACATGATGTTCGTCAACCTGTTCCAGACCCTGGTGCAGAACCCGCAGATGACCGCCACCGAGGCGCTGATCCGCCAGGAGGAGAAGGGCGCGCTGCTCGGACCGTCGGGCTCGATCATCCAGGCGGGCTTTGCCACCAATCTCGACCGCGAGCTCGGCATATTGGAGGACAAGGGCCTCTATGACGAGGACAGCCGCTTCCTGCCGCCGGCGAGCCTGGCGGGCAAGGCGGTGCGGCCGACCTTCACCGGTCCGCTCGATGTCTTGCGTCGCTCGGCGGAAGCGCGCGACACCATCCAGCTGGTGACCACGGCCATGCAGATGGCGCAGTTCGACCCTGATGTGATGGACAATATCGACAGCGACGAGGCGCTCAAGATCGTGCAGAGCGCCGGCCGCAGCCCGCAGCGCATCTTCCGCCGCAAGGATGAGGTGGCGGGCCTGCGCGACGCGAGGGCCAAGGCCAGCCAGGCGCAGGCCGGCATGGCGGCGATCGCCACCGCCGGCAAGGTGGCCAAGGACGCGGTGCCGGCGGCCGTGCAGGCGCGCGACAGCGGCCTGCTCGAAGGCCTGCAAGGCATGCTGCAGGGCGGCACCGCCGATGGGCCGGCACCTGATGCCGGCGCCCAGGGCGCGATGCCGGCCGGACAGCGCGCATGAGCCGCAAACGCTTCGCTCACGCGTCGCAAAGCGGCGGCCCCGCCAAAGCGCGCGAGGCGCTGGCCAAGGCGTATATGCGCGTGTTTTCCGGCGAGGACGGCGAAATGGTGCTGGCCGATCTCGCGGCGACGGTCGGCTATTTCAGGCGCCCGTCATACGGCGAGTGGATGGCGCGGACCAGAACCCCCAATGGCTTCGAGCTGCACAGCGCGCTCAGCAACGCGCGCGCCGAAGTGGTGCAGCACATTATGGGGTTCCTGACGCTGGACGAGGCGCAGCTCGTGGCGCTGGAAAAGGCGGCACGGGAGGAGGAGAGGTGAGGCGCTGAAGCGCCGATCTCCCCCCTTGCGGGGGGATGCCCGGCAGGGCAGAGGGGGGCGCTGTCCCGCCGGCCTTGCCGTGTTCATCGCACGGCGATCAAATCACGAGCGGTCGCTCAAGCCGGGCCCTAGACGACAAACATATGGCCATGTTCAAAGTTCGGCAGCGACCGAGGTCGGCGCTCTACGGCGCCCCCCTCTGTCCTGCCGGACATCTCCCCCACAAGGGGGGAGATCGGCGGTCTGGCCGCCGGTGATTCAATAATTGCCGTTGTAGTACCGGTCGTCGCAAGGCGCGGTGTAGATGCGGCCGTAGCGGTCCTGGTAGCGGCAGAGCTGGTCGCCGCGGCGCTGCGGGGTGGTGGCCGAGCCGACGACGGCGCCGAGCAAGGCGCCGCTGGCCGCGCCGATGACCGTGCTCTTGGTGTTGCCGCCGATGGCCTGGCCGACGAGGGCGCCGCCGGCGCCGCCGATCAGCGCACCGGTTCCGGCCCGCTGCTGGCCTTCCGTCTGCGCGCAGCCCGCCAGCGCGGCGATCATCAAAACGGCGGCAGTTGTTTTGTGAAGGTTCATGTGACGTCTCCCTTAAAGATTTGAAATCCCTATCGATCGTCCCGTGCGGCCGCATTGCGGCGGAACGGCGGCACAGGCTGTCACGATATAAGACATGGTTTCTCGGGCGTTGATGAACCGGGAGGCGAAACACCTCCTTCGAACAAGGCGCTAGCGCCGATGCCTGTCAAAATGATTCAGCCTGAGCGGTCCCGGCCGTGTCTGGCCGCCCTTCCTGCCGCGTAGACCGCTCCTCACCCTCACACAAGGACGATTGGCGGCGCCACCAAGCTCACTTTCAACCTAACCCTCAAAAGGAACATCACATGACAGATCTGGCAGATGCCGGGTCCGTGGTTGCCTCGTCGCAGCCGGCGGGCAACCCGGAACGGCCACCGGCAGGCGCGGATAACGGGTCCGCCGGGCTTGCCGGCAAGAGTTGGTTTGACGGTCTTTCCGAAGGCAACCGCAAGCTTGCTGAAGCCAAGGGCTGGACCAAGCCTGAAAGCCTCGATCGGGTTTTCACATCCTATGCGGAGCTGGAGCGGCGGCAGGGCGAAAGCCTGCGCGTTCCAGCCAGGGACGCGCCTAAGGAAGACTGGGACAAATTCCATGCCCGGCTGCCCGAGGCGATGCGTCCGCTGACATCGCCCGAAAAGGTCGAATACCGGCGGCCCGACGGCCTGCCGGAAAGCTTCGCCTATTCGGACGAACTCGCCCAGGCGTCCAAGGCCTGGGCGGTCGAAGCCGGCGCCACGCCGAAGATCGCCCAGGCCTATCATGACAGGTTCGTCGGCTACATGGCCGAGCAGGCGGCGGCCCAGCAGGCAGCGCTCGCCCGCTCGGTCGAAGCCACCCATGACGACCTCGTCAAGGATTGGGGCCCGGCCGACAGCGATGGCTTTCGCCAAAAGCTGGAGGTGGCCAACCGGGCGATGAAGAAGCTCGGCCTCGTCGATGCCTACAAGCAGAAGGGCATCCTTCTGCCCGACGGCGCCCTGACCGATCCGCAGATCGCCAGGGCCTTCCAGGCGATCGGCGAGGCGATGTTCCGCGAAGACACGATCGACGCCGACGCGGCGCCGCGGGGGCAAAACCCCTTCCGGCGCAACGCCGCCGGCGAGCGCAACGTTTCGGCCATTTCAGCCCTTGTCAAAAGCGACCCTCAACGCGCCCGGCGGCTGGCCAGGGAAGCGGGCGAAAACCCGGATCTCTGGATGCCGAACAACCCGCTCTGATCCCGACGCATCAGCCGCCGATCAATCTCTCAAAGGAAAGACAAAATGGCAGACGCCTATACCCGTATCGCGGACGCGATCGTTCCGTCCGTTTATGCCCAATACGCTTTCGAGGAGCACGTCCAGTCGCTCGAAATCTACCAGGCCGGCATCCTGTTTTCCGATCCGGCCATCTCCTCGAAACTGTCGATGGGCGGCCGTTCCGTCGACATGCCCGGCTGGAAGGACCTCGGCAACGATCCGTCCGAGCCGGTCAATGACGACCCGGCCGATTCCATCGAGATGAAGAAGATCGGCTCGCGCCGCGAGGTCGCCGCCCGCAATGTCCGCGCCCAGGCGTGGGGCGTTCCCGACCTGACCTCCATCCTGGCGGGCGACGATCCGCAGAAGCTGATCGTCAAGCGGCAGACCGAGTACTGGCAGCGCGCCAACAAGCTGACCTTGATCGGCATGCTCAAAGGTGTCGTCGCCGACAATCTGGCCAATGACGGCGGCGACCTGGTGCGCGCCACCGGCACCTCCATCGTCGACACCGACATCATCGAGGCGGCCTACCTGATGGGCGACCGCGCCGACAAGTTCCGCACCCTCTGGATTCATTCCAAGCAGATGAAAGCGCTGAAGCTCGCCGACCTCATCGACTATGTGCCGTCCTCGCAGCAGGGCGGGCCGCTCATCCCCTATTACATGGGGCTGCGCTGCGTGGTCGACGATGACATCCCGCAGGCGGCGGGCGTCTACACCGCGTTCATGTTCAAAGACAAGGCGATCCTGTGGAACGAGCTGCCCGTCAACACCGAAGGCGGGCCGCTCGAGTTCGACCGCAAGCCGCGCCAGGGCCATGGCGGCGGGGTGACGGAAATGGTCGGCCGCCGGCATTTCGTGCCGCATGTGCCGGGCACCCGCTTCCTCGACGCCTCCACCGCCGGCGAATTCGCCACCGACGCGGAGCTGGCGCTGGCGGCGAACTGGGACCGCACCGCGTCGAGCGTCAAGACCATGACGTTCATCGCTCTGAAGACGACCGAGGCATAGGGTTTCGTCTCCCGGGAGGTGGGCCAGGCCCACCTCCTTCCTGCGAGCGCTGGCGCTTGAACATTGACGCCAACCGTCGATGCCGGCGCTGCCCCTCATTGCCCTGCCGGGCATTTCTCCCCGTGAACGGGGAGAAAGACGCACTTCCCCCAATCACAACCCACGGAGGCCTTACCCATGGCCATAACCCCGACCGACATCGCCAATATGGCGCTGGCAGTCCTTGACGAGGCGCCGATCGACAGCCTTGACGAGGACATTAAGGCCGCGCGCTTGCTCAACATGCATTTCGACCTGACCCGCGAGGCCGAGTTGACGAAATACGCCTGGGTGTTCGCCATCCTTTCGGCATCCCTGGCCGGCAGCGATACCGGTTCCGGCGATTGCACGCTGAACTGGGTCTATGAACTCCCCGTCGATTGCCTTCGCCCGCTGCCGCTGACCCACAATGGCGAGCCGGACGGCATCGCGATCTCGTGGCGGCAGGAGGCGGGGCTGGTCTACAGCGACCGGGCGGGACCGCTCACCATCCGCTATGTCGCGAACCTCACCGACCCCAACGACTGGGACGCGCCGTTCACCGAAGTGCTGGTGGCGGCACTCGCCATCAAGATCGCGCATCCGCTGACGCACAAGGCCGGCATGATCGACATTGCCCGTTCGGCCTACGACCGCGCGCTGGACGCCGCCTTCACCGCGCAGGCCATCCAGCGCGGCGGACGGCTTTCGACATCGAGTTGGGCGCGGCAGCGCGGCGACAGCCGGTTTTATGCGGGGGCCATGCGCTGATGGCGACGCTCTATCCGGTCCAGGACGTCTTCACCCGCGGCGAGATCTCGCCGCGCCTGCATGCGCGCGCCTCGCTCGATCTCTACCGCGCGGCGCTGTCGAAATGCGAGAACTTCGTCACCCTGCCGCATGGCGGCATCCGCAAGCGCGGCGGCACCCGTTTCGTCGGCGAAGTCAAGACGTCCGCCAAGGCGACGCGGGCGATCCCGTTCATCTTCTCGGCCGACCAGGCCTACATGCTGGAGTTCGGCAATCTTTACATCCGCGTCTACGCCTATGGCGCGCGTGTCGGCACGGTCGAGGTGGCCTCGCCCTATCTTGAAGCCGACCTGTTCGATCTCGACTATGTGCAGTCCGCGGACCAGATGTGGATTTCCCACAGGGACTATCCGCTCAAGGTGCTGACGCGCACCGCCCATACGGCATGGGCGCTCGACGACTACGCGATCGACGACGGGCCCTATGACGACATCAACGATACGCCGACCACGCTGACGCCCGCGGACTATGGGGCGCTGACGCCGAAGATGACGTCGAACACCGCGCCTTCCGGCACGGTCTCAGGCATGGGCGGGGCAGGGGACGCCTTCCAGCTTTTCGACAAGGCGACAGAGACGGACAGCGGCATCGCCGGTGCCACCAACGGCTCGGTCACCTACCAGCTTGCCGGTGGCGCGCAGGCCATCGTCGAAAACTACTATCTGACCGCACGCACCGGCGGAACGGTCGACCGCACGCCGACTATCTGGGTGCTTGAAGGATCGAATGACGGCGCGACATGGGTGACGCTCGACAGCCGCACCGGCGAGACCGGCTGGTCGGGCGGCGAAACCCGCTACTACGAATTTCTGAACAAGCTGGCGTTCGAATATCACCGCTTTACTTGGAAGGCGATCAACGGCGCCTCGGACAGCGCGTTTTCCGAACTGAACCTCAACCGGGCGGCGGCCAGCCAGACGCCGTTCGACCTCACGGCGTCATCGACCGCCGGCATCAACGGCGGCGCCGGCTTCCAGGCTTCGGACGTCGGCCGGGCCATTCGCCTGCTTGCGTCCGACGGCCGCTGGCGCTGGGCCAAGATCACCAGCCGCACCAGCGCCACGGCGGTGAAGGTCCAACTGCATGGATTTGCCCTGCCGGACCTCAGCCCGATATCCCGCTGGCGCCTGGGCACGCTTGTGCCGGGGAAATATGTCGAAAGCGGATCGCTCTACGAGGAGCGCCTGGCCTTCAGCCGCAAGTTTTCCGTCTACGCCTCGGCAACGGGGGATTTCAACAATTTCGCATTGGGCGAGAAGGATGACGACGCGCTGGAATTCCTCCAGGCCGGCGGCGGCCAGGCGAACGACATCACGTGGATCGCGGAATCGGACGGCGCGCTGCTGATCGGGACGCTCGGCGGCGTCCGCGCGCTCTCCGGCTCCGGCATCGACGAGGCATTGACGCCGTCCTCGTTCAAGAACCGGCGCTCGCGCACATCGGGCTGCGCCCGCATCCGCCCCGTCGATGCAGGCCAGTCGTTCCTCTATGTCACGCGCTCGCGCCGCTCGATCGCCGAGCTGACGCAGGCTTCGACCGGCCGCTTCACCTCCGACGATATCGGCCAGATCTCCGAGCATATCGCAAAGCGTGGCGTGGTCGAGCTGGCGTTCCAGACCGACCCCGACCCGATGCTCTGGTTTCCGCTCGATAATGGCGAGCTCGGCGGCTACACCCACCAGCCCTCGCAGGAGGTGCGCGGCATGCACCGTCACCGCCTCGGCGGAACCTTCGCCGGTTCCGGCTGGGCGGCCGTCGAAAGCGCTGTGGTGACGCCCGGCCAGGATGGCGTCGACGACATCTGGCTGATCGTCAGGCGGACCATCGGCGGCGTGACCAGGCGCTATATCGAGATCATGACGGCGCCGTTCGAATATGGGGCGCTGGAGGACGCCTTCCAGGTCGATTGCGGCCTGACCTATTCGGGCGCCGCCGTCAACACCGTGTCCGGGCTTGCCCATCTCAACGGCGAAAAGGTCGACGTGCTGGCCGGCGGCAAGGTCTATCGCGGGCTGCCGGTCGCCTCCGGCCAGGTGACGCTGCCCGGCGGCGCCGTCGCGGCCAGATGGCAGGCCGGGCTTGCGTTCCAGTCGCAGGCCGACACGCTGGAGCTCGACGTCGCCGGCCGGGACGGCTCGATCCTCGGGCGGCGCAAGAAGGTGGCGGGTGTCATCCTGTCCCTGCTCGAGACCGACACGACAGGGCTTCAGGTGCAGTCGCTGATCCGCGGCCGCTGGGAAAGCGTGCGCATGCCCTCCCTCGTCGCGCCCGACGGCAAGGCAAGCCTGTTCACCGGCAATGTCGAGGTGCCCATCGACGACAGCTGGGAAGGGCAGGGCCGGGTGCGGATCCGCCACGTCAACCCGACGCCCTGCACGATAAGGGCATTTACGCCGGTGTTCGACGCCGAGCCGTAGGGCGAGCTGGCGTTCCTCGCCCACCAAGTGGGGAGAGGTGGCTCGGCGAAGCCGAGACGGAGAGGGGATGGCGCCGAGCTGTGCCGGA
>NZ_JAIUHZ010000002.1:0-507330 GCF_020165355.1 Mesorhizobium sp. BR1-1-6 | reverse complement strand
CTTGTCATGATCTCGATCAGGTCTTCATCGAACGGCAGGCTGCCGACCCAGTCAACGAGCACACGGACCTCGACACCCTCCCGGGCTTTGGTTGCCAACGCGGTCGCGAACTCATAACCGACGACCCCCGACCAATAGATATAGGTCTCGAAATCAATTGTAGACCGAGCCGCATGGATTGCCTGCAGCATCGAAGGAAAGATCTCATCTCCGTTGACAAGGGTTTGTACCGCGTTTGAATCGAACAGCTGTCCTTGTGAATAACTGCTCATGCTCCTTGCAAATTCGGGATCCGACGCGTCGAATCGGTGCGGGACAAGCGTTCGCAAAATGCGTGGCTCTGGTGCCAAGTTTATGCTCAGCAAAGTGATCAGGCTGGCGATGACGGCAACGGCCACGTATTTGAGGCCCTTGAGCAGCCTCCCCCGGTTTACGCCAAACCTCACTGGGTCCGCACCCGCCCGTAGCGCCGCGAGTCCGCATGGCACATCTCAATCGCCCTGCTGTTTACGAGTGCGATGCTTTTCGATTTCCTCTGGTTCCTCATCATCGATTCTGGTGATGTTCGATGCCGAGCTATTCGTTCGCAACATCTCATCCAGCTTGGCATGGATCGCCTGCGTGTCGCGATGTTCTGCGCGTTGAATGAACAGTGTCATGGCCCAGGTGAACAGGGTCGCCGCGCCGTGCCAGTTCAAACTCGCCCTGTCGAGAAATAGCCAAAGGGCCGCGTAAGCCAGCAGCACCAGGAATGCTGCCGGCCGAGAGGTCAACGTGCCAATTGAGGTGAGCACGCTCGTGATCGGGCGATTTGCCATCATCAAGAACTTTCGACTGCAACGCAGGTTCCCGTTGTGCCAAGCTCTACAATGCATGCCGGCGGAGCGCCAAGCAGTGGTGGGAGCGCATGTTCCATTCCAAGCGGCGTTCGATCATCTTTTTAGGAGCAGCCTGCGAGCATTCTCTATCTCACCATTTCGGCAGCAACGATCACCGTGGTTTGTGTTCCTCGATTGCGCGTTCGATAGCCTTTACGCGTCTCACCCAAGCGAAGGTCGGCAGTCTGGAAATCGTCTGATGGCCGCGCCACTGACAGTCTCCGAAGCCGACAGTTCCTCAACACGGGTTCGGGCGTCCAGCCGTGTGAAGATGCAATCGCTTCCAGTTCGGCGGCGGTTTGCGTCGTCGGCGCCCGCCAAACGGTGAGTACCCCGCAGCCGTGAGCGAGGCGGCCCATCAAATGACCGAAGATGTTGTCGCTCGACATCGCTGCATCGTACTTCAGCTGCCGAACCTCACGATTTGAGCTTCTATTGTGCAGCTTGCATCCGGAACCAAAGTCTGAGGAGCAAGTTTGGCCGTGAATGCCGAAGTTTGGCATGGCCATTCAAGGAAGGAGAATCCGATGAAAGTACAATGTGGTACGACGGCAGCTGCCGCTGCTTTGGTCATGTTAAGCTTGCCGGCGCTGGCCCAGACGAGTGGGACACCGGAGCTTAAGCCGCCGCCGCAGCAGTCTGGATCCACACCACTGCCAGGCCCTAACAAACAGACAGAAGACCAGACGCGTGAGATGATGCGGCAGATGATGGACGAGATGTTACAGGACAAGCTGCAGGGAGATCGCGGCCCCGAAGAAAGGCCTCCGCATCGGCAAGATTGGCACCGGGACATAGGGCAAGGGCCGCACGATGGGGACAGGATAGCTCGAAAGCCTGATCGCATGGGGCCTCGCATGATGCACGCGGCCAGGATGAAAATAATGTTTGCGATAATGGACGCCGACGGCGATGGAGCACTTTCGCAGAGCGAGATCCAGGATGTGATCGGGAGGATATTTGACGTCGTCGACGAGAACGGCGATGGCAGGATTGACTTGGAGGAGATTGAATCCTTCTCACATAGTCGCGGAAGTGGAGAGATGCAGTAGCACTTCGAACTTAGGCGCTTTTTTGGACGCTATCCCTAGCATCGGTTGGTAGTATGCCCGGCTGGTCGATCGGACCTCCACACCGATGCGAGCATGCTCGTGCAGTGACCCGAAGCAGGCAAGCGTCTCTTCAATTCGTGGAACGTGCCAGAGGCCGAAGTGCCTCGGCGCTTCCAGCAAGGTTTCATGAATTGGCTCAGTTCCGCACCCTGATGGGCGGCTGGTGCAGGCAAAGCACGTCTATTCAAATGCAGGACTGCACAAAACCCGGCGCAAGCCGAACATCCGCCTCACACACCCGACCTTGCGCGTCTCCGATGCCGCGGCGGCGCGGACTCGCCACGACTGATCAGATAATTCGCGACGATTCTCCTGTGGCAGCGCCACCAAAGCGTTTCCGAGCACATGATGGCGCACCGCTGCTGCCTGCCGACGGACAAACGAACCTTAACGGAGACTTTCATGGGCAAAAATCAGCATGTCGTACCTCGCGACGGTCAGTGGGCGGTGCTCGGCGCCGGCAATAACCGCGCCACTTCGCTTCATCCGACCCAAGCCGGTGCGGTCGCCTCGGCAAGAGACATCGCCATCAACCAGCACAGCGAGGTGGTGATCCATCGCCCCAACGGGCAGATCCGCGACTCGAACTCTTACGGCAACGATCCCTTCCCGCCGCGCGGTTAGCGGCTTCAACACAAGGATATCCTAAAATGCAGACCCAGGAGAACGAAAAGGGCAAGGACAAGACCGTCACCATCATTGTTGACGGCAGCCCCTACGAGGTCCCGAAGAAGGACACCATCACCTACGCCGAGGTGGTGACACTAGCTTATCCCGATTATCCGCAGCACCCGAGATCACCTACTCGGTAACTTACACCCGCGGCGACGGTCACAAGCCGGAAGGCATCCTGGCTCCGGGTGGCAGCGTGAAGGTCAAGGAAGGAATGGTCTTCAGTGTTAATCGAACTGGCCAGTCATAACGACGACATCCGCCGACTGCTTGAAAAGGGCTACGCCCTGAGGGTCGACACATTGCACCTCGTGGTCCGGGACGTTCCGTACCTCGCTCTCGCCGGATTGCCGAAGGGCCTTACACTGCACGGTTTGAGGAAGTCACTCGGGGTTTATCTCGCCGAGGCGGGAGCATCCACCAGGCAGATGATGGACGTTCTCGGCCATGACGATATCGACCATGCCGAACTCTATTCCCGGGAAGCGTCGCAGGTGCGTTTGGCTGTGCAGGGCATGGACCGAGTCGTAAGGCTGGTAACGCGCAAACCATGCTTGGCGAACCTGTTGGCCAACCTCGTGGCGAACCACCATTTAACGCACTATAAATAACGATAATGGTGGGCCCGGAGGGACTGCACGAACCGCGCAATTCTGCGCTTTTCTTCGCCTCGGTTAGACACTAATGTTCCCGTATCGTTCCGCATCATCCCGTGAAGAGCGGCCTACCACCGACAACCCAAGATTCGGTCGATGACCGTTCGCTCGATGCCCTACCTCGCCGTGATTGGAGCCCTCATGCTGGGGATCGCATGGTTGATGGGCTGGATCTAAAAACCCTTGGCCTTCGCGTAGTGGCTTCGGCCCATGCCAGAAACCTTGTCCGGGTCAGGCGAGTAGATCAGCCCGACTGCCTTGCCGCCGCAGCGGGCACATCTCAGCTTGGGAATGAGGTCATCCGCCATGGCCGGCGCATCTGGACCGAGCTTGTCTTTCAGCATCTCAAGGTCCAGATCCTGGCTATGATTGCATGACGACCGGTGGCAATAGGCCCGGAGATGCATCTTGCCGTCTATCAACGTCTGAACCGTCCAGCCCTTTCCCATCGCCGCTCTTACTCTTCCTCTCGAAAATCCTGCAACGAAGCGTGCCGCAAATCCTCCTCGCCGCGCAAGTGCTTCACGCGCCCGATAATGCCCGGCTTGACCCATTGCGTCGCCGGCCGCTTCATGCCCTTGGGTGGTGGTCCTGCGTGCTCTTGCACCCGCTTCCATAGCCGCTCGCGGATCGCGCGGCTGGAATTGATGAAGGCAGAACCGACATACTGCCCGGTCTTGCGATCGGCCATCAGGGCGAAGGCGGGCTTGCCGGCCTCGCGCTCGACGCCGAGCAAGTCGAACTCGCTGACGGCATAAGCCTTGATCTTCAGCCAAGCGGTCGACGTGCCGCTGCGGTATTTGCTGTCACGCCGCTTCGAAACCATGCCCTCCAAGCCGGCATTGTCGACCAGGTGGAAGATCGCTTTGGCATCGCCGGGCAGCGCCTGGCTGAACTGGATGTGCTGGCCCTCGGGGATCAACTCGGCAAGGATCTCGCGCCGGTCCTCCAAAGGCATATCGCGCAGATCATGGCCATTGAGGTGCAGCAAGTCGAAGGCGACGAAATAGAGGTCGTGCTGGCGGCTGGTGATTGCCTTGCGCAGCGCGCCGAAATCGGAAAGCCCGTCATCGTTCAGCACGATGATCTCTCCGTCGATGATGGCGCTTTCCACCTCGAGGTTGGCGGCTGTCTTGGCGAGGTCGCGGTATTTGGCCGTCCAGTCCAGCCCGCGGCGGGTGAAGATGCGAACGCCGGTCTCATCCCTGATGATCTGGGACCGGTAGCCGTCGAACTTCACCTCGTGAATCCAGTCGTCGCCCTCGGGAGGCTTCTCAACCAAGGTCGGCATCAGCGGCTCGATGAACTTCAAACGCATGCACAGGACTCGTGAACGGCGATTCAATCAGCTTTAGCTAAAATGGTTCCGGAACTTTTACCGCGGGGACGTGTTCGTTGCCTCATGAAGAACGATCCTGAGGAAAGAGCCGCGTTGACGCTGATCAGGCGCACGATCGAGGAGCACTGTCCGCCCGGCGTGCTACCCAGCGAAGAGATGGTCAACGGGCTCTATGGCCCGACCCTCTTGGACGAAGCGGAGGCGATTTCAGCCGCGATCGTCGCCACGGTCGAGAGATTGCAATTGCAGACGACTGTCAAGCCACCGGCGCCGAGCATCAAGGCGTAGGATCAGCCGCCTCGCAGCACGCGCCAGATGTCTGACCAATAAGCAGTGATGAGCGAAGCCAGGGCAGCGGCCGCCATGCCGGTCACGCCCAAGGCGCCAAGCCCCATCAATTTCCAACGCGTCACTTCGGCTGTAACTTCCTTGACGCTGGTCATGTCGGCATTGAGCTTGCTGACCGCGCTTTCGGTGGCGCTCACGCGCTCCACCAACTCGTCAGTCTTCTGATACATCTTGGCTCGGCTGGACGCGGCGCGCTGTTCCGATTGCTCGTAGCTCAGGGCGGCGCGCGCATCGCTGTCCTTGATATCGCGCCGGATCTCGGTGATGTCGCGTTGCATGTCCTGTGTCGCTTGCAGCAGGCCGCCGATCATCATTTCGAGGCTTTTGGTTCCAGATGTCGGCATCAACCCCCGCCCTTCAATGCTCTGCCACGAAGATCAGATGCGGCCGAGCAGCATCAGAATGAGGACGATCACCAGCACCAGGCCGATAGCACTCGACGGATATGGCCCCCAACCGGCCGAATGTGGCCACGCGGGCAAAGCTCCGATGAGGATCAGGATCAGGATGACGATCAGGATTGTGGTGAGCATGGGAGTTTCTCCTATTTGAGCGCTTTGGCGGCGGCATCGTAGTGATTGGCGCACCGGGTAACTCTGGCGTTGGCCTTGTCGAGTTGATGCCGCTCGGCTTTCAGGACAGACCGAACCTCGTCGCCGATAGCCGCCACAGCGTGGGACTCCAGAGCGCGGCAATCGTCAGGAAGCGCCGGCAGCGTGACGCGCGCCGCCGCAATGCCCTTGCCGGTCGCAGCCTTGTTCAGGGCGTCACTTTGACAGCCAGTCAAGATCCCCGGAATCAAGACCGCAGCTACGACCAGCGGCAGCGAGCTTGGCTTCGAACTCCTTGCGGTCCTTGGCGAATTGGGCATCATCTGCGGCATCCTTTGCGCGGGCGTTCTTGAGGATTTCCTGATATGAGGCGATCACGACTTGGCCAGCGGAGACCTGTCGCTGGACTTCGGCGAGCTTTGCCTCGGCAGAGATGGCGCGATCTTCCTGCACATAGCCCCTGCGGGCGTCAGCGCGCTCCAAGGGAACGATTGTGAGGTAAGCGAGACCAACACCAGCGGCGACGCCGGCAGCGAGCCTCAGCGCCCCGCCTACGCCACCCAGGAGCATGTAGAGAATCGCTGCCATGACTATTCTCCTGGGGGCGGCGGCATGGCCGGCCCGGTAGGCGCGACAGGATTGTTCTGCTGGACAACCGTTGCCCCGCCCTGCTGTGTTGGCGGGATGCCAGCCCCGACCGCCATTGCATCGACTTCGGCTTTGCGCTGGGAATTGTGGTCCCAAGTTGCCCCGAAGACGTACGAGCCGATGACGGAGGCCATGAGCAGGAGCAGCCCATTGACCGATGTCTCGGAAAGCTGGATGTCACGGCCCCATACGGAAAGGTAGGTCACCAGCACGCCGCACCAGAAGAGCGTGAGAATGATGATCCGGCGGCGGATCGTCCAAGATGCCTGGCTGCTGAGCATGTCAGTTATAGCCTTCCCGCTTCAGGTCGGCGTCATACTGGCGGGCTATCGCAGCGATCTCGTCATCCTTGTCCCGGCCATTGATGATTGCCCGCGCGCCCTTGAAATCCGAATGCTGTAGGTCGATGAAATCGTCCAGATCGCGTCCGGTAAACCAGCCTTCCCGCATTCCGGTAACGGCAATCGTCGCGGCCACGTTTGGATCGAGCGCCAGTTGCGGGTTTTGGTGGACCGGCGAGCCCGTTTCCTTTTCGGCCCTGATGTAGTTCGCCTCCCAGGTGAGCTGCACGAAGCCTCGCCCGTGCCACGGGTAATAGCGGAGGTTCTTTTTGCGCCAGGCTTCAGAAAGCCAGTAGGCCTCAACCACTGGGCGCATGGTGTGCGCCGTCTCCCAGAAGGCGGTCGCCAGCACATAGGCGCATTGGTTGCGCAAAAGGCCCTGCCGCTTGCTCTCGTCAATGAGCAAGCGGGTGCAGCCAAGGGACAGGTCCATTGGGGTTTACCTCTGAGATGATGATTGGCTATGGTTGGCGCCGGGAGGGGCCGATGGGGGATATCAAGGTCAGATACACGGTCGAGACGATGCGCGGCGGCAAGGCTGTCATGCGCACCGACGTTCAGGCCGGCAGCATGGATGAAGCGGCGGAGAGCCTTGGTCCTGTTACTCCCGGGCTGGGTCGGGAGCCGAAATCAGGCGAATGGATACGGGTGACGGAGTTCGTCAGCGGCCGGACGAACTGGTTTCGGGCTGGGGATTAGGGGCGTGCTATTCGGCTGGGGCCGCAACTGAGCCTGAAGACATAGCAGCCGCCCCCACGCGCGGCCTTGTAAGATAGCGGCCAAGCCGAATGCCGCCCTGTTCAAACCAACGCTCTGAAAAATCCGCGATCGGCAGGGTCAGCACTGTCGTTACCACACCGAGCAGGATACCCATCTCCAATGAGTTGGTTTCACTGAAGCCGATATCCTTTATCATCGCCCCGACAACCCACATCACCGGAACGTTGAGCAGGTACAGACTGAAGCTTATACGACCCATAAACCGCAAAGACCGAGCGTTCATAAGATCGTAGAATATTCCCGCTCGGGCGTTAAAGGCGGCATACACCAGACAGCAAGCGAGCATCGTTTGACTGATCGTCGCCGTCGTAGAATGCATCGGAACGACCAGTCTGGCAAAGAGAAAGAACCCAACGGAGATCCAGACTGCTTGCTCATTGAACGTTGCCGACTTGGTCTCTGCCAATAAAACGCCAGCCATGAACGCGAACAGGACGCCCGACATGTTCGGGAGGTTCAGCGCCAAGAACGGCGATTCAATCGCCATGACCGAAATGGCGAGGCAGATCGATATCCCAAGAACCCCCCACTTCCTTCCAACGAAGAACGCCAGCAGCACAAAGGGAACGGCTAAGACCTCGGCCTGCAAGGTCCATGTCGCGCCATGCATCGTTATTTTTGCCAGTGTCGCATTGAGCAAAACCAGATGAGGATTGGCGGCAGCCGCGAGATGGGGGCTGTCTGCGAACCATGCAAAACTGGTCAATGATGATCCCAGAGCGAAGCAAAAGGCCATGCAAAAAGCTATAGCTGGATATAAACGGCACAACCGCCGCACCACGAACTCCCGGCAAATCGATACCGTTGAACCAGTAGCTCGGCTAAGCGAGTGTTTCAGGACGAAGCCGCTCAATACAAAGAACAGGAGGACTGCACTTTGGCCGTTGGCGACCGTAAGAGCGATCTTGGTTGCGGCTTCCCTGAAAGAGGTCAACGCCTGGATCGGAGGGTCCAGCGCGGCGACCGCCGATGCGCTTTGATCGAGGATGGCATGATAAAAAACTACTGCAACGGCAGCCAAGCCCCGAAGTCCGTCAAGCGCCGCGCTGCGCCCTTGAGTTGTCATGCCCTGCAACCTCGCCTGATCAGGGCATAGCTACCACTAGTTGACTCTCCTTTAGGTTGCCAAAATGCAACACCAGCAATCATTCGCAGGTGCTTTACGCAGTAGCCGGCCCGGTCACATCGGCGAGGGTGCCCGCGCTCACCATATGATCCCGTAGATAATCGGACGCGCTCACCAGAGAATAGTTGCCGGCTGTGTTAGACGCGGTAAGGCAACCGTGGAACAGATTGGCCGAGCTTGCACCCGTAGTCACGATGCCCCGACCGGTGTTGAAGGAAAAGTCGCCCATGACGTTCATTTTCGTGCAGGCGTCCGCTAGAAAGCCATTTCTCGTATATCCCGTGGCGGCGAGCCCTTTCCCCTTAAACGTTGTTGTGGCGGATAGGTTAAAGCCGTCTTTGGAGGCCAACCCAACGGACGCCAACTGCGTTGCAAGGATATCCGAAATGCTGAACAAGCTACCGCCAGACACCACAAACCCATGATCCACACTGTTGACGAGAGTGCTATCGCCACCCCTAACGTTGTTGCAGTTAAGAAAGACCAAACCTCTCCCGCCAGAGTGATCCGGGATGAAATTCTCGAAGACTACAAAGTTACAGTTGTCGAATACGGCTCCATCTTGCTGTGCCTGAATGCTGGTTGCCGCCGACCCATTATGTGCGCAATTTCGGAAGAAGACGCCTTCGGCACCATTAAAGTAGAAAGCCGGGTAATTGTAGTTCGTTCCGGACTTGCCAACGCGACTGACCACTACTTGATCAATGTAGTACGAGGCCCAGCAATCCCATGTTCCGATACCGTAGCCGCGATGTCCCTCCATGGTGATATCCCGGAGGTTCACAAAAACCGCCTTGTTCGTTCCATTATCATCATCCATGATCCCGGCACCGCAATTGATGAAGTAGAGACGCTCGATACTTAGTGTCGTCATGCCTCTCAAATTTGTCTTAATGCGGATGGCGGGGAGTGCAGTGGTCTGTAGGGTTCCGTCAATCTGGAAGCCTTGGAAAACCTGATAACTATTCTCAATATTTATGACGGTTCCAGCGCTTGAAATGAGCTTAGGCCATCCGTAGCCAAGTAGAGTGTTACCGGAGTCCTTTAGCCGAATATTGTTGACCTTTATTGTTGAGCCCTTCCACTCAAGGACATTGGCGTAGCCCAGCACGTCTAGAGACGCTTGGATGGCTGCGCTGTCATCCGTTGTGCCGTCTTGTATTGCGCCAAAGGCGGTAATATCCGGAGCCGCATCTACGCGCTTCCAGTAGACCCCCGCCGTGTTGCTGACGACATAGACACCCTCTTGCGTGTCTGTGACGGGCGGCGTGCCAGCCTTGACCACGAAGGTTCCTTCCCGGCCGGCCTCGTACAGGATTGCCACCAGGTCTTTCGTTGGCGTCAAAGCCTTCATCGCCGTGCGGGTCGAGACATAGACCGGTACCGCAAGATTACCCCGTGCGTCCGGCTTGCTTGGCAAATCCGCTAAGTTCGATGTCTTGGCAAGCTTCAGGTCTGCGTAGGCCTTTACGCTCTGCTGCGTCGGAACCTTGCTGGCGCTGTTGGACGCCATGTCATCTTCATCGATGACAAACCCGAAGCCCGAGGCGTTAGTGTCTGCCGGCTTGATAGCGGTAACATCGGCCCCGGCTTCCTCTATCGCCACAATCGCGTCAACCTCAGCGGCGCTGATGGTGACCAAACCGGCGGCAATAGCGCCATTCACTTCGCCTATCGTATCGTCCGACTGGTAAAAGACGATCGACAAGGAAGTATCGCCAACAACAGGGTCCAGCGTGTTGAACACGAAGGTCTTGCCCTGGTTGGCTGTGCCCTCCTGCACATGGACCGTGGTGCCTTTCTGCATGGTCCGCGCGGTGCGCGAGTCTGCTGCCCGATACCATTGGCCTGTCGCTACCGTGCGAATGCCGTTCTCCGAAGCATCGGTTTGATCCTTGACCAGTACGCGATCGCCTACCTCGGTCTGCACGCCGTCGATTGTGAGCAAGCCTCCGGCATCGACGTCGATATTCGCCGTGGTCGCCAAGCGCACGGGTTCGCGCTCGCCGGTCAGGAGACGAACGGCGGCAGTTGCGGGTCGGGCCATGAGGCTTGCTCCATAGTAAAAAGCCCCGCGCAAAGCAGGGCCTTCAGGTCAGAATTTCAGGTGTTGGTTAGTCGCAAACTTCCGAGTTGGCGCGACCGTCCCAGTCGATATGGCAATTCTGAGACCCGCCGCCGGAATGAGGCGCGCCCGTCATGATGGCAAGGAATGCACAGAGGACAAAGCCTGCGCCGAACTTGCCGACTTTTGTCATGTCGCCCTCCATGAACCCACCGACGCAAAAAAGCGCCAAGACGAGACCGAGGATTCCAAGGGTGGCAGCGAGCATCATTTCTTTCGAGTGTCCGGCAGATCGAGCGCATCGCCGGTTATCGCCTCAACCTTATCGAACAATGAGCGAACGTAGAAGAGGTTGTTCGCCGGGATCAGTTGCCGAACCTTGTGCAGGTCGGATTTCGTGGTGTCCCCGGCGAAGATCGACCCCGAGACCTGGAAGATGTCGGACACCGCATCCGCCGTCGGGCCAAGGAAAGCGCCAGTGACGTTGCGACTGGCATAGCGCGAAACGGGCTTACCGGTGATGGCCGAAAACCCCACCCTGCCCCGTGTCGCCTTTTCCGCAATATTGTTGGCATCCATCAACCAGCCTGTCAGGCCGGACTTGTCTAGAGCTTCCACGGCCCATTGCGTGGGATCATCCGATGTCTCCCGGCCGGCCGAAGCTGACTTTGCCCAATAGGTGAAGGCGCCGAGGCCAAGCGAAACCAGAACACCATTCAGCGTGGCGGCGTCGCGCTGCTGTAGACCGGTCAGCATGGTTTTCTGCATCGAGGAGATGCCAAAACTTTTGAACTGACCCACCGCCTTGCCGAGTTCCGTCGACATCCAGAGCGGCTTGTCCTGCCCAGGCGAGACGATGGCGCGATCCACCTCGCGAACGACTGCGGTCCGGAAGGCCTCGCGCGCCTCGACATCGCTCCAGTCGCCAGCCTTGGCCAGCAGAACCCCGTCCTGGTTGTCGCCATGGGTTGCAAACTGTTTGGTGATCCGCTCGGCGAGATCGGCATCGATGCCCGATGAGGCCAGGTTGCGGATATCTCGCGCCGTGCCCTTGCCTGCCGCGACCCGTTCGGCAGACCGCAGGATATTCGTCATGGTCAGCAGGCCGGTGAACTGCTTCAAGGTAGCGTTCCATGGGGCCATGAGCGAGACAACGCCGAATCGGGTCGACAGCGATGACAGCCCCCTTTCGAAAGCCGAATGCCTGCCGAAGTCGTCGGTAATCTCCGCCATCGACATGGCGCGACTGTCCAGCACCATATCGAGCGCGGTTCCGGCGTCCTTCACCTCCTGAGCCGCCAGCCGGAACGCCTTGAAGTTCTTGATCATTGGGATGAAGCCATCGCGAAACGTGCTGGTCAGGCCGTGGGCGAACACCACTTTGCCGAGATCAGGGATTGCGGAGACCGTCATCCCGCCGAGCAAGCGCAGATAGTTGATGTTGCGGGCAAGGCGGCCGGCGCGCAGCACCAAGGAATCGGGATTGGACGGCAAGGCATACTGGCCTCGGAGCCGATCACGAATGCCGGACAGGTCGCGAATGGCCGCCTTGCGCGATGCCTCGACCCGTTGCCGGCCCTTCTCCGTCGTCTCCGTGGCGATCCTGGCATTTGCCTCGTCGTTGATCTTGCGGATTTGCTCGGCCATGTCGACCGAGCCGAACTTGCGGGCGATCTCGACATCCGCTGACATCGTGCGAATCTGGGCACGCAAGACCTCCTCGATGTCGGTGTTGAGGAAATCCTGTATCTTCCGGCTTTCGATGTTCAGGACGCGTTCCTTCAGCGGGCCGCGCGGACCGGACACAATATCGTAGGGGATGCGACTGTCAGCATGACCCAGGATGCTGTCGATGGTGTCATTGACGAGTCCCTTCACCTCGGCATCGGAGAGATTGCCGAACTGCGCATCCCGTTCGGCCTGAGCCGCCGCCTTCGGATCGATCTTTCCATCCGCGCCGGCTTTCTTTGCCAATGGCGATTCCGCGCGCTCTGCCGCCGCGTTGCGAGCCGTGATGAAATGATCGTTCAAGATCGCCGAGAACTCGCCCCGGCGCGCGATGATCTTGTCCTTGTTGTACATGCGGAAGAGATGGGAGACATCGCCCTTGACCGAGACATCCTCTGGCAACAGTTTGGCCTCGATCGCCGCTTTCTTCATGGCATCGTCGAGTTTGCGATAGATCTTCGCGGCCTCTGCAACCTGAGCAATGGGATGCTGTTCCCCGGAGAACGCCGCCTTGCCGACTTCCTCCTTGAATTGCTTATAGGTCAACCGATCCGTCGAGCCGCGTGCGCGGTCGAACTCGGATTGCATCGGGGCAAGAAAGCGCTGGAATGCGGTCGGCTCCGGTGCGCCATGGAAGTATTTGGCGTAGCTGGTGTCGATCTCGCGCAGCGCTGCTGCCAGCGGCGCGTGCCACATCTTCATGCGGGTTTCGACCGCTCCACCGCGCTCAGTGGCGACACCGGCGGCATTGTCGGCGTATTCCAGCGGGGTTTCGGCAAGCCCGCGCACTGCCTCACGGCCGGCATCGATCTCGTTTAACTGGAGCCGGATCAGCGGATCTTGCCGGTTGACGATCGGAAGCTTGGAGATGAACGCTTCATCCTTCAAAGCCAGCGGTCCCACATCGCGCGCGGCGGCGCCGGCGGACGCTCCCTTGCCCATGTTGGTGAACTCGCGGTCCGCCGCGGCAAAAGCCGCCTCCTGCCCTTCAATCTTCGTGGAGAGCGCCCGAGTGCTTGCGCTGTCCAGATAGCGTCCCGCCAGCAGGCCAAGAGCGCCGCCCAGGACAATGGACCCGCCGATGTTCAGGGCGCTCTCTTCGGCTGTCCTTGTGGCCTGTGTGGCCTGCAAAACCCCTTCCGAGAATGTCGTGTCGATACCGGCGCCTAGGGCAGCACGACCGGCGGCGGCAAGCTTGCTGCCTCCGCTGATCGCAGCGCCGCCGCCGAATGATGCCAGCGTGGGCAGATCAATCACCCCGGCCGCCATCTGCGCGATTGTGCCCATCGTTCCCGATGCAGCCAAAGTACGCTGATCCTGAAGCTCCTGATCAATGCGCAACTTCTGTGCGGTTCCTGCCTTGCGATTTCTGATGCCAGCAAAGGAAGTGACAAAGGGTGCATATTTCGGATCGCTCGCGGCATCCGCAATTGCGTCATAGCCATCTTCAACAATGCCGGCGTCAGGGATTCCGCTGGAAGCGACGAACGAGCCGACCGTGTTTTGCGTCCGGAAGGCCGCGCCCCATGTCTGGAGAGCCGTCGGATCGGGCGTAGGCTCATCGGTCTGAATGTTGCTCAGATCGTTGATGGAGCGCTGCTCATCGAAGAATGGCATCACTGAGCCCTCTTCAGAATTGCCCGGATGCGCTTGTGCTGCGCCACACGCTCCTCATAGGCCTTCTTCGCCGCCTCCTCGGCTGCGATCGCTTCTTGCCTGGCGCGGGCCTTTTCAGCACTCGACGCGCTGAGCATCCGCTGCTGGAACTCATCGAAATCCCGATCGGTCAATGGCAGGCTGGATTGCGGGGCGGTGTCTCGGGCCGGACGGGCAGGAGCCGGATTGTCACCATTTACCGGAGGGGCCTCGATGGCCGGATGCGGCGCCGGTTCCTGCTTTGCCGGGATATCGGCAGGGATATTGGCGCCAAGCTCGCCGCTTGGTGCGGCGATATCCGCCGGCTGCTTTGGCTGCATAGGCTCACCGGTGAGAATGTTCACCTCATACAGCGCATCATTCTGCCTTGCGTTGGCCGTTGCCTCGGCTTGGGTTTTGGTGCGGTTCACCGCCTGGTTGGCCAGCATGTTCGTGACATCCGGCCGCCACACTTTGCCCGGAATTGTCTGGAGATTGCCGTTGGCGTCTTTCCACATGACCGCGTAACCCGGAAGACGGCCGGCCTTTACATCGGCCTCGGTCTCCGGTGTCGTCACCAGGCGCACAGTCGAGGGATCGATGGCCAGGTCACCACGGTAATACTGCTCTTGGGTCTGGTGCAGAGCCTGTGCATAAGCATCGGCATGATCGGGCGTGTCGAACTTTCCGAGATGTTGGCCGGTCTGATGATAAAGATCGATCGCCTGCTGATCGGTCAGAATTTTTCCATCTGGCGAAACAGTCGGGACCAACACCTCCCTGCCATCCTCTTCGAATGACATAGAGCGCACGGTGCTGATCGAACCGTCGGGGTTTTCCACCTGCGGCCGGTTAGCCAAATCGATATTTCCAGCTTCAACCCTACCGGCAAATTGTGTGATTGGACCGGCTGGGCCGCGACCCGAGAATTCGTCGATCTCGCTGCGAAGCTGCGTCTTGGCATACCGGAGAGGGTCATCGGCCCCCACTACACCGGCTATGAACCCCTTGCTGTCTTCCTTTGGCCAATACCGCTCCGGTGGATACTTCACGACCGTGGCCGAACCGCTCATCCGAGAGACGCCGTAGATGGCCTTCATCTGCTCTAGCGCGCGGTTCTTCGCAAGGTCTGGATCGCCGTTCGCCGCATAGAACTGGTCTTCGGCCATGGCGAGAAAATCGGCCTTGATGCCCGCTTCCTGTGCCGGATCGAGGCCAAGCGCTGGCGCACCGCTGAAAATCCCGCCGTCTTTGAATTCCGACGACAGGTCGACATCGCCCATGGTCTTGACGAATTCCCTCGCCGCCGGCTCCAACGCCTTACGGTCGCGCTGCTTTTCCGGCGATGCATTGTCGATCATCCGGCGAGCTGCTTCCTCCGGCGACAGGTTCAGCTTTTTCACGTAATAGCTGAAGTCGTCGGCAGCCTTCTGCACCTCGGAGCCACCATCTCGCCGGCCGAGTGCCGCCGGGTCGAAGCTGGAAATCTTCTGCGCGGTCTGCGCCGCAGCAATAACCTGACCGGGGTTCTGGCTGGAGAGCCCGCGTCGCATGTCATTGATGATCGGCTGGGGAACCACATGGGTCTGCTGAATGATGGTCGTCGCAAGCCCTGCCTGCTGCTCCAGCGGAACCTTGCCGGTGGCGGCCGAGTAGAGGTTGTCAGCCCGCTTCTTGTCGTCACTGGCGTAGGGATCGAGCGAGAGCGTACCTCCCTGCAATGCGCTGAGATCGCCCTGAAGCTGGAGGGCGCCCTTGTTCTGCTCATTGAACGAGCGCAGCAGGGATGCCTTGTCGCCATCATTCAGCGTCTTGTCGTTGTGGATCAGCGCCGGATCGGCAATGGAACCATCGACAATGCCCAGTTCGAACCGATCCTTGTACGCGGTGTAGCTCGCCGTAGCGTTGGCCTTCTCGGCCGCCTGCTGTTGGCGATATTGCACATCCGCCTGATTGGCGAGGGTCAGCCGATCGTCCGGTGACAGGCCGGCGAAACGCGGGTCAACTGCACCTCCGCCAGCGCCGCCCATCTTCTTGTCTGACCATGCGATGGTGTCGGCGACTGTCTTCCCAGCAAGAAAACCATTCGCGCGCACAACATCCTGCCCGACCACACTTGCAATGGAGGCGTTCGGATCTGCCTTCAAGACGTTGACCGCGCCCTGCGACCCCAGGAAATGGGCGAGGTAGAGGTTCCCTGGCGTGGTCGCGATGCCGCGGTTGGTCAGATAGTCTGCATTGTCCTGCGTGAAGGCCGCGACCATTTGCCGGCCGAGCACAGGATCATTCTTCAGCGCAATGATCTGTGCCGCGCTCTTGCCGGCCGCGAGGTCCGGGCGATGCTGGCGGATTGTCTGCACCCAGGTCGAATCGAGAAACTGGCCAATGCCGGATGCTGACGAGTTGGGGTTTTTCGCCGTGGCGCTGCCGCCGCTTTCAACCCCGATGATCCGGTCGACAACGGTATTGACCGCACCACCACCCTGTGTTGCGACCGGCGCCAGCCCGAGCGCCGCCCTTGCCTTGCCGGCGAAGCTCGGATCTTTGTCGAGCATCGCCTGAAACAGACCCTTGGTGGCGCTCTGGCTCCAGTTATAGGCGGCCTTCTCCTTGTCGAGAGCCGACATGCCCGATGCTGCGATACGGTCCAACCCGTTCTGTTTGAATGCCTCGAAGGTCTGGGTATCGTTCGGATCACTTTGCAGAATGCCGTTCAGCAGAGTGTCTTGGGTTTTCGTGAGTTGGACCTGCTCATAGGCCTGACGCTGGGTCTGCTGGTAGCCCGCCGTGCGATTTGAGCCGGCAAGGCGCATCGCCTCCTTGCTCGCCATGAAGTTGGCACGCTGGCTTTCCGGCACTTTCTGTGCATATTCGTCAAAGAGCGTGTCGAACGCGCCTGGACGGACAGCCCGGCCATTGACGTCCATCTGGCCATAAACGCTGTCATGGATGCCCGAACCGTCGGCGGGGGCGTTGCGGACCGCATCGTCCTCGGTCTGGGCAAGGCGTTGGCGAAGCTCGTCATCTATGACCCCGGCATCGAACCTGTCCTGCTGATCCTGCTTGGCCTTGAAATGCTCAGCGATCTGGGAAAGTTCATCGCCGGCGCCTTGCAGCGCGCGACCGATCTCGCCGCCGCCCGGATATTGGACGACGTTGCCGGTATCGAGCGACCGGCTGGCGACTTGGAGAGGAATAACGGCCATTATGCGAACGCCGATCCGCCGAACTTCACGGCCTTGTTGGGGTCATACAGATTGGAGATGCCCGAAACCAAGGTGCTGCCCGCGTTGATCAGGCTGGCACCCATCGCCTGCTTGCCGCTGAAGCGCGAAATCCCGGCTTGGGTGTTGAGGTTATTCTGGCGCAGCGTGGACCCGTACTGGATCGCCTTTAGGTCGAGCTGGTTCTGCCGGGCGTTGGCAGCCAAGACTTCGCTTGGAGAACCCGCTGCGGACACGCCCGAGGCCCCTATCGCGGCGCGGGCCTGAGCCTGAAGCAAGTCCTGCTTCTTCTTCTCCTGCGCCTGTTCGAAGGCTGATGCCTGCGCATCGGCGCGGGCCTGCTGCTCATAGGCCTTGGCCTGCATGTTGGCCATTTGCTGCTGCTGCGCGCCTTGAGCCACAGCGCCGACGGTCGAGACAGCCGTGCCGGCCAAGCTCAGAAGGGCGAATGTGCACATGGTGCTGTCCTATGGCTCGGCATCGAAAACGGGCGTGAAAGCGCGGATTGTGCAAGGTGTCGGGTTGGAATGCCGGATGCGCACCCGGCCCTGACCTTCCCAACTGTCGTCAATCGGCACTTCGATGTTGCCGGTGAACAGATTGGCCACGCCGTTCGGCGCCACGATCGAGGGGATACGCACCGGTTCCCATTTGCCGCGCACGAGGGATTGCACCTGAAGCCCCGTCGTGTCGGTCTCCATCACGGACATAATGACCTTGGCAACCTTCTTGCGGCGGCCGACGATCGATCCGTCCTTGCCGCCGACATCAAGCTCCAGCGTGTCGGCAGATGACACATAAGGGAGGCCAACCTGCCATTTGGCTGCTGTTGCACCACCCGGCAAGGTGACCTGCCCGGCCGCGACCGTCAGCCCCTTGTAGACCTTGCCGTCGGCGAGGACATCGACCAGCTCGCCATTGAGATGCGATAGGCCAGAAACAGTACCGACCGCAGCCCCGGAATAGGTCAGACCGCAATCCACCTCGAAGGCATCGGTGATATCGCCATATTCGAACGGCGCAGTCTTAATCTCGATATAGCGCTTTGTGACGCCGCCGATGGTGCGCTTGACAATCAGCCAGAGATCATCGTTTCCGGTCTGGCCAGGAGTGACACAGGCGCTTTCAACGATGCCCCAGGCCGAACCCGCGAACGAGCCGGCGATATCATGCCGGTGCATGCCCCTCACATCCTGCGAAGGCTGATGCGTGTACCCTCCAAGTTCCCCATTACCGAGCGGGAACCACAACAGCGGATCCGGATCGGTCTGAAAAGCGAGTTCGACCACGCCCTTTTTCGGGATGTGCTCGGATATTTGCCCAATATCGTCCGAGGTGAAGCGTCCGGTGTTGGCTTGGGAGAGTTCCGCGATCGACCGCCGCGAACGGGTCACGTAAAGGAACGACTGTCCAGCATCGACGGGGCGGATGCGCGAACAGCCGGAGGTGCGGGAGCGGCGGTTCTTGAACGATGATGGTGTGAGCGCTTCATCAATTCCTGAGCCGGACAGCGCGCGGACACCACCAAGCGTTCCGATCAGCAGCGCTCCGTCCGATTCCGCGATCCACGTGATGTCGTTGGCCTGACCGCCGCCGGCCTGCAAGAATTCCAGAGCGTCATCGTCTTCCTCGCCGAGCGCAAAATTGTTGAAGTCACCGGTTGCCGAGGCATAGAGAGAGAATTTGCGGCTGAAGGCTAGGCGCTCTTCATAGAGCGAGCCCGATTCCAGATATTTGCCTGGAACAAGCGTGCCCAGGCGCCAGCGCGAAATCGGGCTGAGATCGGGCAGCGCAAAGCCGTTGATCTGGACTTTGACAACCGTGGTGCTGATGCGGCTGGTGATCTTGGCCCAGCGCCAGCGGCCATCGGATGCAAGAAGACGCACGGCACGGCCAACATCGGAGGTCTGGAACCCGGTCCCTCCATTGATGCCGACGACGGATGATGCCGTCAGATTGAAAGGCGTCTGGCTGGCGGCGGCACGGTTGAGGTTCAGTTCCGCGAACTTGCTGTCAGCGGCGCCGTCGATCGCCTTCCATGTGAAGGCATGATATTCGAACCCCAGCTTGTTGAGAAATTCATAGTAGCGGGTTTCACCGCCTGACCAGCCGGTTTCGCCGGTGCGGCTGTCGAGCGTCACCCAAGTTGCGCCGTCATTCGATCCTTGCAGCACCCAGATCGTTGGCGTGCGGTCGGCAGATCCTCCGGTGGAGGCGGTCAGATAATAGTTGTCGACAATCACCTGTTCGCCGCCGGCTGTCCTGTAGACTACAAACCCATCAGTAGCGCCGGAGATAGTTGTGGCGGTGCTGGTATCCTTGTCGAAGACTGACCATGCATCTGACGCACCGCCCATACCCGAAACCGTGCCGGAAGGCGCGGTGTTCGATGTCATCTTGGGCGTGAGTGAGCCGTAATCTGCCGGCGTCAGCGTGGTCGAGGTATCGTTGATGTCGTCATATGGTCCGTCGTCGATCGCATAATCAGCAAGCGTCCATGTCGTGTGCGCGGTGCGCGTCAAGACCTTGAGCGGATAATCCCGGTGGCTGATCCACATCTGATCAGCGGATTGCACATAGTCCAATTCGAACAGGTCAGCCTCAAGATATGGCGTGGCGACTTCGACCGTGCCCACCCTGGCGCCGTAGGCGTAGACGCGGATATAGAGATCGCCGAATTCCAGCATGTAGGCCTGGTCGGCCGAGAAGATGAACGGGATAGCCCGCGTCGCCTTTGCCGATGTTTTCACCTCTGCGGTGAAATATGTCCCGCCGCGCTTGCGCAGACCGCCATGCGGGAGAGTGATGTAGTTCTCACAACGAGACAGGCCGGCTCGGTAGAGATCGAGCGAGGCGCGCGCATGCAGGCGCGGACTGATCTCGCCCCTGACGAACGTGTCCTGAAGCGGGTAAAGAGTTGCCACTCACGCTCTCCAGCGGTTGTCGCCGCGCTGGATGGCCCAGGATGACGTGGACAGCCTGCCGGCGCGCTGGATGGCCTGGGAGCGGAAAGCCGCGTCCACGGCCCTGTCATAGGCCGCGCGGGCAATGTCGATCATGCCGGCCTTGTGGGTGAGAGGATGAGCGATCTTGACCGCAAGAGCTGCGACGAGAACGTCCGTGAACAGCGCATCCCAATCGTTGGGATCGGTGAGGTTCGCCACATAGCGGATGATGCGCGGGCTGGACTGGTCGGAATAGATGATGTCCGCTTCCTGACGCCATGAGATCGGCACACCATTGGGCTCGCCGTCATAGGTCAGTGGCAGCGGTCGAAGGCAATCGGCAGGCAGTTCATAGGCCCAGTTCAGCGTGCAATCCCCAGATCCGGTATCGCTGCCGACAACCGATGCCGTGAGGATGGCAAACACCCAGGCGTATTTCGTCAACTCGGCTTCGCGGGTAAGGTCATAGTGTAGATTGAGCAGACGCGCCGCCTTGATATCCTGATCGAGGCTATCGATCGGGGCGTCATCCAGCGTGGCCAAGGCCATGTTGGCGATGTCGACGGGCGTGATTGCCATCTGTTCAGACCTTCACCGAAGAGTGCCGCGGCTTGTGGCGAGGGCGACCTCGACAATCGAGCGGCACAATGAACGGGCTTGGGTTGGCCAATTCAGCCAGCATCCGATAGCGCTGCCGCAGGCGCGGGAGGCGCACACGCGGCTCAGGAGAGGCAACAGGGGCCACGGCGGCCTCTAGCTGCGGGCTCTTACGAGGACGACCATTGGGGCGGCCTGTGGGTTTGTACGGCAAGGCTAAGTCTCCTACTATTGGCTGTTTCCGCCGCATAAGACCGGTACTGTAAATTATAATCCAATTATAACTGTTAGTTACGCCGAGATATTAAAGAACATATATTCGACTATTGACTGGACTTAACCTTGTGCAGTTTTCTGCCAATGTGAAACTTCAACGTGTCCATCATGGAGCAAAAATGACACTTCAAGAAGACAAGCTCGGCTATTCGCCGGAGGAAGCGGCAGCGGTTATGGGCAGCGGCCGCACAAATATTTTCCGTGCTATCAAGAACGGCTCGCTCAAGGCGCGCAAGTTCGGGCGCCGAACGGTCATCTTGCGCGATGACCTCAAAGCGTTTCTCGAAACCTTGCCTGAAAAGAAGGTCGCATAAATGAAAAAGGGCGGGGAGCCGAAGCCCCCGCCTTTTTGACTACTAGGCCTCTGTGGTCTTCAGCGCGATGAAGGTCATGTTCTTCACGCTGGACGCGGTGCGGTCCCAATTCGCCGCCAGTGCCAGTTCGGCATCGGTGGCGAATTCGCCGGCCGTCGACGCATCGAGGAAGCGGGTACCGGGGACGTGCGGGACGAAGTGACGACGAGCCACCATCTCGGTGACGCCGCCACCATGAGCCTGGCGCGGTTTCCGGTCGAATTCGAGGGGGCCGCCCTCGGTGTTGACCGGAAGTTCGTTCCACATGATGGCCTTGTCCTTGAACATGAAGGCCGTGTATTCGCCCGTGGCGACGGGGATATCGTCATCGACGATGCAACGCAGGCCCATGTAGTAGGGGATCAGCATGCCGCCCTGTTCGGACGAAGGCACGTAGTCGATGAGGTCCGCGAGCTTGAGGGCCTTCATCTGCTTGGAGTGCATCCATATCGTCTTGAACTTGTCGGCGCGGTCACCCATGAGGTAGGCCGCTTCGATGATGTCGGTGTCGACGATGGAGGCATTGGTGTCGCGGACGAGATCACCGCCGTCATTGGCGATGTTGTCGGCGATAACGCCTTTCAGGATACCGATCAGCGTCAGCTTATTGGCACGCTGCCAGTAGTCGGTCTGGCGCTGAACGATGATCTTCTGCGGATCGGAACCCGCAAGGATCGAGGTCAGATCCGGGATGCCCCAGGCCTGAGCGCGGACGTTGCGGGCGGCCGTTTCGCGCCGGCTGCCGATCTTCTTCATCTCGATCGAATCCGTCGGATCGTCGTTGACGGGTTCCGAAGGATCGTTGCCGAGGTCTTTCCAGCCGGGGATGTCGACCGAACGACCGCCGAGCGAGAGCTTGGAGGTGATCATTGGATCGTTGAACAGGATGCCGGCCTGGAAAATTTCGAGGGACTGGACGTGTTCCTCGAAACTGTACTGGGCATACACGGATGGGACGATCGCGTCCGTGATGCGAGTGTAGGCGTCTGCCATTGTGGTATTCCTTCAGATGATGCGAGCCGGCAAAACCCCTACTCAGAGGGGATTGTTGGACATCCAGAGGTCGGGGTTTTCGCCCGCCTCGATTGCAAGCCGTTTCGCTTTTGCGGGGTCGCTTTGGACAAGGGCTGAAATCGCCGCCGGACTTACGATCTTGCCGTCCGGGCCGCGCTTGAACGGGTTCACCCCGCCAAGCACGCCGTCCGCTCCGATCTTGTCCTCCTTGAACATCACCTCGCCGATCGCCTGGAATGCTTTCGCAATCTGCGGATCGGTCAGGCTCCCGTCGGCCAAGAGAATGCCCTTGGCCTTATAGGCGTCGACGAGACCGAGACCCTTCATCGCCCGGTTGGCCACTTCCAGCTTCTCCTTGAAGCCGTCGGAGGTCACCGGTCCCCAGTCCTTCACGAGTTCGTCGTGCGTGGTCTCAACCGATTGAGCGATGGCGACTTGCTGCGCCTTCGCCATCTCGGCCATATGACCGGCGAACTTGTCATGAAGAACCTGAGACTGCTTTGAATTCAGGCCAGCCTCGACCATCCATGACTTGGAGGTGTTGGCGAGACCGTCATCATAAGGCAGGTCAGCGGGGAGCCCTTCCGGGCGCTTGAACTCGATCTTGTCGGCGGATGCGACCGGGCGCATGGCCTCGGGAAGCTTGTCGTGGAATTTCTTCCACTCTTCCGGAGATGCGTCGGCCGCTGGAACGCGCAGGCTTTCGCCCTGCAACCGCTCCAGTTCGGCATAGGAGGACAGCACCTTTTCGATGCCGCCTTCGGGTTTGGTCCAGCCCTTGGTGTCAGCGAGCTTGCGGTTGCCTTCGGAAAGACCGTCAAACCAACTCTTGGCTTCCGGTGCGGCGGACCCGTTATCCGCACCGTCTGCTGGCACTGCAAGGTTGCCCGCCGGTGGATCGACCACCACGGACCCGGCTTCTGCCTGATCTGTCATGAGAGAGAATTCCTTTGTTGAAGCGGCTCACCCAGCCGCAGGGGTTACGCGTTGTCTCCCCAGTTCTCGACGAACAGGATGAGCTTGCCGTTGACCGACAGGATGCCATCGGCGTCGATGTCGGTATTCGTGGCAAAGGCAAAGTTCATGTAGAGGTCGATAGCCGCGCTGGTGCCATCGAGCGTAGCAGCGGCGGCGACATCGGCGGCCGAAGCCGGCGACGGAGCGGCGGCGGCGCCGGTCAGCGTGCGGGTGGTGACTGCCACGACGTTCTGCATCGTCGTTGCCAGGGTGATGCTGGAGGCAGCGGCTGAACCGATACCCCAGGTCAGCGAGGCGGAATCGTTGATGGTGGATGAGCGCGCCGTGTCCACACCGAAGGTGAAGGTGGCCGTACCGCCCTTGATGCGGATCTTGCCATCGACGAAATCGAACAGCTTCTGGCTGGCATAGGCAAGAGCATCGGTGACCGTGACCTTCATATTGGTCATGGTGAATTCGAGACGGTAAGCACCGCCCTGCCCGCTCACCTTGCATGCCAGCCCAGCCTTGGGAACGGCTACGCCAAGCTCTCGCTGTGCGGCACGGTTAAGGGTTCGCTGAAGTCCGCGCATGATCGTATTCCTTCATTCTTGGGAGGGATTGAACGGCTGAACCCGCCGCAGGGCTATCCCTTGCCGTCCACGTGCTTGGTGAGGAACGGAAGGATTTCGGAGAACACCCAACGTTTGGCCTGGTGCTCGATGCATGCCGCTTCAAACCCAGAGGCCGACCCGGTGTCCTTGACCCATTGGGCGAGCGAGATGTTCTTGTAATAGCCGGTCAGTCCGGCAAGGTGCTGGAGGATGAGCCGGGCCTGATCGCGATCCGCGTTCCCATCTTCCAGTGCCTCATAGGCAACCAGCAGGCGCTTGCGGATGGTCAGGTCCGGTTCGGGCTCGTCGAACTTGTCGGGCTTCATGTGTTGCCCTGCGGCTGCATCATGTTCTGAAGACCATCCAGCAAGCCACTGTCACGAGCCTGAATGGCGGTGGGGACCGCATCCTTGGCGACTTGGCTTGCGGCGGCAATCGTGCCGATACCCTGCTGCGCCTGCTGTGCTTGGACCCGCGCCTGACGTTTGCCAGCGATTTCGTCCTGCTTGCGGAAGATACGCTGAGGGCTGCGGCCGGCGCCAGCAACCACCCTCAGCGCCTCGTCGCCGTCGATATTGTCCATTATCTCTGGATCGAACTGAGCCATCTGCAAGGCTGTCTGAACAACCTGGATGGTGTCCTTGGCCTCCGCAGCCTTGCGCAGCACGTCCAAGGGGCTGGTAAAGGTCGGACGCACGGTCTTTCCGGCAAGGCTCTGTGGCGGCAGGAAACGGCTGTCCTGGTCGTATAGCCCCTTGGCTTCGAGGATGGACAGTTCCCGGTCGAGGTTCGAGGCAAAACCCGCCTGGATGATCGAGCCCGACGGCCCGAGCAGCGCGCCCTTCTCCTCCTGGCGGATCAGCGCTTCGGTGGCCGTCATCTGCGGGTTCTGCACCAGCGTCTGGAACAGGTTAACGAACATCATGTCGCGGATTTCTTCGGCGCGCGTCGCGGCATAGTCGAAGGCGGGGCCGGGGTTCTGCCCGAGAGCGATCGGTGCAATGAGCGGTCGGCCGCTGGCATCCATCAGGCCAGGATAGTTTTCCCCAGGGTTCAGCACCGGCACATAGTCCAGCTTCGCGTTGCTGGCGGTGGCCGGGTCCGTGATCTGCTGCAAAGCTCGCAGACCGGAGCGGCGCACGGCATTCTCTTCGCGCACCGTGGTCAGGGCTTCGATGGTCGGGGATATCCCGTAGGTATCGCCCTCATACCGGCGCCAGTTGAAGCACGACACCGGGAAGGTACGGAACCCGCTCTCCTTGCCGATCTCCTCCTCTTCCTCGATCACGTGATAGGACACGAACGCGGTGTCCAGATAGTCGTAAGTACCGGCAAGATTGTACATCTTGCGCTCTTCGCGCGGCTTGATGCACTGGATCAGCGAGACCTTTTCCTCGCATTTGCCGGGATCATCGACCAGCATCTTGATCCGGCCCGGCAGTTTGTCATAGCCGAAGAGCTGCGCGCATTGGCGGGCGGTGCGCTCATACTTCCTGTGGAAGGTGTCGGCGATGCCCCAGCGGTTGCGACCGAGATAGCCTTCGATAACCGGGATCGACGCATAATGGATCAGCGTGCCGCCAAAACCCTCCTCGGCATAGAGATAGGCCGGACCGTAGCGCACGACATTGCGCAAGCAGGCTTGCGTCGCCGGCACGAAATTGGAATTGGCCGAGTAGCGCAGCGAAAACAGGAAGTCGCGGAGATCTTCCGCCCACTCCTTCTCTTCGTCGGTTTCTTCATCGTTCATGGCGGCCGTCGACAGACCATGCCACTTTTCCGACTGAGGGATGATCAGGCTCTCCAGCCCAGCAGCAAGACGGTTGGCGGCGCTGTTGATCGTGTTGGCGTAGACGCGGGAACCCCGGCGCTCGGAACGCTCCGGCTGCGACGTACGCGCCTTGGAGCCGCGATTGGAGAACACATCAGGCGCGTCGGGGTCGCAGAACTCGGCGACCTGCTCCCAGACGGCCTCGTAATCCGAGCGCTCGGTTTCGAATTCGGACTGGCGCGAGAGAACGTCGCGGGCGCGGGAATCACTCATGTGGTCATCGCCTGCAAATCGCTGTCAGTGAATGTTATTCCGGCACCAATGGCGAACCGCTCATTGAGGCCGTAGATCGAGCGCGCACCCGCGCCATTGGTCCCAAGATCCCAGTGATCAAGCGTAGGCTCGGCCGTCGCCCCGGCGCTGACGCCAACAACGCCATTGCAGGCAACCTTGATGTTGCCCGAAGCATCGTAGTAACCGGCAATCTTGTTGACGCTGCCTAGGCCAGTATTGAAGACGCCGGTCGCCGTAGCAGCGGTTCCGCCCCCGGCCGCAAAGTTGACTGCATTCCCGGTGATAACCGTGCAGAAAACGCTTGTGGCTCCGGTGATGATGCCAGCGCCAACACCTCTTTCGCTGCGGCCCTGCCAGTAGAAGCCGAACGGACCGCGCGCGGCGCCAATCAAAGGACCAAGGTCGGCGGCGTCTGCGGTCGGGCGCGACTGCCCAGGCGAAACGACTGCCGTTGTTGTGGTCACGCGATACTGCACCGGAATGTTAACGCCAGCGTTGGCCGGAGTATGCAGAGAGCAGAAATCAACCGCGAAGCTGTCACCGCTGGTGCCGATTCGAAACCCACACACCGGGTTGGTAACGAGAGTCTGAACGATGAACTTCTGCGAATACGTGGTGGTGACGCCCGTCACCGCCTGCCACGTCGTGCCGCCATCGACGGTCATTTCCAACGTGCCGGTGCCAACCAGGCGCTTGATGTCGACCGCAAACAGGAAAGTGTTCTGAGCAAGCGTAACCGCTTGAGTGACCGTTCCATTGGCTGCCGTCGCGGTAATCGACGACGCGGCATTGGCTGAGCCGTCCGCGCCCGTCTGATTTTTTGTCGCCGTCAGGTTGGTCTTCGTCCAAGCGACATTCGTCAGGTCACGATTCCACAGCGCACGCTGGCTATGGGCTGGGTATTGCCAATGACCAGGATCGGAACGCCTCAGCCCCGCGCTGGCGCAGGTAACAAGCAAGCCGGCTGCATTGGGAACAAATGTTGCGCCAACATTGTTAGGGTCACGGAAAGCCCGGCCATCATTGGTGTTGTTGCCATAGGGCTGCGTGGTGCCCTTGGCAGTGCCTCCAACGAAATCAATATCATAGGTGAACGCGTTAAATGGGTTGGCGAGACCATGCCGCCGACCCGAGGACACGCGTTGCCAGTTGCGCATGCGCATCAAGTGAAGTTGCCAACCGCAATGACGCTGACGCCAGCACCAGTGGTGACCTTCCAGCCACCCGCGAAAGACTTCATGCCGAGCGCGACATTGTACGTTCCGATGCCGCCGCCTGGGGAGTTCGGAAACACAGTGATCGCCGAGCCGGCTCCATCCTTGATCTGTACCTGAGCCGTCGCAGCGGTGGCGACGACAAGGACCAAGCCTTCAATGTAATCGCCGATCGCTCCTGTCGCGCCCAGAACCTGGTCGGTCTGCGATGCCGCGATGGTTTCCCATTCGCCGAGGCTCGGCCCGCGATTGATGGCGCCGCCGCGATTGGCCGTGGATGAGCGTCCCATATTACACTCCCAGAAGTACGCGCTTCTGCCCAACAAGGTCAGAAGGAGCGAGATCGGTTTTCACGGTCGAGGCGGTACCGTCATTGGCCGTCAACTGCTGCTGTACGGCGGCGGCGCGGTCCTGAGCGTCCTTGTCCTGAGCCGTCGGCGTCGGGGGGAGCGGCTTCAGTTCCGGTGGTTTTTGAAACAGACACATTGGCCCAGGTATCCCTTGTCCAGTCGAAGAGGATGAAGTCCTCACCATTCTTGCCGTAGGCGGGCAGCAGGCAGCGCTCATGCGCCCCCAGCCTGTTCAGCCAGCGGATGGCGAGATCGTTGTCAGCGAGCGCCCTAGCCTCGACGCGGTGTGCTCCACGTGAAGCAACGTCAGGACCGAGCACCTCGTAGAAGAATTGCGTGATGCGCGGCACACAGCGCCGCATGCGCTTCGTTCCCCAGCTCCAGGCTATCCAGAGACCGGAGCGGACCTCCCCAGCGCCAAAGGCCGCTTCCGGGTTGCCATCAAGCTCGGCGACATAGGCGAAGCCGTGCAGTGCCTGGGCGGCCAGTGTGGCGGGCGTCCAGCCGTCAAGCTGGCAATCGACTTCTGCGTAGTCCTCTGGTCTCAGGTTGGCGGCGATGTACGAGAGATCGCGAAGGTTGCCGCCGACGATGCGGACAGTCACCGATAATCGCCCAACGGATCAGACATCCCCTGCGGCCGGCGCACAGCTTTGAACGCTGCCGGGTCCACAATCGAATGCCGCAACATCATCACGCCATAGCGGGTGGCGGACATCAGATCGTCCCGCAGCTTGACCACCAGCCCATCCTTGCGGTGATACAAGCGGAATTCCTCAAACCAGTCGTTCAGCGTGTCGAAGACCTTGAAGCGGCCGGTCTGCATTCGGTCCAGCATGTCCATGAGGCCGGCTTCGACCGAATTGGAGCCGTCGGCGAACTGTGCATGGCTGCCGAGCATGTTCATACCTTGGTCGCCATACTGCTTTGCCAAGGCGATTCCGGCACCAGCCAGCGTGGCGTTGTGGCCATCGTGCGGCCATGCCCATGGTAGCCAGGACCCCCACGGCTTCAGCGCGATGGCCTGCATGGCTGGTGTCTGCTGGCTTGCCCGGTGGCATTTGACCACATAGACGATATCGGCCTCTGTATCCCAGGCCAGTTCAACCGCGGCTGAAGGATGGTCCCAACCGAAGTCGAGTGCACCGATGCGTGGCCAGAACGGCGGCAACCGAAATGGCGGAACCTTGATGTCTTCCTCCGCAACAGGGAAGATGCGGCCTGACCCCAGAACTGGAATGCCCTTGGCGCGCGCCTCTCGCTCATGCGCCGGATAAGCCGCGATGATGGCCTCTCGCTCCTCCGGCGAATAGTGCTCGGCATCGTCTATGGTCATGAAAGTGACGTGGCGGCTCATTGCTTGGCCTTCAGCATCTGCTCAAGCTGATCGCTGGTCAGGAATTGCAGAACCACCTCACTCATGCCCTTGAGCGGCGTGAACGTCACCATGGCGATTCCGCCTGTCGTGTTCGTACGGGTCAGGCCTTCCGAGTAGATATCGAGCGGAGGCTCTTCATCGTACCAGACACCATGGAGGGTTTCGCCCTGCCACTTCTCCCTGCCCTTCTCGTAGCTCTTGAAGCTGCAAACGCTCTCGCCGGCTTGAACATCGCCGCCGCCACCGTGCCTGACCACAACAGCATCGAGCGAACTTGGAACGCCGCGTGACATGATGGTGTCGACAATGGCATCTCCGGGGATCATGCCAGTGCCCCAGGCCGATTGCTGCTGCGGCGGGCCTACAAGCACACGCTGCGGGTTGTCCCTGGTGCTTTCCCCCGTCACCCCGGCCGCCCACATGCGGACAGCGCTGTCGAACACCTTGCCCTGCCACCAGTCAGGATAGCGTCCGGTCAGGTGAATGGCCCACTCAGCACCACCGGCAATGGTTTTGCCCAACTGGTTGCCGGCCATGAACAGGCGCTCACGGTGAACGGCGCCGGCCGCATGAAACTCTGCCTGCTTCCGGTAGGGCTTATAGTTTTGAAGCCTGTTAGTGCGTAGTCGACGGCCCTTTTCCGTCGTCAGTTCCGCCAGGAGCGCCAATTGCTGCTCTAAGGGCATCAATAGCACTGTCGAGTGTATCGTCATCCAGATCGTCAAGCCTCTTGGACACATCAGCCGTCATTGACACGGCCTTGCCATAGCCTCGGTCCAGAACTTCCTTCGCCGCAGCCAGGCGCACCTTGGGATCATCATCGCCAAGGGCTTCGGAAATCACTTCAAGCGCACGGTCGGCATACTCCCTGGCCTTCGCGGCCAAGCCCTTGGGACGGCCTCCTGGATTGCCAGACTTGCCTTTTGGGAATGGAATGCCGACCATGCTGCTTTCCTGCTGTTTTCAGCGCCTATTCCGCTGCGGCCTTGCCCTTGGCGGCCTTGCCGTCTTCCGCCGTGGTGACACCAGTCGGCGAGCGAACAGGCGCGGGGGAACCCTCGGGGAAGCCATAGCCGCTCACGGCATTGACCGGGCCGCCCTTGATCATGCCGATCTGGACGCCATCGGGAACCTTGACGGCCTTGTAGCCGCTCGGAACCTGGGGTGCAGCGCCCTCCATCTGCTTGATGTCGGAAACGACTTCGTTGCCGTCGGCATCGGTGAGGATGATTGCGTAACGCGTTGACATCGGTGTTTCTCCTTTGGAGTTGTCCCTCAAACGGTCAATGACATGTCGGGTCCACGAGGAACCGATTGAACTGGCAGGGCTGGCTGGTACCGCACGCGGCAAGAGCGAGGAGTGCGGCGAGAACGAGCGCTCTCATCCCAGTTCCCTCAGATCGTTCGCCTCGGCCTCAAGGATCTGGGCCGCCTCTTCCGCCGACATGCTCGTCAGCATCAGCGAGATCACCGCTTCAAGATAGGTGATGGAGGAGCGGCGCAGATAATCGGACACGGCGGCGTCGGAGAGTTCATTCAGCCGGCGGATGTCTTCAGCCATTGTCTGGCCTCATGCAGAAACGCCCCGCAGTTGGCGAGGCGCTGGTGACGATTTCGGGGAATGCACTTGTCTGGCATTTTCGCGCGCGCGTGTCAATCTGTTTCGGATGCGAAACTATCATCGCCCCGCGTATTCCCACAGCACGGCCAACACATCGAGATACGCCCGGAGATTGTCGGTAAGCGTGTCCCGCTGCCGGCGGGTTTCGGTCAGTTCGTGGATCGAGCGGCCTTCGCCTGCGATGTAGCAGACGACGCGGAAGGCATATTCGCCGTGAGCTTTCTTCAGCGCGTCCCTGGCGTCCTTCAGCTCCCTGCCTGCTTCGAGTTGGCGGATTGTGATAGGCTCGACAACACCGCCGCCATCGACAGGCTCCTTGCTGTAGTCCAGAGCTCCGGCGCCAGCGCCACCCATTCGTTCCCATGCCGCGCGAAACCGAACAGCCGCCGCCGCTTGGCCGGCGTTGATGACGCCTTTGGCGGCCAAAGTGGTGATGGCGCTTTCCCTGATATTGATTGGCTGCGAGACATACCGCACATTGGTCTTGTCCCCGTCGTGGTCTCTTGACCAGTTCGGGTTTTCGATGATGGCGCTTCCAATCTCGATATGCTGGGAGGCAAAATCGCGCTTCGGCTTTTGGCGTGTTGCAGCCTTCATCTATCCCTCCTTTGGAGTAAGGGCGGCGTCGATTCCGGCGAGATATATCGATAATGCGGTCGGCAGTTCCATGGAGTCGTCATGGTCTGCGGAAATCGCCTGCTTCACCATCGCGATTTGCATGGCACCATCCGCGAAGCGCATTGCCTCGATAGCAGCGCGGGCGATCTCCAAGCATTTCGCCCACTTTAGCCCTTTCTCGCGCTCTTCCCGCGATAGAGGATACCCACCATAGAGCACAAGCGCGACTTGGCAGGCGACTCGCTCAAGCATGTTCATCTACATCTCCTCGTTTTGAGGTGGTCCGGCCACAGCGAACGCATACGTCCTGCACATACGTCACAGTGCGCAGCCTCTCGGCAAATTCACCGGTCATTCGATTGATGCTTTCAAACGCTGACCAGTCCGGAGCGCTCTTGTTGAATCGCGGCTCGAATTTGCAGCCGCCTATCCATTTTCCAAATCGTGGGCAGTCGCTCACTTATCTCTCCTCTTGAGCAGAGGTGCGCTTGACGCTCATTCCGTTTGCATTCCGCTTCCGGGAACTGACGATGTTGTAGCCGACGATTCGCGTCAGGCCGTTGGCTTCCTGATGGCTGGCGATGCCGTGGAGAACGGATGTATGGTCTCGCCCGAACCATTTACCGAGCCTTGGACATGACAGGTTGGGATTGGTCCGGCGCTGCGAATAGATGAGGTACATGGCCTCGTTTCTGGCCTGAACAGCGTCTCTGAATCGGCGATCCTGAGCAATGATAGGAAGGGCAACGTTGCGCCTGCGAGCACATGCTATAACGATGTCTAGAGCCCATTGGGGTGTGCCTCTGGCCCTGAACATCGCAATCCCCTGGCGCTCCATTTCTTTGGCGGCGTCCTGATGGCGCGTTACCGGATCCAAGATCCGTGCCCAACGCTCGGCGCCAGATGGCTCAACCCTGATGTTTCGCTCGACGTTCTTGACTGAAACCGCGTACATTTCTGTTACTCCGCTGCTGCTTGTTGTTTGGGCGCCGGGCCATATACGATCCCGAGCGTCCCGACCCATTTCGCTCCCACCGGTATTTCCTTGGCCAAGCTCATCTTGCGCCATTGGTCATAGGTGATGTTTTCGAACAGGATCGGGAGATGGGCGTTTTCGGCTAGTCGCTTTTGTTGACGAACTTGGAAGGGGGCGAGTGGGCCGGGGAAATACCTGGGGGCCGGAAGGCTGCGCGTCGCCACCTTTTTCGCGTCGATAAATTCCTGCCGGCGTCGAGCTTCTGCGGCGAAGCGTGCCGTTGCCGGCGCATAATCCAACGATTGCCCTTCCACGAGTCCGTCACGAAAGCGCTGGCAGGCCTCAATGATGGCTTGAGCCGAAAGGCCGGCTACTGACGATTCGAAGGCGCTCATCGCCATATCCGGGTTCCCGCTCGACTGGGGAAATCCCTCCAGCATCCGCGTCAGTTCTTTGAAAGCCTGCTGATCCATTGAACCTGTCCATGGCAACGTCGGTGAAGGTGCGGCGGCGATTGGTGACTTCCTTGGGGACGGCCTGCCATTCGTCATCCCAGCACTCCTGATTTAGCCATGTGGCCGGGTGCTTGAAGTCGATGCGTTCCGGCTTGAACCGCTGATAGTCTCTGATGGCTGCGAGCATGGTTTCGAGATCGGTCTTGCGGATTGCCTTTTCGAATGCGGTGCGAGCTGCTCCCTTGGATATGCGGCGCGGGTATGCGGCCCAAAACACGTCAAAATCGCTCATGCGGCTTCCCTCAAACGGACGCCCCAACCGGCAAGCGTCTCTCTGACATCATCGATGGAACGCACAACTGCCACTGGCACTTGCTGAGCGGCGAGAAAGTCGCGCCACTCCTTCTGCTCTGGACGGAGGTACGAACCCTCCTGCTTGACCTCCAGAAGGCCGTGGAAGGCCCCAGTCAGAAGAATGTCCGGGAAGCCCTTGCGCATTCCCCTCGCCTTCTCCTTGGCGCCGGCAATGGCCGAGCGCGGGTTGTTTGAGACGCCAACCGCTCGGATGGTCGAAGGAAGAACCCTGTCGAGGTAGCTGATGATGGCCGATTGGATCTGGTGTTCGCTCATGCCGCCGCCTCGAAAAGCTCAGACTGCCGCGCATCTTTCCGGTCCAGCATGCGAAGGACGGTTTCGCCTCGCCATGCGCGATCCCAAACGAACCATGCGTTCAGCATCGGCGGTGCGCCTTGACCGGTGAAGTCGATCTTCCAGCGCATGAGGTAGACGCGGGCGGGCGGGTGAGCGGCATAGAACGGGCCGAGCCCACCAGCACCAGGCCAGCCCCAATTCATAAGCAGCGCCATGTATTCGACGTCGAGGACGTCCAGCGCATGCTTCAGCCAGCGCGCCTTGCCATTGCCCCAGCCGCATTCGGAAAATGGCGGGTTGGTGATGATCGCTCGGGCTGGCGCGACCGGAAAATCATAGAACGACCGGATATCGGCATCACAGCCACGGTCGATCAGGTCGGAGGCGCGTACGGTGAGCCCGACCGATTCCATCTCGCGCACCATCGCGCCATCGCCTGCCGCCGGCTCCCAGATGGTGCCGAACTCCTTCAGCCGGTTGATCTCAGCATGCAGGAGCGCCCTGGTTGGTTCAGGGGGCGTCGGATAGAAATCATCCTTCTCACGCTCCAGATGCTCGACGCGTTCAATGCTGCCGTCGAGCATGAGGCGCGGAACCGGCTTCGACTTCTTGCCGGTAGCTCTGAATAGGCCACGCGCGGAAGCGGTCACGCCAAAGCTCCCACCATCAGCCAAGCGCAATATCCGCAACCACCCAGAGCAATGGCGCCAATCACTGCAAGCCCGTATAGCCAGAGGGGGTTGCGCTGTTCTGGTTCGATCCAGGGTTCTGGTTCTCGGGCATAGTCGAGGGGGGCAAGGAGATGCAGTGTCATGGTTTTAGGCTCCTTGGTTGGGGTTAGGCTGCGATGGAATGGAGGATGGCGCGGCCTATGATTTGCGGGATTTGCGGGACGACGCTGTTGCCGAAACGGTGGGCGGCTGAAGTAGCCAGTCCTGCGGGTAGCCCATCATCCATGCCGCGAAGCGATGACAGCTTTTCGTGCCAGACTTCAGGCCAAGTTTCGTCAGGGTGGTGTACAATCCCTCCCCACTGGTCGGTGAAGACCCAACCTGATTGTAGTTTCCGTTCACAGTAATGGTCGGCAACAACCGCCGCAGCTTCGCCCGAGCGTGTGAACCGCCGTCCAAGATAGAGCTTGTACCGCCTGACCTCTTGGAGCTTGCTGTTGGGGTCGGTAGCAACGATCCAGACACGCTCTCTGACGTGCGGGGCACCAAGTCCGGAAGCCGGAATAACGTGCCATTCGATATCGTACCCGAGCGCGGCCAACTGCCCGAAAACGTATCCTGCCCAAGCTCCCCCGTCGCCAGTAAGCAAGTCTGCGGAGTTTTCCAGGACGATGAGGCCGGGTCGAAGCTCGCCAGCAAGTCGAATGACTTCAGAAAATAGGCCTGTGCGCTCTCCGTGGATGCCGGTGCGCCTTCCAGCGGTGGAAATGTCTTGGCAAGGGAAGCCGCCCGTAATGACATCAATTCGCCCTAGGTTGGCAGTCGGGATTGACCGCACATCGTCAAAGATCGGTACGCCTGGCCAAGTGCTCCGCAAGTCGTTCTGACGAGCGGGGTTGATCTCGCAGAAGGCTACGGTCTCGAATCCATCGGTGCGCTCCAGACCTAGTGTGAAGCCGCCAATCCCACTGAACAGATCCAAGACGCGAAGCTTCTGCATCGCCTACCCCGCATTCAGCGACGCAAGCGCCGCTCTGGATGCCGCCGCCAGACAGCGGTCTTGCTCAATCTGCTTTTTTGCAAAGGCTTTTGTGGCGAGGATGTAGGTCCGGTATCGTGCGATTTCGGCCGTCGCCATGGCCACATTGGCTTTCAGCGTCTCCTTGGTGGCGGCAATGCGCTGTTCGGCTCGCTCGATTGCGCTGGTCTCATGCGCTATCCTTGCGGGTATATTGGTGTCTGGATCGCCGGCAAGAGCATCCGTGATGCATGCCTCCAGGTCTTCGGATAGGGCAGCTTCAAAGTCGGTCTGGTTGTGGGCGTTCATGGCGACACCGGCTCGTAAATCGCTTCGAAAATGTCGGGTTTGCAGGGGTAAAATTCGCCCTTCACGCCGCGAATGATCCAGTCGCCGATATCGGCCCGCATGGTTCCTTCAAGCGTACCTATCAAGATTGCTTCAACCATCGGCTTTGATTCAGGTAGATCCGCCATGAGTGTTGTTTCGCTAGCGAAAGGCTCGGGCCAATCCATCCTGTCTTGCCCAGTGAATTTCCACGCGTCGACCACGACAGGCCTTTTGCGATATCTCATCTCATCTCCCTCTCCGCGCCTTGCGCACAGTCGACGGTTGGTTAAAGGCGGTTCTGGATGCGCTGCATGTCGTTGATGATGCTCAACGCGTAAGCCTCGATACGATCGGCAGCGAGTGCCAGTTCATCGAACAAGCCGTTGCCGACAGGATTGACGCTTTTGCCTGCGTTTTCCGGCTGGCTGCCGGCCAAGGAATTGCCGACATTGTGCGCCAACTCGGCAGCGGCGCTCAGTGTATCGATGGCGTTGAATACGCGCCCGAGGGGCTGTTGCTTTGGCGCGGCTTGGCCTGCGGAAGACATTCCGCCAGCTATGCCGTAATATTTCTCGTCCATGTTCATTCTCCGTTTGGTTGACCGTCATTTCCGTTGCCGCCGGCGCTCAATCGCCAGCAAAAGTCGTTCCCACACCCTCACCGCCATGCTTTTGATCCACCGCATTGCCGTTCCTTAGCTGGAGCCGTTCCGCCCTGTAGGCGTCGGCTGCTTGTTCATTGGCTTCACAAAGCGCCTCATACTTGTTGCGAAGGGCGCGGTAGACATCACCGTCTATGCTCGCCATCCTCTGCCACCGCTTCCAGACGCGCTCTGCCTGGGCCGGCGTGATGCCTGCATTCCGGGCTGCGCGTTCCCGCGCCGCCGTCGCTGTGTCTCCCCAGCCGCGATACTCTCGCTGGGTCAGTTTGTTGAGGAAGCAAAAGGCTTCCGATGCTGCCGTACTCATGACGCTTATGCCCCGTTTCAGGTCGGATCTGACCCGTTTGGTGTCACCCATGACCGTTTCCTTTCGATATCTCTGTGGGTGTCAGAGACAGCGACTAAGCCGGACGGTCCGGCAGCGACGGGCGGATAAACAAACCGGCCGTCGGCATTCAGAGAGAGGTCGAGAAATGGATCGAACACACAGCCGCCAAGCACAGCGTCCGATCCAGCTTGTGATGATGTTTGAGAAAGACCGGCTTCGGCCGGCCAATGACAATTCGCCATCGTCAGCCCCTCGCCTGCCAACGCCCCGTCACCTGACAAAGGCTGAGGTCGATAGGGCTCGTGAATTGCATTCTAAGCTCGTGGCGCGCAGTCGCGCGAACCGTGGCCTTGCGGAGGTTGCGAGATCTGGTCCATTCAACAGCAAGACCGGCGAGGAATGACGCTGTACCGATTATGAGGAAGATCATGCTGCCTCCGAATTCTGGCTGGCAAGCACTTTCAATTTGGCGGCCGCAAGCGAGTTTTGCGCCGCTTCAATCACCTGGAGGAGGTCGCGAATGCGTTGGTCTGCATCCAAAGCTTTGACTGCCCGCTGGATTGCGGTCGAGATGGCCCAAGTCCCTGTGCCGCGGGGGAGCCCAAAGAGATCGCAGAGGCGGTCAAATTCTTGACCCGCTACCCGATCCCTCTCCCGAGCGCGCTCGATCTCCGCCTCATTTTGTCTCTTAATAGCTTCAAGACGGCGACCATGTTCTGCTATCTCATGCTCGATATGCCACTTGGCTGTCTCCTTACTCGCCGCCAGAGTGGCAATCTCGTCGCCAAGAGCCTTCTTAAAGGCCCGCTCTCGCATGACATAAGTGTTGAGCGGGGCGCGGCTTTCCTGAATACGGTGGAGACCGTCAATGACGAGCTTCATCCACGTCTCGCGCGGAAGATTGTCGAGCGCATTGACTTTGGGAGCCTTCGCAAGTCGCCAGACATTTTGCTTACGGACGATCATTCCGGCGCCGCCGGGGAGTTCGGTGGTCTTAATCAGCCCATCGGGGACCGCGAAGACAACGGCGCTGGCAAAGGCATAGTATTTCTGCCACTTGCCGGCATTTACATCCGCCTGGTAATCGGCCCGCGATATCTTCACCTCGTACGCGAACGGCGTGAACTTGCTATAGCTTTTGGGCAGCGCGTAGACATCGGGCCGGGGACTCCCAGAGGGGCCGAGCTGCATGTCACACCAAATCAGACGCTCGCGCTCATTGCCTCGCAAATGGGCCTTAAGGTCATCGGCAAGTGCGTCGTGATCCCACGCAACTGTGTCGCTCATGATTGCACCGTGGAATTGGTGCCCGACGCCGGGAGGGAGTCAGCGTCGGGCTTCGCGCTGGATGAGGAGGCCAGCAGCGAAGGGGGATTTGGGAGGGGCTGCCAGTGAGTTGGCTGCCAGATAAGGCGACCGTTTTGGCAAATAAACTTGCCGCGCCACTTCCCACAGCAAACCCTCTGTTTGCGGGAAGGACAAAACAACTGAATCCTTCGGCCATCTTTCGGAGCAGTCTCGATCGGCATCCAGCCGTTGGCGTCTGGACCACTCATCCCATCACCTCTGGAGTTGCCTGATGGCCGAGGATGAAGACCCGCCCCTGGTTGAGCCGGTGATTATCCCGGACATTTTCTGTGAGGGCATCGACATCCAGCGCATCGACGGGGACGTTCGCTTGATTGCTTGGGTGACGCACGAAAGCGAGCATCGGATTGTTGCCCGTCTGGTGCTTCCGGAAGCCGTTGGCCGCGCTCTTGTCCGCGATATGCGCAAGGCACTTGCCAGCGATCGACACTGATGGGTTCACGCTTTCGTAACCAACTGCATCAGTTGGTGTTGGCTGCTTCAAATGAGCTATTGATGATGCACCGCACTCTCCCGCACCTTTGCTTGCGAAGGGCTTGGGAGAACCGCTATGAGCATCATCTTGACCGAGCAGACCATAGTCCCCGACGTGTTCCTGACGGGCGTGATCCCCGAAGACCTCGGGGACAACATGCGCTTTACCGGCTTCATCCAGCAGAACTCGTTCAGCGAGGCTGGCGGCACAGAATATTACGTGGTCAACCGCGTGATCATGCCTCGACGCGCGGTGCTGCTTTCCATTCAGGCCACCATGAAGGCGCTCGGTGTTGCCTGCTGCGGCGGGGAACGGCTGAGACTGGCGCACTAGGCGGCCTCTCTGGAAGCCGCGCCAAGTGCGCCGCTCCGCAAAATCTTGATGTCAGACAGATCGATGGCGTCTCCAATCTGGATGCCATCGCGAATTTTCTGGATGAGGGCGGTCAGTTCGAACGACCAATGAAACCACTCGCCGTGCGAGTGCTGCCTCTGAAAATATGCGTGAAGCTTCCTTTCCAGGCCGAGTCCGCCGGGGACAAAGGCAGCCAGTTCAAGCGGAAGCGGCGAGGATTTCTGCATCTCCGAAAGACGCTTGTTGACGTCAATGGTGCACCCGATCTTTACCGGGCCAGCCATGCCGACTGGCTTGATGAAGTAGACGTGCTGATAGAATCTCATGCCGCGCTCTCCTCGGCATATCCGGCAAGATCGTTCGGTGTCACAGCGCCGTCAGTAACCTCGCCAATGCGCTTGGCAATCGCGCGCCCCGGCCATGGAGGATTGTCACCGCAGAGCTGCGAAACGTATCCAGGCGAAACACCGATCTGGTCGGCGAATTCCGACTTTGCCATCGGCTTCGGTTCGGCATTGAGCCACTGTGCGAGTTTGTTAGCCATGCTCAACTATAGCCACACTACAGTTGAGCCGTCAACTACAATTTTAGCCATGCTGTATGGTTGGCTGAGGCGCGCAGTGGGAAAATGTGGGTATGGCTAAACTTGCCCGCCCTGCCCCCAAGCCGGAACGCCGTCGCCACTTCATCAAGCAATGGCGCAAGGCAAAGCACCTGACCCAGGAGGAGCTAGCGGAGCGCATTGGCGTCACGCCTGGCGCCATCTCCCAGCTCGAACTTGGCCGTGTGAATTATACCCAGCCCATGCTTGAAGCCATCGCGGCCGAATTCGGTATTCGCCCCGGCGATCTGCTGAACGTAGACCCGACCCGCGAACAGGCGATATGGTCAATTTGGGAAACGCTCGATGTGCCGACCCGAAATCAGGTCATCGAGATAGCTAAGACCTTCCAGAAGACAGGCACTGACGATTGAGCCTCGCTCTCGTGTCATACGTTAGCACCTCTTCCTTCAAGAGCAGAATCCCTTAAGGAAGAGACTTTCCGTTATTCAGCTTTACGTTATTCATGTGCAAACGGTGCACTTATATAAGTGCAAACGGTGCACTTATTCCCAAAAAAAATTGAGCCAATAGCGGTTGCCGACGTTTCGTTTCCGCTCCGCTGTCAGGTAGCGCGTTCCTGACCATTCCCCAGTTTTTCGATCCAGGCCGCAAAGCTCGTCAATCGCGTGGATGACTGACCGGACGCTGACGCCGGCGGACTTCGCTATGGTGTCTGTTGACGGCCACGCTCCACTTTGCCGGTTCCCGTTCATCCGCATGGCGATATGCACCGCGACCCTTACGGTCGAGTGGGAAAGGCCGTGGTCTTCCACCACTGCCCGGAGCCAGGAATCGCGTTTTCTCAGAAAGGCAGATGCAGTCATGCTGCATTGGTGTAGCGCAAAAACTGTAGCGGTGCTATATTTTTTTATTGACGCTAAATGATAGTGGCGCTATATTCGGTCTCAGAGATTAGGAGATCGACATGAACACCGCAGCCGCCACGCAGATGACCGCCATCATCAACGGCAACGCCTTCAAAGCCAAGCAGACGAACGGCAGGTACTTTTACTGGTCCCCTCGTGCGGTCCGGTGGCTTCCTGTCTCTTCTGAGAAGGTGACGCTCTGATGTTCGTCGTGGCTGGTGATCAAACAGCGCAACAGAATGGCGACATCGCCATTCGCTCTGACAAAGGACGGCTGGTCGCTCTGGTGTACGCGATGGGCTCGGCGCTGAAAACAGTCGAATATGCAAACGTCATCTGTGGTGCTCTGAACGCTTCGTTCTCACCAGGGCATACCGATCTCATGATTATCCCAGAAGCCTTGGACTCTTGGTTGGAGAAAAACCCTCTGCCGGAAGACGAGACTTTTAAGGAAATGGTGGATCGCACTTCCCGCGAAGGAATGGCGCAAGGGCTGCGCGAATTGCGCGAAAATGAAAGGGCGAACGCCCACCCAGACCAAACATCGCCAATGACCGTTGGCCCAGAGGAATTCCTCGCCGTCGATAGCTTGCGCCGCGAACTGTCGGTTGAGCGCGAGATAACGGCGAATCTCGTCTGGGCAATCGAAAATTCCGACACAGCAGATTTCGTAGCAGCAGCCGAAAAAATGATCGCCAACGAAGACTGCGGTGGCGACGGCTGGTGGAAGGGCTTCGAGATGTTGAAGGCTGCTTATACATCCTCGCGAAACATCCGCCGCTAAGACGATCGCGAACCACCGATCTGGCTCTCGAACAAGGGATGACACGCAGATGAAACCGCAACTGACTTTGGAAGCATTTGCCGACTGGTGCGAGAAGAAGCCGGCGGAGAAGAGGTATGTCTACGCGGACCAATGCAACTGCGCATGCGGTCAATATGCGCAAAGCCTCGGCCTGAACCGCTGGTCACCATTCGAAAGCGAATTCTGGTTCAAGGCCGACAATGAAGCCCTATGGACCGATGAGCGCACCTTCGGCGCCCTCGCTGCTCGTCTGAGGGCTGCTTCGCTCAAAAGCTAGACCCCCTCCAAAGCAAATCCCCCATCCCCCCATCAAGCAGGGAGAAGACAGATGCAGACCGCAGCCAGGAAGACAGCCACGATTTCGATCTCTTCGGATTTTGCGATCCTCGACGTGAAGGCAGGGCGGGAAGCTCTCAATCGCCTGCTGAATGAGGATGGCAGGGTCGTTATCCCGGTATTGATCCATGGCTTCATTACAAACGCTTGGGGTAACGATGACGGGGTTTCGCGAGAATTCCAGGTCGAAGTAAAGCGCGTGGAGGTGCAGCCGTGAACGCCACCTTCGCCAAGTCCTGCGGCTACCATGGCTCATCGCCTGCCCTCCTTGCTGCTTTCGAGCGCATCCAGGCTGACGGCATCGCAGAAGCCCGCGCCAAGCATTTCGAGCGCAAACGGCTGGTGGACCAGTTCAAAGCCGAACCCGGCATGTTCTTCGCTACAATCCGTCCCGCGCTTTGCACGGAAGAGGCCATCGAGGACGCAAACCGGTTCATCTTCCGGTTCCGCAACTTGCCCACCTACCGGCAGCAGAACCGTACTGGCGAGCTTAGGCAAGCCAAGCAGACACGCGTGATTTGCCGATATTTCCGCCGGTATGGCAAGGCCGTCTGGCTCAACAAAGAGGCCGCGTAGATGGCTACGATCACCACTAAATATTCGGTCGGCGACACTGTTTATCGGGCTGGCACGACCTCAGAGCGCAAGCGGCACCCGTGCCCCGATTGTATGGGCTCGCACAAGTGGAAGGCAATTTCTCCGGCTGGCAGTGAGTATGAGTTCTCGTGTCCTCGCTGCTCGGCACAGTACAATTCCGACCGCGACCTGACACTCGACTATTCGGCATATGTGCCTTCGGTCGAACGGCTCACCATCGGCAGCATCCAGGTCAACACGGCACCTATGTCTTACGACACGGGCAATCGCTACATGTGCTTGGAGACGGGCGTCGGCAGCGGATCAGTTTACAACGAAAAGGATCTGTTCGAGACAGAAGAAGCCGCGACTGTGGCCGCTCAAGCGCTGGCGGATGGACAAAACACAACTGTTGACTGGGTTGTTAAGCTCTACAACAAGAGCCTCAAGATAAGCGACTACCAGCTTGAAAACGCCGCTCTGAAACTGGCAGCGGAAGCTAAGTCGCGCGCCTCCTTCATGCTTTGGAACCTCACCGATCTATTCGGGCGCATCGAAGATGCGGAGGACAAGGAAGCGATCCTAGAGGCCATCAAAGACTACCGAGAATACGACTGGGAAAGTGACAAAAAAGAGATCGAGGTCGCCTGATGGACGCGGCTCTCTCATCAGCCTGCAACTGGCTTGCTGATCATCGTCGGCTGACGACAGCAGTTCTCGTCTCGCTGATCATCATTGCAGGTAATTTGGACACATGGTGGATGTCATGAACCGCTCTCTTCCGCAGCCTGTAGAAAGCCGGGAGACGCCCGCCGATGGGTATGGTGCGGGGTTCATCGAGTATCGAATTCGCACCGAATTCCGCGACTTGTGCCGCTTGATCGGTAAGGAAGCCGCCCGCCAGGAAATCGCGCATATCGTCAATGATGAGTTCGAAGGAAAACGGCAATGACCGAGAACACCAAGCTATGGGATCTGCTCGGGCGCACCGATCCGGCGGCGACGAAGGGCTTCACGCGCGGAGGCGGGTTCAAGGGCACCGCAATCAAACCCATGTGGTCCTACCGTCGCATGACCGAGGAATTTGGACCTTGCGGCCAAGGCTGGGGCGTTGGAATGCCCGAGTTTCAGGTTGTGCCGGCGACAGACGGAGAAATCCTCGTCTATTGCACTGTGTATGTCTGGTACCGGCACGAAGACAAGCCTTCCGAGCAAGTCTACGGCGTGGGCGGCGACAAGGTCGTAGCCAAGTTTTCCAGTGGGCTCAAGAGCGATGATGAAGCCTTCAAGAAGGCGTTTACCGATGCCGTGACGAACGCGCTCAAGCTGATCGGCGTCGGAGCCGATGTCCATATGGGCATGTTTGACGACAGCAAATACGTCAACACCATGCGTGAGGAATTCGCGGAAGGCAACTCGCCCGCAAAGCGCCAAGTCGGCATCAACCCGAAAACCGGGATGGCGACGGCAAGCGCGCTCAAGAAGGACAATGGGCCCGACAATTGGGATGCGTTCCAAAGCGAGTTGCTCGAATGCGAAACCGTGCCGTCTCTGACAAAGTTGGCGCTTGGATGGTCCAGCATCGCCGAGCGCGACAAGTGGCCGGCAACATGGCGCGACCTCGCCAAGGAAGAAATCAACAAGCGCCGCGAGCTGGTGCTGAACGGCATCGTTGATGACGACACGTTCCCCGGCGACAGGCCGAGCGGGCGCAGCGCCTACGTCGACAATTTCATTCCGTAACGGAGAAGCCCCGGCTCGCAAATGGGCCGGGGCGGAAGGGATACACCATGGCTTACGAGCAAAAGGACAACAGTGGAACCCTGTTTAAGAACGACAGGCGTGAGAAGGACTCCCATCCTCACGCTAAGGGAACTGCTCTGATCGATGGCGTTGAGTATTGGGTTTCGGCGTGGACCAAGGAAGGCGCCAAGGGTCGCTTCCAAAGCCTTTCCTTCCAAAAGAAGGAACAGCGCTGATGGCCAAGAAACCAGAAAAGCCCGTCTACGCCTTCTGCCGGCATGGCAACACGCTCATCCCCGAGTTCGAATATGACCTCCATGCACTGGACGGCATCAAGCAGGGGCAGCGCGTCAAGGTCGAGATAAAGCAGTGGCGCAACCTTGACCGGCTTAGAGCCTATTGGGCAACGCTACAGGATTGCGTGGACGCCACAGGCTGCGCTCCGACCAAGGAGGCGCTGGATGCCTACGTACGGCCCGCTGTGGGCTTCGTGGATGCCATTCGACTGGCAAGCGGCCATTTCGTTGGCGTAGGACGCGCAATCAACACCAGCGAGTGCGACGAACCGGAGATGATCGCTTTCTTTGCGGCAGTCGAGGAGTTGCTAGCGCGTGAATTTGGCTATGTCAGTCAGAGGCGAGAGGCAGCATGACGGCTCTCCTCAACCATCTCCTCCATTTCTTCGGCTTCAAAGCAGTCCTGTTCCGCTCTGGGAACTATAAGCAGCGCAAGGACAGATTGCACCGTCAGCTTGCCCAGGAATTGGGCCGTGAATGGAAGGGGCGCGTGTGATGGGCTGGGCAGTCAAGCGAGAAGCAACCGCCTTCAGCCTGGATAAGTCCAGCCGGGCCACCAGACGTATTGAAGACCCGGCGCACCTTGCATTCATTCGAAAGCTCCCGAGCGTCCTGAGTGGGCTCTATGGCTGCGAGGCCTGCCATATCCGCTCAGGGAGCGCTCTGCACCGCAAGAAGCACACAGGCGGGGCTCAGAAGCCAGACGACGCTTGGACGCTCCCGCTGACGCCAGAAGAACACAAGATGCAGCATTCTGGAGCCGAGCTTGAGTTCTGGAAGTCGCGCGGCGTCGACCCATTCGAACTTGCGATCAAGCTCTACGAAGTTTCGGGCGATGTCGCAGCCGCAGAAATCATCATCCGTTCAGCGCGTTTGCGCAAGGAGACGTAGATCTATGAATCAGCGTATCAAAGAGAAAATCCGAGTTCGGCTTATGGCCAAGCTTGCCGAAGTCGACTTCCAAGGCATGTCTAGCGACCAATACGGAGCTTGGATTAACGACCTGCCGATTCCTGAGTTTGCCAGCCTTCTGGACCTGCATGCTGAATGGGCATCAGAGCAGGTCAACCCCACGATTGATGGCCCTGAGACCAACCCTCTGGACGACGCATGGATTGCGATCGACCGGCCGGAAAATTATGACATCCCTCCCGAGACCCAGGTTTACGTTCTGTACCGAGATGGCGAGATCGGCGGCCCAAATCGGATAGACGCCTTTCATTGGGGCGAGCCGACCGGTCCACTCGCATTTGCTCCTGCTGAGGTCCAGCCATGACAGAGACAGTAAGGCATACGCCGACCGATGGCGGACCAGCATTTCCGGTCACAGCAGAGAATGGCCTGGGGCATATCGCGGACGGCATGAGCCTTCGCGACTGGTTCGCTGGGCAGGCGATGATTGCCGCTCTTTCGACGGCGCACGGCTCCCCGAGCTTGGCCGAGACGGTTCGCGCATGCGCGGTCGCTTCGTATGCCGCCGCCGACGCTATGCTTGCCGAGCGCGCCAAAGCAGAAGGACGCCAGCCATGACCGAGAGCACCGCCCCTCTGAAGCCGGAAGCGCTGGACGACCGACGGGGCGAGTCATGACCGCACTTGGCGAACTCATCGGGATTGCACGCGAGTGCAAAGGCTGGACGTTGCGCGATCTGGAAAAGGCAAGCGGCGTCTCGAACCCGCTCATCTCGCAGATTGAAACCGGCAAGGTCAAAGACCCCGGCTTTAGAACGGTGGTGCGGTTGATGGATGCGCTCGGCCTAAGTCTCGACCGCGCCGCCGATGCCGAACGCCGCAAATTGGACATCCTGCGAAAGACTGGCGTTTGGAAAGCAGAGACACCCGAAATCAAGGGGAACCGCCCATGACCTACGATCAGTGGAAAACCGATAGCGGATACGCAGAGAAAACCCCAGAGCAGGAGAACGAAGGCCGCGACTGCCCTGTGTGTGGCGGGGACTGCGCTGGCGCGAACCCTCCCGTTTACCATTGTCCGATGAAGGATGGCCCTCTCGAATCTTCCCGCGCCCCTCAAGAGCAGGGAGTAAAGGTTCGCGAACTGGAGTGGGAGGAAACTGACGAAAGATGGTGGGGAGCCGAACCAATATACGGCCTCTGCTACGAAATCAGGATAACCGATCGTGGCGACATCAGAGTTCGCTCGCCTGAAAATGGCGGCTGGACAAAATTCGATGGCTCTTACGATGCCGCCAAATCTGCCGCGCAAGCCGATTTCGAAGCTCGCATCCTCAGCGCCCTCACCATACAGGAGCCGGCATCGGAGCCGGTGGCGAACGGGGTTTTCCGCCACGGTATGATGATTGGCTTCGTTGGTCTGGGCGACGAATTCAGGCTTCCGGAAGACACCGACGAGCGCAGACCTCTCTACACCCATCCACCCGCACCAGCAGTCCCAGCGGACCTGGTGGAGACGAAGGCACAGCCGGCGACAGAGGTGGAACGAAAGGTTACCAAAGCGCTCGAAAAGGCGTGGACTGATTTCTGTGACGCCAATCCAGACGATTTAACTTCACCAGAGGATTTGCCAAATCACGCCTTGATGACATGTGCACAGTTTGTGGATTACGCCTCCCGCGCCCTCGCCTCACTTATTGAGGAGCGGGATAGCTGGCGTCGAGTTGCGGAGCGGCTGGAAACCGAGAAGCAGAGCGCCGAAGCGGCTCTTGCTGGCGCTCTGGAGGCGCTGAACCCGTTCGCGATTCCTCTCGGGCCGTCCTATCAAGCCCTCGATGATCGCGAGCAATTCCGAACATATTTCACGCTCGGAAACATCCGCGCCGCAGGTCGCATCATTCAATCCCAGAGGTCAGAACAATGAACGCCACCGACATTGAATTCGATGCCATCCTCGACATGAACGATCCGCAGTTTGCGGAAAAGTTGCGCGCCGCAATCGGTGCTGAGCCCGGCGAGACAATCGAAGTCCACACGCCGCAATTTGAGCGCACGGACGGCCTCACTGTTCCGAAGCCGTTGATTGACTTTACAAAATTGCCGTCCCTGTTTGAAGAGACTTTGAAGGCAATCGGCTGCCAGAAATGGGACGAGCCCGACAACGATGGAAACATCCTTTGGCTCTATCCCGCCGAATGGTACGATCACATTCCCGAAGGCCATGTCATGCGCTGCATCGACGGAAACGATTACCCGTTCAAGCGCGGCGAGACCGATGACGACATGCGCTTCGGCGCGCTCGCCTATGGCTTTCTGCGAAAGGCAACGCCATGAACCCCGGCGAAGACATGCAGGCGCAGCCGCCGCCCGCAAGCGATGACAAAATCGCAGCAGACCGCGACAGATGGCGCAAGGATGCCGAACGCCTTGAGCAGCAGGTTTCCTCCCAAGCCGCAGAGATCGAAAGACTAAAGGCCGCCCTCGAAGCAGCCCTCTCCGCATCCCCTGTAGGGCAGATAGCGGAAGGGGAGACCAGAGAAGACATCGCGCGTATCCTTTTTCAACAAAGGCAGCCGCCATTCTCATGGGACGACAATCCTGATGAGCCGGAAAGCGACGCTGGCACCCTTCGCAGTATCTGCCTTGACGATGCCGATGCAGTACTCGCCGCTCTCTCCGCCGCTCCTGCACCTCCAGCAACCGGATGGCAGGGTATCAGCACGGCGCCCCACGCTTGCCATGTGCTGGCGACCCGGTTTGACCGGGACTGCGGTGAGTGGGTCTACGGCATCGTTCTAAGCCCGCCCATCTATTCGTTCACGCACTGGAAACATCTTCCCTCAGCACCTGGAGCTGAGTCATGAAGGGGCTGACGAAGGCGGTACGGTGCGTCAAACACCGTGGCGGCTGGTGTGCAGCTTCAGTCAAGCCCGATGAGGCTGACACAAGCGTTCCGACTGTCTGCGGCCATTTCGTCATCATGCCATGGGGCACGTCTACGCGCGAACCCACATGCAAAGAATGCCGCACCGCTCTCCTCGCTCTGGAGAAGCAGCCATGAGCGCACGTCCCGCCACAACGCACATCCGCTGCCCGCGATGCCGGTCAAGAGATTTCCAATTTCACGAGGCCATTGAGAGCACCCAGACATGGGAGGTTTCTGGCGGCAAGCTCGACCGGGCATTAGGATATATGGAGCCTGGCTGCGTAGTGGGCATACGGGGGGAGTGCTTCAAGTGCGGGCACAATTGGCGGCTCAGAGCCTTGCAGATCACGGATGTCGTCCATGAGCCACAGGAGCCCCGCCCATGACCATAGAGCGGATAGAGAAGGAACTGCGCGAAGGGCTGGCGCGGGCCAGCAAGGGCCGTTGGAAGCATTTCCGTCGTAACGGGGTCAACGAGGTCCAGCACGGCCGCTCGAACGTACCGGTTGTCGCGTGGGCCGGTTTTGACGACAGCAGTCGTGCGGAGGAAGATCACGCGGCCAATGCAGCCTACATCGTAGCGGCCCAGCCTGACAACATCCGCGCCCTGCTATCCGAGATAGAGCGCTTGCGGGAGGCGCTGAAGCCGTTTGCTATGGAGAACGATATCGATCCGGCGTTGCCTGACGATACGTGGCTGGGCGTGAAGCACGAAGACGTGTTCGTTGCGCACTGTCACGCACGAGATTTCCGCAGAGCCTCCCGCGCCCTCACCATCCCCAGCGAGAAGGAGGGCGGCGATCATGGGTGAGCAGATGAAACATCTATGGGAAGTCGACCATCCCTACTACATGAACGAGGGAAATTATTTCAGCAACGGGTGCCACGAAACGTATCCAGCCTGGGATGTGTTCGAGAGCCAGTGGCGCGATGCCGACCTTGATTACAACTGGTTTGTTCGGTGGGACTGGCTGGAAGGTGAGGACAGCGGCGCCGGAGAATTCAACGGCGATGTCTATTACCGCAATGGCATCCTCAAGCTCCAGATAATTGGGCAGCGCAAGTCATACCTTGGGAGCCACGAGGTGTCTGTTTGTCGAGCCGATGAACCGCGCGTCATCGCGTTCCTAGCAAAATACTGGGAATACATGAAGGCGATGTGGGAGCCATTCAGCGGTGATGGCAATGGCTGAGCGGGCGCCAGACAGTATCGCCTATCCGCCGCGCGGGTTGAGCCGTGAGGAGGCGGCGCGGTATATCGGCGTTGGCCCTACTCTGTTCGATGAGATGGTGGCAGACGGCAGAATGCCGCGTCCGAAGCGGGCCAACAGCCGGACCCTATGGGACCGAATCCAGCTCGATGCATTCTTCACCGACTTGCCTGGGGATGACGGTAACAAGATCGATCGCATCTTGTCGGGGCGCAACCGTGCGGCTTAGATGGACTGATGGAAGGTTACCCCTACGTCTCGCCGTTCGAAGACCGGCATGGAACGACCCGCTACCGCTTCAGGCGGGCGGGAAAGTCCATCTACCTGCCGCAGGAGCCGGGCCATCCCGAGTTCGAGGAGGCGTACAGCGCGGCTGTGGAGGGCCGGGAGCCTCGCCAAGCGGAGGTAATCGCCCATCCGAAGACAATCATCCCCAAGACGTTTGCCGATGCCTGGCGGCTTGTCCAAAAAGGGATCGAGTGGCGGAAGCTGGACGAGGCGACGAAATACAAGAACGAGCGGCTGACCAAGGAATTCCTTGCGTCCAAGGTGGCGGAGGACAACCCCACACTCTGGGCAACTATCCCGGTTTCCGATCTTCGCCGCAGGCACGTCAAGCTCATTCTGAAAGAGCATGGCGAGACGCCCCACAAGGCCAAGCACATCCTTACAGCCGTTCGCCGGTTGATTACGGAGGCTATGGACCAAGATTGGATCGAGTTCGATCCTTCCCTGAAGATCGGATGGAGACCCGAATATACCGGCTGGAGAGCGTGGACCGAAGACGAACGTGCCGCATTCGAAAAGCGATGGCCAAACGGGACCATGCCGCGAGCCGTCTATGCCTTGGCGCTCTGGACTGGCAACAGGCGCGGCGATGTGGCCTCGCAGCTCTGGTCAGACGTGGATTTCGCAAAGGACCGGATCACAGTTCGCCAAGCCAAGACGGGCAAGGTTCTTCGCCTGCTCATGCTCCCGATGCTGAAAGACGCCTTGATCAACCTGCCAAGGAAAACCGACACGGTGGCTGCCAACGCCTATGGCAAGTCGTTCTCGGAGAAGTCTCTCACGGGCATGATGGCGCACTGGACAGAGATGGCCGACATGGCGCCGGGATGTACCCTGCATGGGCTTCGGAAGACGCTGGGGAAGTATCTGGCGGAGGAAGGCGCCACGTCGAAGCAATCGGCCGGAATCCTGGGGCACGACGACTTGGATCATGTGGAGCTTTACAGCAAGGATGCGGAGCAGGAGCGGCTTGCTGTGGATGGCATGACGCGGCTGATAAAGAGGTTTGTCTAACCGACTGTCTAACCCTATTGTCTACCCTTCACGCGAAGCCTTGCAAATCAAGGCGAATGGTGGGCCCGGAGGGACTCGAACCCCCAACCAAGCGGTTATGAGCCGCCGGCTCTAACCATTGAGCTACAGGCCCCACGCGGGCTGGATTAATGTTTTTCGCATCGCGGCACAAGGCTTTCCGGGACCGCTGGTCACAATCGTCCAAATCAGCCCATAATCGCGCCATAAGGAGCCGCGTGCGCCCGCTGGGCGCGGATATGCTTACCCGAGGAGATTTCATGACCAGACCTCTTTTGCCCCTCGCACTCGCCGCCGCCATCGCCTTTCCGGCGCTGGCCGCGGCCGCTGAGTCGCCGACACCGCCCCGTATCGTGGTTTCGGGCGAAGGGGCGGCGACTGTAGCGCCCGACCTGGCGGTCCTGACGCTCAGCGTCATGCGCGAAGCCAAGACGGCGCGCGCCGCACTGGATGCCAACAACGACGCCATGGCGGCCGTGATCGCCGCGATGAAGTCGGCCGGCATCAAGGACCGCGACCTCCAGACCGCGGGCATCCAGATCAATCCGCGCTATAACTACACAAACAAGCCCGACGGCGGCCAGGAGGCCGAATTGATTGCTTACCAGGTAACCAACACACTGTCGGTGCGCGTGCGCGACGTCGACAAGACCGGTGAGATCCTCGACAAGGCGGTGTCGCTGGGCGTCAACCAGGGCGGCGGCATCGTCTTCACCAACGACAATCCGGCTGCCACCGTCACCGAAGCGCGCAAAAAGGCGGTGGCCGATGCCATGGCCAAGGCCAAGACGCTGGCGGAAGCAGCCGGCGTCAGTATAGGCCGGGTGATCGAAATCACTGACCAGAAGATCGCGCCGCCACCGATGCCGATCAACGCCAAGGCCTTCGACGCGGCCGTCGGTGCTGCTCCGGTGCAGGCCGGCGAGAACGCCTACAATGTCCAGGTCACCGTTACCTTCGAACTGAAATAAGCGTCTTCGATGGTCCATGGCCGAGCCCGACCCTGAACCGTCCGCCGTGGTGCATGAAAAAACCCGCGGGATCGCTCCCGCGGGTTTTTTGAGCCGCATTCTTCCCGAAGGAAAGCGGCTCCACTACTCCAGACCGACCTTCGCAGAAGGTCGTGTCTCCAGACTGATCCTGACAGGATCGATCTTCGCAGAGGGTGGGTGTCTGCCGACTGACCCCGCAGAGGATCATGCCGCTACCAACCCTCGCAGAAGGTCGCGCCTTAAGAGGCTCAGCGGTTGATGATCGGGCAACCACGCTCATTGGCGAACACGATGACGACGCGGTCGCCATACTGGCGGCCCATCACCTTGACCGTGCGGCGGCTGACGTCGACGACGCGGGCACGGTGCAGCCCCATGCGTTCGGCCTTGTTCAGGGCCCAGTCGGGCGAACAGCCGCGGCGCCAGTCGTCGCGGCGTTCATCGCGGCGGTGGCGATAGCCGTCATCGCCGGCATAGACGCCGAAGCGCGGATCGTTGTTGTTGCCGAAGCCCAGGTAAAGGCTGTCGGCATGGGCGGGAACGGCCGCCAGCGTGCCGAGGCCGACGAGGGCCGAAAGGGCTGCCGTTTTCACCGAGTTGAACATGGTCTTCTCTCCTTGTTGCGGGCTCTCGCCCGTCCTCTTCAAATCGATGATGGGAGAATGCACCCGCCTGTCTGAACTATTTACGAACCTGCCGTTCATCGGCGGTTCATGTGGCGGAAAAAGGAAGCTTCTACGGGTTTTCCAACAATGTGCCCCAAACGTCTCGCATGGTTCCTGGTTCCTGCGCGCCCTTGCGGACACCGGCCTCAGGGCTCGTCATCCCGATGCGAGCTATGGTTCCTCGTCCCGATGCGAGCTTATGGCTCGTCGTCAAGCATATAGTCGAAATAATCCTCCGGCTCGGCCAGATCCGTCTCGTTGGCCTTGACCCGGCCGCGCATCGACATGCCGGCCTCATGCACCGTCTCGGCACTGCCCGACACCAGACGGTGCCACCAGTAGAGATCGTGCCCCTCCGCGACCAGCCGGTAGGCGCAGGTGCTGGGCAGCCAACTGATGGTGCGTACATTTTGCGGCGTCAGCCCGACGCAATCGAGAACGCGCGCCAGCCGGTTGTGATAGTCTGAACAGCGGCATGTCTGCGCGTCGAACAGGCGGCAGCCGACGCTGGTCCAGTAGATGTCGCCAGTATCCTCGTCCTCGAGCTTCGACAGGCAGCATTTGCCGCAGCCGTCGCAGAGCGATTCCCACTCGGCCGGGCTCATTGCTTCCAGCGTCTTTGTTTTCCAGAACGGCGTTTCCATCTCCGGCATGTGGCCCCAGCCGCCGCGAAGGTCAAGCAGGGCAAAGGCTGGAATGGGGCGGCACCCCCGTCGAAAGACATGAAGTTGCCTTCAAAAGGCCGGCCAATCGCCCCGTACGGTCCCTAACCATGAGCCGCCGGAACCAATTTCGTTAAAATCGGTTTCGGCAAGGATGGGACCCCACAAGGAGAATTTCGATGAAACGCCAACCACGGATTCTGGCAGGCACCGCACTCGGCCTGCTGATGGCATCCGCGCCGTTGGGCGCATCCCCGCTTCAGGGAAGTGCCGCGTTCGGCCCCATGCGAGACAGCGCAATGCCGCTGGTCCTGGCCCAGGACACCCAGACTGACGATGCACAGCAGAGCGACCAGGAACTGCTACGCAAGAAGAAGCGCGATCAGCAACAACAGCAGACCGAACAGGCACCCGCACAGCAGCCCGCGCCAGCCGCCGAGGAACAACAGCCACGCAGGAAGAAGCGCGATCAGCAGCAGGTCGAGCAGGCGCCCGCTGGTGAAGCCGCGCCCGCCGTCGAGGAACAACAACCGCGCAGGAAGAAGCGCGATCAGCAACAGCAGACCGAACAGGCCCCCGCGCAGCAGGCCGCACCAGCTGCCGAGGAACAACAGCCACGCAGGAAGAAGCGCGACCAGCAGCAGCAGACCGAGCAGGCGCCAGCCGGTGAGGCAGCACCCGCCACCGAGGAACAGCAGCCGCGCAGGAAGAAGCGCGACCAACAACAGCAGACCGAACAGGCACCGGCGGGCCAAACGGAACCTGCCAACGACAACCAGCGCAAGAAGCGCAAACAGGAGCAGCAGGCCGAGCCCAGCGCCGTGCCGACACCGAAGGAAGCACCTGCCGCAGAAGCACCCAAGGCAGAACCGGCACCCTCAGGCGAGAGGCCGGCAGCCCAGGGCGAACAACCCCAGGACAAGAGGAAAAAGAACGCCAGACAACCGGCTAGCGAGCAGCCGGCCAATGGCGAACAGCAGCCGGCCAATGGCGAACAACAGCAAACCGGCAGGCAGCCTGCAACGGGCGAGCAGCCGGCCACGGGTGAACAGCCCAGTGCCGGCAAGGCCGCGCCTGTCCAGGGGCAAAACCCCGAGCAGGCCGAGACGCCCGCCGACAAGAACGCTGCCCCCATTCTCGACAGCCAGAAGGATGCCCGACGCCGCGGCCGCGGCGAGAACGGCCAGGCCAGCAGGAACCCCGCCAACCAGAATGGCGAGCAGCAAAATGGCGAGCAGCAGAATGGTGGGCAAAACGCCCGGCAGGGCGGTGCTCAGGGCCGTCAGCCCGCGGTCGCTCCCGTCGACCAGGGTCCGCCCCCGACCGACGATAGAGCTGCTCAGCAGGAGATCAAACCGGAAAAAATCGTCCCGGTTACCGAGGAGAAGGGCAAACGCCTCGAGCGCGCACCGGACGAGAACATCCGCGACCGCCGCCGCCCCAAGGGTGTCGACGTGCTCAAGGAGATCGGCGATCGCGTCATCATCCAGCTCAACGATCAGACATACGTTCAGAGCAGTGACCGGCCGCGCCTGACCCGCGGCGCCAAGGATGTCTACTATGAGGATCTGTCGCAAGGCCGCACGCGCGAGACAGTCGAGCGCGACAACGGCGTGCAGATCGTCACCATCCGCAACCGCTACGGCGACATCATCCAACGGTCGCGCATCATGCCCGACGGCCATGAGTATGTGTTGAGCTATGTCGACGAACGAAGCTACGACGACGATAACGATTGGCGCGATCCGGGCGACGACCTGCCACCGATGCGGCTGACCATTCCGCGCCGGGACTACATCCTTGACTCCGAAGAGGTCGAAAGCCCGGACGACTACTATACTTTCCTCGAGCAGCCGCCGGTCGAGAAGGTGCAGCGTCTCTATTCGATCAACGAGGTCAAGCGTTCCGCACGAGTGCGCGACATTGCCCGACGCATCGATCTTGACACGCTGAACTTCGAATTCGGCTCTTCCTCGATCTCCGATGCCGAGGTGCAGAAGCTCGAGGGTGTCGCCACGGCCATGGAGAAGCTGTTGAAGAAGAACCCGGCCGAGACCTTCCTTATCGAAGGCCACACCGACGCTGTCGGCACACCGGAGGCGAACCTCGCTCTGTCGGACCGCCGCGCCGAAGCGGTGGCCGAAGCGCTGACCAACGCCTTCGGCATACCGCCTGAAAACCTGACCACGCAGGGCTATGGCGAGGAATATCTGAAGGTCGACACCTCAGGCCCCAACCGCGAGAACCGGCGTGTCGCCATCCGCCGCATCACCTCGCTGGTGGCGCCGGTGGCGAGCAACAACTGACCACGATCCGGGAGCCGGAAACCGGCTTTCGGAAAAGATCATGGTCGATCAAATTTCTGCATTTCCAGACGCTTGAGCAGGCTTCTGGAATCGGATCGGTAAAAGGCCCATCCCGGTTTCGCCGGGATGGGCGAGATCGCGGCAACGGCCCAAGTTCAACAAGAATTGTCCTGGCGTCGGGTCCCGCTCATTGAATCGCGAGATGGCCTACCCCAGATTCAGGATCGGGCGTTCCCTGCCCCGTCCCGACTCCAGCGGGACGCACTGAGCCCCGCCGGCCCTCTCCGGCGGGGCTTTTTGCTTAGAGCAACTCCAGGAATGTCTGAAACCGAGTTCCATCCGGAATTTGCGCCTCGATACATCTTTAGAAAGCCGTCCTGATCTTCGTGTCGGAATTGGCAAACACCTCGTCCGGGACAAAAAAGTCGCCGGCCAGCGGCCCGGCCGCACCCGGCGCATACACCGAAAAATCGCTGATCCCCTCGGCGCGCAGCACTTCCTCGTCGATGTAGAAATTGCCGGTCGCTTCGCGTGATGGCCGCATGAAGATGGCATGCGCGGCATCGGCCATGATTTCGGGCGAACGGCTCATCGCGGCCACCGTCGCGCCGCCCAGAAGATTGCGCACCGCCGCGGTATCGATGGTCGAGATCGGCCACAGCGAATTGACCGCGATGCCGTCCTTGGCGAACTCCGCGCTCATGCCCAGCGTGCACATGGACATGCCGAACTTGGCCATGGTGTAGGCGACATGGTTCTTGAACCACTTGGCCTTCATGTCGAGCGGCGGCGCCAGATTCAAGATATGAGGATTCCCGGCCAACTTCAGGTGCGGAATGCACATTTTGGAAACGAGAAACGTGCCGCGCGTGTTGATCTGGTGCATCAGGTCGTAACGCTTCATGTCGGTTTCCAGGGTCCCGGTGAGCTGGATAGCGCTGGCATTGTTGACACAGATATCGATGCCGCCGAATTTTTCGACCGTCTTCGACACCGCTTCGGCCACTTGCGCCTCCTCGCGAATGTCGCACAGGACGGGCAGCGCCTTGCCGCCGGCTTGCTCGATCTCTTCAGCGGCGGTGTAGATCGTGCCCGGCAGTTTCGGATGTGGCTCGGCGGTCTTGGCCGCGATCGTCACATTGGCGCCGTCGCGCGCGGCGCGCAAGGCGATCGCCAGCCCGATGCCGCGCGACCCGCCGGAGATGAACAGCGTCTTTCCGTTGAGCGACATTTTTCCTCCGCTTGCATTGTCCGGTGGCGCGATCCTTGCCTGTGGCGGTCCCGGATACAAGAGCTTGCGGCGGCAGGCCATGCTGACGCTGCGGAGGGTCCATTCGTTGGCGATGATCGTCAAATTCCGGCTGAGACGTCACCTCAGACCAACACCAGCCCCTGCCGCATGGCAATGGCGATGGCATCCGTTCGGTTGGCGGCGCCGAGCTTGATCAGGATCGCTGCGACGTGGAACTTCGCCGTATGCACGGAAATGTCGAGCCGCCGCGCGATTACCTTGTTGGGGGCGCCCTCGGCCAGCAGCGCCAGCACTTCCGCTTCTCGCGGCGACAGCGCCGGGCGGGCGGCATGCTCGTCGGGATGCTCCTCGTCGAAAAGGCCGTCGCCGCCAATATCGCCGCCGTGGAAATCATCGCGGCGGCCAGGAACGGATCCGCTGTCGCCAAAGACGCGGTAGCCGGCCGCCGCCAGCCTGGCGGCGGCCGCAATCAGCATTGCATCCGCCGCCGTCGGCAGCACGGCGAACACCTGCCCCTGCGGCCGTGCCAGGCCGGCCTGCGAAGACAACAGCACCCGCGCGGTCGCGGCGGGAACGGCGTCGCCCTTCCCTGTTCCCGCACCCGTGGGGCCGGCGGTCTCGTCGACGATGGCGACATCAACCGCTTCGCTGCTGCCCGGCGTCACCGGCAGCAGATCGTCGGTCGCGGCAAGCGACGCGGACAGCCGCTCGGCGCGCGCGGCATCACCGAGCGCGACCAGCACGACCAGCTGCCGCTCGCCGGTGCTGCTTTGCGTCATCTCGCCTGTCGCGATCGCGTCCATTAATCCTCTCAGCTGAGCGGCTTTTCGCCGACCGTCAGCGCCACGTCGCGCTGTTCTCCGCCGCGCACGACACCGAGCGTAACCGAAGCTCCGGCACTGTCGGGGCCGAGCCTGCGGATCAGCTCGCGCGGGCCGCTCACCGCCTCGCCGTTCCAGGCGACGATGATGTCGCCGAGGGAAAGGCCGGCGGCCTTGGCCGGACCGTTGTCATCAAGGCTCATGACGATGGCGCCGCGGGCCTCGCCGTCACGGATCGGATGCAGACCGGCGCCGAGATAGCCGCGGGCGACATGGCCTTTTTCGCGCAGCGTTGCGACCGCTCGCTCGATCGTCTCGTAAGGCATGACCAGCGCGCGGCCGCGCGGCCCGAACAACAGCATGCCGATCAGCGCGCCCTTGGCATCGAGCACCGGGCCGCCCTCGAAACGGCCGCCGGCGCCCACCGCCAGGTTGATGCGCCGGTCGATGGTGCCGCCGCGCATTGAGCGCCAGGCCGGGCCGACTTCGCCGACCGAGCCTGAAACTGCCAACGCCGAACCCCGGCTGTTGCCGATGGCGACGGCAATATTGCCGGGCCGCACCGCATCCGCTTTGGCCAACGGCTCGGCATTGGTAGCACCGGCCGGCTTGAGCAGGGCGACGCCGGTCGAGGGATCGCGGCCGACAAGATCGGCCTTCACCGTCTCGCCCGAAGCCAGCGTCAGCTCGATCTCCTCGCCGGCCTCGACGGCTTCCTCGGCGGCAACGAAGTAGCCGTCGCGCCAATGGAAAGCGCTCGCTGTGCGATGATTGTGGGTGGTGAAGCTCGCGGTCGCCGGTGCCGCCTTGGCTGCCAGATCGGCAATGGCTTCCGAAAAGGCACTTAGATTGAATTCGCTCATAGCAGTCTCCTGGGTTCATCCATGCCCCAGATATCGCGCGGCAGCGCGCTTGGAGATACTCGCCTGACGGCTAGTCGGCCGGGCGACTGGCCATCTGGTCAGGTCGCGGCGGATGAAGCCGCTCCGCACATATAGTCATCGTTGCGCCTGAAAACATGGAGCCTGCCAATGGCCGTTGCTGCCGCCAAATTCCAATCCGACGACGCGCTGCTCGACGCCTACTCGACGACGGTGGCCGATGCTGTCGACCGCATCGGCCCGGCTGTCTGCCGCATCGAGCGCATCGGTGGCCAGGGCGGGCATGGGTCGGGCTTCGTCATTGCGCATGATGGGCTCGTCGTCACCAACTTCCACGTCGTCGGCGATGCCAGAACGGTGCGCGTATCGATGCCCGACGGCGCCTCCAGCGAAGGCCGCGTGCTCGGCCGCGACGCCGACACCGACATCGCGCTGGTGCGCGCCGACGGCAGCTTTGCCGATGTCGCGCCGCTGGGCGATTCCAAGCGCCTGCGGCGCGGCCAGATCGCCATAGCCATCGGCAACCCGCTCGGCTTCGAATGGACCGTCACCTCGGGCGTCGTCTCGGCGCTCGGCCGCTCGATGCGCGCTTCCACCGGGCGGCTGATCGACGACGTCATCCAGACCGACGCCGCGCTCAACCCCGGCAATTCCGGCGGACCGTTGGTATCCTCGGCGGGCGAGGTGATCGGCGTCAACACCGCCATGATCCGTGGTGCGCAAGGCATTGCCTTTGCCGTCGCCTCCAACACCGCCAATTTCGTCATTTCGGAGATCATCCGTTTCGGCCGCGTCCGTCGCGCCTTCATCGGGGTGTCGGCCGACACCGTCAACCTGCCCCGTCGCGCAGCCCTTCTGTCACAAGTATCGAGCAAGACCGCGGTTCGGCTGCGCGGCGTCGAGAAGGAGGGCCCTGCGGCCAAGGCCGGCCTCAGGGAGGGCGATATCGTCGCCGCGATAGACGGCCGACCGGTCACCGGCGTCGACGACCTGGTGCGTTTGCTCGACGCCGAGCGGATCGGCCGCGAGACGCGGTGCACGGTGGTGCGCCGCACCGGTGTCAGCCAGGTGACAGTGACGCCGGTGGCAAGGGCTGGTTGAGGGTTTCCACTCAGGCGCTCACTGCACCCTGCGCATACTGTGCCAGGAATTCCTCGCTTGGCGGGATCGGCTTGATGACATCGATCAGGACGCCGTTGGGATCCCTGGTGATGAAATGGCGCTGACCAAAAGGCTCGTCGCGCAGGGACCGAAGGATGGGCAGGCCGGCGGCTGTGATCCGCTCATAGAGCGCATCGGGATCACGGACTTCGAAGTTGATCAGCAGGCCCGAGCTCCGACCCCGTCCCTCTTCCGGGATCGTCTCATGGTCGCCTTGCACGATACCGAGATTGACGCGCTTGCTCTCCACCGATTGCAGATGCACGTACCAGTCGCTCGTAAACAGCGGCCGGAAGGCGAAATGTTCGACATAGAACGCCGCTGTGCCGGCAACGTCCCCGGTCATCAGCACCGGATAATAGCTGGTCGTCTTCATCTTTCCTTCTCCCGTCAAGCAACATACAGTCTGCATGTAAATTGAATTAACATACAGGCTGCATGTATGCAACAGAGATCAGCGCGCCGTTCCAACCGTGACCGCACCGAGGCGACACGCGCCGATCTGATCGCCGCGGCGCGAAAACTGTTCATCGAAAAATCCTACGCCGAGACCGGCACACCAGAGATCGTCGCCGCGGCCGGCGTGACGCGCGGCGCGCTCTACCACCACTTCTCCGACAAGCAGGCGCTGTTCGGCGCCGTCGTCGAGCAGGAGGCAGAGGCCGTGGCGCGGGAGATCGAGGGCGCAGCGCCGCCTTCGCTCAATGCCCGCGACGCGCTCATTGCCGGCTCCGACGCCTATCTTACCGCCATGCGCGCGCCCGGCCGCACGCGGCTCCTGCTGCTCGACGGCCCGGCCGTGCTCGGCCGCGCCGAAATGGACGCCATCGACAACCGCCATGGCAATCGCTCGCTGCGCGAAGGGCTGGTCGCGGCGATGCGGGCGCGGACCATAAAGAAGCTTCCGGCCGAAGCGACGACCGCCCTGCTCGCCGCCGCCTTCGACCGCGCGGCACTTGCCATTGAGGCGGGCGGTTCGGCCGAAGACTACCGCACCGTTCTCACGGCACTGATCGATGGGTTGTCCCGCGCGTGATCCGAGGCTTCCCGCCGATGAGATCCAGGGCAAAGGTTGGAATCAAATCTGTGCGCTGGAAATTTCCGGCTCTTCGTCGGGCACCTCGCCCGGCTCGAACTCGTTGAAGCAGCCAAGTTGGCGCTTGAACTGGTCGATCAGCCAGGCCGCCGCCGGCTTCGGGCTGCGGTCGGCGCGGTGCATGGCATAAAGCGGCGAACGCACCTCCCTGAAAGGCTCGAGGTCGAGTTCCACGAGACGGCCGGTAGCCAGATCGTCAGCGATCAGCCAACGCGGCAGCCCGCCCCAGCCCAGCCCCTCACGCATCAACATATGTTTGGTGCGCAGGTCCGTCAGTCGCCAGGTTCGGTAGGCGAAAACGCCAAAATCGCGCCCCTTGGTACGCTCCGACTGGTCGGTGACGACGAGTTGCGTGTGTTCGCGCGCGTCCTCGATCGCTACCGGTTTGGGCAGCAGCGCCAGCGGGTGACTGGGCGCGGCCGCCAGCACTATCGACATGAAGCCTATGCCCACCAAGTGGACGTCGACATCGCCCAGCAGGCCGCCAATGCCGAGATCGGCCTGGCCACCGACAACATGGTCGGGGATCAGGCCGAGTGTGCCGATGTGCAGGCGCAGCATCACGGTCGGAAATTGCGCCTCGAACGCCTTGAGCACCCGCACCAGCACTGGCGAAGGCAGCGCCGCATCCACCGACAGCGCGACTTCCGCCTCCAGCCCCCGATGGTGACCATCGACGCGCGAGCGTATGCGGTGCAGCACGCCGATCATCCGCCGCGCGTCTTCCAGCATCGCCCGACCGATCTCGGTCAGCTGCGGCTCTCGCGTGCCCTCGCGCTCGAACAGCTTCAGCCCGAGTTGCGCCTCGAGATTGGCGATGCCGTAGCTGATGACGGATTGCGCCCGGTTGAGCTTGCGGCCGGCGGCGGAAAAACTGCCGGTGTCGGCAACGGCCACGAGGATCTGAAGCTGGTCGAGTGTCGGATTAGGCTGCATCATCATATCTAATTAATGGATGGATAATATAGAAAATATACCAGTTTATCTGATTGGTTGATAGCCCATATGTAGCGGGACAATCCAATTCCACTGGAGAGACCCAACATGTCCATTCTTCTCGTCACGTCGAGCCCGCGCGGCGCTGCCTCGCACTCGACCCGTATCGCCACCGAATTCGCTCAGAAGCTGCTCGCAGCCGACCCGTCGAACACGCTTGTCGTGCGCGACCTTGTCGCCAATCCGCTGCCGCATATCGATACCGACTATGCGACCGGCATATATACGCCTGCCGAAGCCCGCACGCCGCGTCAGGCCGAAGTGGTCGGAGTCTCGGATGCCGTGCTCAACGAACTGTTTGCCGCCGACACGGTGATCCTGGCGACAGGCTTCATCAACTTCAACATCTCCTCGACGCTGAAGTCCTGGGTCGACCATGTCGCCCGTTCCGGCAAAACCTTTGCTTACGGCGAAAATGGACCCAAAGGCCTCGTCACCGGCAAGAAGGTCTATATCGTGCTGGCATCCGGCGGCATCTACTCGGAAGGCGCGGCCGTGCAGTTCGATCACGCCGTTCCCTATCTGCGCTCGGTGCTCGGCTTCATCGGCATGACCGACGTCGACGTCATCCGCATCGAAGGCGTCGCCAAGGGTCCTGATGCAGTAAGCGAAGCGCTCGCCAAGGCAACCGCCAAGGTCGACGCCGTGGTGGCTGCCAGCCGGGATGTCGCGGCAGCCGCGTAAAAGCTCTGATTGCCAACCAGATCGAAGGCAGGCGCCCGCGCCTGCCTTTTTTGGCCTATCCAATGATGTGCCGCAGCAGTCCCGCCGAAGCGACCCCGATCAGCACGGTCGGCAGCATCGAAAATCGCGTGGCGGCAATCAGCGTGACGGCCAGAGCCAGAAGATCGGCCGGGTTTTTCGAGACGAAGGCAGGCGCGATCACCGAGATCAGCACGCAGCCGGGCGCCGCCTCCATCACGGCCGTTGCCCGCGCGCTGAGCACCCGATTGCGCAGCACGACATAGCCGCCGACGCGGCTGAGGTACGTGACACCGGCCATCAGCACGATGGTGAGAAGCGTCTGCGCGTCGATCATGCCTCATCCCTCCACAACAGCCAGGCCGAGACCAGCCCCGCCAGGGCGCCCGCCGCTACATACCAGGCGCCGGGAACGAAAAGGTAGGTCAGCGCCGCGATGATCAGACTGACCAGCCACGGCCGCGCAGCGGCAACATCCTTCCACATGCCGCGCAGCAGTACCAGGAAGACGGCCGCGAACGCCATGTCGAAGCCGTAGGTCTCGGCTTCGCCCAGCACCGGCCCGAGCAAGGCGCCAATTGTGGTGAAGGCCACCCAGGTCAGGTACATCGCCACTGCCGCGCCCATATAGTAGCGCGGGCTGAAGGCTGGCGCGACGCCGTCGGCGGCGCGCCGTTTGGCGTCGGCCAGGCCGAGCGCCCAGCTTTCGTCGCACATGAAGAACAGCGCGGAAAACGCCTTGCGCCGCGGCAGGTCGCGCAGGAACGGCGCCAGTGCCGCCCCCATCAGGAGATGGCGGCTGTTGACCAGGAAGGTAATGGCGACGATGAGCAGGACATGCGGCGGCGACGTCCACAGCTGGATCGCCGCGAATTCCGAGCCGCCGGCGAAGTTCAGTCCCGTCAGCAGCGACAGTTCTGCGGTGCTGAGCCCCCTTTGTGTGGCCTGTGCACCAAGCACCAGCGCATAAGGGATGGTGCCGAACAGCACGGGCGCGCAGGAGGCCACGCCGCGCCGGAACTCGGAGTTCAGTCCGCCGCCCGCCGCCGATCTGGTCTCTGCAATGCTCATGATCTTCCTCCGGCCGCGCCGCGCGGCCGCCTCTGCCGGTTCCATTGGATGCCGCTGATGTCAGGGCAACCATAGCCGCCAGGCCTCGCAATTTGGTTGCGAAGATTGTTGTCTTTTACCAGATTTTGGCATCTTATGCCATGAATCAACAGATAAACGGAATTTAGAGCCATGAAACTTGACGAGATCGACAGGCGCATCCTGCGGGCACTGCAGCGCGACGGGCGCATGGCCAACAATGAACTGGCCGCTGAAGTCGGCCTGTCGCCGTCGCCGTGCCTGCGTCGCGTCAAGCTCCTGGAGGAGGCCGGCGTCATCGACCGCTACGTCGCAGTGCTCAATCCGGCCCGCATCGGCAAGGGCCTGACCTTCTTCACCCGCATCTGGCTGAAAGCGCAGGACGAAGACACGATCGAGCATTTCGCCACCGAAGTGGCCAAGCTGCCGCAGGTGATGGAATGTTATCTGATGCTCGGCGACTGCGACGCCATGGTGCGCGTGGTGGCGGCCGGCATCGACGACTACCGCCGCTTCCAGTCGGAACATCTCAGCCGCATCAGGGGCGTGCAGAACGTCAAGACCGACGTTCCCAGCCAGACCATCAAATACACATCGGAACTGCCGATCTAGGCGCCGGGGAATGGCCCATCCCGGACTGGATAAAAAATGCAACCGGATTGTAGGATTGGTGCCGGCGCCGGCGTCCTTCGGACGCAAGCGGCAGGCCAAGTCAGGCCGTGCCGCACAACAAATGCCTTACGGCATGGGAGAAAACCATGAACCTTTCCTATCGTTGGGTCATTGTCGCGGCCGGCGCGCTGATGTCCTGTGTCGCCATCGGCACCATGTTTTCGCTGGCGATCTTCCTCGAGCCGATGGCGCTCGATACCGGTTGGTCACGCGCCGGCATATCGAGCGCGATGACGCTCAATTTCCTGGTCATGGGCCTTGGCGGCTTCGCCTGGGGCGCGCTGTCGGACCGCTTCGGCGCCCGCATCGTCGTCACGATCGGCGCGTTGCTTCTCGGCCTGGCCTTGGTGCTGGCCAGCCGCGCGGGCTCGCTTATCACCTTCCAGATCACCTTTGGCGTGCTCGTCGGGCTCGCGGCCAGCGCCTTCTTCGCACCGATGATCGCGCTTACAACAGGCTGGTTCGACACCAATCGCGGCCTTGCCGTGTCGCTGGTCTCGGCCGGCATGGGCGTCGCGCCGATGACGATCTCGCCCTTCGCCCGCTGGCTGATCTCGGCCTATGAATGGCGCACCGCCATGTTCGACATCGGCATCATGGCTTGGGTGCTGCTCCTGCCGGCGGTGCTTCTGGTGCGCCAGCCACCGAAGCCTGTCGTGACCGACACCGGCTCCTCGCCGGTTGCCGAGGGCGCCGGCCTGAGCGTCGGCCAAGCGCTGCGCTCGCCGCAATTCATCGTGCTGGGGCTGACCTTCTTCGCCTGCTGCGCGGCGCATTCGGGGCCGATTTTCCACATGGTCAGCTATGCCATGCTGTGCGGCGTGGCGCCCATGGCCGCCGTCTCGATCTACAGCGTCGAGGGCCTTGCCGGGCTTGGCGGGCGTCTGCTCTATGGCGTGCTCGCCGACAGGCTTGGCGTCAAGCCGGTGCTGATCGCCGGCTTGTTGATCCAGGCCGTGGTGATCGCCGCCTATCTCTCGGTCAGCCAGCTCGACCAGTTCTACATGCTGGCCGTCATCTTCGGCGCCACCTATGGCGGCGTCATGCCCCTCTACGCGGTGCTGGCGCGCGAATATTTCGGCCAGCGCATCCTGGGCACCGTGTTCGGCGCCGCGACCATGCTGTCCAGCCTCGGCATGGCGCTCGGCCCGCTGGCCGGCGGCATGGTGTTCGACGCCTACGCCAACTACCATTGGCTGTTCATCGGTTCGGCCCTCATCGGGCTGGGTGCGGCAGGCATCGCCATCGCCTTCCCGCCACTGCCGCGCAGAGCGTTGCAGCCGGCATAGCGGAGCAAACGAAAGGGCCGGCCCAGGATCTGGGCCGGCCCTCGGGTCTGTCGAATTCTTGAGCTGTTCGTCGGCGCCTACCCGAACATCCGCTCGCCCTGCTCGTCGACGAGCTGGATGCCCTTCTTGATCGAGATGTCGACGGCATCGTCCAACCCGGCGAAGCGGTCGGCGCGGATGAATCTGTGTTCCTTCAGGACGCCGTCGACATCCTTGGAGACGACGCCGCAGGTCTGGTACTGGCCATCGGCCTTGTAGGGCGTGGCGCTGATCGTGAAACCCTTGTGCTCGACCTGCTTGGCCGGTGCGGCGCTCTTTGGCTCGGCCGCTTCATCACCGCCACCGCCGAAAAGACGCTTCAGAAAAGACATCGGACTTCCTCCAACAGCATTCATCCCGCACCACATAATCTGGCGCGGGATGAATTTCACTATCGCTCCTTGCCTGAACGGGCAAGGGCCGTGCCGGTTGGACCGAAGCCGGGTTATTTGCGCGACAGCGCTTCGAGCGCCGCGGCGGCGTCTTCGAGGATGCTCATCGCCTCGGCCTGCTTGTCCGCCGGCGCATCGACGATGTCGCTCAGCGCGGCGCGCAGCCGGTGGCGCAGCGCACGGAATTCGTCGCGCTTTTCCGAACGGCCGCCTCGGCCGTCGCGCCGATCCTCGCTATCGTCGTTCCAGCCGAACCAGTCGCGCGCCTTGGCCATCTTGCGGCCGAAGCGCTCGAGATGGTCTAGCACGCCGTCGATCATCTCACGGTTGTCGGCAAGATGCGCCTGCCCGGCCTCGGTGATCGAAAACACCTTCTTGTTGCCTTCGCTCGAGGACACGGCATAGCCTGCCTCTTCCAGGAAGGTCAGCGTCGGGTAGACCACGCCCGGGCTCGGGCTGTAGATGCCGCTGGTGCGCTCCTCCAAGGCCTTGATGATGTCATAGCCATGGCGTGGCGCCTCGGCCAGCAGCGACAGCGTGATCAGCTTGAGGTCGCCGTCGGCCAGCATGCGCCCGGCGCGGAACATGTCGCCCGGGCCGCCGCGTCCGCCGCCCCTGCCATGGCCGAACGGGCCAAAGCCGCCGCCCCCGCCTCTGCCGCCAAATTTGCCGGCCATGTGCATGAAGACGCGCTCGGCGCGATCGCCAAAATGATTGTGTCCGTGCATTGATTGCTCCTTGAGTTATATCTTACGACATATCTTAGCTAGGCACACGCCAGCGTGGAGTCAAGATATATCTTACGATGTATCGGGCCGGAAGCGAACAGCATCTGTCGGACGCCGATCCGTCGGTCGCGCTCGAACATGCGTTCATCATGATTGGAGTAGCCGGCGCTACCAGCGGCCGTTGCGCCGGTTCCAGGCATAGAGCAGGTCGGCGAAGCGGTCGTAGCCGAAGCGAGCGAGCGGTAGCGTAAGGGCGTTGCCGAGCAGCTTTGCCAGCCAGCCCTCGCCCGGCGTCAGCGCCCACACGGCGATGGCGACATCGGCGCCGACCAGCAGCCTGCCCTGAGCATCGGTCGCGTGCAGCCGGCGGCGGATGTCTTCCAGCGAAGCGCCAAATCCGGCCAAGGCTGCCGGTTCATGATTGATGTCGCGAAATTCGATCCGCCCGGCCTTGACCGCCTCGATCAACCGCCGCTTCTGCCTGGCAATGCCGGCATCGCAGACCGGGCAGCGCGTGTTGTACCAGACGGTCAGCAATGGCCTGGTTCTGCTATCGATCACTTCAGGCCCATCGCCGTCTTCGACCCGACGCATTTGTTGTCGCGAAACAGCGCCCACTCTTCGCACAGCCGCCGATTGGGCAAGCGGCAAAATCCATATTCATTGCCAGCCTTGTCCTTCTTGATCATCAGGCGCCCGCCGATCTCTCCGCAATGGACCGATGCGGGATTGGACATGCCGACCGGTTTTTGCGGGGCAGTGTGGGCATCGATCGGCATCGACGACCACGCGGCAAGGCTGATAGCCAATATCGAAACTTTCTTCATCGCGATCTCCGCTGGCTGCACTCTATCACGATGGAGCGCACCGTCTTGCCGCAAGGCGCCGTCGAGCCGGCACCTGCTCATCGGCTCCGGAACGTCCCGATTTGCATCATCCAAGCGACGAGATGATCTCGCGGTAAGCAAGCTCCGGGAAAGCCTTCAGGGTCCGTGACTTGACGTTGCCGCCCGCGGCCAGCATCAGCGCGAAACGCGCCAGCACCGCATCGTCGGGCGCTTCGACCACCGCCACCATGTCGAATTCGCCCATGGTCAGGTAGAACGACTTGAACGATCCCCCCATCTCGCCCAGCTGCGTCTTGGCGGCATCGAGGCGCTTGGGGGATTCGCGCACGTTCTTCGCGCCCTGCTCGGTCCAGTTCATCAGCATGATGTAAGTCGTCATGGCACGCCTCCTCCGGGGCCACGGAGCACGGTGCTCAGGCCATGGCGATGTCGACACGGCCTCGACCGGGGCGGGCTTCCCGGGCTGTCGCCCAGAAAAATGCATCCGACACGAAATTATCCTCCCTAAGGGCGCGTGCCGCAATGGCGAGCGCCAAAGAAAAAGGGCGCCACGATGGGCGCCCTTGATCTCTTCACAATCGGTAGGCCTCAGCTATCCAGGAAGCTTCTAAGCTTGCGCGAGCGGCTCGGGTGCTTGAGCTTGCGCAACGCCTTGGCTTCGATCTGGCGGATACGCTCGCGGGTGACCGAGAACTGCTGGCCGACTTCCTCGAGCGTATGGTCGGTGTTCATGCCGATGCCGAAGCGCATGCGCAGCACACGCTCCTCGCGCGGCGTCAGCGAGGCGAGCACGCGCGTGGTGGTCTCGCGCAGATTGGCCTGGATCGCCGCGTCGATCGGCAGGATCGCCATCTTGTCCTCGATGAAGTCGCCCAGATGCGAATCCTCCTCGTCGCCGACCGGCGTTTCGAGCGAGATCGGCTCCTTGGCGATCTTCAGCACCTTGCGCACTTTTTCGAGCGGCATTGCGAGCTTCTCGGCCAGTTCCTCCGGCGTCGGCTCGCGGCCGATCTCGTGCAGCATCTGGCGCGAGGTGCGCACGATCTTGTTGATCGTCTCGATCATGTGCACCGGAATGCGGATGGTGCGCGCCTGGTCGGCGATCGAACGCGTGATCGCCTGCCTGATCCACCATGTCGCGTAGGTCGAGAACTTGTAGCCGCGGCGATACTCGAATTTGTCGACGGCCTTCATAAGGCCGATATTGCCTTCCTGGATCAGGTCGAGGAACTGCAGGCCGCGATTGGTGTATTTCTTGGCGATGGAGATGACGAGGCGCAGATTGGCCTCGACCATTTCCTTCTTGGCGATAGCCGCTTCGCGCTCGCCCTTCTGCACCTGGTTGACGATCTTGCGGAATTCCAGGATCGAGATGGCCGTTTCCGTGGCCAGATTCTGGATCTCGGCGCGCAGGTCCCTGATCGCGTCCTTCTCGTTCTTGGTGAACTCCTTCCAGCCGCGCGAGGTCAGATTGGCAATTGAGCGCGTCCAGTTCGGGTCGAGCTCGGAGCCCTGATATTCCTTCAGGAACTCCTCGCGGCGCACGCCATAGCTTTCGGCGAGACGCAGAAGCTTGCCCTCGTTCTGCACCAGGCGCTTGTTGATGTCGTAGAGCTGCTCGACGAGCGCCTCGATGCGCGCCGTGTTGAGCGACAGCGACTTCACCGCCTTGATGAGCTGATCCTTCAGCTCCTTCAAGCGGCGGTCCTGACTGGGCGACAGCGTGCCGGCCGCGGCCAGCCGGTTCTCGACCTGCTGATCCTGCAGCTTGCGCAGCTTCTTGTAGGTGTCGGCGATGACGTCGAGCGTTTCCATGACCTGCGGGCGCAGCTCGGCTTCCATTGCCGCCAGCGACAGGCTGGCCTCGTCCTCGTCCTCGTCGTCGTCATCTCCGATGCCGCGCGTGTCGGCGCCGACATTGGTGATGTCGTCTTCATCGTCGCGTCCGCGGCGTGGCTTTTCCTCGACCTTGGGCGCTTCCTCGACGCGCTCCACCACCGGCGCCTGCTTGGCCTCGGGGCCGGCATAGGTGGCTTCGAGGTCGATGATCTCACGCAGCAGGATCTTGGATTCGTTGAGCTCGTCGCGCCAGATGATGATGGCCTGGAAGGTCAGCGGGCTTTCGCACAGGCCCGCGATCATCGTCTCGCGGCCGGCCTCGATGCGCTTGGCGATGGCGATTTCGCCCTCGCGCGACAACAACTCGACCGAACCCATTTCGCGCAGGTACATGCGCACCGGATCGTCGGTACGGTCGGTCGGCTCTTTCTTCGTGGTTGTGGCGGCGACGGCGGTGCCGGTCTGCTCGGCCAGCTCGTTGGCGTCTTCCTCGGCATCCGCCGCGGTGTCGCCGGCCTCGGCCTCTTCGCCCTGCTCGTCGTCCTCGACGACGTTGATGCCCATGTCGGACAGCATCGCCATCGTGTCCTCGATCTGCTCGGAGGTCACTTCCTCGGAGGGCAGCACCGAATTCAGCTCGTCCATGGTGACATAGCCGCGCTTCTTGGCGGCCTTGATCATCTTCTTGACAGCATCATCGGAAAGGTCGAGCAGAGGGCCATCGGTGGCGCCTTCGCGTTCGGTCTCGACCTCTTCCTTTTCCTTTGTCGCCATAGTCTTTATCTTCTCCTAGCGGCCCGACATCGAGGCCGCGCAAGCTGTCGGACCGGTCAAATCGGCTGGGCTCGCTTTTGCAACGCGCTTCACCGGGCCAATAACTGCATCATCTCTTTGTTGGTGCCCTGTCGTCGCCCAAAACCGGTTTCCATTTTTGGGCGACATGCATTAAGTCCAGATTAACCCTGATATCTGTGGCAGGCTGGCTGCCTGTCCAGTGACCAAGACCTCACATCGCTGCTTTTCCCGTCGACGCGGGTGCGGGTTAACGTTTCGAATCGTCCTGATTCCGCCATTCTGCCGGAAGGTCAAGCGCCTCTCGCATGATTCGCATGAAAAAAGCGAATCAATTACCCGACTTAGCGCGGTCCGGCTCTAGAAGATCCATGACAACGCCGTCATTCCTGCACTTGCTGGCATGAGCCCGTCCCAACCCTCGGGCCGAAATGAGCTCCGCCTTTCTTCTGCTGGAGTATGATCGTTCCCGAAAACCGGGTCCCGCTTTTCGGAACCATGCTTCAGGCCCGACCAGCCCTGCCCGACGAAACACCGAAACCTTCGATCAGCGCTTCCGTCGCTTGTACATCCCGAAATTGCGCTTGAATTTCGATCAGATGGCGGAAATTCTCGTCCGAAGGATCCGCATCCATCGCCGCTTCCGCCTGTTTCAGCTCCTTATGTAAGGTGCGCGCGCTACGCTGCAAGTGCAGCGCCTGGTTCAGAGCGTCGCGGGCATCCTCGAGCGCCGCCGTCTCCAGCGCCGGCCACTGCCGCGCCCGCCTGATCAGGCTGACGGCACGCTCCCAGATCTCGGCGCAGCCGGCGCGCTCGATCGTCGCCACCACGGCGTGGCGGTCATTGGCCATGTCATGTGCCATCGCGTCGAGGATGGCACCGTGCAGCCGCCTCAGCTCGGGGTTGGCGAGATCAAGGAACTCGACATGGGCGAAATTCTCGTCGATCAGCGCCGGGTGGTTGACCAGTGCCACGATGATCGTCGCTTCGCGCACCGACATTCCTTCGTTGCCGCGCTTGACCAGTGCCGACTGGCCGAGACTTTCCGTGATGGCGATGCGACCACCGCCGGCTTTAGCGAATTGTCCGCCGGGAGCGGGCGCCTTGCCCTGCCCCGGTTTCCAGTCCGGACGACCTTGCCGCGTTGCGCGCTGAGAACCGAAGAAGCTCAGCACGCGCTCGCGCATCTCCTGCTGGTAGTGATATCGCAGGCTTTCATCACGGATGCGGCTGGTCAGTTCGCGCAGCCGCTTCTCCAGTTCGGCCCGCCGCTCCGGCGTGTCGAAGACGCCGCCCGCCGTCTCGCGCATCCATAACAGATCGGCAAGAGGACGCGCTTCCGCCAGCACGGCGCGGAAGGCATCCGGCCCCTCCGCCTTGACCAGGTCGTCGGGATCCTTGCCTTCCGGCAGCAGCGCGAAACGCGCCGTGCGCCCGGCTTGGACTACGGGCAGCACCATGTCGGCGGCCCGCCATGCGGCCTTCAGCCCGGCCTTGTCGCCGTCGAAGCACAGAACCGGCTCGGCGGCCATACGCCACAACAGTTCGAGTTGGTTTTCGGTAAGCGCCGTGCCGAGTGGCGCCACGACATTCTCGAAGCCGGCCTGCGCCAATGCGATGACATCCATATAGCCTTCGACGGCGATGACCGTGCCGCCCTTGGCCAGCGCTTTTCGCGCGCGGGCGAAATTGTAGAGTACGTTGCCCTTGTGGAAGAGCTCGGTATCGGGCGAGTTCATATATTTGGCGAGCGCATCCGGCGCCAGCGCTCGCCCGCCGAAAGCGATGATCTTGCCGCGCGAATCCGGAATCGGGAACATGATGCGGTCGCGGAACCAGTCATAGGAGACCGGAATGTCATCCCCATGGCGCACCAGCCCACAGGCCTCGATATCGGCCTTCGGCACGCCCTTTGCGGCCAGATGCTCCTTCAGCGCATTGCGGCTGTCGGGCGCATAGCCCAGCCGGAACGCATGCTGCGTCGCGGGCGTCAGTCCGCGGTCGCGCAGATACGCACGGGCCTTGGCGCCCTCCGCGCCCTGTAGCCGCTCCTGGAAAAAAGCAGTCGCCATTTCCATGACGTCGGTAAGGCTGGCGCGTTCCTTCTCGCGCCGCTCCTCCTGCATGTCGCGAACCGGCATCGGCACGCCGGCCATGTCTGCGATCTTCTCGACCGCCTCGGGAAAGCTCAGTCCGTCAAGTTCGGTCAGGAACTTGAAGTGATCGCCCGAGACCGAGCAGCCGAAACAATGATAGCGGCCCTTCTTGTCCTCGCAATGGAAGGACGGGCTCTTCTCGCCATGAAACGGGCAGCAGGCCCAATAGTCGCCGCGCGACGCATTGGTCTTCTTGCGATCCCAGGCGACGCGCTGGCCGATGACCTGCGAAATCGGCACGCGGTCGCGTATCTCGTCGAGGAAGGCGGGCGGAAAGCGCATCGGGGAACTCGTTTATCCCCCATATAATCATGCCCGCGAAGTCCGGCGACCCCTAATGCTGACGATGCCCGGTTTCCACAGGGCAAAAGGAAAGGCGGCCGTTGCGGGCCGCCCTTCCTCCAGTCTGGCACTATCGGGACTTTACTGCGCGGCGATGGCGCCAAAGATGATGCCGGAGAGGGCGCCGACCAGCACATAGTCGTTGCCGACGCGGATCCATTCCTGGCCACGGCCAGGACGATGCAGGCCGTAGCGACCATAATCGCGGACCGGCTGATGCTGCCGCCAGCCGGAATATTTCTGGCCATTGCGCCAGTTGTTCCGCTTCACGACGACCTTCTTTTGAATGATACGCTTCTGGATAACGCGCTTCTGGATGACGCGCTTCCTGACATCCCGGTTGGTGGGCTTCTGCCAATCGACATTGGTATAGTTCGACTGCGGCGCGACCGGCGCATTGAGCGGTGCGGCCTGGCCCGTCAGGGACGTGGCGGCCAGCATCGAGAAAGCAAGACCGGAAAGAACAATGCGCTTCATGAAGGAATCTCCTTGGTTGTCGATGCCGCAGAAATAGCCGTCGAAGAATGAACCGAAACTGAACATGAACATTACAATTCCGTAATGAATCCGAAGCTTTAGGCCGATTGGTTGAACATCCTCGCAAATTCCGGGCGAAGGGCGGGCGGCAGCACCGGCCGATCCGCCGCGTCAAGGCGGCGAGGCTCATGCAACCATTTCGGCATCCGTCCATTCTCCGACACGCCCCGTCGCGCGCGGAGAGCCCTTGAAATCGACAAATTTTTATTATCCGGCTAAAATATTCGAGCTATTATCGGCCAACGTCATGATCATGATTCGCACCCCTCCTCTTTCTCCCGACCGCCGCGCTGCCCGTATCGCCGGCCTTGTCCGTATCGGTGCGCCGCAATGAGCGGCTCCGTGGTTCTCCTGCATCTGGCCGGCGCCGTGGCGCTGATGCTGTTTGCCACGCGCATGGTGAAGACCGGCGTCGAGCGCGCCTATGGCGACGTGCTGCGCCACAAGCTGCGCGCCACCATGCGCAATCCTGTCATGGCGGTGCTGGCCGGCACCGGCCTCGCTATAGCGCTGCAGAGCTCCACCGCCGTCACGCTGCTGGTCGGCTCCTTCGCCGGCTCCGGCATTGTCTCGGGCGCGGCCGGGCAACTGGCCGTCCGCGGCGCCGAGATCGGTTCGGCTCTCGTGGTCAAGCTGCTCACCTTCGATCTCACGCTGCTGGTGCCGCTTTGCCTGATCACCGGCACGGTCATGTTCATGGCCACCGAGCGGCGCGACTGGCGCCAGACCGGTCGCATCCTGGTCGGCATCGGCCTTTTGATCCTGTCGCTGGAAATGATCGGTCAGGCATCCGAGCCGCTGCGCAACAGCCAGTTGATGCCGGTCATCATCAATTACTTCTCCGGCGATTCCATCACCGCCTATCTGCTGGCGGCGCTGATCACCTGGCTGTTCCAATCGAGCATCGCCGCGGTCCTGTTGATGGCGACGCTGGCGGGCCGCGGCCTGATCACGCCCGAACTCGGCGTCGTCCTCATCCTGGGCGTCAATCTCGGTTCGTCGATCATCGCGCCCATGCTGACCCGCTCCTCCGGCCCCGAAGTGCGCGTCGTGCCGATCGGCAACCTCTTGATGCGCGGGCTTGGCTCGCTGGTCATGCTGATCCTGGTCATGATCTTCAGGCCGCATTTCGCGTTCCTTGGCGCGACGGCAGCGGACCAGATCGTCAATGCCCACATCCTGTTCAATGTGCTGATCCTGCTCGCCGGCCTGCCGCTGGCGGGTCTCGTCTACCGCGCCTCGGAGAAGATCGTGGTGCTCGGCACCAAGACGCCAGCCGCCACGCTCGACGTCGTCGAACTCTCGGCGCTCAACGAAAGCGCGCTCGACGTGCCGAGCCAGGCGCTGGCCAATGCCACCCGCGAGGTGGTGCGGGTCTGCGAGACGGTCGAGATCATGCTCAAGCGCATCATCGAGCTCTACGAGAGCGCCGATGCCGACAAGATCAAGGCGCTGGCCGCCCTTGACGACCGCGTCGACCGCAAGCACGCGGCGATCAAGCTCTACCTCGCCAAGGTCACCAAGAACCCGCTGACCGAGGACGAGGCGTTGCGCTGCCAGGAACTGATCGGCGCCTGCGTCAAGCTGGAGCAGGTCGGCGACATCATCGTGCGCAACATGCTGGTACATGTGAAGAAGAAGTTCGACCGTGGACTGGAATTCACCGACGAGGGTTGGAGCGAGCTGTGCGCCTTCCACGCTTCGGTGCTCGCCAATGCGCGGCTTGCCTTCAACGTGCTGGTGTCGCGCGATGCCGAGACGGCTCGCCAATTGGTGCTGGAGAAGGAACGGCTGCGCGACGCCGAAAAAGAGACCAGCGCCAGCCATTTCCTGCGGCTGCGCGAAGGCACTGCCAAAAGCGTCGAGACCAGTTCGATCCACCTCGACACCATCCGCGATCTCAAACAGATCAACTCGCTGCTGGCATCTATGGCCTATCCCGTGCTGGAAGAACGCGGCCTCCTCGGCGGATCCAGGTTGAAGGCGAGCTGATCAACGACATCTCTCCCTTCTTTGAGACACCTCATCCCACCTCGCTTTGCGACGCCACCTCCCAACAAACAAGGGCAGAAGGAAGAGCGCCGCACTCTGTCGAAAAAATTGTATTGCGGCAGAATTGCATGGCGTCGGTCCTTCGGCGGCAAAATTGCCATTGCCGCGTTTCCATCGCTCGGGCTAGGCATATCAGCCAAAGCTTTCGGAGGAGATCGATGGACACCCATTCGCGCAGTTTCGCCAAGGCGCTTTCGTGGCGCGTGACCGGCACCATCGATACGATGATCATCTCGCTGGTGGTGACCGGAAGCGTCAAGCTGGCGGCCGCCATCGGCGTGACAGAAGTCTTCACCAAGTCGCTGCTCTATTATTTTCATGAGCGGGCATGGCTGAAGGTTCCTTATGGACGCAAGACCCCGTTCTGAACCCGGGGTCAAGATTTTGAACCCGGAGATCAAGAAAAGCTAAAGCGGCGACAAAAATTTCTGGATTGCCGGCAGCGCGCATCCGTGGTTTGAGGCCTGCATTCGAGGATTTAATTCCCGCCATGTCGCTTCCGCTCATCGCCCTGTTCATCGCTGCCTTCGCTTTCGGCACCACCGAATTCGTCATCGCCGGCGTGCTGCCGCAGGTGGCGCAAGGGCTTGGCGTTTCGGTTCCGACATCGGGCTATCTCGTCTCCGGCTATGCCTGCGGCATCGCCATCGGCGGTCCGCTTCTGGCACTTGCCACCAAGTCCTTGCCGCGCAAAACCTTGCTGCTCGGCCTCGCGGTCGCCTTCACCATCGGTCAGGCGGCCTGCGCGCTGGCGCCCGACTTCACCTCGATGCTGCTTCTGCGCATTGCCGTCGCAGTCGCGCATGGCGCTTATTTCGGCGTCGCCATGGTGGTTGCGGTCGGGCTGGTGCGCGGGGACCAGCGCGGCATGGCGGTGGCCGTCATCCTGTCGGGCCTCACTGTCTCCAACGTGATCGGCGTGCCAGCGGGCACTGCCATCGGCAACATCTGGGGCTGGCGCGCGACCTTCTGGGTTATGTGCGCATTGGGCGTGGCGGCCACGCTTGCCATGGCAGCCCTTTTGCCGCGCACCGCAGGCTATCAGGCCAAACCCGCCGGCCTCGCCCGCGAGGTCCGCGTGCTTGCCCGCCAGCAGGTCTGGACCTCGCTGATCCTGATGCTGATGCTGATGATCGGCCAGTTCGGCCTGTTCACCTACATCACCCCGACATTGCTTGAGATCACCGGCCTCGACGAGAACCTGGTGCCCTGGGTGCTCTTGCTCAATGGCGTCGGCGCCACGCTTGGCGTCTTCCTCGGCGGCAGGCTAGCCGACTGGAAGCTGATGCCCTCGCTGATCACCATGCTGGCCCTGCAGGCGGTGACGCTTGCGGTGATCTATGCCGTCAGCCCCTATCCCGTGCCGATGATCGTGGCGATCGTCATCTGGGGCGGCCTCAACTTCGCCATCGGTACGCCGATCCAGACCCGCATCCTGTCCTGGACTGCGGATGCCTCGAACCTGGCCTCCTCGCTGATCCCATCCGGCTTCAATGTCGGTATAGCGCTCGCGGCATCGCTCGGTGCTGCCATGCTCAATGGCGGTTACGGTTATCGCAGCCTGCCGCTGCTTGGCGCTGTGGCGATGCTCGTCGCCGTCGCGGTGGCGCTCGCCTCGCACATCTGGGAGTGGCGCAGCAACGCCACGCCACCGCTGACGGCAGCGGCTGAGTAGATTATCCGCGTCAGGACATCCACCACCGATCATGCCTGATCCGGGCGTCCACCGGCGCAAGCACGACGCGATGAACAGTCATGTCTCGCCCAGCGGCTGCGCAGCTCCAACGCATTACAGATCGATGCGGAACCGCAGGCTCTCCGCTCCGCCATAGGCGGCATCTTCGAGGAAACGTTCGACCAGTCTGCCGCCGTTGGCCAGGATCACTTTGTGCGAGGCCGGATTGCCAGGTTTTGCGGTGATGTCGACATGAGCCAGGCCGACCGCCCTCGCCTCATCCAGCATAAGCCGCAGCGCTTCCGTCGCGTAGCCGCGTCGCTGTTTCCACGGCACCACGGCGTAGCCGATATGGCCAAGCACGTGCGGCGGCAGCGCCGACGTGCCCTTCTGCCAGCGCAGGCCGATCGAGCCTGACGTCTCGCCGTCCCACATCCAGCGCCTGAAGCCCGGCAGGCGCGGGACCTGTCTGCCGTCAGGCAAGGTGATCGGCGGCCCCTTGGCCTCGGGATCATCGAGGCTGGCCAGGAACGCCGCCGGATCCTCCTCGATTGCGGCAAGCTGCTCGCGAGCTGCCTCCATGAGCCGTACATTGTCGGGCGACCAGCCGCGCTCGAGCGCAGCCTTGTAGGACGCCAGATGCTTGAGCCCGGGCTTGATGATTTCGATCATGATCCATGCTTCCTTGCAAGCAAGCAGGCATAGCGATGGCCACTGGAACGCTCAAGCGGGCTGGAACCGGATCGCGCCCCTGTTGAGGAAACATGCCTTGCTGAACAGCGACAGATCCAACGGGTTCGGCAGCCGAACGTCATTCAGATCGGGAAGCGGCTTCGTCGACGGATCGTAGGAGCGGTCGATCTGCGAGATGAAGACCAGGATCACGCCCGTGTCACGCGCAAAAGCTTTCAGCGTGCGGACCTGATCCATCAGCTCCGGATTGTCCCGTTTCTGGTCGAGCAGTTGCAGATAGTCGATGACAGCGAGCGTCCCGCGCGCCGCCGATCCCAACACCTCGACGATGTAGTCGGCGCTGATGCCATCGGAAGTGTCGAACGCGAACAATCGGTCGAACTGGGCGGGGTCCGCCCCGATGGCGCGAAACCGGTCCAGCACATCGCGATGCGTGTATTCCAACGAGAAGAACACGCCGCGATGGCCACGCTTCATGGCTTCGACCGCGAGTTCGAGGCTCATCAGCGTCTTGCCGTGGCCTGGTCGCGCACCGACCAGAACCAGGTCGCCGGGCATCAGCCGCGAGAACAGCCTGCCGGCGGCCGTCGTCTCGGCTGCCTTAGCCGCAAGCAGACTCCAACTCGCAAAACCTTCGCGGGCTGCAATACGGTCAAGCGCCTGATGGAGCGGAATCTTCTCCTCGCGGGACAACAGCCTGGCTTGACGCTTCAGATTGTAAATGGGCGCAATCATCGCAAACCTCCTGGTGCGAGCAGTCTTCGCAACCCCTCCTTATGCCTGGTGCTCGAACAGTCGGTTCGATGATCGGATTGCCCCGCATGAATGATGCTTTCCCGACGGAGGGAGGAGGCGTGGGCGCGCCGGAATCAGACAATACCCTAATGCTGGCGGGTCGAAAACGCGCATACGTACCGGGAATGCTGAACAAGATGTGTTTCGCCGGCCGGCGTAAGCCGATTTATGATCGTGCCGGGGTGATTCACCGCCAAAACACAAACGCTTCGACAGGAGAACGGGTCTGGTGCGGTTGAGATCTATCCCGCTGGGTGTCGTCGCCAGCCTCTTCCTCGTTGTCGTCGCTTTGACGGCACGGTCCTTTGCCGCGCCCTCGGCCATTCCGGCCTGGCTGCAGGCCCATGTCGGCGAAGGTGATGGCCAGATCTCAACTGTGGTCCTGGAGCGGGCCCGAGCGCTTTACCTGAAGAAAGTCGGCGCAGGAGCCGTTAACAATCCCTGCTACTTCGCCATGGATGCGACGCGCCCTAGCGATCTGGGCAACAACAAACTGGGTCACCGTTATTACATCATCTGCGAGGCCAGCCAGGCGTTTCGCGCCGTTTCGGCGGGCCACGGCAGCGGCCGGAATCTGAAGGGCGTCGCAGATTTCGCCAATGGCAAGCGCTGCGCGAAGAACTTCGGCAATGCGCTGGATTCGTCACTGACCGCCGGCGGCGCCTATATGACCGGCGAGGCGAAAACCTCGTTCAAGGGCTATTATCGCACCGCAGCGAAGCAGGACGTGGCTTTCATGCGTACCTTCGTGCAGTTCGATGGCGAGGGCGAGGCCGCGAACGCCAGGCAGCGCGTGATCGGCGGGCATCCGGCGGAAGTGCTGAAGGGAATGTGTCTTCGCAAAGACCCGGCCAGCTCGCATGCCGACCATGACGGCTACGTGCCGTTCGGCAAACTGGTGGATTATGCCGGCGGCCGCAGCAATGGCTGCACCAGTTGGTCGGCGGCGGATGCGCGGCAGATCATCCCGATGGTGAAGGACAATCCGACTACGCTCTACATCTACCCTGAATCGCGCGACATCGCCGCCGTTGCGCAAATCGTGGCGGCGGGCCGTTCGCTGTCGGACGCTGGCCCCTATTGGAACGCATCCTGCCTGAAGGAAATCGGCACGCCGAAATTCTGGCCGCGAAAGACGCTCGAGCCGATCATTGCCCAATACAGGAAGGACCACCCGGCACCGCCGCCGCAGCCGGTGCCGATCTGCAAGGAGCCTTGAGGTCCGTCCCGGCTCGGGGGATGCGGGGGCTACGGGATCGCATCCCTCAGCGCAGAAAATCGAACACCGCCTGAATGAAACCGGATGGATATTCGACATTCGACAGGTGAACCGCCGGCAGGACGACCAGCTTCGCGCCGGGCACCGCCGCGGCGATCAGTTCGCTGTGGCTGGCCGCCGTCACCGTGTCGTGCTCGCCGGCGATCACCAGCGTCGGCCGCGAGATCAGCGCCACGGTGCGGCGAAGGTCGGCGTCGCGCACCGCCGCAAAGAGGCCCGCCAGGCCTTGCCGGTCGATGGCGAGCAGCATGGCGCGAAATTCCTCGATGACGGGCTCGTTGGCCGCCACCATTTTTGCCGGGAACCAATTGTTGAGGAACGTTTCGGCGGTTTCGGCCATGTCGGGCGCCTGCCGGACGGCGGCAATGCGCTCGTCGAAATAGCTTGCCGGTCCGAGATGCGACGAGGTGTTGCTCAGGATCAGCCGGTCGATCCGCTCCGGCGCGTGGATGCCGAGCCATTGCCCGACGAAGCCGCCCAGCGACAGGCCGAGGAAATGCACGCGGCCAAGGCCGAGCGCGTCGAGCAGTTCGATCACGTCGCCGCCGAGCCGATCGAGCGAATAGGCGCCGGCCGGCACGCTCGATCCGCCATGGCCGCGAAAATCATAGCGCAGAAGATGGAAATGCCTGGACAACTCGCCGACCTGTCCATCCCACATATGCAGCGTGGTGCCGATGGAGTTCGACAGCATCAGAACCGGCTTTCGCGCATCGCCGTCGAAACGGTAGGCGATGCGCGTGCCGTCGCCAACAGTCACAAAATTCAGCTCACTCATGATGAAAGATCCTTCTGGAAGGGTTGAATGACAGAGCGTAGTCAGATCGTTGGTTTGTTGATATTACAAAGTCAGGACAATCTCTGTAATCAAAGCTGACATGGCTGAATTCACCTTGCACGACCTGCAGTGCTTCGACGCCGTGATCCGCACCGGCGGCTTTCAGCCGGCGGCGGCCCTGTTGCATCGTTCACACCCGGCTGTATTCGCCGCTGTCGCCAAGCTGGAACGGCAGCTCGACCTCGTTCTCCTGGACCGCAGCGGCTATCGCGTGCGCCCGACCGAGGCCGGGCTGTCGTTCCACCGCCGGGCGCAATCGCTGCTGCGCGAACTGGAAGGCCTGCGCGTGCATGCCGCCCAGCTCTCGATGGGCGAAGAAAGCGAAATCCATGTGGTGATCGGCGACCTATGCCCACGACCGCAGGTGCTGGGCCTGCTCGGGCGGTTCTTCGCGCAATGTCCCGGCACGCGTCTGCACCTGCACTTCGAGGCCGTCGGCGGCCCTTGGGAACGCCTTTTCGACGACGAGGCCGATCTGGTCCTGCACTGGATCGACAAGGGCGATGCGCGGGTGGAATGGATCGATTTGTGCAAGGTGCCGTTCATTCCCGTGGTGGCACCGGGCTTTCTGCCGGAGCGCATCGAGCCGCCGATCACACCCGACCAGATGCAGGCGCTCACCCAATGCGTGATGCGCGACACTGCCCGCCATTCACCGCAACAAGACTACTTCATGGTCGAAGGCGCGCCGCAATGCCTGGTCGCCGACCAGGGCATGAAGAAGGAGATCATCCTGCAGGGCCTCGGCTGGGGCCACCTGCCACGCTTCCTGATCGAGGAGGAGCTGCGTGATGGACGCCTGCGGTCCATCGCCGGCCCTCATATGCCGGGCCGCACCGACGAACTGGTGGTTGCGCGTCGCCGCGACCGTCCCCACGGGCCGGTCGCCAACCGTTTGTGGGATCATATCCAGCAGGAGGCGCCAGCATTGCGCCACGCGTTGGAGCCCCAGAAGGTTGTTTTATAGGCAGGCGAGCGCTGGCGCTCGCGCTCGACGCGCCGACTATTGCAAAAGCCCCTTGATGATGCCGCTTGCCTTGCCGAAATCCATCTGGCCGGCATATTTCTGCTTCAGTGCCGCGATCACCTTGCCCATGTCCTTCTGGCTGGCGGCACCGGTCGCCGCGATCGCCTCGCGCGCCGCGGCGGTGATGGCGGCATCGTCGAGCTGCGTCGGCAGGAAATCGCGGATGATCTCCATCTCGCTGCGCTCCTGCGCGGCCAGTTCCGGACGCTTGCCGTCTTCGAAGGCCTTGGCCGATTCTTCGCGCTGCTTCACCATCTTGGCCAGGATCTGCAGGATCGCCTCGTCGCTGGCCGGTTCCTTGCCGGCACCGCGATTGGCGATATCGCGATCGTGGATGGCGGCTTGGATCAGCCGCAATGTCGGCAGCCGGTGCTTGTCCTGCGCCTTCATCGCGCTCTTCAGGGATTCGGCGATTTTTGCGCGCATCGTGCTCTCTCCTTCGGTCGGCGCGGACAATAGCGCCCGGTGCGGACCAACGCAAACCCTGATATGTCGAGGCAAGCCTATGATATTGCTCAATGAAATAAATCGTAGCGGCATTTCCCATCATCATTGACCGACCTGCCCCCTTCCCCTATGTACTGGGCCTTGCATGAACTGAAGCTTGAGTGCGTGGAGGCAGCGAATTCGCCGCTCCGCGCCGTTTGCCGCGCAAATAGCCCGCCGGGCCTGTTTGAAGCGCGCGGCCTGATAGGAGTGCCGCCATGGCCGACACCGCGTCCACCCCCGCTTGGGCCACCGAGAAACCGACGGCATTGCTGGTGCTGGCCGACGGCACCGTCATTGAGGGTCGCGGTCTCGGCGCAACGGGTTCGGCGGTCGCCGAGGTCTGCTTCAACACCGCGCTTACCGGCTATCAGGAGATCCTGACCGATCCGTCCTATGCCGGCCAGATCGTCACCTTCACCTTCCCGCATGTCGGTAATATCGGCACCAACGGCGAAGACATCGAGGACCTCAATCCGGCTGCTCGCGCCGGTGCCGTCGGCGCCGTGTTCAAGGCCGATGTCACCAATCCCTCCAACTACCGCGCTGCCGGCCATCTCGATCAATGGCTGAAGAAGCGCGGCATCGTCGCCCTCTCGGGCATCGACACCCGCGCGTTGACCGCGTTGATCCGCGAAAAGGGCATGCCCAACGCCGTTATCGCGCATGCGCCCGACGGCGTCTTCGATCTTGACGACCTGAAACGCCGCGCCGCCGCGTGGTCCGGCCTGATCGGCCTCGACCTCGCCAAGGAGGTCACGTCAGGCCAGTCCTCGGTGTGGCGCGAGACGCCTTGGGTGTGGGACGAGGGCTTTGGCGAACAGGACGAGCCCTCCATGCATGTCGTCGCCATCGACTATGGCGTCAAGCGCAACATCCTGCGCCTGCTTGCGGGGCTTGGTGCCAAGGTGACCGTGGTTCCGGCCAAGACCGGCGCCGAGGAAATCCTCGCCATGCAGCCGGACGGCATCTTCCTGTCCAACGGCCCCGGCGACCCTGAAGCCACCGGCGCCTACGCCGTGCCGGTCATCCAGGACCTGCTCAGGACCGAGATTCCGGTGTTCGGTATCTGCCTCGGCCACCAGATGCTGGCGCTGGCGCTGGGCGGCAAGACCGCCAAGATGCATCAGGGCCATCACGGCGCCAACCATCCGGTCAAGGACCACACTACAGGCAAGGTCGAGATCGTCTCGATGAACCACGGCTTTGCCGTCGACGCCGACTCGCTGCCGTCAGGCGTCGAGGAAACCCATGTCTCGCTGTTCGACGGCTCGAATTGCGGCATCGCGCTGACAGGCCGGCCGGTATTCTCGGTCCAGCACCACCCCGAGGCCTCGCCCGGCCCGCAGGATTCGCATTATCTGTTCCGCCGCTTCGTCAACCTGATCCGCGAAAAGCGCGGCGAGGAACTGCTGGCCGAACGGGCTTAGTTCCGACAGATCCTCATATTCGTGCCCCATCTTCCGCGACGCCTTTGGTGACGGTTCCGAGTGCCGCAGGCCTCGCCACTTTCGTAACGAAGACAACGAGCGCCAGCACTAGGAAAACCGCGCCAACCAGGTAAGGCGCACCGCCGAAGGTCACTGGCGCGCTTGGCCCGGTGAACCAGGAAAAGATCGCGGTATAGAGCAGCGGCGTGACGATCGATGTGATCGAGAAGATCGACGTCATCGCGCCTTGTAATTCACCCTGCGCCGAAGGCGGCACCTTGGCGGCGGCGAGGCTCCTGAGCGGCGGGTCGGCCAGCGCTTCCAGGCAGCCGACGACGATCACCGCATAAATCATCCAACCCTGCGTCGCGAAGGCGTAGCCGAAAGCACTGAGCGCCGTGAACGCCAGACCGATCACCGCCGTCCTCCACTCGCCAAGCCTGGGAATGATGCGTGGCAGCACCGTTGCCATGACGATGGCTCCGCACAGGCCGAAAGCGCCGAGCGAAAAACCGATCTGCTGCTCGTTCCAGCCATAGCGATAGTTGGAGACGAACGACCAGACCGCCGGATACATCATGTGGCCGAGCGTCATCAGGAAGAAGACGAGCCCGATCCAGCCAATGCCTTGATATTGGCGCATCTGCAGAAGCGTGCCGACTGGGTTGGCGCGCTTCCACTCGAAGCGCCGGCGGTGCTTTTCATCGAGCGTTTCGGGCAGCAGGAACAGCGCGATCAGGAAGTTCACAAAGGCAAGTCCGGCGGCGAAATAAAACGGCACGCGCGGCCCGAAGGTGCCGAGCAGCCCGCCAAGGACCGGCCCGATGACGAAGCCGACGCCGAAGGCGATGCCGAGCAGGCCGAAATTCTTGGCCCGGTTCTCATCGTTCGAGATGTCGGCGATGAAGGCTGATGTGGTCGAATAGCTGGCTCCTGAAATGCCGGCCAGCACGCGCCCGATGAACAGCATCGGGTAGGACCAGGCTATGGCGCAGATCAGATTGTCGATGGAAAACGTCAGCACGGAGGCGAGAAGGATCGGCCGCCGGCCGAACCGGTCGCTCAACCCGCCCATGATGGGCGCGAAGAAGAACTGCATGGCCGCATAGACGAAGAACAGCCAGCCGCCTTCGATCGCCGCCTGCGAGACGCCGACGCCGGTCAATTCTTGCAGGTAGGCCGGCAGCACCGGCATGATGATGCCGAATCCGATGATGTCGAGGAGCAGCGTCGTGAAGACGAGCGCAAGCCCCCGCTTGGCGGTTTTGGGATCGATCATGGTTTCGTCTGCTCCTTCCCGGCGCCTGGCGCGCAGGCGGAGGCACTTATAGGCGAGCAGGCCGTCAGGAACAATGAGGGAACAAGCAGGACGTTCGCATCCTGACACCCCCTGACGACATCCTTGCCGTCAGGTCACCCGTGAAAGAACCGGATGCTCAGATCGGGTTGTTGAACGTATCGCAGTCGGAAAGCTTGCCGCTCTTGTAGCCGCGCGCCAGCCAGGTCTGCCGCTGCGCCGACGTGCCGTGGTTGAAGCTTTCCGGCACTACGTAGCCCTGCATCTTCTTCTGCAGCGTATCGTCGCCGATCTGCCTGGCGGCATTGAGCGCGCTTTCCATATCGCCTTGCTCCAATATGCCCTTCTGCGCCGTGTAATGCGCCCAGACGCCGGCGAAGCAGTCGGCCTGAAGCTCGACGCGCACCGACATTTGGTTGGCTTCGGCCTCGCCCATGCTTTGCCGCATCTGGTTGAATTTGGACATGATGCCGGTCAGATTCTGCACGTGATGGCCGACCTCATGCGCGATCACATAGGCCCGCGCGAACTCGCCCGAGGCGCCGAACTGCTGGTCCAGCTGCTGGAAGAATGTCATGTCGAGATAGACTTTGTGGTCGCCGGGGCAATAGAACGGTCCGGCCGCCGACGAGGCGAAGCCGCAGGCCGAGCGGATCTGCCCGCTGAACAGCACCAGCTTGGGGTCCTCATAGGTCAGTCCGTTGGCCTTGAAAATGCCGGTCCATGTGTCCTCGGTCTCGGCCAGAACGGTTGCCACGAACTGCTTCATCTCGTCGGAAGCCGGCGCGCCGGCGCCGCCGTCCTGGCTGCCGCTGTTGTCGGTTATCTCGCCGCCGCCAGGCAGCAGGCCTCCACCGCCGCCGCTCAGCACCTGGATCGGATCGATGCCGAAGGCTTTCAGGCCGAAATAGAGCACGACGAGGATGATGATGGTCGAGATCGACATGCCGCCGCCGCTGCTGCCGCCGATCGGAATGCGGAACTGACCGGGTCCGCCGCCACCAAATCCGCCGCCGCCGCTGCTGCGCTGGTCCTCGACATTGTCACTCTGACGACGGCCTCTCCAGAGCATGGCAACTCCCCGCGCTGCGAATTTACTGGTCGATCCGGCGCGAGGCCGGCTCCACCTCATAAACAATTATCTCAATGGTTGCGCCAAGTCACAGCATTTTTCGCAGCCGTGGCCGTGCTGGTATGATGGCTCCGCTGCTCTGGCCGCGACTGTGGAATGTCTATGGCATCGCCGGCGAAACGAGCCAACGGCTTGGCAAAGTCCCTAGCCCGCCGTCATCGCCTTGCGGAACGCTTCCAGTGTCTCGGCGCTGACATGGTGCTCTATGCCCTCGGCATCGATGCGCGCCGTCTCGGCGCTGACGCCGAGCGAACGCAAAAAAGCCTCCACCGTCTGGTGGCGAATGCGGCTCTCTTCCGCGACCTTGCGACCGGCTTCGGTGAGGAACACGCCGCGATAGGGCTTTCTGGAGACCAGCCCGTCGGCACACAGCCTGGTCAGCATCTTGGCCACTGTCGGTTGAGCGACCCCCAGCCTGGCTGCGATGTCGACCTGGCGGGCCTCGTTGCCGTCCTCGATCAGGTCGGCGATCAACTCGACATAGTCCTCGACCAGCGCGCTGCGGCGCGCTTCGCGCGTCTGCCTGAACCCTTCCGAATGGACATCGGCATCGGGCAGCGGCTCACGCGGGACCGGTCTGTTCTTCAGCGCCAATATGCGCTCCTCCTTGGCTGCCCGAAGATTGAATCGGCCCGCATTCATAGCACGGGCCCCGACAATCCTGGCGTTTATTTGCATTCGGGCCCAGGCGCAACCGCATCGCCGCCGCGTCGGAGCACGATCGATCGCATCACAAAAGCATGATCAATGAAATATAGCATATTGCATAATGTTGAGCCGTGGCATAGATAGGAGGCATCATCCATTGCATCAAGCGGAATTCGCCATGTCCGAGACCGACGCCACCGCCATAGCCAGAGCAACGTGGCGGTTCGACAGGCCAGGCGATGAGCAGCCAAGCCTGCGCGAGGTCAATTCCTCGATCGCCGTACCGAATTCGGGCGTCTGGTTCCGTCGCCTGTTTGCCTTCATGGGGCCGGGCTACATGGTCTCGGTCGGCTATATGGACCCGGGCAACTGGGCGACCGACCTCGCCGGCGGCGCCCAGTTCGGCTACACGCTGCTGTTCATCATCATGCTGTCCAACCTGATGGCGATCCTGCTGCAGGCGCTGGCCGCGCGTCTCGGCATCGCCACCGGCCGCGACCTCGCCCAGGCCTGCCGCGCCTACTACCCGCGTCCGGTCAACTTCGTGCTGTGGATCGCCTGCGAGCTCGCCATCATCGCCTGCGACCTCGCCGAAGTGATCGGCACCGCGATCGCGCTGCAGCTCCTGTTCGGCATTCCGCTGATCGGCGGCGCCATGCTCACCGCGCTCGACGCCTTCCTGGTGCTTTTGTTGATGAACAAGGGCTTCCGCTATCTCGAAGCCTTCGTCATCGCGCTTCTGATCATCATCTTCAGCTGCTTTGCCATCCAGATCTTCGTCGCCGCGCCACCAGCCGGCACGATCCTGCATTCGATGTTCGTGCCGTCATCCGAAATCGTCACCAATCCGGCGATGCTCTACATCGCCATCGGCATCATCGGCGCCACCGTCATGCCGCACAATCTCTATCTGCACTCCTCAATCGTGCAGACCCGCGCCTATGAACGCACCGACGAGGGCAAGCGCGACGCCATCAAATGGGCAACGACGGACTCGACCATCGCCCTGATGCTGGCCCTGTTCGTCAACGCCTCGATCCTGATCGTGTCGGCGGTCGCCTTCCACAACACCGGCCACCAGGACGTCGCCGAGATTGGCCAGGCTTTCGAACTGCTGTCGCCGCTGCTCGGCCTGAGCATCGCCTCGATCCTGTTTGCCGTGGCGCTGCTCGCCTCCGGCCTGAACTCGACGGTGACCGCCACGCTTGCCGGCCAGATCGTCATGGAAGGCTTCCTGCGCCTGCGCATTCCGCAATGGGCGCGGCGCCTGCTGACGCGCGGCCTCGCCATCATCCCCGTGGTGGTCGTCACCGCGCTCTACGGCGAAAAGGGCACCGGCCAGTTGCTGGTGTTCAGCCAGGTGATCCTGTCGATGCAACTGCCCTTCGCGGTAATCCCGCTGGTCCAGTTCGTCTCTGACAGGAAGAAGATGGGCAGCCTTGCCATCCCGCGCGGCGTTGCGGCGCTCGCCTGGGTGGTCGCCGCCATCATCCTGGTGCTCAACTTCAAGCTGCTCTACGACACGCTGTTCGGGATCGGCTGAGATCGGCCGCGACAAAGACGCGGCCCGCGCTATTTCTCGGTCGATCATGACCACGATAGCCCAATCCCGAAGCTTCTATGCCAAGCTGATGGCTGCCCAGGCGCGTTCCTCCGATCCGCGTCTTGAAGAGGTGTTCGCGGCCGTGCCGCGCGAGGCGTTTCTCGGTCCTGGCCCATGGACGATCGTCGCCGGCCAAGGGGCGGTCGAGACCCCGAGCGCCGACCCGCGCTTCATCTATCAGAACGTGCTGGTGGTGCTCGATGCCGACAAGGGCATCAACAATGGCGAGCCGTTCCTGCACGCCATGTGGATCGGGAAACTCGCGCCCAGGCCCGGCGAGGCTGTCACTCACATCGGCGCCGGCACCGGCTACTACACGGCTTTGCTGGCCAGGTTGGTTTCACCTGGCGGCACCGTTGCCGCCTTCGAACTGGACGCCGATCTTGCCTCGCGGGCAAAGGCAAACCTTGCGGGCTACGAGAACGTCACTGTCATTCCTGGCGATGCCGTCACATCGGATTTGCCGCCGTCGGACGTCATCTATGTCAATGCCGGCGTCGCGGCACCTCCACCCGGCTGGCTCAAGGCGCTGAAGCCGGACGGCCGCATGATCTTCCCGTGGCGCCCGGCCGAGCGCGTTCCCCTGGCCGTTCTGGTGACCCGCACCGAAAACGGTTTTGCCTGCGACCCTTTCATGCGCTCCTGGTTCATCCCTTGCTCCGGCGCGTCGGTTGCAAGTCTCGCGGCAAAAATCCCGACGCGCGACCAGGCCGCGCGCAGCCGCTCGATCTGGCTGACAGCGGACAAGTTGCCGGACCGCACCGCCACCGCGATCTTTGAGCATGTCTGGTTTTCGTCACGCAGCCTCGATGCGCGGCCTCGGGTCTGACGAACCGAAATTCGGCACGCCCTGTCGGACGGCCAGCCAGTCATCCGTCCTTGGGCTGAAGTCCGGCCCTGACGGCGTGGATCGAAACAGGAGGAGCATCCCATGAGAAAGATCATAGCGGCGACATTCGTCAGCCTCGACGGCGTCATGCAGGCGCCGGGCGGCCCGGAGGAGGATCCCGTCGGCGGCTTCAAGTTCGGCGGCTGGACGTTCCACTATTTTGACGAAGTGGCGGGCGCGGCAATGGATGAACTATTCTCCAAACCCTTCGCCCTGTTGCTCGGCCGCAGAACCTACGACATATTCGCCGCATACTGGCCGTATCAGAAAGATCCGATCGCGGATGCCTTCAACCCTGCGACCAAATACGTAGCGACGCATCGTCCGGATTCGCTCACCTGGCAGAACACGCAATCGCTTGGGCCTGATATCGTCCCGGCGTTGCGCCGCCTCAAACAGGAAGATGGACCTGACCTGCTCATCCAGGGATCGGCCAATCTGATCCAGACCCTGCTCGCCAATGGGCTGATCGACGAGATTCGGCTGATGATCTTCCCGCTGTTGCTGGGCAAGGGCAAGCGGCTGTTCGGCGATGACGCGATGCCGGCCGCCTTCAAGCTGACCCGCTCGCAGGCTTCCAGCACCGGCGTCATCATGGCGACCTACGAGCGCGCCGGCGAAATCAAGACCGGTTCCTTTGTCACGGGGGAGCCATCCGACGCCGAGCTCGAGCGGCGCAGGACCTGGAAGTAAACGCTTCTTTTCCTCTCCTCCACGAACGCGGAGGAGAGGAAACCAGGTTCTGAAAATTCCCTCAAGCCGCCTGCGGCCGGCGCGCCAGCCCGTCGCGTATATGCCGTGCGAACGCTTGCGCCGCCGGGCCGACGCCGTGCCTCGGCAGATGCAGGTTGATCGAGAAATTCGGCAGCGGCGGCAGGCCGGACTCGGACGGCAATATGTCGAGATCGGCCGGCACCGTCGAGGCCAGCCAGGTGGTGACGGCCAGGTCGGAGCGCACCGTTGCGGTCGTCGCGTCGATATTGCCGTTCTCGAACACGGTGCGCCATTCCAGCCCATGCTCGTGGAGCGCCGAAAGCACAACCGGCCGGAAGGCGCAGCTGTCGGCGACCATCGAGACCGGTAGGGGGCGCTTGGCGCGCGCGACACCGCCCTTGGCGCCGACCCACACCAGCCGATCGATGGCGAGGCACTCGCCATCCGATGCCCCCACCCGTTCCTCGATGACCGCCAGGTCGATGGTGCCGGCCGCGAGCGCCGCGGCCAGTTCCGGCGAGGAGGCGCAGACCAGCGATATCTCGACCTGCGGATAGGTTTGCGCATAGGCCTTCAGCACCGGCGCCAGCGTCGTGCCGACAAGGTCGTAAGGCACGCCGAACCGCACCTGGCCGGCCACGACATTGGCAGCCATTTCGGCCCAGATCTCGTCGTTGAGGCTGAGCAGCCGCTTTGCCTTGCCGAACAGCCGCTCGCCGGAAGAGGTCAGCCGCAAGCCGCGCCGGTCGCGCTCGAACAGGCTGCGGCCGAGCGCCTCCTCCAGCCGCCGGACTTGCTGGCTGACGGCGCCTTGCGTCAGGTGCAGCGCATTGGCCGCCGCCGTCATGCTGGCCTTGTCGGCGACGGTGACGAAGGTGCGCATGAGCGTCGTATCGAGGTTGCGGATCATGTCCTGCATTATAGATGCTAATGCCTGTCATCGTAAACATTGCATTTACTGATATGCGGCTGCATCTAACATGGGGCCTTCGACAGAGGACGCCGCATGGTCCAACCCGTCATCCCGCTGATCCTGTTCGCCCTGGTGGCGACCAGCACGCCCGGCATCGCCACCACCTTGTCGACGGCGTCGGGCGCGCAGTTCGGCTTTCGCCGCTCCATCCCGCTGGTGGTCGGCAGCGCGGCCGGCCTAGCCACAGTCACCGGAGCGGCGGCCGCCGGGCTGGCCGGCCTGCTTCTCGCCATGCCGTCCTTGCAGCTTGCCATGAAGATCGCCGGCTCGCTCTACCTCGTCTGGCTGGCGCTCAAGATCGGCCGTGCGGGGGCGCCCAAGCTCGATGTGACGATGATCAAACCGAACAGTTTTCTCGGCGGTGCCGGCATTCAGTGGCTGAACCCCAAGGGCTGGGCGATGGGGCTTGGAGCCGCGGCATCCTTCGCCGCACTCGCCGACGGGCCGGCGCGGCTGGCCCTGCTGCTCGGCTCCACCTTCGGCCTCACCGCCGCCTTCTCGCTGTCGCTATGGTGTGTGGCCGGCATGCTGCTCGCCCGGCTGCTGAAGACCGAGCAGCAATGGCGCGCGCTCAATATCCTGCTCGGCCTGGTGCTGGCGGCATCGATCATTCCGATGTGGCGGCAGGCGTAAGATGGGCCTGCAGAACCTGGGTTCCTCGCCCCCGCAAGGCGAGTCGAGGAACCCGAATCCTGTCAAGCCGCGTAGCGTGCGGCTGGCTTGTCGGCGTGCAGGCTGCCGTAGAAGGTCTGCCGGGCGCCAAGAAAGGCGTCCAGCTTGGCCGTATCGGCAAGCGCGGGCACGGTGACGGCTTCGCCTCTGGCCAGGCCGACAAGGGCAGCATCGACCATATCGTCGGCAGTCATGATGATTTCCTTCGGAAGCTGGTCGATATCGCTTCCCGCGACTTCCCAGAAATCGGTCCGGGTCGCCCCCGGCAGCACCACCTGCGCCTGGACGTCGGTGCCGGCGACCTCGCGCTGCAGGGCTTCGGTGAAGTTGACGACATAGGCCTTGGTGCCGCTGTAGATGCCGCCGAACGAGGTGTCGAAGGCCAGCACCGACGCGATGTTGACGATAGCGCCGCGGTTGCGCGCGAGAAATCCCGGCAGCACAGCACGCGTCAACCGCGTCAGGGCGATCACATTGACCTTGATCATGCGTTCAGCCGCATCGGCGTCCGCCGTCGCAACCACCTGCGCACCGCCAAGCCCGGCATTGTTGACCAACAGCGTGACGCTGTCATCCGTCGATACCGTCCGCTCCACCCGCCGCACATCATCGTCGTCGGCCAGATCGGCACTGATCACGCTGACCTTGCGGCTGTAGGCATAGCGCAGCCTTTCAGCCAATTCCTCGAGCCGGTCGGCGCGGCGTGCCACCAGCACCAGATCATAGCCCTGCCCCGCCAACCGGTCGGCATAGACAGCGCCGATGCCGGAGGAGGCGCCGGTGATGACGGCCGTGCCCTTATTCTCATTCTTGCTCATTGTCCTGTTCCTTTTTGCGCTCTGCGCTCTAGTCGGCTTCGACGGATGCGCCGGCTGCCGAGCTTCTTGATCATCATTTGGTGGCATATGCCACTTTTGCGAAGTAGGTATATGCCGCTATCTTGTCAACGGCGGCCGCGAAAACTATTTCTGCGGGCAGGCTGGCACATTCTTTGCTAGCGAGGAGTTGACATGATCGACCTTCAGCAGCCGGGATTCAGCCGGTGCAACAATGCCACCTTGCGGCGCACCGCGCGCAGGCTCGGCCGCTTCTACGACGACGCGCTTGCGCCTTCCGGGCTGAAAGGCACGCAATTTGGCCTGCTCTTTCAGATCAGTGCCAGCAGCGAACCGGCGATGGGGACCGTTGCCGAGGCGCTGATCATGGATCTCTCGGCGCTCGGCCATACGCTGAAGCCGCTGGTCCGCGACGGCTATGTCGAAACCTTCCCCGATAAGGACGATCGCCGCGTCAAGCGCGTCCGGCTGACGCCGCACGGCCAGGCCAAGCTCGAAGAGGCGATCAGGCTGTGGAGTGTCGCCCAGCAGCGCTTCGAGGAGATGATCGGCGCGGAGCAAGCCGCGAAGCTGCGTGCGACGCTGGATGATGTGGCCTCTCTGGACCTCGAAACGCGGGCGGCCGCCCCCTCCAGCTGAAGCGGCCGCGAAAGAACCAGCGACGAAAAGCTTGGCGCCCTCTACTCCGCCGGCATGGCGACCGGCCGCGCCAGCATCCGGCCGGCCAGCACGATGCCGAGCCCGACGACGGGGAAGACGGCCGCGATGAGGCCGAGATCGGCCGGCCCGCCATAGCGCAGCACGGCGCCGCCAACCACCGCGCCGAGCGCCACGCCGAGATAGAGCGCGGAGGCGTTGAGCGACAGCACGATCGGGGCAGCGTCCGGGGCGAGCTTGATGATGCGGCTCGCCTGCGCCGGCGGGAAGGCCCAGCCGACGATGCCCCACGGCACCATCATGCCCATCAGCGCCGGCCCGGCGAGATGATGTGGCAGGAAGGCCGGGATCAGCGAGAAGGTGACAAGCATGGCAGCGCTCAGCGCCAGCGACCAGCCGACGGTGCGCGTCGCGCCGAACCGATCCGCGGCCTGGCCGCCGGCGATGTTGCCGATGACGGCGCCGACGCCGAAAGCGAGCAGCATGCCGGGCAGCGCTATCGGAGAGAGCCCGCTGGCTTCGATGGCCAGCGGCGCGATGAAGCTGAACACGGTGAAGGCGCCGACGAGGGCAAGCGTGGTCGTCACCAGGATCGGCATCACGCCGGGACGCATTGCCGCCGCCAGCCGGCGCTTCAGCGGCAGCTTGGTGCCGATGATGCCGCGCGGCAGCCGATACCAGAGGATGGCGCCGGCGAGCGCGCCAAGGCCTGCGATGGCATAGAACGTGCCGCGCCAGCCGGCTATCGCCGCGACCAGCGCGCCGAGTGGGGCGCCCACCGCTACCGCCACCGTGGTGCCGCCGACGACGACGGCAATGGCGCGGGCCCGGTGATGGTCATCGACCAGCGCCACCGCCGTGCCTTGCGCGGTCGCCGCGAACAGGCCAGACGACAGCGCCATGATGATGCGCGCGGCGAGCAGCACTTCGAAGGAGGAGCTCAAGGCCGCGGCAACGTTGCCGATGACGAAGAACACCAGCGTCCACAGGATGACGCGGCGCCGGTCCCATTCGCCGGTCAGCGTCGCCAGGATCGGCGTGCCGACCGCATAAGCGAGCGCGAAGGCGGTGATCAGCGTGCCGGCGAGCGGAACGGAGATGCCGGCGTCCCTGGCGATGTCGGGCAGAAGGCTGGAGATGACGAAGCCTTCGGTCGAGATCGCAAACGATCCGAGCGCAAGCCAGAAGATCCGCTTGTCCATGGCGATGTGTCCTTAGTTCAAAGGTTATTGAACAATTGGACATAACCGGGCAGGATGTCAATGAAGCCAGGGAAAAATAGCACAACCATCCTGACAGCCCTGTGTCAGCACGGTCGTGAAGGGGAGAGCCGTGTGCACGGCAGACGCGGAGCGGATGCGTTGAAATCGGCCGGAACTGTGCTTAGGTTGCAGCCATGAGCCTGCCACATCCCAATACGGACCAGATCAGCCTGCCGATCGTGCTCGCCGTGCTCGGCGACCCGACGCGGCTGGCGATCGTGCGTTATCTCGCCAGCAAGGAAGGCGTGCCGCTGAACTGCAGCAAATTCCTCGATCTCGCCTCGAAGACCAATCTGAGCTACCACCTGGCAAAGCTGCGCGAGGCCGGCGTGACGCGCGCAGAAGTGGCCGGCACCAACCGCATGATCACGCTGCGCCGCGCCGATCTCGATGCCCGCTTCCCCGGCCTGCTCGACAGCATTATTGCCGCCGCAGGCGACGATCCAGCGCTGCCGGCCGTCGGCGGCCATGATATCGAAGTGACGGCCTGACCTCGCGGGATCTGGGTTCTCGCCCCACGGTAATGGGGAGAGGAAACGCTGCCTCACAACCGGAGCTCCCATGCGCATTGCTGTCCTCGCCGATATCCACGGCAATGTGCTGGCGCTTGACGCCGTGCTCGCCGACCTCGAGCGGCGCGGCGGTGCCGACCTCACGGTCAATCTCGGCGACAGCGTTTCGGGTCCGCTCTGGCCGCGCGAGACGTTTGCGCGGCTGGAAGCGCTGGACCTGCCGACCGTGCGCGGCAATCATGACCGCCGCGTCGCCGCCGATCCGGCCGATGAGACCATGTGGGCCTCCGACATCTACGCGCAGGAACGGTTGACCGGAGCGCAGCGCGAGGTGCTGTTCGCGCAGCCTCTGACGCTGGAGATCGCGCCCGGCGTGATCGCTTTCCATGCCAGGCCCGATCATGACGAGAAATACCTGCTCGATGCGATCACCGATGGCCGGCTGGTGCGTGCGCCGCTGGCGGCGATCCGGCGGCGGTTGAAGGCGCTCGATCCGGCCTGCCGCCTGGCCCTGTGCGGCCATAGCCACCGGGCCGAACTGATCCGCTTGCCAGGCGGTCCGGTGATCTTCAACCCGGGCAGCGTCGGCTGTCCCGCCTATGAAGACTCGACGCGGCCGGCGCATTCCTCCGAGCAGGGCGCGCCGCATGCGCGCTACGGCATCGTCACTTCAGGCGAGCCCGGCCGGCCCGACCGTTTCGAGGCCATCGCCGTCGACTATGATCACGAGGCGGCCGCCGGCCAGGCCGAACAGGCGGGACGGCCCGAATGGGCCCATGCGCTGCGAACCGGCTTCATGCCCGGCTGAATGCTTTTTGCATTCATGCCGCCAGGCTGAATGCTCTTTGCATTCCCGGCTGAATGCTCTTCGCATTCATGCCGCCAGGCTGCTCTCTCCCCGCTCTCCGATCATCGCCCTCACGCAGCTCCGTCCCTGCCGGAACAAAATCTCGCTTCTGGACATGGCGCAGCGTCGTCGCCTATAAAATCGGCTTCGCGTGTGGCGGCGTTTCGTATCTGGCGGTGCCTTTGGTAATGCAATCTATCGGCCACGGCGAAGTGATGAAGCGCTGGTCTACGCTCCGAACGACGCTCTTCGCGCTGATCGCCGCTCCTGTGCTTCTGACGGTGGCCCATGCCGAGGATGGGCCGTTCATCTCCATCGTCACCGGCCTCGCTCCCGACGATCTCCTCAACGTCCGCGCCCATCCGTCGCCGATCGGCAAGACCGAGGCGCGGCTGGCCAACGGCGCCAGCGTGAACAATCTCGGCTGCATCGACGTAGACGGCCGGCAATGGTGCAAGGTCGAGGCCGAGAACCCGAAAATCAGCGGCTGGACCCCTGCCCGCTACCTGAACCCCGTCAATCCGGCTTCGCCGCCCGATCCGGATCAGGCGGATGGAGGCCAGGCGCTCGACGCAACGGCCGGCCCGACGGCCGCTCCGCCGCCCGCGTTGCCGCCCGACCTGACGGCGAGGCTGGGCGGAGCCGACAACGCGGCTGCAACCACGCCGAAATCCGCGGCGGCAGTTGCCATGCAGGATGCTTACGGCCTGGCGCTGGTGGCGAATGAACCGCCGCCCACTGGGGAGAATCCGCCTCAGGCGGAGGCCAGCGCCGGAGGCGCCGCCATTGAAATTCCCTGTGCGCGCAATGTTGGCCAGCCGATGACCCTTTGCGCGGCAAGCGTCGAGCACAAGGGCAGCGACAAGGCCGACGTCACCGTGACCTGGCCGGACGGCGGCAGCCGCGTCATCTCCTTCTACGGCGGCCTGCCCGCAGGTTCCGACGGCGACAGCGATTTCCGCTTCACCCGCGAAGGCAGCCTCAGCATGATCCGCGTCGGCATCTCGGAGCGATTCGAGATTACGGACGCGGTGGCGTTTGGGGATTAGTTTGGAAGGCAATAGGGCAGTAGGGCAGTAAGGCAATATGTGAAGTGCCTGGAGTGACTGCCCTACTGCCCTACTGCCCTCATTTTCGGGGTTACATCCCGCAAAACTCTTCCCTATAAGGCCCTCCTAGCCTGATACCAGAATCGCAAGCACAACCGGCCGGGTCTCCCGTCCCGGTTTTTCGTGCAAGCCGCTCGCCGAACGGAATTCATAAAGATGCCAAGACGCACCGACATCAAGTCGATCCTGATCATCGGGGCCGGCCCCATCGTCATCGGCCAGGCCTGCGAATTCGACTATTCCGGCACGCAGGCCTGCAAGGCGCTGAAGGAAGAGGGTTTCCGCGTGATCCTGGTCAATTCCAACCCGGCCACCATCATGACCGACCCGGAACTGGCCGACGCCACCTATATCGAGCCGATCACCCCCGAAGTCGTGGCCAAGATCATCGCCAAGGAGCGCCCGGATGCGCTGCTGCCGACCATGGGCGGCCAGACCGCGCTCAACACCGCCCTGTCGCTGCGCCGCATGGGCGTGCTGGAGCGCTATAATGTCGAGATGATCGGCGCCGACGCCACGGCCATCGACAAGGCCGAGGACCGGGCGCTGTTCCGCGAGGCGATGAAGAAGATCGGCCTGGAAACGCCGAAGTCGATGCTGGCCAACGCCACCGACGTCAAGAACGCCGACCGCAAGACGCATGAGGCCGAACGCGCGGCACTGAAGGCCGAAAAGCCCGACAACCTCGACGCCGCGCTCGACGCGCTGGAGACAAGCTGGAACCTCGGCGAAGGCGACCGCAAGCAGCGCTACATCAGTCACGCCATGGCGATCGCCGCCCAGGCGCTCGACCATGTCGGCCTGCCCGCCATCATCCGCCCCTCCTTCACCATGGGCGGCACCGGCGGCGGCATCGCCTACAACAGGGCCGAATTCTTCGACATCGTCCAGTCCGGCCTCGACGCCTCGCCGACCACCGAAGTGCTGATCGAGGAGAGCGTGCTCGGCTGGAAGGAATACGAGATGGAGGTCGTCCGCGACAGAGCGGACAATTGCATCATCGTCTGCTCCATCGAGAACATCGATCCGATGGGCGTGCACACGGGCGATTCGATCACCGTCGCGCCGGCGCTGACCTTGACCGACAAGGAATACCAGATGATGCGCAACGCCTCGATCGCGGTGCTGCGCGAGATCGGCGTCGAGACCGGCGGCTCCAACGTGCAGTTCGCCGTCAATCCGGCCGATGGCCGTCTCGTCGTCATCGAGATGAACCCGCGCGTCTCCCGCTCCTCGGCGCTGGCCTCCAAGGCGACCGGCTTCCCCATCGCCAAGATCGCGGCCAAGCTAGCCGTCGGCTACACGCTGGACGAGTTGGAGAATGACATCACCGGCGGCGCGACACCCGCCTCGTTCGAACCGAGCATCGATTACGTGGTGACGAAAATCCCGCGCTTTGCCTTCGAAAAATTCCCCGGCGCCGAGCCGGTGCTGACCACCGCGATGAAGTCGGTGGGCGAAGTGATGGCCATCGGCCGCACCTTCCAGGAATCCCTGCAGAAGGCTTTGCGTGGATTGGAGACCGGCCTCACCGGTCTCGACGAGATCGAGATCCCCGGCCTTGGCTCCGCCAACAGCGCCGACGACCGCAACGCGATCCGCGCCGCCTTGGGCACGCCGACGCCCGACCGGCTGCGCATGGTGGCGCAGGCGATCCGCATGGGCACCTCGCTCGAAGACGTGCACGCTATGTGCAAGATCGATCCGTGGTTCCTCGAGCAGATCGCCGGGATCCTCGCCATGGAAGCCCGCATCCGGGAGCACGGCCTGCCTGAGGACGCCGCCAATCTGCGCATGCTGAAGGCCATGGGTTTTTCGGACGCCCGCCTCGCCTCATTGACGAAGAGCGACGTGGAAGTCGTTCAGAAGATTCGTGAAAAGCTGGACGTTCATCCGGTTTATAAGCGCATCGACACCTGCGCGGCCGAGTTCGCCTCGCCCACCGCCTACATGTACTCCACTTATGAAGTGCCCTTCGCCGGCGCGCTCGCCAACGAGGCGCAGGTCTCGTCACGCAAGAAGGTGGTCATCCTCGGCGGCGGGCCGAACCGCATCGGCCAGGGCATCGAGTTCGACTATTGCTGCTGCCATGCGGCCTTCGCACTGCGCGACGCCGGCTATGAAGCGATCATGATCAACTGCAACCCCGAGACCGTCTCGACCGACTACGACACCTCGGACCGGCTCTACTTCGATCCGCTGACGGCGGAGGACGTGCTGGAGATCCTGCGCGCCGAACAGGCCTCGGGCGAACTGGTCGGCGTCATCGTCCAGTTCGGCGGCCAGACGCCGCTGAAGCTCGCCGACGCGCTGGAGAAGGCTGGGATCCCGATCCTCGGCACCTCGCCCGACATGATCGACCTGGCGGAGGACCGCGACCGCTTTCAGAAGCTGCTGCACAAGCTCAACCTCAGCCAGCCGAAGAACGGCATCGCCTATTCGGTCGAGCAGGCCCGCCTCGTCGCCGGCGAGCTCGGCTTCCCGCTGGTGGTGCGCCCCTCCTATGTGCTTGGCGGCCGCGCCATGCAGATCATCCATGACGAGGGCATGCTGCAATCCTATTTGCTCGACACCGTGCCCGGCCTGGTGCCGGAGGACATCAAGCAGAAATACCCCAACGACAAGACCGGCCAGATCAACACGCTGCTGGGCAAGAACCCGCTTTTGTTCGACACCTATCTCTCGGGCGCCATCGAGGTCGATGTCGACTGCCTCTGCGACGGCAAGGCAACCTTCGTGTCGGGCATATTGGAGCACATCGAGGAGGCCGGCATCCATTCCGGCGACTCGGCCTGCTCGCTCCCCGTTCACTCGCTGCCCTCGGAGCTGGTCGACGAGTTGGAGCGCCAGACGGCGGCCCTTGCCCGCGCGCTCAATGTCGGCGGGTTGATGAACGTGCAGTACGCGATCAAGGACGGCACGGTCTATGTGCTGGAGGTCAACCCGCGCGCATCGCGCACGGTGCCCTTCGTCGCCAAGACCATCGGCCGCCCCATCGCCAAGATCGCCGCCCGCATCATGGCCGGCGAGAGCCTGGAAGACGCCTTCGCCCATTATGGCGCCATGCCCGACCCCAGGAACCCTGGCCACATCGCGGTCAAGGAAGCCGTCTTCCCCTTCGCCCGTTTCCCCGGCGTCGACATTCTGCTCGGCCCGGAAATGCGCTCGACGGGCGAGGTCATGGGCCTCGACCGCGACTTCGCCCTCGCCTTCGCCAAGAGCCAGCTGGGGGCCGGCGTCGACCTGCCGCGCTCCGGCACGCTGTTCGTCTCGGTGCGCGACGAGGACAAGAAGGGCATATTGCCCGCGGTCAAGCGCCTCGCCGGCCTCGGCTTCAAGGTGATGGCCACCTCAGGCACCGCCCGCTTCCTCGCCGAAAACGGCGTCGTCGCCGAAAAGATAAACAAGGTGCTCGAAGGCCGCCCCCACATCGAGGACGCCATCCGCAACCGCCAGGTCCAGATCGTCTTCAACACGACGGACGGGCAGAAGGCGGTATCGGACTCCAAGTCGCTGCGCAGGGCAACGCTGATGCAGAAGGTGCCGTATTATACGACGCTGTCGGGTGCCGCCGCGGTGGCGGAAGCGATTGCGGCGTTGAAGGCGGGGAGCCTGGAGGTGCGGCCGCTGCAGGAGTATTTTGCTTGAGGGAGCGCTCTAGTCAAGGCTTCGTGGCTTGTATCGACACAAGTTGTTTGTCACGCCACGTGTTGTTTTTGCCTATGTAGAACGAGCCTCTCTAAGCTTGGCGTACTCTTTCAGACCAAGGTGAACCTTAAAATTCTTTGCACCGCTGTCCCAACCCGAATGTTGGTCAATATACTGGAACACCCAACCCGACCCTCCATATCCGCTTCGAGTAGGGTAAGCAATAACTGAAAACCGATACAGTAAGCTTAACGCCTCCTCAGTGTTTATTTTGTTTCCTCTACTCGTTCTCGCTTTATATTCACGTTCAAAATCATTCTTTTCGAAAGTGATTGTACTTATTGCTGAGCACGCCTGCAGCGCCTCTCCCCAATGCTGCCAGTGCGGCCTTATTTCATCGTCAAGCTCAGCTTTGAGATAGGAGGAATAATCCTCTCTGGAGCCAACTATGTCCTTATTGCTTAGCAAAATTGGCTCCACACCTCGCTTCTTCGCCTCCTTAAGCGCACCATTCAAAAATCGGATAACATCTCTGGGGCGCAAAAATGTACGACTCAAAATGTGATTCCACTTCGGCTGAGAGCCGCGCATCAACTCCGGTTCAATTATTTTGTCCCAACTAGCCGAAGGGCCAAGCTTAGCCCTGATACGCGTCTCAATTAGATCAAGTAGGGTTCCTGAATTCCACTCAAGTATATGTGTTAAAGTCTGACTAATCTTATTTTTGTCGGAAAAATTTAGCTCTTCCCAAATGTCCGAGCGAAGATACACGACAGGATTAATAGGCTTTCCTGACTTCTCGCTTTCTCTTTTAATTTCACGGGCCGCTATAATGAGGCCAATAATCATACGCTCTCTGCTGTCATCAAGTACCGTAATACCTTGATCCAATTCGTCAAAATGCAGGCTTAAACTCTCTGCTTTTGACCATGACAATGCATCGCGAACGGCATCCATTATCGCCGAGGTCAAGGCGTTCAATTCCAAACCGAACTGATGGTCGCTTGAATTCCGTTCAAGATCAACGCCGCCTAACTGATTGCCCATAACCGACGGCATGAAGGAAATCTTGTTCAATTTAAGTCTCTTAGGCCTTAGTCTTCCAATTTTGGGCTTGAGCCGCCATAATTTTCCTTCAGAAAATTATCTAAACTACCTACTAGACCGCTCTGCCAAGCACCCTCTTGCTTCAAGACTAGAGAGGCCAATTCGACGGCTATTAGATAGCGCCAAGACGAGACGTAAGCCTCAATATCGGAAGCTCCGCCGTCGATGCGTTGAGCGTGTACATTCCAAGGATATCCTCGCAAGCTCAAAGCCTTTGAAGTTGACCCTCCAGTTTCCGTAAAATGCCGAACAATCGCTGTTTTTCCGGTTCCTTTTCTCCCCAGAACCAAAAATGATTCGTTCTTTCTGATACTCTCAACGGCATTCGTGGATAGGAAATATTCCAGAACTGGGTCGTCTTCCGCAGCGACATCACCAAAGGTATCAAATTCTCGCAACGATATCGTGGGGCTTTGCATAAATTCTATCCGACTTTGAATTCAGGAGACTAACGTAATTTGTTTGTCAGAAATCGCAAGGCTCGCTCCGGTAGACAAAACAATTCTCCCAACTATTTCTTACCTCACCCCACCGCCACACACTCAATCTCGATGTCAAACTCCATCGGCCAAGAAGCCACCGGCACAAAGCTCCGCGCCGGCGGGTTGGTCGAGAAATACCTGGCATAGACCCGGTTGATCGCGTTGTAGAAGCCGGAATTGACGGCGTAGATGCGCACCATCACGACATTGTCCAGCGAGGTGCCGGCCGCTTCCAGGCAGTGTTTCAGCGCCTTCAGCGACGCCTCGGTCTGCACCTCGATGTCGCCCCGCACCATCTCGCCGGTCACCATGTCCACCGGCGGTGTCGCCGAGATGAACACGAAGCCGTTGGCCTTGACCGCCGTCGAACAGGGCAGGCCGAGCGCCCGCACCTTGTCCGACATGACCGGCACTTCGATGATTTCTTTCTTCATGGCGACGCTCCCTGGGTTTGGGGGAGCTTATAGTGCCGGCCGGGGAACGCCAGCGCCGACCCGCAGTCCAGAGCCGGAACTCGTCCCTCGCCTGCGAAATCTCGTAGGGCGCTCCCCCTGGCGCCGACGCGTTGTCCAGCGCTTCACCCCTGCCCCGGATAGGGCGTGCCATCCTTGTGCAGGAAGCGTCCATCCGAACTCGGGCTCATCATGTCGATGTCGGAGCAGGTGATGACATCGTCAGGGTTGCGCGAGCCGACCTCGAGGTAGAACGCCGGCGTGGACGAGCGGTTGATCAAATGGTGGCCATTGCCGCTGTTCTTGGCGAAGGTGGCGCAGTCGCCGGCGCTGAGCAGCGTCTCGCCGCCATCCTCGACCAGCGTCAGTTCGCCTTCCAGCACATAGACGAACTCGTCCTCATGGCTGTGCCAGTGGCGCTGGCTGGACCAGCCGCCGGGCGGCAATGTCATCAGGTTGACGCCGAAATCGGTGAGCCCGCCGGCATCGCCAAGCCGGCGGCGCCTGCGGCCGGCGCAAGGGCCATCGAAGGGCGCGGGATAGCCCGAGCCCTTGCGGAGGGGCAGGGATGCGAGGTCGAGTTTGGGCATGGGTACTTCCCCGGGTGGGTGGTGCGGCAGTGTAGTCCCACGCAGGCATGGGAAGAACCCTGTTGCGAGATTTGAGCCGTCGCTCCCTACGGCGCCCCCTCTGTCCTGCCGGACATCTCCCCCACGAGGGGGGAGATTGGCAGCTTCGGCGACGGCCCTCTTTCTGCCCACGCCGAAAATTTGGCGAAAGCATTCGCAACAGCCAATCTCCCCCCAAGAGGGGGAGATGTCCGGCAGGACAGAGGGGGGCGCCGTAGAGTGCTATCGTCTGCGGTTCAGCTCCCTCTCGACCGCCCTCACCCCTGATGCGCCGCGCCCAGTTCCTTCACATGCTTCTCGTGCATCTTCAGCGTCGGCAGCGTCTTCTTGGCGAATTCCTTCATCGCCGGATCGTCGCCCGATTGGGCGTAGGTGCTGAAGAGCGCGACGGCGTCCTTGTGAGCTGCTGTCTGCATCATGATGTATTTGGTGTCGAAGTCCTTGCCGCTGGTGGCCTTGAGTTCGTCGAGCTGGCCCTGTTCTTTCGGCTGAAGCGCCGGGCCGGCCGGCTTGGTCGAGGCGGTGGTCTGGCCCTGCGCGAGTGCCGCCTTGAAGTCCTCGCCGGCCTTCGTGTGGTCCTCGATCATCTGTTTGGCGAAGGCCTTGACGTCGGCCGACGCCGATTTCTGCTCGGCGAGCTTGCTCGACTGGATCTCGAACTCGTTGGCGCCGGGCACCGTCTTGATGAAGGTCTGCGTGTCGACCTTGCTGTCGGCTGCCAACGGCGTCGTTTGGGCGGTGGATTGGGCAAGCGCGGCGGGCGCGGCGGCGAGCAAGGCCGCGGCGGTCATGGTCAGAAGCGTTTTCATCTGCAATCTCCGATCGGAATGGTTCCCTCGGGATTCCAACGCCGCAGATGCACGGAAGTTGCGCCGGGCGCCTTGCCGTCAATGGCAGCATGCCTCGCCATATTGCAGCTGCTCGTGCCAGTTCGGCCGGCCCTCCGGGGTGAAATCCATCAGGTTCCACAGGATCTCGCAGGTGCCGATGGCGCGCGGGTCCTGGCCGGGTTCGGGCGGCGCGAAGCCGAGTTCGGACGACCAGAAATGCCTGATGCCGTCAGCGTCGCGGTGGAACACCGAGAGCAGCGGGATCTGCGCACCGTCGGCATCCTCGGCGTTGTAGTCGCGCTTGAAGCTGTTGGAGGCCGACGACACCAGCCGCATGTTCTTCCAGCCACGGTCGCGGCCGAGCGTAACGAGGTTTTCGAGCGCCGTTTTCGCCACCACGGCGAAGTTGAAGCCGGCCGCCTGGAGATGGCCGACGGCGCCGTCGAACTGGTCGAGCAGCGCCGTGCAGGACGGGCATGGCTGGTCCGGCCGAGCCAGCTTCGCCGTGCCGCCCGTCATTGCCACGTCGCGCGTCTCCTGCGGATGGCGCGGAAACATCATCTGGTAGAGGATCAGCGTGTCCTTGCCGGGTGCGAACAGTTGCGACAGCTTTATCTCGGCCGCCCTGCCCTCGGCATCCAGCCCATCGAACACGTAATCCTGTGGCACCAGCCCGCCCGGCGGCAACGCGCGGCGTGCCACGGCCACATCCTCCATGGCGCGGCGCAGCTCGATTTCCTTCTTCAGCAGCTTTTCGCGGGCGGCGCGGTATTTGGCGGATTCGTTGGGGAAGGTGATCATGATCGGCTCCTTGGTCACAGCGCCGGCGTCCCGGCGCGGTTGCTCTGAGACCTAAGGACGGACTGCTGCGGTCGGTTCCGACAATTTCCCCTTCACCCTTTCACGCCGCCGGCGGTGAGGCCCGAGACGATCTTGCGCTGGAAGATCAGCACCAGCAGCACCAGCGGCACGGTGACGATCACCGATGCGGCCATGATGTTGCCCCACGGGATCTCGAACTGGGAATTGCCCGAAAGCAGCGCGATCGCCACCGGCACGGTCCGCTGGGCGTTGTTGGAGGTGAATGTCAGCGCAAACAGGAACTCGTTCCACGCGCCGATGAACGCCAAAAGCCCGGTAGTCGCCAGCGCCGGCCACATCAGCGGCAGGAAGATGCGCGTGACGATGATCCACGGCGTCGCGCCGTCAAGGATCGCCGCCTCCTCGACCTCGACCGGCAGGTCGCGCACGAAGGCTGTCAGCACCCAGACAGTGAACGGCAAGGTGAAGATCATGTAGGAGAAGATCAGCGCGAGAAGCGAATTGTAGAGGCCGAACATCCGCACCAGTTCGAACAGCCCGGCCAGCACCGCCACCTGCGGAAACATCGACACCGACAGGATGGCGAGCATCAGTGCCGAGCGGCCACGGAAGCGCACGCGCGCCAGCGCGTAAGCCGCGGTGACACCGAGCAACAGCGAGAGCGCGACGACCGCGCCGGAGACCACCAGCGAGTTGATGAGATTGCGCACGAAAGCGCCTTCTGTCAGCACATTCCTGTAATTGCCGAGGCTGAACGTCTTCGGCCAGAGGTCGGCCTGGAACAGTTCGGTCCCCGATTTCAGGCTGGTGACGATGGCGTAATAGAAGGGGAATACCGCGACCAGCACGATGATCCCGACCAGCAGGTAGAGAGCCGTCCGCTTCAGGATCCACATCTCAGCGGCCCCCCTCGAGGCTGATCCGGCCGATCCGGATATAGGCCATGGTGAGAAGGGCAAGAATGAGGAACAGCAGCGTCGAGGCGGCCGAGCCGTAGGCGAACTTGTCGAACTCGAACAGGTTCTCGCGGGTGAACACCGACATCGACTTGGTGTGCACATTGTTGGGCGTCAGCACATAGATTAGGTCGAAGATGCGCAGCGCGTCGAGCGCGCGGAAGATCACCGCCACCATCACCGCAGGCCGGATCAGCGGCAAGGTCACCCGCCAGAAGATCTGCCACGGATTGGCGCCGTCGAGCCTGGCGACCTCGATGATCTCGCGCGGCAGCATCTGCAGCGCGGCAAGGATGAGCAGCGCCATGAACGGCGTCGTCTTCCAGATGTCGACGACCAGCACGGCCGCCATCGCCGTGTCGGCGTTGGCCGTCCAGGCGATCTTGGTGTCGATCAGGCCGAGATTGAGCAGAACCACATTGATGATGCCGAACTGGTCGTTGAGCATCCACTGCCACATCTTGGCCGAGACGATGGTCGGGATCGCCCAGGGGATGAGGATCGCCGCCCTGACGATGCCGCGGCCCGGGAATTCGGCATTGAGCACCAGCGCGACGACCATGCCGAGGATCGTCTCGCAAGTCACCGAAATCACCGCGAAGCGCACCGTGTTCCAGACGGCGCTCCACCAGACCGGATCGGCCAGCACGCCATCATAGAGCACCCGGCCGCTCGGCATGCGCAGCACCGAGAAGTAATTGGCGAAACCTGCCCACTGGCGGGCGTCGAGATCGGCCAGCGAAGCGTCGGTGAAACTGAAATAGATGGTGCGGGCGAGCGGCCAGCCGGCAGCGGCGGCGAGCACCAGGAGCATCGGCGCCAGGAACAGCCAGGCCGAACGCACGCGCTGGCGCATCAGCCGCGAGCGCGGGCGGCGGGTCGCGACGGCTTCAGTCCTCGGCTCCGCTTCTGTCATCCCTCGCGCCGGGCGGGACATGGAGGCGCGTTGTGGCGTCACCAGCCACGCCCCTTCAGCCTGGTCAGCATGGCTTCGAGGTCGGCCAGATTGTCGCCCGCGGTGCCATCGCCCGACAGCGTCTTGTGGACGGCGTTCCAGAATTGGCTCGACGCCTCGTTGTACTTGATCCTGGCCGCGGCCGAGGGACGCGGCACCGCATTGAGGAAGATCTGCTTCCAGCGCGGAACGATCGGCTGTTGTCTGGCGATGTCGGTATCGTCATAGAGCGCCTGGATGGTCGGCAGGCTGGAGTTCCTCAGCGCGCGGTATTTCTGCATCGCGGGCGAGGCGATGAATTTGACGAGGCCGATCGCAGCGTCCGGGTGCTTGGAATATTTGGACACGGCAAGATTCCAGCCACCCAGCACCGCCGCCGGACGCGCGCCTTCGCCGGTGCCGGCCGGCAGCGGCGCTACGTCGAACTTGCCCTTGATCGGCGAGCCTTCGGAATTGCCTAGTGCATAGGCGTAGGGCCAGTTGCGCATGAAGACCGCATTGCCGGTCTGCCACACGCCGCGCGATTCCTCTTCCTGATAGGCCAGCACGCCGGGTGGCGCGATGGCTCCGACCCAGCCTTTGGCCGTGTCGAGCGCTGCCGCCGCTTTTGGATTGTTGATCGAGATGGTGCCGTCCGGCTCGATGATCTGGCCGCCGCCGTTCGACATCACCCATTCCAGCGCGTCGCAGGTCAGCCCCTCATAGGCATTGCCCTGGAAGACGAAGCCCCAGATATCTTTGTTGCCGGCAGCCCGCTCCTTGTCCATGACCAGCCTGGCGGTGTCGGCCAGCTCCTTCCAGGTGGCAGGCACCTTGGCGTCGTATTTGTCGAGCAGGTCCTTGCGGTAGTAGAGCGCCGGCGCATCGGTGAAGATCGGCAGCGCCACCAGCCTGCCGTTGACGGTCTGCGACTGGATGATCGAGGGGAAATGGGCGCCGACGACATCCTTGGTCGCCGCGGTCAGGTCGACAAGCTGGCTGGCGAGCTGCGGCGCCCAGATCACATCGGTCTGGTAGACGTCGATATCGCTATTGCCGGCGGCAAGCCACAGCCTGTACTGGCCGAACTGGTCGGTCCCGGATGCCGGCATGACGACGATGCTGACCTTGTTGCCGCTGTCCTTCTCATAGCGGTCGAGGATTTCACGCAGCACCTTGATGCCGATTCCTGTGTCGCCCGATACGATTGACAATTCGACGGCTCGCGCAGGCACAGCCGCAATCATCGCGGCAGCGACCAACGTGGCAAATGCGTGAAAGAGCCTCATGGCGGCGGAGGATCTCCTTTCGGAACGGCGACGCAAGCCTTCGAGGCTCCGGAAGCTCGTCGGACCCCTCCACCACTCTTTGAATGCGGAGCGGCGCTCTGGGTTCCCGAGCGATGCCCGCGAGCGGCGGTGGGCCGGGCCGCGGCTTCAGCCTTCCCAGGCGACAGGGCTCATCCCAAGCCGCTGATAGAGCCTGACAGCGGCGGCGTTTTCCACCGTGTTGGTCTTGAGGTCGACATGGTCTGCGCCGCGTTCGCGAAAGACGGCGAAGGCGTGCCACATCAGCGCCTCGCCGATGCCCCTGCCGCGCGCCTGCGGATGCACGGCGAGATCCCTGACGAAGGCGCTCGTCCAGCACAGCGCCGCCGCCACCAGCAGGCCCTTGGTGTCGATGACGAGGAAACAGAGCGCAGGGTCGAATTCGGGGTCGCCTGAGATGCGTGGCCACCATTCGTCGAACGGGCCGTCGGCGCCATCATCGAACACCTCGCTCAGCAGCGCATGCAAGGCCGGCGCATCGCCGTGCTCGAGGGTGCGCATGACAAAGCCATCCGGCCAGTGCGCGGGAACCAGCGTCTCGTCGAGGATCTTGCGCAGCCGGATGTCGTTCGGAGCCGGCGGGCGCGGTTCGGGCATTTCGCTCAGGCGTCGGGCAGCAGGCGGCGCCGCTTGCGGTCGACGCCGAGGCCGGTCGCCTCGAGCAGGCCCTTGCGCTTGGCGTCGAAATAGTAGCCGGTCTGGTAGAGCCAGTCGGCGCGCTTGGCGTTGCCGTCCGACACCAGCCAGGCGCCACGCAGGTATTTGACGGCGTATTTCAGGTTGGTTTCGGCATCGAACAGGCCCCTGGCCGGTCCGTCATAGCCCATGCCGCGCGCCGTCGCGTGCTTGATCTGCATCAGCCCCCAATGGCCGTTGTTGTAGGCTTTGGGATTGAAGGTGCTTTCGCGGTTGACGACATGGCGCACAAGGTCGACCGGCACCTGATAAAACGCGGCGTATTTTACGATCAGCCGGTCGATATCGCCGCGCACGCCGGTCGCATGCTCTTCCTGCACCGGAGCGGCAGGAAACTGGACGAGGGCAGCCGGATTCTGCGGCACAACATAGGCCGCCTGCTGCACGCCGGGCATGGCTTTCTGATCGTTCCTGGCGATCGCCGGCACGATGAGCCCGGCGGTGGCGTAGGTGGCTGCCGCCTTGATTGGTGCGCCGGCGCCAGCCGGCGGCGGCGCCTGCCAGGCATTGGCGGTCATCACCGCCGGCACGGCCGGTGCGGTTGGGGTCGCTCCGGCAAAGGCCGCGGTTGCCGCGGCCGCCTGTGTGGTCGGGCCGGCGGACAACTCAGCGGTTTGAACGGGCGTAATCCCCGACGATTCCGGCAGCACCGAAACCGTCTCCGGCAACGGTATGGTGAAGCCGGCATCGGTGCCGGCGACGGTCGCTGTTTCGGTCAGGGAAGACGCGGATTTCATCTGCGATGTCGACGTGCAACCGCTGACGCAGGCCATGGCCGCGATCACGCCGAGCGCGATAAGGGTTTGTTTTGCTGGCAAGCCGCGTTCGGGTCCGGTTCGTCGGATGTTAAGAAATCCCTTACACCAGCGATTCCTGGCGAGCAATCGGGGCGCTCAGGTGGTTTTCGGGTGGCGAGACTCGGGCCGAAATGCCATATTGTTCCTGATATGTACCGGCATGAATGCCGGTTTCTGGCCATTTTGCGAAAGGAGCACGCCATGCAAACGCCGTCGCAGATCACAGCCGGCCACGCAGTGTTAGAAACAGTGATCGGCTTCATGGGGATTGCCTGGAGCGAAAAGGGCCTGATCCGGCTCTGCCTGCCCGAACGCAGCAGCGAGGCAGTGGAACGGCGGCTGCTGCGCCATGCCGGCGTTTCGGCCGCTACCGTGCAGCCGCCGTGGGTGGTCGAACTGATCGCCTCGATCAAGGCCTATGCGGCAGGCGAGGACGTCGATTTCTCCTCCGTGCCGGTCGATCTCGACGGCATCGACGATTTCCGCCTCGCCATCTATGGCGCGGCGCGAAAGCTAGCCTATGGTGAAACCACCACCTATGGCGAACTGGCCAAGCGCGCCGGCCATGCCGGCCTGCCGCGCGAAACGGGTGCCGCGCTTGGCGCCAATCCGGTGCCTCTGGTCATTCCGTGTCACCGCATCGTCGCCGCCGGCGGCAAGATCGGCGGCTTCTCCGCGCCCGGCGGCTCGACCACCAAGGAAAAGATGCTGGCCATGGAAGGCGTGCGCGTCGGCCCGCCGCCGCCAGCGCAGGTCTCATTCGGATTTTGAAACGATAGCCGCCGCGCCAGGCTATGGCCTAGTCGTTATGAAAAAACCGCCGGCGGAAATGCCGATCGTTGTCCGGGCGCTTGCAATTATAGACCGAGCAGGATTTCGTATCGGCGCTCGGCACATAGGCGCGTGTCCTCACCTCCCCCGTTGTGCAGAATTGCTGGCTCTGCACGTAGCGGTCGTAGAGTGGCAGTCCCGGTACCCGCCTCGACTGGTAACGCAGGATGACGGCGCCCTGCCGCGCGATCGTCGCCTGCACGCGGCCACACTCCATCCGCGTCGGATCGTAGCGCGAGATCGCCTGCGCCTCGGCGGCAATCAGCGTCAGGCATGCTGCCAGCAGAATGGTCTTCATGGTCCTCTCCCCTGATGCGCGGCTCACGGACAGCGCCATCTGACGCAACGGTTTCACCGGATTGGGGCGGCCATTGGGCGGTCCCTCGATCACGGCTTTCTCACGCAGTCTTGTATTTCGTGCGAAAGCAGCCTATATCAGCCCCATTGATATTTCGGCCGATCGATCCGGGCCTCGCGATCTTCGCGTTTGCTGACGTCTATCTCCAAAATCTCGATGCACACCGGCTGGACCTCGGTTCAGTCAAACCAAAGCAAATGTGAAGGACTATTTTTATGGCAACTGGAACGGTCAAGTGGTTCAACGCCACCAAGGGCTTCGGCTTCATCCAGCCTGACGCGGGCGGCGCGGACGTTTTCGTCCACATCTCCGCTGTCGAGCGCGCTGGACTGTCGACCCTGGTCGAAGGCCAGAAGATCAACTTCGAGATCGAGCAGGACCGCCGCACTGGCAAGTCGTCCGCTGGATCTCTGAGCAAGGCAGCCTGATTTTGAAAATGGCGCGCGCCGGGCGACAGCCCGGGGCGCGCGGCAAGTCACGGATGTACTGACGGTCGCGCGAGAAGCGCGCCGGAGCGGAAAGACCCGACAAGCCGGATCAGCAGATAGCTGCCAGCCCGGACCGGACGCTCCCGATCAGGCTACCGAAATGGGAAGGCGGGCATTGTCCCGCCTTTTTATTTGCCTGGATTCCAGGCATGCAAAGCCGAGCCTAGAGTCCCACCTGTGGTACCATTAGAGTGGTATTATCCGGCCATGACCAAGCTTGAGCAAATCGAAAAGTCCATCACCGAACTGAGCCCTGAGGAGCTGAAGGCGTTTGCCGCATGGTTCGAGGCGCTCCAGGCGGACCTGTGGGATCGGCAGATCGAGACCGACGTGAGGGCGGGGCGATTGGACAAGCTTGCCGAACAGGCATTGGCTGACCATCGCGCCGGCCGGACTCGGCCTCTGTGAACAACATCGCCTCTCCATCATTCCGGAAGGCTTATGAAAAACTGTCGTCGTCGATCAAAACAAAGGCGGACAGGAGTTTTCTCAGACTGCGTTCCGATCCTTTTCATCCCTCCTTACATTTCAAGCAGGTAGGTTGCTATTGGTCGGCGCGGGTCGACGAAACTACCGGGCTGTTGCCATACGCAACAATGAAGATGTGATCTGGTTCTGGATCGGCACCCATGCCTACTACGACCATTTGTTGAAATAGCTCCCGCGCAGCTTCTCGGACGATGGGTGGCCGGGCCTCGCGCCTGTTTGGCGCGCCTCGCCCAAAAGAGCCGCGGGGCGGTGGCGAGGTTGAGGATAAAATTACCCTACCCACTCCATAGAGACGTGCCCCGGATCCGCCACCACGCGGTCAAGCCACGCAGCCACCGCCGGATAGGCGTCGAGCTGGAAGCCGCCCTGCTCCGCCGTATGCGTATAAGCGTAAAGCGCGATGTCGGCGACGCTGTAGGCGTTTCCGGCGAAGAACGCGTTGTTCTCCAGGTATTTATTCATGACACCGAGCGCCTTGTTGCCGCGCTCCAGTGTCACCGCCAGCCGCTCGGGCGTCGCGTCCTTGGCCCTTTCGGGAAAGGTCAGCAGCGCCTTGCGCACGGCGATATAGGGCTCGTGGCTGTACTGTTCGAAGAACAGCCATTGATAGGCGAGCCCGCGCTCATATTTGTCCGCGGGCAGGAAGCGCGTGCCCTCCGCAAGGTAGAGCAGGATGGCGTTGGATTCAGCGATCCGCTTTCCGTCGTCGAGCTCCAGCAGCGGCACCATGGCGTTCGGATTCTTGGCGACGAAATCCGCTTTTCGCGTATCACCCGTGTGCGAACTCACCTCGACAGTGGTGAAAGGGAGGCCGAGCTTGGCCATCAGCAGGCGCGGCTTGTAGCAGTTGCCGCTGTCGATCATGCTGTAAAGTATCATCGCTGGTCCCCCGAGCGCTGCCCTGTGCAGACGCGATTATCGTAGCCGCGCCGTCCTCACCAATGATTAGTTTTGGCGCGACGATCAGCGCCGCTGATGTGTAGCACACGGCGCTACCCGAACAGCGGCACCACCTTGCTGTCCCTGCCCAGCAGCGCGTCGATGGCGAGCGGTCGCTGGTCGAAGATCACCCCGGCCAGCGCCGGCCGGGCGAGTAGAAAACCTTGCAGCAGGTCGACGCCGCCATCGAGCGCGACGCGCAGATGGGTGGGCTGTTCGATGCCCTCGACCAGGACCTTGGCGCCGCGGTCGTGCAGGCTGGAGACCAGCGGGCGGAAGAACCGCTCGGCGGCGGCGTGGCGGCAGAATTGCGCGAACCAGCCACCGTCGATCTTGACGATATCGGGCTTGAGCAGGCTGACCCGCTCCTCGGTCGAGTGGCCGGTGCCGAAGTCGTCGATGGCGATGCGGATGCCGTCGCGGCGCATCTCGCGCACCAGCCTGGCCAGCAGCGTGTCGTCGGCCGCCTGTTCGGTGATTTCGCAGACCAGCATGCCGGGAGCCAGGCCGAGCTCGCCGAGATGCCTGCTCATCAGCCGGATTTCGGCCAAGGCCCGGCCCCGATGGGCGTTGGCCAATGGATTGTAGTTGAAGAACAGATCGAGCCCGTCGACGCCGATGTTGCGGAAATTCCTGAGATGCAGCACCCGGCACATGGTTTCGACGAACAGCCGGTCCTCGGCCGCGACGCCTTCGAAGAACGCCCGTGCGGCGCCCGGCCGGCCGGCGCGATGCGGCTCGATCAGGCCCTCGACCGCGATTGCGTGCAGGAAGCGGCCGCGCGGCGCGAAGATCGGCTGGTAGGCGCTGCGCAGGCGGAAGTCGCCATAAACGCCATATTCGATACCGACCTCGTCCATGAAGATCGCATCGCCGACATCGCGCCGCCGCTCGGGCCTCATCGTGTGCCCCTGCGCCCAAAGGCTTTCGCCGCCCGCGCGGTATGCGGCGCGGCTGCCGGGACGGAAGATGCACTGTCGGCGGCAGGCGATGGCCCGTCCTCGCCGAAGACGCGGAAGCTGGTCGGCGCCAGTTCCGGCCGTGCCAGCACGAAACCCTGGACCATCGAAGCCCCGGATTTCTCGGCCAGCTCCAGCTGCCAGCCTTCCTCGATGCCCTCGAACACGGTGCGGATGCCTTGTGCCTCGAAGCTTTTCACCATGGACGTCAGCAGCGCGAAGCCGGCGCCGGACTCCATCAACTGCGTGATCCAGTGGGCATCGAACTTGACGATGTCGGGTTTCAACTCCTTGATGCGGTTGATGTCGGAATCGTCGGCGCCATAGTCATCGACGGCAATGCGAAAGCCGTTGCCCTTCAACGCCGCGACGAAACCGTGCAGGGTCTCCTGCGAGGCTGGACGCTGCTCGGTCACCTCGCACACGACACGGCCCGGATCGATGCCGGCCTCATGCAGCACCAGGCGCATTTCGCGCAAGGCATTGTCGGCAACGGCGCGCTCGGTGAACACCGACGGATCGAAATTGACGAAGATCGACGCTTCCTGCGGCAGGCAGGCGCCGGCATTCAGCAGATGCAGCGTCCTGGTCAGCGCCTCGACATGAAGCCGGTCGGCGGCCGGGCAGGTGCTGAAGAAGCTCATTGGCGATTGCGGCTCGCCGTCGCGGAACGGCCGGATCAAGCCCTCGAAGGCGGCAACCGACAGCTTGCCTTCCCTGAAGGCGAAGATCGGCTGGAAGGCGCTTTGCAGCGTATAAATGCCCCAGACACCTGACGAGGTGCCGTCATCATGACGGATGATATGGGCAAGCCCGATGCTGCGCGACAAGGTTCCTCGCTCCGCGAACTGGCGCAATTGGGTTGCGATCCTGCCACGCAAGCCTCTACCGCCCGTTAATGAACTTTCTGTTGTCGATCACGGCTCATTGACCTCCTTGCGGCACTGGCCCAGCCGACAATGCTTGCACTCACGGGAATGATGCGACATGAGAAGCGCCGCGGCCGCTCCTGGCCGCGCTGATCCTTTCTGGAGAGAAAAAGGTCATGGCCTTCCTTGCCGACACCCTTTCACGCGTGAAGCCTTCCGCCACCATCGCGGTGACGCAGAAAGCCCGCGAGCTGAAAAATGCCGGCCGCGACGTCATCGGCCTGGGTGCAGGCGAACCGGATTTCGATACGCCCGACAACATCAAGAATGCGGCGATCGAGGCCATCCGCCGTGGTGAGACCAAATATCCGCCGGTGTCTGGCATCGCACCGCTGCGCGAAGCGATCGCGAAGAAATTCAAGCGCGAGAACAATCTCGACTACAAGCCCGAACAGACAATCGTCGGTACTGGCGGCAAGCAGATCCTGTTCAACGCCTTCATGGCGACGCTGAATCCCGGCGACGAGGTCATCATCCCACGCCCCTATTGGGTCAGCTATCCCGAGATGGTGGCGATCTGCGGCGGCACCTCGGTGTTCGCCGACACTTCGATCGACAATGGCTTCAAGCTCACTGCCGCTGTGCTGGAAAAGGCCATCACGCCGCGTACAAAGTGGCTGCTGATGAACTCGCCGTCGAACCCGTCGGGCGCCGCCTACACCGAGGCCGAGCTTCGGTCGCTCGCCGACGTGCTGCTCAGGCATCCGCATGTTTGGACGCTGACCGACGACATGTACGAGCATCTGACCTACGGCGACTTCGTCTTCAAGACCATCGCCGAGGTCGAGCCGAAGCTCTATGAGCGCACGCTGACCATGAACGGCGTGTCGAAAGCCTATGCCATGACCGGCTGGCGCATTGGCTACGCCGCGGGTCCCGTCCAGCTGATCAAGGCGATGGACATGATCCAGGGCCAGCAGACGTCGGGCGCCTGCACCATCGCGCAATGGGCCTCGGTCGAAGCGCTGAACGGCCCGCAGGACTTCATCGCCAAGAACAAGGCGATCTTCCAGGGGCGCCGCGATCTCGTCGTCTCGATGCTCAACCAGGCGCGCGGCATCTCTTGTCCGTCGCCGGAAGGCGCCTTCTACGTCTATCCGTCCTGCGCCCAGCTGATCGGCAAGAAGACCAAGGCCGGCAAGGTGATCGACACTGACGAGGCCTTCTGCTCGGAGCTGCTCGAGGCCGAGGGCGTGGCGGTGGTATTCGGTTCGGCCTTCGGCCTCGGTCCGAACTTCCGCATCTCCTACGCCACGTCGGAGACGCTGCTGGAGGAGGCGTGCACGCGCATCCAGCGCTTTACGGCATCACTGACCTGATCGTGAAAACAAAACCCGGCCAAACGCCGGGTTTTTAGATCGGCTCGACACGGTACTCAGCCGCCATATTGGGCCGGCGTCACCGCTTCCAGCCAGTCGGCATGCACGCCCTCGAGCGCTTCCTGCATGGCTATATGCGTCATGGCCGTTTTCGGCCCGGCGCCATGCCAGTGCTTTTCGCCTGGCGCGAACGAGATGACGTCCCCTGCCCTGATCTCCTGGATGAGACCGCCCCAGGTCTGGGCGAGGCCGGCGCCCGACGTGACGTACAGCGTCTGGCCAAGCGGATGCGTGTGCCAGTGGGTCCGCGCGCCCGGCTCGAAGCTGACCAATGTCGCCCGCAGCCGTGCCGGAGCCTCCTTCTCGATGATCGGCGTCTGCAGCACCCGGCCGGTGAAGTACTTTTCCGGCGCGATGACGGTCGGCGTGCTGCCGCAAGCAATGATCTTCATCGTTCGATCCCTGGAACTGGTGGCGATGCGGGCGGCGGCGACGCCGCTCTTCTTTCGAGACCCTAGTTTCGGCCGATATGGCCGTCGACGCAACCGGTCTGTTCGGCTTGCAAATCAGCGGCAACCGCACCGCGCGCTCGGCCCTTGAGGCTACCTATTTTCCTTGCCCTGCCGGCAAACAAGTGGGACGATACCTTTGGGCCGGTTGAAGACAAGCCCGCCCGCGACGGTCGAACAGGCCGGCCGCCGCTCAGGACCGACTGACCTTGGCCTGAACCATGAATGCCAGTCGGTCTCCAGGGAAACGCCTGAGTGGAGGTCAGTCATGGGTAATCGCGCCGGAGGAAGACGCACGGGACCGAAATGCATTGCCATAGTCGGTCCCTTCGCAAGCGGTAAGACGACACTTCTCGAAGCCATATTGGCCCGCACGGGCGCCATTCCCCGCCAGAACCCGGTTTCCTCGGGAAACACCGTTTCAGATCATTCGCCCGAGGCGCGCGCCCACGCCATGAGCGTCGAGGCGACCTTCGCCACCACGGAATTCATGGGCGAGCAGTTCACCTTCGTCGACTGTCCCGGATCGATCGAATTCTCCTTCGAGGCCGAACCGGTACTGGCCGCCTGCGACCTCGCGGTGGTCGTCGCCGAGGCCGACGAGAAGAAGATCCCCGCCCTCCAGCTCATCATGCGCAAGCTCGACGATCTCGGCGTGCCGCGCATCCTGTTTCTCAACAAGGTCGACAAGGCGATCGCGGGCGTGCGCGACACGCTGAAGATGCTGCAGCCGGCAAGTGCGGTGCCGTTGCTTCTGCGCCAGATACCGCTGCGCAAGGACGGCGTCGTCATCGGCTCGATCGACCTGGCGCTGGAACGCGCCTACATCTACCGCGAATATGCCGAGAGCGAGGTGGCCCAGATCCCCGGCGACGAAAAGGCGCGTGAGCTGGAAGCCCGTTTTTCGATGCTGGAACGGCTGGCCGACCATGACGACCAGTTGATGGAACAGCTGCTCGAGGAGATCGAGCCGCCCAAGGACGCGGTCTTCGACGATCTTGCCGCGGATCTGCGCGACGGCGCCGTCACGCCGGTGCTGATCGGCACCGCAGAGAAAGGCAATGGCGTGCTGCGTCTCCTGAAGGCGATCCGCCATGATGCGCCCGACATCGACGCGACCCGCAAACGGCTCGGCGCCCCCGAAGGCAACGCAACCGTGGTTCAGGTGATGAAGACCATCCATACGCCGCATGGAGGCAAATTGTCGGTGTCGCGCATCCTTTCGGGACAGGTCGCCGATGGCTCCGAGCTCTGGCTGCCCGGCGGCGACATGGCAAAGGTGTCCGGCATCTACAGGATGCTTGGCAAGGACCAGTCGAAGCTCACCGCGGCGAAGACCGGCGACACGGTCGCGCTCGGCAAGCTGGACGCGGTCAAGACCGGCCAGACGCTGACCTCGGCCAAGGGCGGCATGAAGCCGCTGCTCCAGTTCGAGCCGCCGCAGCCTGTCTTCGCTTTCGCCTTGCGGCCGAAGGAGCGCAAGGACGAGGTGAAGATGTCAGCCGCCATCCAACGGCTGGCCGAAGAAGATCCCTCGCTCAGCCTGCATCATAACCAGGACTCGGCCGAGACCGTGCTGTCGGGCCATGGAGAAATGCACCTGCGCGTCGTACGCGAACGGCTCGAGGGCAAGAACCAGATTCCGGTCGAAGGCCATCCGCCGGCGGTGCCCTACCGCGAGACTATCCGCAAATCGGCGCAGCAACGCGGCCGCCACAAGAAGCAGTCCGGCGGCCACGGCCAGTTCGGCGATGTGGTGATCGAGATAAAGCCGCTGCCGCGCGGCGCAGGTTTCCAGTTCACCGATACCATCACCGGCGGCGTGGTGCCCAAGACCTACATCCAGTCGGTCGAAAGCGGTATACGCGATTACCTGAAGTCGGGCCCGCTCGGCTTTCCCGTCGTCGACGTCGCCGTCAACCTGTCGGACGGCTCCTACCACGCGGTCGATTCCTCCGACATGGCCTTCCAGATGGCGGCCAAGCTTGCCATGAAGGAAGGCATGGCGGGCTGTTCGCCCGTGCTCCTGGAGCCAGTGATGAAGGTCGAGATCGTGACGCCCTCCGATGCGACCTCGAAGATCATCGCGCTGATCCCGCAGCGGCGCGGCCAGATCCTCGGCTACGACGCGCGACCCGGCTGGCCAGGATGGGATGTCGTCGAGGCGACCATGCCGCAATCCGAGATCGGCGATCTGATCATCGAGCTGCGCTCGGCCACCTCAGGCGTCGCCAGCTACCGCGCCGTCTTCGACCACATGGCCGAACTCACCGGCCGGCTCGCCGACGAAGCGATGAATGCCAACGGCAAGGCAGCCTGATTCTGATGCATGTCGTCTAAAGTGATCTCGGCTTTGGGACATCGACATCCACAAAGATTTGGGTGAGTGCCCTCTCGAACCTTGTTCGAGGGGGCGCAAACAAAAAACGACGCCCGGGGGGCCGGACGCCGTTTTGTTTGCGGACCGTTTTCTTGGGAGGAGAAACGGCAGGTCCGCCGCATCTTGAAGTCGCCGCTTCGGCGGAAGAAGGTTCGGACGCGGTAGCCGCCTGAGCCCGGATCGTCCGAGTGATGCCCCCATCTCCCGTCCGACCACACCGCGTCCTATGGTCTGCTTAGCAGGAGCCGAACGCCTTTGACATGTTACCAGAGGTTACATGTCACTGTTACGTGGCTATTTCGGTGGATTTTCCCGCCCTTCCGGCAGCCTCCGGGCAACAAAAAAGCCGGATCAATGAAGATCCGGCTGAGTTTGATTGGAAGTGCCTGTTAAGGCTAACCTCCAGAGGGGAACACTCGAGGGCGCTAATGGGAGGAGAACGCGCCCAGGAGATGAACTATATATGTGCTCATCATGCCCAAGAAACAAGCATCTATTTTGCAACACACGCATGCAAAAAGACGCAGGCTGTGGTCTAAGCCATTTCTGGACCCAATAGGACCAGCAGAATCACCGAAGCGGAACCCGCAATGAGACAATTGTCACGGCGGAATCGCGAATCACGCTCGGTTTTCATCCCGAAATGTCAAAAATGCGCAATGGCGTGGAATGAGGCAGCAGGCGTTTATTTCCGAGGCAACTAATGCATGTCGCGCAAAGTGTCCTCGGTTCGGCAGCGACGTGAACAACAAAGACTTGAGCGCGTCGCGGGAATCGGTTTGGGCGTGACATGCTTCAGGCGGGAGACAAGCAATGCGGACCTTTTCGGCGATCGCCGGCAGTGCTGCGTTCTTCATCGCGGCACCCTGTATCGTCGCCGGCCTCGTGCCGTGGCTGCTGACGGATCGCTGGGACCGGCCATGGTCGAGCCTGCCGGGTCTTGCCCCTCTTGGCTGGATCCTCATCGCGGTCGCCGTGGCGGCGCTGCTGCATGCATTCGCCTGCTTTGCGCTTGAAGGCCTCGGCACGCCTGCTCCGGTCGCTCCGACCGAGAGACTGGTGGTCGGCGGGCTCTACCGCCATGTCCGCAATCCGATGTATGTGGCGGTGCTGTCGATCATCATCGGCCAGGCACTGCTGTTTTCAAGCTGGACGCTTGTCGCCTACGCCGCCATGGCAGCCGCGGCCATGGCCACCTTCGTCAAGCTGTACGAGGAGCCGACGCTCGCACGCCGCTATGGCGATGAATACGAAACCTACCGCCGCAACGTGCCCGCCTGGCTGCCCCGCCTGACGCGCTGGCGGAGGTGAGAGTCTGCGCGATCTCCGGGGTCAATACGACCAGCTCCGCGCCTTGGCGATGATGAAGTCGCGAAACACGTGCAGCTTCGCCTGGTTCTTCATCGCGTCGGGGTAGGCGAAATAGGTGTCGAAGGAAGGCACCTCCGTTTCCGGCAGGAGCTGCACCAGGCCGGAATCCTTGGAGATGACATAGTCGGGCAGCATGGCGATGCCGGCGCCGCCCTGGACCGCGCGCTTGATCGACAATATATCGTTGATCTGCAGCGTCGGCACGCGCTGGCCGCCCTCGAAATCGCCGACCGTCTCCAGCCAGTTCAGCTCCGACAGATGCGCCGGCACCGGCACGCCGAAAGTGACGATGCGATGCGCCTTGAGCTCGGCCACCGAAGCCGGCCTGCCATGCTTGGCGATATAGCCTGGCGAAGCATAGAGGTGGAAATGCACCGTGAACAGGCGGCGCTGGATAAGGTCCGGCTGCTGCGGCTGGCGCAGCCGGATGGCGCAATCGGCCTGGCGCATGGTCAGGTCGAGCTCCTCGTTGGCGAGGATCAGCTGCAGGCTGATTTCAGGATAGAGCTCGATGAACTCCTGCACGCGTTCGGTCAGCCAGCCGGCGCCGAGCCCGACCGTGGTCGTGACCCTGAGCACGCCGGAGGGGCGGTCCTTGGTCTCGGTCAGCCGCGATTTGATGGTCTCGAGCTTCATCAGCACGTCATGCGCCGTGCGGAACAGCATCTCGCCCTGTTCGGTCAGCACCAGGCCGCGGGCGTGGCGGTTGAACAGCGGCACGCCGACATCATGCTCGAGCGCGCTGACCTGGCGCGAAATCGCCGATTGCGACAGGTGCAGCGTCTCGGCCGCATGTGTAAACGACCCTGCTTCCGCCGCAGCGTGAAACACGCGTAGCTTGTCCCAGTCCAACGCCATGATTCCCCTCGTTCCTGTTTGGCGTCTGAATGAAAAATCAGGCTTTTACACGGCGTTTCTAAGCCGTTCTTTCAACAGTTTGCGAACCGCTATTCGGCCGCCTCGCGATGCACCTCGATGCCGGCCAGGTACTTCTCCGCCTCGAGCGCCGCCATGCAGCCCAGCCCCGCCGCAGTCACCGCCTGGCGATAGATATCGTCGGTCACGTCGCCGGCGGCGAACACGCCGGGCACGTCGGTGCGGGTCGAATCCGGCGCCGTCCACAGATAGCCGTTCGGCTTCTGCTTCAGCTTGCCGACGAACAGCTCGACCGCCGGCGCATGGCCGATCGCGACGAACACGCCGTCGACCTCGAGCTGCGTCTCGACACCCGTCACCACGTTGCGCAGCTTCAACCCTTCGACCGAAGGCGGCAGTGGCGTCTTGCCCGGACGGCCGGTGATCTCGTCGACAACCGTGTCCCAGATGACGCGGACATTGTCCTTCTTCAAGAGCCGCTCGCGCAGGATGCGTTCGGCGCGGAAGTCCGAGCGCCTGTGGATGACCGTCACGCTCTTGGCGAGGTTCGACAGATAGAGTGCTTCTTCCACCGCCGAATTGCCGCCGCCGACCACCGCGACATCCTTGCCGCGGTAGAAGAAGCCGTCGCATGTGGCGCAAGCCGATACGCCGAAGCCCATGAACGTCTGTTCGGTCGGAATGCCAAGCCATTTGGCCTGCGCGCCGGTGGCGATGATCAGGGCATCGGCCGTGTAGACGGTGCCGGAATCGCCCGTTGCGCGGAACGGCCGCACGTTGAGATCGACCTCGGTGATGATGTCGGCGATGATGTCGGTGCCGACATGTTCTGCCTGCCTGAGCATCTCGCTCATCAGCCACGGACCCTGGATGGGTTCGCCGAAACCGGGATAGTTCTCGACGTCGGTGGTGATCATCAGCTGGCCCCCCTGCTGCAGGCCGGCGACCAGCATCGGCTTCAGCATGGCGCGGGCGGCATAGATCGCCGCGGTATAACCGGCCGGGCCGGAACCGATGATGAGGACAGGCGCGTGCTTGGTGGTCATGAAAAGCCTCTGCGGAGGGCTGCCGGCGTTTGCGGCATGGAAAACTCGTCGATGTCGCGCGTAATGTAAGTGTTGCCCACGACGCCAGCAAGGCAAGTTGGCGCTCGTCCCCGGAAAGCTTTGTCGCACCGGGCGAACCGCTCTGGTGCTGCGTGGATTTCCGCGTGTGGGATGGCGTGGACAGCAAAGTCGTTTAATTACAAAATCCCGCAAGATTCTTTCGCCACCCGTAACCATCGAAAGCCCCGAAATGCCGCTCAAGGCCGACCTCGACGCAATCGACTGGAAGATCCTTCGCGAATTGCAGGCAGATGGGCGCATGACCAATGTCGAACTGTCGAACCGCGTCGGCATTTCGGCACCGCCTTGCCTGCGCCGCGTCAAGCGACTGGAGGAAGCCGGCATCATTCGCGGCTATCGGGCGCTGCTCAACGCGCCGGCGCTCGGTCTCGACGTGGTCGCCTTCTGCCTAGTCGGCCTGCACCATCAGGCCGATGCCGAGCTTCGCATCTTCGCTGAGCGCACGCGCGGCTGGCCGGTCGTACGCGATGCCTGGATGGTGTCGGGCGAATCCGATTTCCTCCTGCACTGCGTGGCAAGCGACCTCGGCGCCTTCCAGACCTTTGTCATCGAGGAACTGACCTCCACGCCGAACGTCGACACGGTGCGCACAGCCCTCACCATCCGCCGGGTCAAGGATGAAGGGTTGGTCTCGTTCGAGCGGCCGTGACGCCGATCGATTGCGGCGCCCGGCCAAAGCGAATTCCGGAATTTCGCCACATCGCCGCCGCGTTGATAACGGACAGGCGCAGGCAGCCGGATCGTCCTGTGCGATTTGGCGCCTGATTGGTTTCCTTGCCCAAGCAGCGTAAGTTCCAAGGACAATCCGCCGTGGAAGGGACCATGACCAGGTTTGCAAGCCCGATTTCGGCGCTCATCATCTGCATGAACGAGGCCGATATGATCGGCCCGTGCCTCGAAAGCATCGATTTTTGCGCCGAGATCGTCATCGTCGATTCAGGCTCCACCGACGCCACGTTGGACATCGTTCGGCAGTTTGTCGCTGAGGGCTATCCGATAAAGCTGCTGCACAATGGCTGGCCGGGTTTTCCGCATCAGCGGCAATTCGCGCTCGACCACGCCACGCAGCCCTGGTGTCTTTCGATCGACCCGGACGAACGCGTCGACGACCGGCTGCGGCAGTCGATCGTGGCGGCGGTCGAGACGGCGAATGCCGGCATCAGCGGATGGTACATCCGCCGCCGCGACTGGCTGAAGGGCTACGGCTATGCCCATCGCTGGGTGCTGCACAACAGGCTGTTGCGGCTTTTCCGCCGGGAAGGTGCGACCATGGACGTGACCGCGCGGGTCCATGAATCCTTCGGCGTTTCCGGCGAGACCAGCACGATCGAAAGCGGCGTGCTGCTGCATCGCCGCGAAATATCGGTCGAGGAGGATCTGGCCCGGGCAAATGCCTATTCCAGCCTCAAGGCGGCCACCCTGGTCGAGAAAGGCAAGAAGCCGGGCCTGGTGCGGCTGGTGCTTTCGCCGCTCGGCAACTTCCTGAAATTCTATCTGGCCAAGCGCTACTTCCTGTGCGGCCGGCACGGCTTCGTCTATTCGATGTCGGTGATGATCTATTCCTTCGCCACCGAGGCCAAACTGTATGAGGCCTCGCAAGGCAGCGAACCGGCGTGAGCGGTCAGGTCCGGATCAAGACCGCTTATCCCGGCCATCGAGCCGCCCTATGGCGGCGAGCAGGCCGTCGAGGTCGCTGCTGTCCCGCAAGGGCCTGATGACGAAGCCGGAGCGAAGCTGCGCCTCGCCGTCGACGAGCCAGCCCTGCGGCAGGCCGGCGCCCAGGCCTGCCTCCATGTCGGCCAGCTTGTCGCCGACGATCACCGACCGCCGGAGATCGAGATCGAGGCGTTTCGCCGCCTCGAAGAGCATGCCGGGATTGGGTTTGCGCATCGGGTGATCCGATATGCCCAGCGGCCCCACGCCAGCCTCGTGGTAGGCGCAGGCCAGCACCATGTCCACGACAACGCCCTGATCGCGCAACAGCTCGAGCACGCGGCGGTTCACATCGGCGAAGGCACTCCAGCCGAAATAGCCGCGCGCGATGCCGGACTGGTTGGTCACCACCACGACCGGGATGCCGGCATTGTTGGCGGCGGCGATCGCCGGCAGCATCTGCGGCCGGAGCTCGATCTCGGCCGGATCGCTGGGATAGTCGGTATCGACATTGATGGTGCCGTCGCGATCGAGGAACAGCGCCGGCTGGCCGGCGGGAAAAACCCTGCCGCCTATCCGCTCCACCCACAGGCCCGGCTCGGCCAACGGGTGCGGCGCCTTGTCAGCCATTGCTGAGGCGCGCTTCCACCACCTCGCACAGGTGATGGTAGAGGCACAGATGCCCTTGCTGGATGATCGGCGTCGAGGTCGAGGGCACGTTGAGCAGGATGTCGGTGAGCGGCGCGAGCTTGCCGCCTGTGTCGCCTGTCAGGCTGATCACCGTCATGCCCATGGTCCGTGCCTGTTCGGCGGCCGCCAGGATGCTCGGCGAATTGCCGCTGGTCGAGATCGCCAGAAGCACGCCGCCGGCCGCGCCATGCGCCTCGACCTGGCGCGAAAAAACGGTGTCGAAGCCGTAATCATTACCCCAGGCGGTCAGCACCGCGGCATTGGCCGGCAGCGCGATGACATTGTAGCCCTTGCGCTCCTTGAGAAAGCGGCCGACCAGTTCGCCGGCGATGTGAATGGCGTCGCTGGCCGAACCCCCATTGCCGCAGATCAGCAGCGCCTTGCCCGACGAAAGGGCGGCGACGATCGCGCTCGCCGCACGTTCCATCGCGCCTGTGAGATCGCGCTCGACCAGCGCCGTGATCGCGGCCGCCGAGCGGACCAGGTAATCGTTCAGTTCGGACATGAAACCCTCAATTCTTATTACCGGCCGAGCGCAGCCTGCCGATGGTGCCGGTCGTGCTCTTGCCGGCGACGAGATCGACCAGGACCACGCGCCCGCCGGCTTTCTGCACCACGTCCGCGCCGACCACGGTGTCGACAGTGTAGTCGGCGCCCTTGACCAGTATGTCGGGCAGAAGCGCCTCGATCAGCGCCAGCGGCGTGTCCTCGTCGAAGACCACCACCGCGTCGACAGACGCGAGTGCCGCCAACACGCAGGCGCGGTCATGCTGGTCGTTGACAGGCCGTTCCGGCCCCTTCAGCCGGCGCACCGAAGCGTCGCTGTTGAGGCCGAGCACCAGCCGGTCGCACTGGCTGCGCGCCGCGTGCAGCAGGCTGACATGGCCGGCATGCAGGATGTCGAAACAGCCATTGGTGAAGCCGACGCTGAGGCCCTCCTCCTTCCACGCCGACACCAGCCGTGCGGCCGATTTGGCGTCGAGGATGGCATCCCTGTGGACGCTCGGACCGTGCGATCGAAACAGCGCGCCGTTGAGTTCCTCGACCGTCAGCCGCGCCGTGCCTCGCTTGCCCACCACAACGCCGCCGGCTGCATTGGCGATCGAGGCGGCCGCGGCCGGATCGGCGCCGGCGGCAAGCGCCAGCGCGAAGGTCGCGATCACCGTATCGCCGGCGCCCGACACATCGAACACTTCGCGCGCCTGCGTGGCGATGTGGCGCGCCTCCGTCGGACCGACGACGCTCATGCCCTTTTCGCTGCGCGTGGCGACGACGAAGTCGAAGCCATGCGCCGCAAGCAGCTCGCGCGCCGCGGCCACGATCTCGTCATCGCTGAACACCGGCCGTTCGACCGCTTCGCCGAGTTCCTTGCGGTTGGGCGTGATGGCGGTCGCGCCGGCATAGCGTGCATAATCCCGGCCCTTCGGATCGACCAGCACCGGCTTTCCCGCCTCGCGGCAGATCGCGATCAATTCGCCGGCGACGCCGTCGAGCAGGATGCCCTTGCCGTAATCCGACAGGATGACGATGTCGGCGTGCGCCAGCGCGGCGCGGAAATGCCGGACCAGCGCCGCGCGCTCCGCCGCGCCGAGCGGCTTGATCTCTTCCTCGTCGAAGCGCAGCACCTGCTGGTTGAGCGCGCTGAAGCGGCTCTTGGACGACGTCATGCGGCCGCGCTCCCGCGCCAGGCCTGTCGTGTCGGCGCCAAGCTCGCCGAGCATGCGCACCAGGCTGTCGCCTGCCGTATCAGAGCCGATCACCGAGACCGGAATGGCGGCGGCGCCGAGCGAGATGATGTTGGCCACGACATTGCCGGCGCCGCCCATCGCCAGGCTCTCGCCGCGCCCATGGAGCACCGGGATCGGCGCTTCAGGCGAAATCCGCTCGATGATGCCGTTGACGAACCGGTCAAGGATGAGATCGCCGACCACCAGCACGGTGGCCTGGCCGAAGTGCGCGATGGCGCGGTGCAAGGGCTCGGGGGAAAGTGGGTCGTGCTTGGTCATGTCACTGGCAACGCGCAAAAACCGGTTTTGAAGATGCATGGAGGACAAATTGGCCGGGATCGGTCGTTCATGGCGATGCCGATATACCGCAATTCGAGCCAGCGCAACGCCGGCTGGCCTCGTCAACTCTTCTGCAAGGCGACATGGACGCCAAGCCCGACAAGCACCGCGCCGCCGGCTCGCTGCATCATGCGCTGGGCGCTGCTGGAGCGGCGCAGCCTGCCGATCACGGCACCAGCCAGGAACACGCAGACGATATCGGCCGAGGAGAACATCAGGTTGACTGTCGTGCCCAGCACGACGAATTGCAGCCAGACCGGGAATGCGGCAGAGGCATCGATGAACTGGGGCAGGAAGGCCATGAAGAAGATCGCGGTCTTCGGATTGAGCACCTCGACGGCGATGCTCTCGAAAAAGGCGCGGCAAGCCGATTTCCGCTCGATCGCCGGCAGTGCCATGTCGCCTTCCGCGCGTTTGCGGAACAGCGCCACACCGAGCCAGATTAGGTAGAGCGCGCCGACGAGCTTGACCGCCATGTAGAGCGGCGGCACGGCGTGGAAAAGCACGGACAGGCCGGCGGCAGCGGCAAAGACGTGAACATAGCCGCCCAGATGAATGCCGAGCGCCGCAGTCAGGCCGGACCAGCGGCCGCGCGCCATCGTCTGCGCGGCGGCATAGAGCATGGCCGGGCCTGGAATATAGGCGAAGATCGCCGTGGTGGCGAAAAACGCGACGAGCAGCTCTGTCGACGGCATTCCTGGTCCCTCATGATCGCGCCCGGCGGCGCGAGCCGACTGAAGCGGCAGCTTTGCGGCGCCACTGTGGCGCGCTGCCTCGCGCAGGGCAATCGCGGACGGGTCCACCCCTCGATTGTTCTTGCGGATCCCAGTGCCGCCCGGCAACGCTGCTTTGTCGACAGCTTCGCAAGCCTCCCTTATAAGGACCGGAATCGCGAGCAACCAGAGGCGTTCATGATCATCGTCACGGGCGGCGCCGGCATGATCGGCTCCAACATCGTCGCCGCGCTCAATTCGGAGGGCCACGACGACATTTTGGTCGTCGACGACCTGAGCGATGGCCACAAGATCGCCAACCTTGCTGACTTGCGGATCGCCGACTATCTCGACAAGGACGATTTCCTGGCCCGCCTCGAGGACGGCGGGCTCGGCCGCATCGAGGCCGTCTTCCATCAGGGCGCCTGCTCGACCACCACCGAATGGAACGGCAAGTTCATGATGGAGGTGAACTACGCCTATTCGAAGCGGCTGCTGCATGCCTGCCTGGCGCTGCGCGTGCCCTTCCTCTACGCCTCCTCGGCATCGGTCTATGGCGGCGGCTCCGAGTTCCGCGAGGACGCGGAGCTTGAGCGGCCGCTCAACGTCTACGCCTATTCAAAAAAGCTGTTCGATGACTATGTCAGGCGCAATGTCTTCGATACCGATCATTCGCAGGTCGCGGGCCTGCGCTACTTCAACGTCTATGGGCCGCGCGAGGCGCACAAGGACGCCATGGCCTCGGTCGCCTTTCATCTGTTCAACCAGGTCGGGCGTGGCGAGAATCCAAAGCTGTTCGGCGCCCATGACGGCTTTGGCCCCGGCGAGCAGAGCCGCGACTTCATCCATGTCGGCGACGTCGCCGATGTCAATCTGTGGCTGTGGAAGCGCGGCGCGAGCGGCATCTTCAACTGCGGCACCGGCCGGGCGCAACCCTTCCGCGCCATTGCCGAAACCGTCATCGACGCGCTGGGCAAGGGCGAGATCGAGTACATCCCCTTTCCCGACCACCTCAAGGGCAGCTACCAGAGCTTCACGCAAGCTGATATGTCGCGTCTGCGCGCCGCCGGTTACAATGGGCAATTCCGCAGCGTCGAAACCGGCGTCAGAGACTATGTCGAATGGCTGAAAGCCCAGCGATCCTCGTGATCGGCCCACGCTGGGTGGGCGATATGGTGATGGCGCAGTGCCTGTTCTCGGCGCTGAAGGAGCTTCATCCAAATGCAGCCATCGACGTGCTGGCGCCGGCCTGGGCGGCCCCTTTGGTCAAGCGTATGCCTGAGGTCCGCCAGCAGATCGATTTCCCGCTGAAACCCGGCGCGCTCGAATTCGCACATCGGCGCCGCTTCGGCCGTCTGCTGCGCGGCCGTTACGACAGCGCCTATATCTTGCCGGGCAGTTGGAAGTCGGCGCTGATCCCGTTCTTTGCCCGCATTCCGCGGCGTTTCGGCCATCTCAGGGAAATGCGCTACGGCCTGTTGACCGACATCGTTCCGCTGCCGGAGGCCGTGAAACGGCGCACGGCGCAGGCCTATTTCGGCCTTGCACAGGGTGGCGATTTTCGGGCACCTCATCTGACGGTGGACGCCAATAACCAGGCCACCCTGCTCGACCGTTTCGGCCTGGGGCCGCAGAAATTCGTGGCGCTGATGCCAGGTGCCGAGTTCGGCCCGGCCAAGCGCTGGCCGAGCGAACACTATGCCGGGCTTGCCCGGGAGTTCATGGCCAGAAGGTTCAAGGTCGCGCTGTTCGGGTCGAAGAACGACCGCGACGTGACCGCGGAGATCGCAGCCCTCGCTCCTGGCGTGGTCGACCTGGCCGGCCAGACGCGGCTGGAGGACGCCATCGACCTGATCGCGGCCGCCGGGCTGGCGGTCTCCAACGACAGCGGGCTGATGCATGTTGCGGCGGCGGTCGGCACGCCGGTTGTCGCCGTCTATGGTTCGACTTCGCCACAGAATACGCCGCCGCTGGCCGAACGGCGCGAACTGGTCTGGCTCGGCCTGTCCTGCTCGCCTTGCCACCGCAAGATCTGTCCGCTCGGCCACCTCAATTGCCTGAAGACGCTCGAGGTCGCACGGGTCATGGCGGCGGCGGACCGCCTGCTGGACATCCCGGCCGCCGCATGAAGGTGCTGATCGTCAAGACATCGTCGATGGGCGACGTCATCCACACATTTCCGGCGCTCCAGGATGCGCGCCGCGCACGGCCCGATATTGCTTTCGACTGGTGCGTCGAGGAGGCTTTCGCCGGCATCGTCGCGCTGCACCCCGCAGTCGGAACCATCCACACGGTCGCCATCCGGCGTTGGCGAAAACATCTCTTCGACAAGGCCACCTGGCGCGAGGCGACCGCCTTGCGACACGCCTTGCGTGCGTGCCGCTATGATCTGGTCATCGATGCGCAAGGCCTGTTGAAATCGGCGCTGGTGGCCAGGCAGGCGAAGGCGCCGATCGCCGGCTTCGACCGCTCAAGCGCGCGCGAGCCTTCGGCAACGCTGCTTTACGACGTCGGCCACGCCGTCCCCCGCAACCTGCACGCCATCGAGCGGACGCGACGGCTTTTCGGGCAGGCGTTGGGTTACCGGCCCGATCTTTCGATACTGGATTCGGGCATTGTGCCGCCGCCCGGCAATCTGACCGGCATAGCCGGCAACACGGCCTTCCTGCTGCACGGCACCAGCCGCGAGGACAAGAAGTGGCCTGTTGAAGACTGGATCGAAACCGGCCGCCTGCTGGTTGAGCGCGGCATGACGCCGGTCACGACCTGGTCGGACGAGCGCGAACAGGCGGTGGCTGAAGCGATCGCCCGGGCAGTTCCATCGACGAGCATCGTGCCAAAATCACCATTGGCCGACATCGCGGCGATCCTGGGCAGCTCGAGGCTGGTAATCGGCGCCGATACGGGGCTCACGCATCTCGCCAGCGCCTTCGGCCTGCCGACGGTCGCGGTGTTTTTGGCCACGGAGCCGGGTTTGACCGGTCCGCGCGGCCCCTATGCATCGACGCTGCAGGCCGCGCCCGGTGAGCGAGTGTCGCCCGCGAGGGTGGTGGCTGAGGCTGAGAGGCTGCTGGAGCACCAGACGCATGGTCAGGCCGGCGCTGGCAAGAACTGATCTATTCAATCGGAAAGCTGGCGCTGCCCCTCATCGCCCTGCCGGGGAGAAGGACACCTTCACAGATGACTGCGCCAATTTTAAGCGTTTGCAGAATAGACGCCGACTTCGCGTTCAGCCGTCTTCTCCCCGTCACTATACGGGGAGAAGGTGCCGGCAGGCGGATGAGGGGCGGCGCCAACCTTGGCTAAAAACGCGCAGATCAGCGCCCCTCGAACCCCTTAGATAAACTGCACCTGGACGATCTCGTATCCCCTTGCACCACCCGGCGCGTTGACCTCGATGGCGTCGCCGACTTCCCTGCCGATGAGCGCCCGCGCGATCGGCGAGGAGATCGAGATGCGGCCGGACTTCACGTCCGCCTCCTGATCGCCGACGATCTGGTAGGTCTTCTTCTCCTCGGTGTCCTCGTCGACCAGCACCACGGTGGCGCCGAACTTGACCTTGTCGCCGCTGAGCTTGGTGACATCGATGACTTCGGCCCGGGCGATGAGATCCTCGAGCTCGTTGACACGGCCCTCATTGAGGCTCTGCGCCTCTTTGGCGGCATGGTATTCGGCATTTTCGGATAGGTCGCCGTGCGAGCGCGCTTCGGAGATCGCCTCGATGATGCGCGGCCGCTCCTCCTGCTGGCGCCAGCGCAGTTCTTCCTTCAATGACGCGAACCCCTCGCCTGTCATCGGGACCTTGTTCATGATACCTGACCTTTCCTGCCGCCACCCGCGCATTTCGGGGAAAGCCTTATCGATGGTGCAAAAAGAAAACGGTCCGGCAGCCTCGGGCTAACGGAACCGTTCACCGCAATTTCCCTGAATATAGCAATCTTTGCGGGCTTTTCACGCCCAAAAATCGGTTTCTGAAGAAATCATCACCGTTTTCGCGCGCGCCGTCGCAGGAGCCGGCATGGCAACAAAAAACCGGCCGTGATTGCTCGCGGCCGGTTCGAAAAGGCATTGAGGGGGTCAGCTCCTCATGAAATGGTCGATCTGTTCGGCCAGCATGCCGTATTCGCGTGAACCCTTGCCGGTTCGCTTTTCGATCTCCATCAGCTGTTGCTGGGCGCCGGCCAGGTCGCCGATCTGGAGATGGGCTTCGCCGAGATATTCGCGCACCAGCGTGTAGTTGGGATCGATGCGCAGCGCTTCCTCGTAATAGCCGAGGCCAACGGCGACGCGGCCGGAATGGCGGTGCGAATAGCCGAGATAGTTGAGGATGCGCGGGTCCTGCTTGTTGGCGGCGAGGCTGAGCACGGCGATCGCCTCGTCATAGCGGCCGGCCATCGCCAGGTCATGCCCGGCATCATAGATGCTGTCGTCGTCCAGCATGCCTTCCTGGGGTGCGACGCACTTGTTCTTCTTCTTGTCCCAGACCATGCCTTTCTTGCATTTGGTGGTCGTGCTGGTGTCGTCACCGCTGCCTGCGGCAAACACCGGAACGGCAAGGAACTGCAGAGCGAGAAGCGCGCTCGCCGCCTGGATCAGCACTCTTTTATGCATCGGAGCCTCCTGGAGGGGTGAGAATGCAACACTAACGCAGCGTGTCGGCGGTTTCATCCCGGAAAAAAGCAAGGGGCTAACATGAGGTGACGGATGCTCGAAATCCGCTATCATCGGCGGCGATGAAAGCTGAGCCAGCGGAGACCGCCAGTGCAGCGACGGCTTGAAAAGAACTGGGATTTGACGATCGGGCCCGACACCGTGCGGCTGTTCATCCTCAAATGCAAGGCGTTGAGCGCCGCGATCAATGAAGATTATGCCGACGGCGCCGAACACGAAATCGAGTTCGATGGAAACACCCGTGACAATCATCATCATGACGGACTCGCCGAGGAAAGCTCGGAAAACCTGACCGAAGAGGAACTGCGCGAGCTGATCAACGACCTCAATGTCGACGAGGCGGCCGAGCTCGTCGCGCTCGCTTGGGTCGGCCGTGGCGACTACGATGCCTCGGAATGGGCCGACGCCGTCGCCGCCGCGCGCGAGCGCGCCAACAAGCACACGGCCAAATACCTGCTCGGCTTGCCGTTGCTCGCCGATTGGCTGGAGGAAGGGCTGGAAGCGATCGGTGCGTAACGCGCCGGTAATCGATTGTGATCGGGCCTAAGCGCCTTCCAGGCAACTTCGAGCATCCCGGCACCGTTTCGAGGCGATGGCAACACTGAGCTTTTCCCGAAAATACAGGATTGCATTGGTCATGGTCGTGACAGCACTGCTGGTGACGCCGGCCGATGCCAGGCATCGTCACAGGCATCACGAGCCGCTTTCACCACGGGTGGAACAGCCGCTGACGCCGCGGGTTGACCGGCCGCTGAAACCGCGCGGCGAAAGGCATCGCAAGCCGAAGCCGGCACGGCAGAGGACGCAAAATCCGAAGCCGGTACGTGCGGATGTCCCCGTGCCTGAACCGCGCCCCGCTGACGCGCCAGAACCGAACACGCAAAATCCAGCCGCAACATCCGACCGGTTTCAGGAGGAAGGATCCCCTCGGAAGCAACAAGCCCGGCCCGAGCCGCCAGCCGATGCGAAAGGCGAACCGGAGCCGCCAGCCGTGGCGCCGACGCCGACACAAAGGCCTGAGACTGCGGAACCGGAGGTTGAGCCGCCGGCCCTCGCCCCGCCACCGCCGCCAAAGCCGGCGGACGCGGACAAAAAGGAGATGCTTCCCGATCCGCGTTCGGCTGACCTGCCAGACGCGAAAATGCCTGCCGAGGAAGTCGCCTGCCGCGAGCGGCTGAGGGGTCTCGGTGTCGAATTCGAGGAGCACAAGGCTGAAAGCGATCGCGATATCGGCTGTTCGATCCCCTATCCCCTGGTGCTGAAGAGCCTTGGCAAGTCGATCGCCATTGCCCCGGGCGCCGAGCTCAATTGCGCAATGGCCGAGGCGGCGGCACGCTTTGCCGGCAACGTCATCCAGCCGGCGGCGAAAGCCGAATTCGGCACCGACCTGAAATCGATCGGCCAGGCATCGGCCTTTGTGTGCCGGCCACGCAACGGCACGCGCAAACTGTCCGAACATGCCTTCGGCAATGCGCTCGATATCGCCAGCTTCACACTTGCGGACGGCAGGACGATCGAGGTCGGCCCGGCGCCACCGGACAAGGACGCCAAATTCCTCGACGCGGTGCGCAAGGCCGCCTGCGGGCCGTTCAAGACCGTGCTGGGCCCGGGCAGCGATGCCGATCATTCGCTGCATTTGCACCTCGACCTCGAGCCGCGCCGCCACGGCGGTACCTTCTGCCAGTAGGGCCGGCTCAGAAGCGATGCCGCAATTCGGCCGCAGGCATGAACGCCGGCGCTGATTTTTCCTTTACCGTTGATCGTTAAAATCCCGCCTATCGGGAAAGGGACTGCCGATGGACGGGATATTTCGTGCCGCGCTGGCGCTTGCGCGGCAATCGAAACGCGCGCGCGCCGCTGCCGGCGGGGTGGCCGCCCTGCTTGCGCTGGCCGCGGTGTCGGCCTGCAACACCGGCAACGTGCTGGCACTGGAGCCGGCCGTCGATGTCGGCGCGCAGACCGCGGCCGTGCCGCAATATTCAGGCATGCAGCGGCTGGTTCCTTCCAATCCCTACATGACGCAGGCCGCCTATCCACGCATGGACGAGCCGATGTCGCCGGTCGAGCAGATGCCGGCCAGCGAGACCGACTGCCGTCAGCAGCTGAGGCGCCTCGGCGTCACCTTCACCGACCTGGCGCCGATCCATGAAGGCCAGTGCGGCATCGACTATCCGGTGAAGGTTTCGGCCATCGGCAGCGTCGAGATGAAGCCCGCCGCGACGCTGACCTGCGACATGGCCGCCAGCTTCGCCGCGTGGACGAAGAACGAGCTCGTTCCTTCCGCCCGCTGGCGCTACTTCTCCGGCGTCAGGACCATCCACCAGGGTTCCAGCTATTCCTGCCGCAACATCGCCGGCGAAGGCGTGCTGTCGGAACACGGCAAGGGCAACGCGCTCGACGTGATGAGCATCGAACTCAACAATGGCGACGACATCGACGTGCGCAAGCCCGGCCTGTTCGCCTTCCGCACCCGCGGCTTCCTCAACAATGTGCGCGCCGACGGCTGCCAGTATTTCACCACCGTGCTCGGCCCCGGCTACAATTACGACCACCGCAACCATTTCCACTTCGACATCAAGAACCGCAAGAGCGGCTATCGCGCCTGCCGCTGATCCCTTTGCCTGGCGGCGGCTTCGCCGCGTACAGTGACGTCGTAGAACTCGAGCGGCATCGATGAGCCAACGAAGCTTCCGACGACGCGCTGCGACCTGGCTGGTGTTGCTTCTGGCGACCTATCTGGTGCTGGCCTATGTCGCCGCGCCGGAATTCTGGACGTTTCGCGATCGCGGCTTTCGCAGCCAAAGCTTCGAGATGGTGACGCACACCCCGCAAGGCATTCCGGGCGACCCGATCAATGTCGGCCTGATCGGCACGCAAAAGGAGGTTGTCCATGCCTTCGCCGTCGCTGGCTGGGACACGGCCGACGCCGTGACGCTGAGAACCGCGATCGATATTGGCGAAAGCGTCTTGTTTTCGCGCCCCTATCCGGACGCGCCGGTGAGCCGGCTGCTGTTCGAAGGCCGCGCTCAGGATCTTGCCTTCGAGAAGCCGGTAGGTGGCAGCGCCGACCGCCGTCACCATGTGCGCTTCTGGCAGACTGATGCCACCGGCGACGACGGCCGTCCGCTATGGCTGGGCTCGGCCAGTTTCGACCGTGGCGTGGGCCTGAGCCACGACACCGGCGCCATCACCCATCATATCGGCCCCGACATCGACGCCGAACGCGACTTTCTTATCCAGGATTTGACCGCCGCCGGAATGCTGATCTCAACCAGCGACCTGGAAGGCATCGGCGCCACCACGCACGGCCGCAATGGCGGCGGCGACCCCTATTTCACCGACGGCAAGGCCGTGCTCGGCGTGCTGAAGCAACTGCCGTGATGCCTGAAGTCAGCTCGTGGCGACCACGACCTTGCCGAACGGTCCCTTCTCCAGATGCTGGAAGGCCTGCTCCACCTCCTCGAAGCCGAAGACCTTGTCGACCACCGGCCGGATGCCGAGCACCTCGATCGCCTGGTTCATCCGCTCGAAGGCGCGGCGATGGCCGATCGATATCCCTTGCACGACGATGCGATTGCGCAGGAACGGCACGATCGGAAAGCTGAGTTCCATCGAGCCCAGCAGGCCGATGACCGACAGGCGGCCGTCGGCGGCCAGGGCATCGAGCGATCGCCGCGCATTGTCGCCGCCGACCATCTCCAGGATATGGTTGACGCCGGTTCCACCCGTCAGGTCACGCGCGGCTTCGTCCCATGCCGGCTGGGTGCGGTAGTTGATCACTTGCCAGGCGCCGAGTTTCCTGGCCCGCTCGAGCTTGTCGTCGCTGCTCGAGGTGACGATGGCGCGCAGGCCGAAAGCGGCCGCGAATTGCAGTGCAAACAGCGACACGCCGCCGGTACCCTGGATAAGAATGGTCTGGCCGGGCACCGGCTTCGTCGCCTCCGCCAAGGCAAACCACGCCGTCAGCGCCGCGATCGGCAGCGTCGATGCCTCGGCGTCGCTGAGCGAAGGCGGCGCCAGCACGACGGCATCCTCGTGAAGCAGCACGTAGTCGGACAAGGTGCCGGGCAGTGACAATCCCAGCGTGTGCTGGTGAAGCACCGGCGGCGCATCGCCGTCAGGCCAGTCGGCGATCACTTGGCCCAGCACGCGTTGCCCGGCCTGGAAGCGGCTGACGCCGCCGCCGACCGCCACGACCTCGCCCACCGCATCCGATGTCGGCACGAAGGGAAAGACGAGGTCCGGGATCAGCACCCCGTCTAGGATCATTCGATCCTTGTAATTCAGCGATATGGCCTTGATCCGCACCAGCAGCTCACGAGGCCCGGGTGCGGGTACCTTTCCCTGCGCCGGTTGCAGCTTGGACAGGCCAAAACCGGTCATTTGCCAGGATCTGTTGATGTCCCTGTTCATCTCGTCTGCTCCGGATTGAGTTGCTGGCGAGATCTTTACGTCATTCCACTATGGAAAAAAGTGCTTCTATGTGGCATAATTGGAAACGAATTGAAGATCATTATTCTACAATAGGGGCACAGCCATGGAATCCGCCGATCTGCAGGGCATTGTCGCCTTCGTTCAAACGATCGAAGCCGGCAGCTTCACCAGTGCGGGAGAACGGCTGCGCGTGACGAAATCGGCGGTCGGCAAATCGATCGCACAGCTGGAGCATCGGCTTGGCGTGCGTCTGCTCAATCGCACCACCCGCAGCCTGAGCCCGACAAGCGAAGGCCTCAGCTATTACGAAGCCTGCGTCAGGGCGCTGTCCGAAATCGAAGCCGCCCAGTCGCTGCTTGCCGCGCACCGGCAAGTGCCCTCGGGCCGGCTTCGGGTCGATTTGCCGTCGGCCTTCGGCCAGCGCTGCGTTGCCCCAGTTTTGTTCGACATTTCCAAGCGCTTCCCCGATCTGGCGATGGAGATCTCCTTCAACGACCGTCGCGTCGATCTCATCGAAGAAGGCATCGACCTGGCAGTTCGCATGGGCGAGCTCGACGACAGCCTGTCGCTCGCGGCGCGGCGGCTCTATGTCCAACGCTCGTGCGTATTGGCCGCCCCCGCCTACCTCGAGGAGCACGGCAGGCCGCGAACGATCGAGGAGCTCGCCGCTCATAAGCTGATCGGCTACACCCGTAACGGCGTCGCCCATCCCTGGACCATAAGGCACGCCGACGGCCAAATCGGAAAGTTCACACCGCGGGCAAGGCTGGTCCTCGACAATGGCGAGCCGATGCTCGACGCCGCCCTTGCCGGCTGCGGCATCACCTTCCTGCCGACCTGGTTGGCGGCGGACAGCCTCAGGAGCGGTGCGCTCGAAATGGTGCTGTCGGACCGCCTCGTCGAAAACATTGCCGTCCACGCCGTTTGGCCGGTGACGCGAGCAGTGACGCCGAAGATCCGCGTCGTAGTCGATGCGCTGGTCGAGCATTTTTCGGCGCCGCCCTGGGATGCCGCCTGACGGGGCCGCATGCGCTGTCATCTTCCTGAAAACGGCTGCTGACTATTTTCCAATCCAGCACGGCAATGCTATTGACCCCTGATGCTATATGTTGAAATCGCCACCGTGGTCGTCCTCATCTGCGTGAACGGCCTTCTGGCAATGTCCGAGCTTGCCATCGTCTCGTCGCGGCCGGCCCGCCTCAAGGCAATGATCGATCGCGAGGTCAAAGGCGCCGGCCGGGCGCTTGCGCTTGGCTCCAACCCCGGCAAGTTCCTGTCCTCGGTACAGATCGGCATCACCCTGGTCGGCGTGCTGTCCGGCGCCTTTTCCGGCGCCACGCTCGGTGAAAGGCTGGCGCAGTTCCTGGCCTCGAACGGCATCCGCGAAAACATCGCCGATCCGCTCGGCGTCGGCATCGTCGTGGCCATCATCACCTATGCTTCGCTGATCATCGGTGAGCTCGTGCCCAAGCAGATCGCGCTGCGCGACCCCGAGCGGGTCGCCGTGCGCGCCGCCCCGGCCATGACCGTCCTCGCCACCGTCTCGGCGCCGCTGGTCTTCCTGCTCGATATTTCGGGCCGCGCCGTGCTTTGGCTGCTCGGCCAGCGCGGCGAGAGCGAGGAGAAGGTTACCGACGAGGAGATCAAGATGCTGGTCGCCGAGGCCGAGCATCACGGCACCATCGAATCCGACGAGCGCCGCATGATCGCCGGCGTCATGCGGCTTGGCGACCGCGCCGTGCGCGCCGTCATGACGCCGCGCACCGAGGTCGACTGGATCAACCTCCAGTCCGACGATGCGACCATCCGCAAGCTCCTGATGGACACGCAGCATTCGCGCCTGCCCGCCGGCGACGGCGGCGTCGACGCCATGATCGGCGTCGTCCAGACGCGCGACGTGCTCGCGGCATTGCTGGGCGGCCGCGCGCTCGACCCGCGTCGGCACGTGCGCACCGCGCCCATCGTGCACGATCAGGCCGACGCGCTCGACGTGCTGCAGACGCTGAAGGAATCCGACGTGCCGATGGCGCTGGTGCATGACGAATACGGCCATTTCGAAGGCATCGTCACACCCGCCGACATCCTGGAGGCCATCACCGGCGTCTTCCGTTCGGACCTCGAAGCCGGCGAGGAAGAGAATGCCGTCAAGCGCGACGACGGCTCATGGCTGCTTGCCGGCTATATGCAGGCCGACGAGATGGCCGAGGTGCTGGGCATCGACTTGCCGGAAAACCGCGACTACGAGACCGTCGCCGGCTATGTGCTGTCGCACATGCACCATCTGCCGGCGACCGGCGAATGCGTCGACGCGCAAGGCTGGCGTTTCGAGGTGGTCGATCTCGACGGCCGCCGCATCGACAAGCTGATCGCCACGCGCCTGCCCAGCGGCCACCGCGAAGTGGTGCGCTGACTGTTCGAACGTTGCCTCGAGTCAAGCGGTCATTGGCCGTCCGTCCGCGCCTACTGCTCCGTGAAGGCGCGGGCGAACGAATCGAGCATCGGCCGCGCGAGATATTCCAGGAAAGTCCGGTCGCCGGTGCTGATGAACGCCTCGACCGGCGTCCCGGGATAGAGCTGCTCGGGCTTCACGCGGGATGGCAGGGCGTCGATCTTCAGCTTCGCCCGGAAATAGGGTTCACGCGTAGCCTCGTCGATCAGCCGATCCGCGGAAACCTGTGTCACGGTGGCTGGAACCTCGGGCGTGAGCCGCGCGTTCAAGGCGGACAATCGCAGTTTCGCCGGCTGGCCGACGCGTACCTGATCGATGTCCTTCGGCCGCAGCTTCGTGTCCACGACCAACCCCGATGCCGTCGGCAGGATTTCCATGATCTTTTCGCCCGGGGCAATTACGCTGCCCTTGGAATTGTAGGTCGACGACACCACGATGCCCGCTGCCGGCGCCTTGATTGTCGTGCGCCGCAGCAGCGCCGCGGCCGCCCTGATCTGTTCCTCGACGTCGGCCAGGTTGGAGCGAACCTCGTCCAACTTCGTCAGCGCCTCCTCCACCCGTTGCGTGGTCAAGCGCTCGGTCTGCTCCTGCGCCTCGACGATCTGGGTGCTGGCCGATGCAAGACTGGCCTCCAGCGCTCCCGCCTGGCCGACGAGGTCGGCTTCGCTGCGCAGAAGCTGGGAGTATTCGGTGCGGTTGGTCAGGCCTTTGTCCAAAAGGCTGGTCTTGATGCCGAGCTCCTTTTTCACCACGTCTACCTGCTGCTGGATGGCTTGTTTCTGGGCGTTCAATCCCACCACGGACTGGCGATGCATGGCGACCCGCTGCGCGAGGATGGATCGTTCCGACCGGAACCGGGCGAGCCTGGCGTCGAATTCCTTCTGCTGTTCGCGAACCAGCATTTCGAAATCGTGCTGAAGCGGCGCCGGCGCCGCTGTTGTGATCGGCGCCAGCCTGTCCAGCCCGTCCCGCTCCGCCTCTAGCCGCGCCGCACTTGCCCTGAGCGCGATCGACTGCCTCGTCAGCCGGTTGAGCTCGGCCTGCGCGGCGGTTGGATCCAGCACGATCAGATCCTGCGCCTGCCGCACGCGATCGCCTTCGTGGACCAGCAACTCTTGGACGATGCCGCCCTCGGGGTGCTGGATGAGGATGTTCCCGCCCATCGCCGAGATCGTGCCTTGCGTGATCACCGCGCCGGACAAGGGGGCATAGGCCGCCCAATAGCCGAAGCAACCTGCAAATATCGCTATCGCCGCATAGCCGCCGAATGCCACGCGCCCTGTGTCGGTGCGTGGATTGCGTTCCCCGGCGAGGCTGTGCACTGCCATCATCTACGATCCAAAGCGGGTTTTTTGCGGGGCGCTGCGGAGGGTCGTGGCGAACGACCCCGTCACCACTGTATTCTGCCGGGAAGAATTGCCGGCGAGCGGCTGCCGCAGCAAATCGCTGCTCGGGCCGAAGGCTTCGATCGCGCCGTCGCGCAGCAGCATCACGCGGTCGCAGGCCGCTGCGATCGAAGGGCGGTGCGTGATCACGATCAAGGTAATCCCCGCCGACCGCGCATCCGAGAGCACCGCTTCGAGCGCCGCTTCGCCGGCGCCGTCGAGACGAGCGTTGGGCTCGTCCAGGACGAGAATTCTGGGGTTGCCGTACAGGGCGCGCGCCAGCCCGATCCTTTGGCGCTCGCCGCCCGACAGCGCCCTGTCAGAGAGACCGATCATCGTCTGGTAGCCGTCGCGCTGCGTCAAAATCAGTTCATGGGCCTGGGCACGCTTTGCCGCCTCGACGATCGAGGCGTCATCCGCGTCGGGGTCGAAGCGGCCGACGTTCTCCGCGATCGATCCCGGGAACAGTTCCATCTCCTGCGCGAGATAGCCGATATGCCTTCCAAGCTGCTTTTCGTCCCAGGTCCTGAGATCGGCACCGTCGATCCTGACCGAGCCGCTGACCGGTTGGAGCGCACCGACAAGCAATCTGGCGAGCGTCGATTTGCCGGCTCCGCTCGGGCCGACGATCGCCACCGCCTCGCCGGCCCCGATGTGGAAATTCAGCCTCTTGACGATGGGCGGACCGCCGGGCGTATTCGGCGCGACGTAGATCAGATCCTGCGCCGAAATCGCGCCTGACGGATCAGGCAAGGCCAGTTTTTGCACCGCGGACGGACCTGCCGAAAGGGTTGCCTCCAGCCGTTTCCACGATCGTCTGGCGTCGACGATCTGCCGCCACGAGCCGATCAGTTGGTCGAGCGGCTGCAGCGCGCGCGACGATACCAGGGAAGACGCGAATATCATCCCGGCCGTCATCTTGCCTTGCAGGACCAGCCACGCACCCACGCCCAGTATCGCCAGCTGCAGCATCATCCGCACCGCCCGCGACGTTCCGCTGAAGATCGCATTAGCCGTCGACGCGCGGTCGTGAACGATCAGCGCTTCGGCGACGTGCTTTCCCCAAGCCCGCGCGGCGTTCTGGACCATGCCCATGGCGCGCAGCGTCTCGGCGTCGCGGGCAAAGGCCTGCTCCGACTGGCTGGCGACCGCCGAACGTCGTGAAAACAAAGCGTCGTTCCTGCCGATGGCAAGCTGGGTTGCCAGGACCAGTGCAAGCAGCATCGCCACGCCAGCCAGGGTGAGCCAGAACAGGACGGGATGGATCAGGTAGAGCAGTCCGAGGAAGAACGGAGCAAACGGCAGGTCGAACAGGACCGCCACGCCGCGCGACCTGATGAAGGCGCATACCGAGGCGAGATCACGCAATGGCGACAGACCTGCGGAGGCGTGGTCGGCGCCAAGCGAAGCGGCGAACGTCTCCGCCCCGAGCTTGCTGTCGATGCTGGCCGCGACGCGCTGCGTGTAAATGGAGCGCACCGCGTCCAGAAAGCCCAGAAAGACCAGCGCGAGAACCGCGATGACCGACAGGTAGACAAGCGTCTCGACATTGGAGGAAGGCAGGACCCGATCATACACCTGCAACAGATAGAGCGGGATCACCAGCAGCAGGACGTTGATCAGCAACGAGAAAACGCCGACATCGGCGATGGCGCGCCACAAGACCGCCCGCAGACCTGACTGTCCCATCGTTCCCGCGCTCCCTTGGCGGCTCATGTCCCGAGACATCGGCGCTCAGACCGAGTGGTCGCCCGCAACGTCCAGGGGGTGGTGCTGCAGGTCATCCAGCGTATAGGCGCGGATATAGTCGATCTTCATCTCCGCCGGCGTGGCGAGATGGTCGGGAGGCGCGCCGGCAAAACCGCCGACGGCTAGATCGGCCAGCATGTACATGGGCGTGTGCATGTCGGACGGCGTCGCGGCTTCGGCGACCTTTACGCCGTCATAGGTCCAGACGAGCGTATCCGGTGTCCACAGCAGGCCATAGGTATGGAAGCCGTCGGTGTCCGAAACATTCACCGAGGAAGAGACCTTGGTGTGCTGTCCCGTCTCGTTCGTGTGCGCCGTCATGATGAGCGTGTTCGGATCCTGCCCGCGCGCTTCCAGGACGTCCAGTTCCGGCGGCCACGAGCCGTCTTCCGGCAGCAGCCAGAAGGCCGGCCAGGCTCCGGCCGTTTCGGGCAGGTCCGCCCGCATTTCGAAATAGCCGTAGGTCTGCGAGAAGCTTTCGTGGGTCGTCAGGATGCCCGAGGTGTATTCGTAATTGTTGATCAGTGGCTTGATGTCTTCGGGCGCTTGCGCCGCAGTGATGGTGAGCACCCCGTTTTCCACGCTGAACGGGTGGACTGAGCTGGTCGGGCCGTAATTGGCGTCGATGTACCATTGCAGCTCCCCATTGCTGCTCAACGTGCTTCCGTTCGGCGCTCCCCACCAGAAGTTGGAATTCCAGGTGCCATCATGGCCGTTCCAAAGGCTGAGCGTGTTGAAGTCGTCGGAAAAGGACAGCGTCATTCCGGACTTGTCGATCGGCAGTTCGAACTGGCTGGGCGCCAGCTTGTCCACCGTCGTGTTGTTGAAGACCAGCACCTCGTCGGATCCGAGGTTCAGCAGAAGGTTCGATCCTGCCTGGGTCATATGTGCCTTGACGTCGTCGAAAGACATGAAGTCGTAGCCATTGAGGCGGACCGTGTCGTCCGCGCCGAAATCGGTGATCAGGTCGCTTCCATTGCCCTTGGTGATGATGAAAGTGTCGGCGCCGCTGCCGCCGATCAGCACGTCGTTGCCCTGACCGCCATCCAGCGTCTGATGGCCCGAGCCACCCTTGATGATGTTGTCCAACGCATTTCCGAACGCATAGCGATTGTTGCCGGTGACGACGAGATTCTCGAAATTGTCGGGGAGCTTGTAGCTCATCCATGTGTCGATCGTGTCGATGCCAGCCCCGGGATCCTCCACCACCTTGTTGTTGGTGGAATAGAGGTGATAGTAGTCGTCGCCCGCGCCGCCATAGATGGTGACGTTGACGCTGGCGTCCCCCCAGAAGGAGTCGTTGCCGGAGGTGCCGTGCAATTCCGGCCCGGATCCGGTCGCCGAGAACCAATGGGTGGACGTGCCCGTGTAGGGGAGAGGGATGCCTTTGGCGTTCACGACGGTGCTCATCAGGAAATCCTTTCCTCGCGCCTGTTCAGGTCATTCGAAACGGCAACCGCTTACGGAGCAACGTTGCCATGCACGATGTCGTTCCAGGAGCTTGCCACACAGTTCAGCATTACATCGACTGTTGGGTGACATTTTTCGAAACGAAAGCACTAGAGGCCAAGAAATGGTCTATAAATCGTAATGAGGTCAGTAAAACTTTTAATAAAATTTTCGCTTATACCGAGAAAACGGCGATATACTTGCTGCCACGCCTGGCGTAGGTCACAAAAAAGCGATTCCGGCCTTCTGGCGGGCCGTAACATTGCCGCTCTGGAGCGATGGGCGAATTCGAGGGCTGGCGCATCGAGCGAGGGAACAGGCCTCGGGCCGGCGGCGCAGTGCCTGCTATTTGTCGCAGGGGAACACCGTCAAACCGCGGCTTCGATCGGTTCGGAAAGCTTCGGGTTCGAGCGCGAGGCGATCAGGCAGCTGGCCACGATGAGGCCCGCTCCCGCCAGCGTGGTCCAGGTCACCGCCTCGTCGAAGAAGAACCACCCAAGCGCGATCGCCCAGATAAAGGCGGAGTATTCGGTCGGGATCAGATATTGCGCTTCGGCGCGCGCGTAGGCCCAGCTCATCAGGAATTGGCCGGCGAGCGAAAGCGCCGTCACCCCGGCGAGAGGAAGCCAGAGCTCGCTTGGCAGCGCAATGGCAAGCCAGGGTGCCGCGAGACCGAGGATGACGGCAACGCAAAGGTTTTGGAACAGCATGATTTCGATCGGCTTGGCCAGCAGCGCCTGTTGCCGCGCAAGGATCAGATTGTAGGCGTAGAACACCGTCGATACCAGCACGGCGGCCGTGCCGAGCAGGGCATCCTCGGCATAGGTCGCATGCCCGAACTGCCCGGCTATTATGATTGCGACACCGGCAATGCCGGCCAGCGATGCCCAGATCGCCTGCCGTTGTATCCGTTCGCCCAACAACAGCGCGGCCAGCAGGAGCGCAAACAGCGGCGCCACGAAACTGAGGCCGATCGCCTCCGCCAGCGGCAGCCTGGCAAGCCCCCAGAAGAACGACAGCAAGACAATGCCGACAACAACGGCACGCAGCGCATGCAGCCTCAACACGGAAAGGGCGGGAAATGAACGCGACCCTGCCGACCAGCCGGCGCCCGCGACCACGGTCGCCAGCATGCTGCGCCATAGCACCGTGTTGTAGACGCCCACGGCAATGACCAGAACCTTCATCGCCGCATCCATCCCCGACAGAAGGAAGATGCCGAGCGCGCACACCAGCACCGGGATCATGGGGGAAACGACGCCTGCCAGGCTGGATGACTTCACGGGGCTTTGCTCATGTGATGGATCGCGGCCGGATATATCAGGGCAGAACGGCCGAGCCAGATGGCAGCTCCGCCCATATGGAGGGCCAACCCGTATCGGTCCGGCATCGCGCGAAAGCAACCTTCACAGCTCCACGCCTCAGCCCGGATACGATGCTGAATCCGCTGTCTTGCTCACTTCCGCTGCCCCGAACGCCGATGAAAACAGATGAACTCCCAAGCTTGACCGGCGTTCCCCGCGCATGATGCGGAAACTCTTCGTGTTTGGTACCTTGAAGAAAGGCTTTCCCCTTCACGGCGAGGGTTTGTCCGAAGCCGCATTTCTGGGCGCCTACAGGACGCGAGAGCGCTTCCCGATGCTGATCGCTGGACCTCGCTTCGCTCCGATGATGTTCAATGAACCAGGCGTCGGCTTCCAGGTCGGCGGCGAACTCTACGCCGTGGACGATCGCGCCTTGGCAAACCTCGACAGGATCGAATCCGTTGGCACGCCCGGAAATTTGCGCGTGCTGATCGAAGCAGAGCCTGTCGATGGCGGGCCGCCTGTCTCGGCATATGTCTACATGAAATCCCGGCATCTCGCCGCGCCGATCCACTCCCGATATCTCAAGGACTACAATGATCGGCGCTTCGCGCTTTCATGGGGTGGCTAGAACAACTCCAGGAAACGTGCATGGCGTTTGCCGCCTGGTTCGGCTTTTCTGCGACGCCAAGTGGTTTCACCTCGCCACTGATGCTCCGGCACGTTTTAGCGCCAAGGGATTTTGAGCTAAGGTGACGCATCACCGATGCGGCATAGAGCATTCTCATGACTGAACGTACCGGCGCCGGAGACAGCAACACGGCAGTCGCAAGCGATCCTGCCGACGACGATCCTCGCCTGGCATTTATCTATCAGGAGGCGGTGCGAGGCCTCAATCATCAGCAGAATCTCGTCGAGAACATGAACACGCGCGCGGGCAGCCTCATCTTCGCCACCGCGTTTGTAAACTCGTTGCTTGGCGCAAGGGCGCTTTCCGACGGGCTCGGGCTCTGGGATTGGATCGCAGTGGCCCTGCTGTTCGGCATCGGCGGACTGATCGTCTTCCTGCTTTGGCCCTATCACAAATACACGTTCCGCTTCGATCCGGAAGAGCTGCTCCATCAATATGTCGATGGCGACAGGCCGCTGAAGATATCGGCCATGCAGCGCGCGCTTGCCCTTCGCATCAAGGCCGACATGGCCAGCAACTGGCGCATCATCCAGCGGCTTCGGGTGACATTGCAGATCGCGCTGGTTCTTTTGTTGTTCGATATCCTGGCCTGGCTTTTCGCCGTCGCCGGCGTTTGACACGCACGATTTTGGGCCGAAGGCTATTTCCATCCCCAGCGGATTGCGCGGCAGCCCGACGCTAGGGTATCAGCACGACCTTGCCGATCGAGCGGTGCTCTTCGAGCAGGCGATGCGCCTCGCCGGCTTGGTCGAGCGGAAAGCGCCCGCCAGTCGTGACGACAATGTCGCCGCTGGCAGCCAGATCGAAAAGCTCCGAAAGGCTCGCTCTCAGCACCCCAGGGGACAACAGCGGGAGCAGCGCGAAGCCCTTCAACGACTGATTCCTGCCGATCATCGCCTCAAGCCGGGCAACGCCAAGCGCATAGCGGCCAAGTGCTGCAAACACGAGCTCGCCACCGGGCGCCAGGATATCGAGGAAGTCCCCGGTCATCGCTCCGCCGACGGTGTCATAGATCGTATCGAGACCACCCTGCGCGGCGTCTCTGGTTTCGGCCTCCCAGTCTCCGGAATGACGATCGATGGCGATGTCGGCACCGTGCGACATGGCGACGTCGAGCTTGGCCTTGCCGCCGGCGAGCCCAATGACCCGGCGCGCGCCTTGGCGCTTCGCCAACTGGACGAGCAGCGAACCGACCCCGCCCGCGGCGGCGGGAACCAAAACCGTCCTGTTCGCCGGCGGACTTTGCCGCAACAGATGAAAGGCGGTCAGCCCCTGCACCATCAACGCCGTCGCCTCCTCGGACGAAAGCGGAGCCGGTAGGGGAAGGCCCAAGCCTGCGTCGATCGTCACATACTCGGCATAGCCGCCAAAGGGGCGTGTCGAGGCAAACAAGGGCGCCGCGATCCGGGTCCCGATCAGCGCACCGTCCACCCCTTGCCCGACGGCCTCGACGACGCCCGCCGCCTCGACGCCGGGAACCATCGGCAATTGCGGCGTCACCGCATAACCATCCGCGCGCATCAGCACCTCGAAAAAGTTGATGCCGGCGGCATGAACGCGGATCAGCACCTCGCCGGCCTGCGGCTCCGGCGTCGGCAGGTCGACAGTCTCCAGCACCTCGGGGCCGCCGAAACGGCTGAATTGTGCGGCTTTCATGGCAAACTCCGATCGCTATGGCATCGGCCGCGGTTTGCCACTATCTGCGAGACCTCGACTACACACTCATTTGTCCCCTGCTGACCAGGTGGTGACCATGGCGGGAATAACCAAGAGACTGCCGATGCTGCCGGCGGAGCGCGCCCTGAAAGTGATCGCAGGGCGCTGGAAGGCGGTCATCCTCTACCATCTCTTCGACGGCCCAAGGCGGCTGACCGCACTCAAGGCGCTGATGCCGGGCATCACCCAGAAAGTGCTGATCCAGCAGCTCCGCGAAATGGAGGAGCACGGTCTCGTCAGCCGCGAAATCTTCGCCGAAGTTCCGTCGCGCGTCGAATATTCCGCCACGCCGCTCGGCCTCAGCCTCGAGCCCATCCTGCTGGCGCTGTGCCAATGGGGCCAGCACCACGCCGACGAACTGAACGAAAAGCATCGCCTTGCCGACTGCGTCATCCGGCCACGACCAGGGCGGGACGAGCAAGCAGCCTTTCGCAATTGAAAAGGGCGGCGCAAGCGCCGCCCCACATCCTTGGGAGGATGATTTCGAGGCGGTCAGGCCGCCTTGATTTCCTCGTCTATGGCGTCGGCCTGGCGCGCGGTCTTGAGCGCCTTGGCCCACCAGGCGACGTCGTTGACGAGCGCGGTCGCGGCCTGGTTCAGGTGCTCGATCTCCTCGAGCTTCTTCTCGCCCTGGCGCACCGCGAGGAAATCGCCCCAGGCGATATGGACGGCCGACTTGACCGGCGCCATCTGCAATTCGACCGCGTGGAGGCGCAGCTGCTCGACAGCGCGGGCACCGCCGACGCTGCCATAGCCGACGAAGCCGGCCGGCTTCTTGTTCCATTCATTGGCGGCGTAGTCGATGGCGTTCTTCAGCACGGCCGTCGGGCCGTGATTGTACTCGGCGGCGGTGAAGATGAAGCCGTCATATTCGGCGACCTTCTTCTGCCAGCGCTGCGCCACCTCGTTGGTCGATGGCACCCAGGCGGAGGATGCGACCTCGTCGAAGAAGGGCATCGGGAAATCGCGCAGGTCAACGACATCGACCTCGATATCGGCATGCGATTTGGCGATCTTGGCGATCCATTGGGTGGGCACGTCGGCGAAGCGCGCGGCGCGTGTCGAACCGACGATGATGGCGATCTTGGGTTTGGACATAGGGGCTCTCCTGGTAAGCAATTCCTGGGCAGGTAAGACTGGTATCGTTTGGATACCGGGGCTATATGAGTTCCTGTCAACTTCATGCGCAAGGAGGCACCTTTTTGTTACTGAGGAACCCGCACAACACCGAAGACTGCCGTGCCGTTTCGGAAATCCTGCAGCGCGTCGGCGACAAGTGGACCGTGCTCGTCGTCGGCAAGCTCGGCGACGGACCGCTGCGCTTCAATGAGCTGCGCGCGGCTGTCGGCGGCATCTCGCAGAAGATGCTGACCACCACCTTGCGAGGGCTGGAACGCGACGGTTTCGTCACCCGCACCGTGTTCCCGACCATTCCGCCGCGCGTCGACTACGAGCTGACCGAACTCGGCCATGAACTGCTGGTCCCCGTCAGCGCGCTCGGCGAATGGGCGCGCAGGAACACCACGCGCGTGCGGGCCGCGCGTGCGAAATTCGATGGCCTGCATGGCTGAAATTCTACAGTCGTTCAGCAATCATTGACTGATTGTCTTCGTGCCTGCACCGCCGCCGCAGGGCTGAAAGACAGTTTCACAGCGGTCCCAGGCTTTAGTTTTCGGCTGGAACGGCCTTCGGCTTGCCCTCGCCGTCCAGCGCCACCATGACGAAATCGGCGTGCGTGACCTTTTCCATCAGGTCGGAGAGATAGCGCTGCGCCCAGGCCTCGACCTTGAGCGTGATCGAGGTGCGTCCGACGCGCTCGACATGGGTGTAGATGCACAGCGTGTCGCCGATCTTCATCGGCTTGGCGAAGGACATCTCCTTGACCGCCGCCGTCACCACGCGGCCCTTGGCGCGCTCGGCGGCGCGGATGCCGCAGGCCAGGTCCATCTGCGCCATCACCCAGCCGCCGAAAATGTCGCCGGCGGCATTGGCGTCCGAAGGCATGGCCAGCGTGCGCAGCGTCAGATCGCCGATCGGCCGCCCGTCCGCGTAATGCACCATGCGAGTTATCCCCAGAGATTGACTGCCCTGATCCCGTATCGTCAAGGCGCCAACGCGTCAACGCGAGACGATCGCGATCCACGGCTCGGACCTTCATTTCGAGTCCCCCCGCAAGGGCTCGCGGCCTTCTAGAAATAGCGCTCGAGGTTCGCTCGAATGCGATCGAGAACAGTATGCCCGGAAACGTCGGGGACGAACGTCCTGCCGGTGATGGCCTCGTAAGCCTGCGCATAGACTTTGGAGGCCTGTTCGACGATCTCATCCGGGATTTCCGGAATAGGCTCCCTGTAGGGATCGCAGCGCGCCGTCACCCACGACCGGATGAAATCCTTGTCGAAACTTTCCGGCCGAGTGCCGTTCGCCAGGGCCTGTTCGTAACTCCCGGCGATCCAGTACCGGCTGCTGTCGGGCGTGTGGATTTCGTCGGCCAGGATGATCGTCCTGTTTTGGTCGATGCCGAATTCGTATTTCGTGTCGGCGAGGATCAGGCCGCGTTCGGCGGCACGCGCCTGGCCGCGGGCGAACAGGTTCAAGGCGTAATCCGAGACGGTGTCCCACTGCGCCTGGGTGAGCAGGCCCTGTTCGATGATCTCGGTCCTGGACAGCGGCTCGTCATGGCCGCCATGCGCGGCCTTGCTGGTCGGCGTGATGATCGGTTCGGCCAGCTTCTCATTGTCGCGCAGGCCGTCCGGCAGCCGCATGCCATATATGTCCCGTTCGCCGCGACGATAGCGGGTCAGGATCGAGGTGCTGGTGGTGCCCGCCAGATAGCCGCGCACGACGATCTCGACCGGCAGGATGTCGAGCCTGGTGCCGACGACGACATTCGGGTCGGGATATTCGAGAACATGGTTCGGGCAGATATCGGCGGTTTCCTCAAACCAGTGCCGCGCCGTCTGCGTCAGGACCTCGCCCTTGAACGGGATCGAGGTCAGGATGGTGTCGAAGGCGCTGAGGCGGTCTGTGGCGATGATGATGCGCCTCCCGTCCGGGAGGTCGTAATTCTCGCGGACCTTGCCCTTGTAGTGACCCGGCAGTTCGGGAATGAAAGCATCCGACAGGACACGCATGGGATCTCCTGCCTTGCGCAGATTGGCCGATGTCCTCGCATAAGCTGTCGACCCCATGCGTATCAAGCGGGATTGTTAAGGGTTCCCCGCAACTGGATCCGGCATCGCGGTCGCTTTTTTCACAACGCATGCCGGAAGGCCCAGCGACGCGGCAAGCCCGCCCCGTCTAGGCTGCGGCCAGATTTCCGGAGCCGGCCATACCCATCATGCAGACCTACGACTTCATCATCGTCGGCTCCGGCTCGGCCGGTTCGGTGCTCGCCGATAAATTGTCGGCCTCGGGCCGCTTTTCGGTGCTTGTGCTCGAAGCCGGCGGCAGCGACCGCCGCTTCTACGTGCAGATGCCGCTCGGCTACGGCAAGACCTTCTTCGATCCCACGGTCAACTGGAACTACAAGACCGAGCCGGATCCCGGTCTTGGCGGCAATGTCGACCACTGGCCGCGCGGCAAGTTGCTTGGCGGGTCCAGCTCGATCAACGCCATGGTGTGGATCCGCGGCGCGCGCGAGGATTTCGACGACTGGCGCGACGCGGGCAATCCCGGCTGGGGCTATGACGACCTGCTGCCGGCCTTCAAGGCGCTGGAGGACAATGAAGCCGGGGCCGATAGATGGCGTGGCAGAGGTGGCCCGCTGCACATCAGCGATACGTCTGATGCCGTCCACCCGCTGACGAAGCGCTACCTCGCCGCCGGCCAGCAGGCCGGACTGCCGTTCAACTCCGATTTCAATGGCGCTGCCCAGGAAGGCGTCGGCGTCTACCAGATCTCGACCCGCAACGGCCGCCGCATGTCGGCCGCGCGCGCCTTCCTGCGCCCGGCGATGAAGCGCGCAAACGTCCGTGTCGAGACCAACGCGCTGGCAAGCCGCATCCTTTTCGAAGGCAAGCGTGCGGTCGGCATCGAATATTTACAGAACGGCCAGACGAAGACGGCCCGCGCCGGCCGCGAAATTATCCTGTCGGCCGGCTCGATCAACTCGCCGCAGCTTCTGCATCTCTCCGGCATTGGTCCGGCGGCGCTGCTCAAGGGATTCGGCATCCCGGTCATTCACGCCAACGAGAATGTCGGCGCCAATCTGCAGGACCATGTCGGCATCAACTACACCTTCAAGGGCAGGTTGCCAACGCTGAACCAGATCCTGCGTCCTTGGTGGGGCAAGCTCATGGTCGGCATGCAGTACATCCTGACGCGTTCCGGCCCGCTGTCGCTGTCGATGAACCACGGCGGTGGCTTCTTCCGCACCGACCCGGCCTTTTCGCGCCCCAACATGCAGCTCTATTTCCAGGCGTTTTCGACCGTCATCCCGAAGAGTGGCGAGCGCCCGATCCTGACGCCGGACCCTTGGCCTGGCTTCTCCATCGGCTTGTCCAACTGCCGCCCGTCGAGCCGCGGCGAGATCATGATCCGCTCCAGCAATCCGTTGGACCATCCCAAGATCGTCGCCAACGCCTATTCGACCAATGCCGATGTCGAGGAGATGCTGGCGGCGGTGAAATTCGTGCGCAAGATCGCCTCGATGCCGGCTATGGCCGAGATCATCGCGGAGGAGGTTTTGCCAGGCCCATCAATCACTTCGGACGCCGACCTGATCACGGATTTCAGGAAACGCTCCGGCACCGTCTATCATCCGGTTTCGACCTGCCGCATGGGACCCGATCCCGCGCGCGCCGTGGTCGATCCGCGGCTCAAGGTACATGGGCTAGAAGGCTTGCGCGTGATCGACGCCTCGATCTTTCCCGACAACATAACCGGCAACACCAACGCCGCCTCGATCCTGACCGGATGGAAAGGCGCCGAACTGGTTCTGGAGGACCAAGAATGAAGATCACCGACGTCAAGACCTGGGTTGTCGGCAATCCGCCGCCCGGCATCGGCGGCAAGTATTTCATCTTCGTCAAGCTTACCACCGATGGCGGTGTGGTGGGTTACGGCGAGGCCTACAACGCCACCTTCTCCGCCCATGTCACGGCCAGGATGGTCGAGGACATGGCCGAGCGCTATCTCGTCGGCCGCGATCCGCACGACATCGAGAATTTCTTTCGCCGCGCCTATTCCTCCGGCTTCACGCAGCGGCCAGACGTGTCCGGCATGGGCTGCTTCTCGGCGCTGGAAATGGCCTGCTGGGACATTATTGGCAAGGAAGCGGACAAACCCGTCTACAAGCTGCTCGGCGGCCAGGTGCACGAGACGCTGCGCTCCTACACTTACCTCTATCCGCATACCGGCAGCGTCCATTCCGAGGACGCCCCGGACGGCAGGAATGTCTACAACGACCCCGAAATGGCGGCGGCCTGCGCGCTCGAATATGTCGAGCAGGGTTTCAATGCCGTCAAGCTCGACCCGGCCGGTCCCTACACCGCCTTTGACGGCCACCAGCCGCGCCTGCTCGACATCGACGTCTCGACCCGCATGATCAAGGCGATCCGCGAGGCGGTCGGCACGCGTGCCGACATATTGTTCGGCACGCACGGTCAGTTCACCGCCTCCGGCGCCCTGCGCCTGGCGCGCGCCATCGAGCCCTATGACCCCTTGTGGTTCGAGGAGCCGGTGCCACCCGACATGCCCGAAGTGATGGCACAAGTTGCCCGCGCGACCTCGATCCCGATCGCCACCGGCGAGCGCCTGACGACCAAGTTCGAATTCGCCCGCGTCATCGAGAACCGTGCCGCGACCATATTGCAGCCGGATCTTGGCCGCTCCGGCGGGATTCTGGAAACCAAGAAGATTGCCGCCATGGCCGAGGCCTACCACATCCAGATCGCGCCGCATTGCTATTGCGGACCGATCGTCGGCGCCGCCAACATCCAGCTGGCGGTGACGCTGCCCAACTTCCTGATCCTGGAATCGCTGAAGCAGTGGGACGGTTTCCACGCCACGTTGCTCAAGAAGAAGATCGAGTGGCAGGACGGCAACGTCATCCCGTCGAAGGAACCTGGCCTCGGCGTCGAACTCAACGAAGACGTCTGCGACGCCCATCCGTACACCGGCAAGGACCTGCATTTGCAGATGATGCAAACGCCGTTGATGCCGTGAGCGAACGCTACGCCTTCATCGGCCTTGGTCATCTCGGCGGCAAGCTAGCCGCCAGCCTGGTCCGAAATGGTTTTGCTGTCACCGTGTTCGACCGCGACCCGGCCGCTATCGAGCGCCTCGTGGCGCTCGGCGCTATCGCTGCCGGCAGCCCCGCCGAGGCGGCTGAGCGGGCGGGCAATGCCATCACCTGCCTGCCATCGCCGAGGGTCAGTGAGGCGGTACTCGCCGGTCCTGATGGACTGCTCAACGGCCTCCCCGCCGGCGGCACCTGGATTGAGATGTCGACCAATGGCCGCGACGAGATCGTGCGCCTCGCGGGCCTTGCCTCGGCCAGGGGAATCGAGACCTTGGAATGCCCGGTCACCGGTGGCGTGCATCTGGCGGCGGCCGGGAAAATCACCGCGCTGGTCGGTGGCGATGCCGATCTTTACGGGCGTCATCGCCCTGCCATCGATGCGATGTGCGCGAAGTCGTTCCTGATGGGCCCGATCGGCTCGGCGGCGGTGATCAAGGTCATCACCAACATGCTGGCCTTCATCCATCTCGTCGCCGCCGGTGAGGCGCTGATGCTGGCCAGGCAAGGCGGGCTCGACCTCGCCCAAGCCTATCACGCCATCGTTGCCTCCTCCGGCAACAGCTTCGTCCACGAAACCGAAAGCCAACTCATCCTGAACGGCTCCTACGACATCGGCTTCACCATGGACCTGGCGCTGAAGGACCTCGGCTTCGCGCTGGGCATGGGTCGGGATTTCGGTGTGCCGGTGGAACTGGCATCGCGCGTCAATGCGATTTTCGAGCAGGGCAAGGCGGCTTACGGCGGCGGCGCCTGGTCGACCCAGATCGTCAAATTGCTCGAGGACGCTGTCGGCGCCGACCTGCGCGCGCCCGGTTTTCCGTCCAAACTGGAAATCTGAATCCGGGAAACTTGAAGCGGTTTCAAAAGGTTGAGCGCTCATCTGGAATCAGGACCGGAGCGACCTGAATCAAAGCCGCAACGTCTTGATTCAATATCTGAGCGTCAGAGCGCCGGGCAGGATCTCGAAGGTCGCTGGTATGCGCCCGGGCGACTCGCCGTCGATGTCGACCAGCGCGCCGTTCTTTTCCACGTCGCCGAGCGGTTCGACAACCACTTTCTTGCCGCGCAGGATGGTGATGGCCGGATGGTTGCGATGCCTGCCGCCATAGAGCAGGCGGATATCCCAGATCAGCTTCAGCTTGCTGGCAGCCCGCAGGATGACGATGTCGAATTGGCCGTCGGTCAGTTCGGCGTCCGGCGCGATCATCATGCCGCCGCCGAAGAATTTGCCATTGGCTACCGCGACCAGCGCCATGCGCGCCTCGACCGGCGCGCCGTCATCGACTGAAATCGTTACATCCTGGAACCGGTAGCGGGCGAATTCGACCACGGTGCGGCACAGGAACAGCGTCTTGGCCGCAACGTTGCCCTTGCGCTTGTCGGCGTTGACGGCGCGATCGGTAGCGCCCGAGAGCCCCAGGCTCGCAATGTTGACGAAGTGCCGGCTGGCCAGCGCGCCATGGTCGTCGATATAGCAGATGCGCCCTGCATCGACCGCCCTGCCCTTCGCCTCGGCGATCCGCTTCAGCGTCGCGTCCACCTCCTTCGGCAGGCCGAGCCCGCGCGCGAAATCGATACCCGTGCCGCACGGCAGCAGACCGAGTTCGGACGCGCGGCCGTTTTCCTTGGACGCCTGCAACAGGCCGTCGGCCACCTCGCTGGCCGTGCCGTCGCCACCGGCCGCGATCACCAGGTCGAACCCGTTTGCCGCGAGGTCGAGCGCCAGCCTTTCGGCATCGCCTTCGGCCTGCGTTTCGCGCAGTTCGAAATCGCCGAAGTGATTTTTCAACGAGGCGGCGACCTCGGACCAGTGCCGTTTCAGCCAGCCGCCGCCGGCAATCGGATTGAGCACCACCCCGACCTTCAATGCGCATCCCTCCCCGCAAGGCGCCGGGCACGCACTGCCCGATCCTTTGCCGGCATTGAAGCCCGCGCCCGTGGGCGGAGCAATAGGCGCTCTCGGTTCGCGTGCCGAAAAAGCAGGGCAGGCTGTCTAAGGCCTTGGTGCCTGAAATTCCGAGGCTTCTGGCAATGGTCCCCGATAATCCCGCTATCCACAGGCCCGCGGGCATTCCCCAACACCCTTGGCCGGCGTAAGTTCAACCCATCTCAGGCGGCTACCAATCGCCCATCCGAAAGGCGAAAGTGAAAGGCGGATTTCCTGAGGCCCGTACGGCCCGAAGCGAGAGCAGGCTCGCCTGCTTCGAGGGACGGAAGCCGAGACCTACGGGGCCGCGGAAAGCGTGCCAACGCCGACGGCGGACCGATGCTGCCATGAAGGACGGCAAAAACCTTCGATGGCCGCAGGGCAAAGCCCGCAAGGGTGGAGACCGGCGTGGTCTGGAACGGGCGCGGCCTTCGGGCGGCGACTGGCAGGACCGTCAAAATCAAGGCCGGCTTGGTGCGACGACTTTAGGGGAGTTGCTGCCGTGACCGTGTCCTGGTCTAACAGGGAGGCGCTGGGAGAAATCCCGGCGCCGACTGTCTTTTTCCCTGCCGCTCAAGCGCCTTCCCGGCGAAGTTGCGGGCGCCGCTTCACCGCGCGCCAAAATCGGTTAGTATTGCCCTGTTAGAGTCCGTTTGCGTTTGCTGGCGGATTCGCTGAAGGGGGATACTTCATGACATCGATCCAGAAGCTTGCCGCCGCCACGGCCTGACCGGCCATGGTCCTGTTTCGCTTCATGAAGCGTATCATCAGGACGATCCTCTGGCTGATCGTCATCATTGTCCTGATCCCGATCGCCGGGCTGGCCTACGGTTTCCTGACGACGCCGTCGCTGGACAAGACACCGTTGCCGGGTATCGCCGAAGGTGCACCGCAGCCGGCGCTCGCCGCCAGGGTGCGCGCCGAAATCCCCGGCTACCAGCGACCTGAGGAATCGACCTTCCTCACCTACCCGGAATGGGCCATCGTCTATGCCGCGCGCGAATATGCCGGCTTCGTCGCCAAGGACCAGCCGAGCGGCTTTCCCTATTTCGCCTATGTCGGCCGCTTCTGGCAGGACTACGCCATGGTGATCCGCGCCAGCTCCGCCTACAAGTTCAACTACGCCAACCACCAGATGCCGGTCGTCATCGGCACCAGCCACACGATCGAGCATGCCGTGCAATGGGCTTATGAAAACACGGTCGGCCGCATCACCGAGGCGATTGCGGGCAGGCGCACGGCGACTGACATCTACCAGGGCAAGGTGGCGGCCGAATACGCCGCCTTCCTCGACCAGGGGCCGTGGTACCAGTTTCCCTATGCCGAGAAGCGCGCCGGGCTTTTCGCGGTCCAGCCGGCGCCGGGCGACAGCGCCGTGCGCTCCAGCGAACGAAAGCTTGCCTTCGGCCTCGCCGACACGATCAAGCAGTTCTATGCCAGCCTGATCAGGCAGGCACTCGCGGCAACGTCCGATCCGGCCTTGCTCGACATCCACGTCTGGGCCAAGGGACCGGTCGGCGAAGCGACGCGCAACGAAGCCGACACCTTGCTCGAACGCGACTACGGCCCCGACGGCACCGTTTTCGTCACCAAGCGCTACCAGATGTTCACCGACATGATTCCGCGCCTGATCGACAAGGGCGTCTCATTCGTCGAGATCGGCGGCAACGACGAGATCATGATCACCGTGCTCTCCACGGATTCGATCGCCGTCCCCGAAGGCATGCGCATCCTGTTCAGCTATCCGCTGCCGGCCGATCCATCGACACGCCGCACCGGCATGGTCGTAGCCGTACCCAGGCTGCATCTGGTATTGCCGGCGCTGATCAAGTCAGGCGCCAGGCTGGAGCACGTCTACGACTACTGAGGCCTTTCGGCCACGCTGCGCGGAGAACGGCCGTGTCGAGCGCCACGCCACGCTCATTTCACAATCGCGGCCAAATCCCGCCTTGTTCGCGCGCGATGGACTGTCGCATGTCGCCCAAAGCGTGCCCGCGGGCTCCGCTCAGGGACCGGTTTGGACAGCGACATGCACCTGAATGGGCTGCCGAGGGGCACATCGAGGGGACGAGACCGTGATCAAGACCGCCCTTGTCGCCATGACCATCGTCGGCTGCGACTGCGACGCCAAGCTTTGCGAATATATCGGCGAGACGCCCGCCAAGTGGTCGACCATCGCCGAGTGCGAAGCGGCGATGAAGAGCCAGATGCTGCACGAGCGCAATTTCAACTATCCGCTCGTCTCTGGCATCTGCCGCGCGAAAGGTTCCGCGTCCTCCTCGCAACTGGCCGCGACCGCTTCGCGCCCGGAGCTGAGGCCCGCCAGCCGCGCCGTTGAACCGACGCTGCCGCCCGAGCTGAGCCACAGGCCGACGGTCCCGGTCGGCTCGCCGACGACGGCGATGGAAGCGGCCGCCGCGCGGCCGGTCGCCTATGAACAGGTGGTCGATGGCGGCACCGGCGTGCTCTATCGTACGAAAAACGGCTATGCCGTCGTCAAGACCGATCTTGGCCGCGCTGTATCGGCGACCGCCGACATGGCCAAGCGGTCAGCCAACTGGCTGGCTGGCCTGGTGCCGAGCAAGCTGTAGGGACGAAACTTTCTTCACCGGCGTCACCATCCCGGTCTGTCATCAACGGTCGCCGCCACCTTGGACCTGAAGAGACAAGACTCGCGCAAAGGTTGCAAACCGGATGGGGATGCAGCATTGTGTCGACCGCAACGATGAAGGGGGCCCTTCCATGAAACCAGCGGTTCGAACTGCGGCAGCCTTGATGCTGGCGCTTGCTCCGGGATCGGTCGGCGCGCAAGGCGTGGATCCGGGTGACGACAAGGGGATCATCTTCGCTCCGGGCGATCCCGACATGGCGGCGGCGACCGCGCAGGCGCTCGCCGGCCTCGATGAATTCCTGGCACTGTCCGAAATGCCTCCCTCCGGCACAGGTAGGTTCAAGTTGAAGGTCAAGGTGCGGGATGGGCATGTCACCGAGCACTTCTGGGTCATACCGTTCCGCCGTGCCGGGACAGGGTTTGTCGGCATATTGGCCAATGAGCCGGAGGCAGTGCACAACGTCGTGCTCGGCCAGAACATAGAATTCACCAGGGACGACATTTCCGACTGGGGATATACGCGGGACGGCCATCAGGTCGGCAGCTTCACGATCTGCGTGATGTTCAAGCGAATGTCGAAAGAAGAGGCGGACAACATGCGCGAAAAGTACGGCTTCGATTGCTGACGGGAACGCCGGCTGATCAAGCCGCTTCGTCCCTGGCGCCGATCTTGCGCACCAGCGCTGCCGTCGCCAGCATCGCGCCCATATCCGATATCATCGGCGCGACATGGGTCTGGTAGTCCAGTGGCACCGAAATGGCGGGCAATTCGAAGAAATTCTTCGCCTGCGGCAGGAGCAGAAAACCGTCGCTGCCGTTGAGGGCCACGCGCGCCGATTCCTCCGGCCAGGTTTCGCCCAGCCATTTCAGCGCTTGCGCCAACCGGCCGCTCACCAATGGCTGCGCCGCCTCGGCATTGTCGGTGCGGAACTCATAGGCGGCATCGAGTTCCGGCACGCCGGATGACAGTTCCTGCATCTTGCTGGCGAACATGCCACGGAAGAAGCCGACGACGGCATTGGTCCGCCGCGTCGCCACCAGGATTCCCGGCAACGGTTCGATGGCTTCGAAGGCGACGATCACGCCTTTGAAAGCCGTCGATGAGCCCTTGCCTGTCCCTTCCCGCAGTTCCGCTTCGTAGAGCTCGAACGAAAACTCTTCGTAGCGGCCGGAAACGACATCGTCGAACGACTCCCGGTTGAACGGCCCGACCGCCTCGCGCGGCAGCCGGTCGAAGGAATTTGGCCGCCCGCCATGCGCGTAGCGCACGTCGCGGATGAAGCCGAAGATGATGGGCAGCAGTGTTTGGCGAAATGATTGCTGCAGCCGCGTCGCCGGCTTCATCGCCTGGAAATAAAGCAGGATCGAAGCTGCGAAACCGACGACATAGAGGAACACATGCGGCGTCGAGAACCATTGCTCGTTGGGATCGGCGACCTTGTTGAACAGCCAGGCGATCAGCACCACTGTCGCCAGCACCAAACCGACGAACAGCGGCACCCGCCAGCGTACCTGCCGCACCACGGAGGCCCGCGCCGCTTCATAAGCCTCGATGTTTTTCCGGATGCCGGCAACCACGGCGTCGCCAGGCATGAAATCCGCTGTTTCCACCGCCACCCCCGCTTGCCTGGACCGGTTCATGATAGCCGGTTTTGTCTGAAGTATCGACTGTCACGCCTCTTCAACAGATGCTTGCGCCGCCCCTCATTTCGCCAATCATCAGCGCTTGGAAAAGCGCCGACATGGCGATCTTGGCCGATGTCCACCACCTGTGGTTACGGAAAGACCGCGCTCAACCGCCTCTCCACCTTGTCACGCATGCGGCCCTCCAATCCCTCCACCGGCGCCAGCCGCTCATGATCCCCGGCGCGCAGCCGCACAAACGGATGCATTCGGTAGGAAACGACAGACCCCCGCGTTTCCGCATCGGCGCTGATATCGGCGACAAGGATCCCGCCAATGCGTCCCGGCCAAGGCTGGCGGACAAGGGCGGTGCCGAGGATATCGCCAAGTCCATAGGCGACGATCGTATTGCCGATCCGCTCCACCGGCTGCACGACATGGGCGTGGTGGCCGACGATCAGCCCGACGCCCTGCCCTGCCAGGCGCCTCGCCAGTCTCCGCGTTTCGGCGCGCGGAAAGTGGCGGAACTCCCAATCCCAATGCGGCACGGCGCAGAGGAGATCGAACCCGTCACCTCGTCGGCGGGCAATATCGCTTTCCATCGAAACGCGGCCGGCGAACAGGTCCTCGCCCGCATTGCGCCACAACGTGAAGGCGGCGAACCCGACAGTCAGCGGTCCGACTTCGACAGGCTGTACCGGGCCGTTGCCGGCGAGGCCAATAGTGCCGATACCGAGCCGCTTCAGCGCCGCCACGGTCTCATCGAAACCGGCGACGCCCTGGTCGAGCACATGGTTGTTGGCCAGCGACAGCACCAGTCTTTCACGCGAGATGCCGACTGCCGCCAACGCGTCGCCGAGAAAGCGCTCGCTCATCGCGTGATGGGTGCCGAGCCTGGTGCCGAGCACGGCGCTTGGCTTGTCCACGATCGGGCTTTCGCAATTGCCGATCACCAGGTCGGCCGCGCCAAGCAGCGTTTTGATCACCGGATCACAGTCGGGCGCGCTGCGGTTGGCCACCGCCGAAATGTCGCCGACGAAGGCGAGCCGCACCGTCCGTTTCGGCGCCCGATCCACCATCGTTCCGGCCACGGGCGCGAAGCCTTGCACACCACCGGACAGCGACGGTTTCAGGAATCGCGGCAGCCACGACAGTTTGTAGGAGAGCGGATAGTTCGACACGCGATGTCCAATCGTTTGCCCTGTGTAGACCGTCTGCCGGGCGCGTTGAAGCCAGCCAATGGCAATCATGCATCAGCGCCCGGCAGACGCGGCATTGCAAATGCGTGTATGATTGCCGGCACGACGCGCATGGGAGGGGGAAAATGACACCACTGGCAAGTCTGCTGGCATTGGCACTTGCTCTGGTTCTGCCGATGTCTTCGGCGCAGGCCGCCATGCCCGAAACCGCGGCCGCTCTGTTCGAGGCCCAAACCGTGGTCGCGCGCGACACGGCGCTCTCGACGCTGGAGGCAGCGGCATCCACCGACCCGGCATCCGCCTATGCCGCCGGCGCCGGCGAATTCTTTACCGCGCTGGAATTGCTGGCCAGCGGCCTGCACCGCCATGGCTTCGAGAGCCCGCGATCCTTCATGCTGCCGCTGATGCGGCTGCCTGTGCCGGAAAATCCGAACCCCGAACCGCTGACCTACGAACAGTTCCGCGCCATATTGGTCGCCTTCCGCAACCGGTTGGAAAAATCCGCCGCGACGCTGGGGTCGGTGCCGGCCGATGCCGGTATCGGCATTGTCATCGACCTCACCCAGGTCGGCATCGACCTCGACGAGGACGGCACGATCGCGCCGGATGAGAGCATGGCCGCCATCATGGCCTCGCTGTCGCGTGGCGGCGTGGCGCCCGACGATGCCGCGCCTGCGCTCACCTTCCGCTTCGACCGCGCCGACGGCTACTGGCTGCAGGGCTATGCCGAGTTCCTGATGGCGCAGGCCGATTTCTGGCTGGCACATGATTTCAGGAGCACGTTCGACGGTTCTTTCCATATGCTCTTCCCGCGCGCAAAACTGCCGTTGCAGGACATCCTCGTTCCGCCGGCTGGCGACATGGGCAGCAGCATCTTCTCCTCGGAATGGCGCATCGCCGATTTCATCTCGCTGGTGCATCTTGTCAACTGGCCGGTGGTCGAGCCCGAGCGGCGGCAGGCGGCGCGCCGTCACCTGCTGGAGATGATCCGGCTGTCGCGCGAGGACTGGAAGGCGATCCGCGCCGAGACCGACAATGACCGCGAATGGCTGCCGGGACCGCAACAGAAGGGCGAAAACCCGCTCACCGGCCTCGAAGTCGGAGAGCAGCAGGTCGCGGCCTGGCTCGCCACCTTGACCATGGCCGAGGACCTGCTCGAAGGCCGCGTGCTGCTGCCGCATTTCCGCATCACCGGCAAGGGCATCAACATGAAGCGCTTCTTCGACGAGCCGAAACCCTTCGACCTGGTGCTGTCGATCACCGGCCCGGCCATCGCGCCCTATCTCGAAAGCGGCAGGATCCTGACCAGCGACGATTTCGACCAGATCCAGAGCGAGTTCGGCGGCGGTGGCTTCCTGACGTTTGCGCTGTGGTTCAACTGAGGGCCCAAGAGGGCTGCGTTCCTGGGCGGTCAGCGCCAGCCCCCCACCCGGACCTGCGGTCCAACCTCCCCACAAGGGGGAGGTAGAAGCTCCATTGCAAACCCTAGAAAATCGCGCCTTGGTACAGCACCGCTTCCGCCTCCTCCGGCGCGAACCGCCGCGCCAACACGGTGGCCGATCAATGGTCGCCGCGAAACCGCGGTACGGGCCGGTTATCTGCGGCGGGCGGGTAGCAGTTTTGGGGCGACGCGCTGGGCCTTCTCGGGAGTACGGAATGACACGCGCCACCGTCGCGGCCCCGCTGAAACGGCCATTCGCTTCAATTAGCGAGAGCTGTTTTGCTTGACTCGGCCGTTAAAAGCAGGCAGCAAAATACTCTTGGAAGGGCTGCAATACCGCGTTCATGGTCGTGGACGAGCCTTTTTTGGCACAAAGTCCACGTCTCTCGGTTGGTTTTGAGAGGGATTGGTTAACCAACTTTGTCCATATTTTGAAGCAATCGGCAACCAAAGACAGGCGCGGCAAACGCGTCGGGGACCACCTGGGATCACTCACAGAATGGTCGTCGCGGCTATCACAGCCGCGGACGTGGGAGCCGATTGGAGCAAGATTGGTTGAATGGCGTTCTTGAGTAAGAAAATTGTCGGGGACAGGCGTTGGGACGGCGAAGCTGCCGACAACGCGTCACGTGCCTCATCCTTCAACTCTAAGCGGATCGTCCGCTGGGTCGCCGTGCCCGGCGTCAGCGCTGCCGTTGGCCTGTGGCTGGTCGGGACAATGGCTGGTCTGAGCTCAGTCGGCGCTTCGCTGTGGTCGACGTCGAGTGTCCTGCCGCAGAGGCTGGCCATGCCGGGCTCGCTCGCTCTTGCCGATCCGCTGAAACAGCATTTCCTGATGCCCGCTGCGCCATTCGCACTGGCCAACGCCGATGGCGGCACGCAGGCGCTGCAGAACCACGCCGTGCAATGCGGCTCCGGATGCTTCAGGCTGGCCGCGCTCGCTCCTCGGGCGGAAAAGTCGGCGCGCCTCGTGGCCGCGTCCACGGCACACCCTGTCCCGGTCGCCAAGACGACCTCGCAGGAGCGCTTCGAGCGCATGGAAGCATCTCTCTCGCCAAGCAAGCTCGCCGCCGCCTTCGCCAACGCGGCCAAGCCCGTGGCCACGGCCGGCGCACCCGCCCGTCCTATCATCTCGACCTCCGCTCCACAGGTCGCCGAGGCATCGCTGGTGCCGGGCGCCAAGCTCGTCGCCAGCCTGTCTGAAGACTTGCCGGCACCCGCGGCGGAGCGCTTCGCCCGGATCGACACCGGCTCGGTGGTTGTCCAGACAGCGCCGCAGCCGATGCATTTTGCCCAGCCGGATGCCGGCACGCCGGACAATTCGCAACTGGCCCTCGCGCTTGCCCGCTCGCTGCCTGTCGAGGACGAGGCATTCGCCTCGCCATTGCCGATGACGGACTCTTCGGCCGATGTCGCGGTTTCGCCTGTCGAAACCCAGCAGGAACAGCCGGGCGATGCCGCGGCCTTGCCCGACGCGCTCACCGATGACGTGCCGCTGCCGACCCGTCGGCCGCAATTCGACGCGCCGGAGCCGTTGAAGTCCGTGGAGCAGGAAAAGCCGACTCAACAGCCCAAGGTCGTGCAGCAGAAGCCGGCACCTCAGACAAAGCCGGTCCAGCAAGCCCAGCCGGCAAAGCCGATCCAGCAAGCCCAGCCGGCAAAGCCGGCCCGGCAGGGCCGGCCGGCGGATGGCGGCGACGCGTTGGCCTATGCAAAGCCAGACACGCCTTCGGGCGGCCTCGGCCAGGCGTTCAGGAACCTGTTCAACGCGCCGGGCGGCTCCAGGAGCGGAGCCGGCAGCGGTGTCGCCATCTATGACATCAGCGCCAAGACCGTCTACATGCCCGACGGTTCGAGGCTCGAAGCGCATTCGGGCATCGGCGCCATGGCGGACCAGCCGCGCTATGCCGATCAGAAGAACCGCGGACCGACACCGCCCAACACCTACAATCTGTCCTTGCGCGAGTCGCGCTTTCATGGTGTCGAGGCTTTGCGTCTGACACCCGTCGATGGCCGCAATAAATACAACCGCGACGGGCTGCTGGCCCACACCTACCTGCTTCGGGGCCGCTACGCACAGTCCAGTGGATGCGTCGCCTTCAAGGACTATGCGCGCTTCCTCGCCGCCTTCAAGAAGGGCAAAATCAAGCGCCTCGTCGTGGTGCCGCGCCTGAACGGATCGCCGACACGCGTGGCGGACAACGCACGCGGCGCCTGACCGCAATAGGCAGGCATCACCGGCACTTGCCTCCTCCTGACAGCCTTCTGTCAGGAGCTGCATCTGGAGATGCGCCTCGGCTGATCGCGCTCTTTCCATTTTCGCCAAGACCTCCCATATTCCGGCCATGGTCAAATCCACCGAAAAGAGAACGCCGTCGACGGCGAATGACGACCGCGCCGCGCCCAAGCGGCGCAGCCCGCTGACCGATTTCCTCGACGCCTCGGAGCCGCTGCACGAAGGCGGCTTCGCCGAGATGCCCCAGCCCGAACTGTCCGGCACGCCGCTCACCGGTTCGGTCGCGGACTGGGCCGAGCAGATCGAGCAGGAAGCCGAACGCGAAGGGCGCCAGGCCGGCAAGGACGGCGGCAAGTCGCCGAAGCCATCGAAGAAGATCCCCGAGCGCTCCGCGGCGCCCGGGCGCACGGCGCGTGGCACCTCGATGGGCGGCGCGGCGACAGCCCGCGAGCGCGCTGCGGCCGGCCTCAATCCCGTCGCCGGCCTCGACGTCTCGCTCGAGGAAGCCGAGACGATGACGTCGAGCGGCGTCACCGCGACGGTGGCGGCTCTCTCGGCTTTGATTGAATCCGGCAATCCGCTGCACAAGGACGGCGTGCTGTGGACGCCGCACCGGCCTGCCCGGCCGGAAAAGTCCGAGGGCGGGATCACCATCAAGATGGTGTCGGATTTCGAGCCGGCCGGCGACCAGCCAACCGCCATCAAGGACTTGGTCGAGGGCGTCCAAAACAACGACCGCACGCAGGTGCTGCTCGGCGTCACCGGCTCGGGCAAGACCTTCACCATGGCCAAGGTGATCGAGGAGACGCAGCGTCCCGCCTTGATCCTGGCGCCGAACAAGACGCTGGCGGCGCAGCTTTATTCCGAGTTCAAGAAATTCTTCCCGGACAATGCGGTGGAGTATTTCGTCTCCTACTACGACTATTACCAGCCGGAAGCCTACGTTCCGCGCACCGACACCTTCATCGAGAAGGAATCCTCCATCAACGAGCAGATCGACCGCATGCGCCACTCGGCGACGCGCTCGCTGCTCGAACGCGACGACGTCATCATCGTCGCTTCGGTCTCCTGCATCTACGGTATCGGCTCGGTCGAGACCTATACGGCTATGACCTTCCAGATGCAGATCGGCGACCGGCTCGACCAGCGCGCTCTGCTCGCCGACCTCGTCGCCCAGCAATACAAGCGCCAGGACATCAATTTCGTGCGCGGCTCGTTCCGCGTGCGCGGCGACACGATCGAGATCTTCCCGGCCCACCTTGAGGATCGCGCCTGGCGCATCTCCATGTTCGGCGACGAAATCGAGGCGATCACCGAATTCGACCCGCTGACCGGCCAGAAGACGGGCGAGCTGAAAAGCGTCAAGATCTACGCCAATTCGCACTATGTGACGCCGCGCCCGACGCTGAACCAGGCCATCAAGTCGATCAAGGAAGAGCTCAAGCACCGTCTGGTCGAGCTCGAGCGCGCCGGCCGCCTGCTGGAGGCGCAGCGGCTGGAGCAGCGCACCCGCTTCGACCTGGAAATGCTGGAAGCCACCGGCTCCTGCGCCGGCATCGAGAACTATTCGCGCTATCTCACCGGACGTCAGCCGGGCGATCCGCCGCCGACACTGTTCGAATATATCCCCGACAACGCACTGGTCTTCATCGACGAAAGCCACGTCACCGTGCCGCAGATCGGCGGCATGTATCGCGGCGACTTCAGGCGCAAGGCGACGCTTGCCGAATACGGCTTCCGCCTGCCTTCCTGCATGGACAACCGGCCCCTGCGCTTCGAGGAATGGGACGCCATGCGCCCGCTCTCGGTCGCTGTCTCGGCAACCCCCGGCGGCTGGGAGATGGAGCAGTCCGGCGGCGTGTTCGCCGAGCAGGTCATCCGACCGACCGGCCTCATCGACCCGCCGGTCGAGGTGCGCCCGGCCAAGACCCAGGTCGACGACGTCGTCGGCGAGATCCGCGAGACGACCAAGGCCGGCTACCGCACGCTGGTCACCGTGCTGACCAAGCGCATGGCCGAGGACCTGACCGAATATCTGCACGAGCAAGGCGTGCGGGTGCGTTATATGCACTCCGATATCGACACGCTGGAGCGTATCGAAATCCTGCGCGATTTGCGCCTCGGCGCCTTCGACGTGCTGGTTGGCATCAACCTTTTGCGCGAAGGCCTCGACATTCCCGAATGCGGCTTCGTCGCCATTCTCGACGCTGACAAGGAAGGCTTTTTGCGCTCGGAGACGTCGCTGATCCAGACCATCGGCCGCGCCGCTCGCAATGTCGACGGCAAGGTCATTCTCTATGCCGACCAGGTCACCGGATCGATGGAACGCGCCATGGCCGAGACCAATCGCCGTCGCGAAAAGCAGATGGAGTGGAACGCCGCCAACGGCATCACGCCGGAATCGGTCAAGTCGCGCATCTCGGACATTCTGGATTCGGTCTACGAGAAGGACCATGTCCGCGCCGACATCTCGCAGTTCACCGACAGCGCCGGCGCCATGATGGGCAACAACCTCAAGGCCCATCTGGACGCGCTTGAGAAGCAGATGCGCGACGCCGCCGCCAACCTCGATTTCGAGAAGGCGGCCCGCATTCGCGACGAGATCAAGCGGCTGCGTGAGATGGAGATGTCGATCTCCGACGATCCGCTGGCCAAATACGCCGATATGGAAAGTCCGGTCTCGGGCCGCGAAAAAGGCAAGCACAACAAGGGCGTGGCCAGGCATCGTACATCGGAGGAACAGGAGCGTTTCCGCAAGCTCGACGAAGCACGCGCCGCCGAAGAGGCAGCCAAGGCTGCCCGGCCCAACCTCTTCCGCAAGCCCGATCTCGACGAGATGGGTGCCGATGGCGCGGTGCCGGTGAAGAAGCCGCTGTTCGCCAAACCGTCGATCGACGATATGGGTCCCGGCACCGACATGCCGACGCCGGCCGGTGCGGTGTCGCGCTCGCTGTTCAAGAAACAATCGGCGTCCGAAGCACACGGCTCGGATTTCGGCATTCCCGGCGAGCCGACCAAACCGCTGTTCAAGAAAAACTCTCTCGACGAGATGACCGTGCGCCGCACCGAGAAACCGGTCGAGGGAAAAGTGCCGGCGAAGCCTCAGCCGATCTCCCCCGTTGTTGGGGCCGGCAGGACAGACGGGGGCGCGAAGGAACGCGAGGACAAACCCGTCGTGCGCCAACGCGCCGGCATTGGTTCTTATGAAGACCCCGGCGACGCCCGCCGCGAAAAGCGCCGGCCCGCGAAGACAGGACGGCCCGGAAAGTAGTTCGTTCGAAATGCCGGCGGGACGGCGCCCTCTCTGTCCTGCCCGTCCTCCTCAGCAGCTGCGCTGCAGCTGCGGAGGGTGGACCGGACATCTCCCCCACGAGTGGGGAGATTGGCAGCTTCAGCGCCCCGCTCGACACTACCCTCCTCTTGCCCAGCGCATGACCTTTGGTGTACTCAGTCCCCACACTCAAACGTCTTGAAAGGAGGGCTGCGTGTTTATCGATCACCATCGTCAGCGTGGCCCGATTTCCGCCCTGCGAGCTTGCTTGCAGGGCTGACCAGGGACGGTCCGGGTTTTTCCCGCTTCGATTTTTTGGTCTGCCCTTCGTGGTGCGCATTGCCGAGCCTGATGGCCGCTTGCGCACTGACAAAGTGCATTGAGCCGGACTTTCCGGATAGACCAGAGAAATCGACATGGCCCTGATCAGCCTCAAATCCCTCGGCGTCACGATGAGTGCGCCGCTCTTTTCCAATCTCGACCTCACCATCGGCAGCGGCGACCGGCTCGGCATCGTTGCCGCCAACGGTCGCGGCAAGTCGACCTTGCTCAAATGCCTGGCCGGCGAGATGGAGCCGACCTCCGGCGACATTACCCGCACGCGCGGCTTGCGCGTCGGCCATGTCGAGCAGTCCGTTCCTGCTGCCCTGCTTGGCCGCAGCTTTCATCAGGTGGTGGCTGACGCTTTGCCGCCCGAGCAAGCCGAAAGCGAACTATGGCGTGTCAATGTGGTGCTGGATTCGCTCGACGTTCCTGAGGCGATGCGCGAGCGAGAGATGCAGGCGCTGAGCGGCGGCTGGCAGAGGCTGGCACTGATCGCGCGTGTCTGGGTCACCGATCCCGACATGCTGCTGCTCGACGAACCGACCAACCATCTCGACCTTGCCCGCATCAGCCAGCTCGAAACTTGGCTGAACGCGCTACCGCGAGAGGTGCCGGTGGTGATCGCCAGCCACGACCGCGCCTTTCTCGACGCCGCCACCAACCGCACGTTGTTCCTGCGCCCGGACCAGTCGCCGGTGTTTTCCCTTCCCTACTCCCGCGCCCGGCAGGCCCTCGATGAGGTCGATGCCTCGACGGAGCGAAAATTCCAGCGCGACATGAAGGTGGCGCAGCAATTGCGACGCCAGGCCGCCAAGCTCAACAATATCGGCATCAATTCGGGCAGCGACCTTCTCACGGTCAAGACCAAGCAGCTCAAGCAGCGCGCGGAGCGACTTGAGGACGCGGCGGCCCCGGCGCATCACGAGAAATCGGCGGGGGCGATCCGGCTGGCCAATCGCGGCACGCACGCCAAGGTGCTGATCACGCTCGACGACGCGGCGGTGGAAACGCCCGACGGCACGCTCTTGTTCAGGACCGGCAAGCGCCACATCTGCCAGGGCGACCGCATCGTGCTGCTTGGCCGCAACGGCGTTGGCAAGTCGCGCTTCGTCACGCTGATCCGCAACGCCATTATCGAACCCGACACGGTTCAGAACGTGAAGGTGACGCCGTCGACGGTGCTCGGCTACAGCGACCAGGCCCTGTCCGGCATCGGCGGCGACGATACGCCACTGGCGATGGTGTCGCGCCGTTACGATGTCGGCGAACAGCGCGCCCGCTCTCTGCTTGCCGGCGCCGGCGTCGGCATCGAGATGCAGGAGCGCAGGATCAGTGTGCTGTCCGGCGGCCAGAAGGCGCGGCTGATGATGCTGGCGCTGAGGCTCGCCAATCCGAATTTTTATCTGCTCGACGAGCCGACCAACCATCTCGACATCGACGGCCAGGAAGCGCTGGAGGAGGAATTGCTCAAGCACCAGGCAAGCTGCGTGCTCGCCTCGCACGATCGCTCCTTCATCCGTGCCATCGGCAACCGCTTCTGGCTGATCGAGAGGCGGCGGCTGACCGAAGTCGACGATCCCGAGGAGTTCTTCCGCTCAGTGGCTGAAGGGGCGGGATAGATCGGATTGTAAATTATCCGCTTACAGGTCCTTGAATCTTGTAAGCGATCTGTTTACATACCTCATGATCAAGTCTTTCAGGAACAAGGCCCTGTCAGAGCTCTTTCAAACCGGGAAAACCGGCAAGATCGACGCCAAGATGCACAAGCGCGTTCTTGTCCGGCTTGACCGCCTGGAAGCTTCAGAAAAGCCCGAGGAGATGAACCTTCCTGGCTTTGCCTTCCATGCGCTGAGAGGCTTCGATCCCATCCGTTACACGGTCCACGTCAACGGCCCGTGGTGCATCACGTTTGAATTCGACGGCAAGGACGCCCGCGTCGACTTCGAGCAATACCGCTGAGGCGGCCAGATTGGAGAAGTTCGATCTATGAGCGTGCACGAGCCGACGCGTCCTATCGAGCGCTGTCCCTCCCACCCGGGAGCGCTGCTTGAGGACATTATCCCGGCAACTGGAAAGACCAAGGTGGAAATTGCAAAGCTGCTCGGCATCTCCCGGCAGCAGCTCTATGACATCATCCGCGAAAAGAAGCCGGTTTCACCGGCTGTGGCCGCCCGCCTTGGGAAGCTGTTCGGCGATGGAGCCGCGATCTGGCTTCGCATGCAGGCAGCTTTCGATGCCTGGCATGCCGAACGTGAGGTGGATGTTTCGGCTATTCCGACGCTCAAGGTCGCGTAGGCCGTGGCGCTCGAATGAGAAATTAAACGCTGCGAGAAAAAAACGACGACCTGTCGGATCGCCTGAACCTGCCTCGTCCTTGGGATGCCGACACGATGATGCCGGCGCCAACCCAGGGAGAATGCATCATGTCCGTCCTTTCCTCCATCGGCCGCATCGCAACCCGATATGCGGCGGCGCGTGCCCGCCATCGTAGCGAGCGCATCCTGCTTTCGCTCCCCGCCGAACTGCGCAAGGACGTTGGCTTTCCGGAGCTCTTCGACGCGCAGAACAGCCGCCGCTCAGCCGCCGTCTCGGCCAAGGTCATATGAGCGGCCGAGCCATGCGTCTATCGCTTGAGTTCTCCGGTCGCCCGGCCAGTCCGGGCCCGGCCCTCGAGAAAAATTTCAAGCCCATGTAGGACCGCCGTCACCTCGCGCGTCCTATGGTCCGCAAGGCCAAATCAAACGTGAAGAGGAACACGCAATGACCGACCAGACCCCTGTGCAGCCCAAGGCGAAAGTGCTCGGCGGATTGACCCCCTATCTGCAGGTGGACGGCGCCTTCAAGGCTGCCGAATTCTACCAGAAGGCGTTCGGCGCCGAACAGGTCTTTGCCTACCCCGCGGACGAAAAAGGCCGCACGATGCATGTCCACCTCCACATCAACGGCTCGACGCTGATGTTGGGCGACGCCTATCCCGAGCACGGCCACCCGCACCAGGCGCCGCAGGGCTATACGCTCCAGCTTCATCTCGGCAGCGACGAGATCGACGGCTGGTGGCAGCGCGCGGTCGACGCCGGCTGCGAGATCGTGACGCCGCTGCAGGTGATGTTCTGGGGCGACCGCTGGGGCCAGGTGAAGGACCCTTTCGGAGTCGCATGGGCGATGAACGCTCCAGTGGAGCAATAACCGTCGCAATTCGATAGCGGGCGTCAGCACTCTCGGCGAGAAGTGCGCGCCCACCTGCCCCGGGTCGCATCCCTGCCGGCCCGGCGCCGGATGCAGCAAACAAGGAGATTGCCATGTCCTATGTCGACGGTTTCGTGCTTGCCGTGCCAAAGGCAAAACTCGACGATTACAAGAAGCTGGCCAACACCGCCGGCGCCGTCTGGAAGGAACACGGCGCGCTCGCCTATGTCGAGTGCGTCGGCGACGATGTGCCTTATGGCGAGGTCACGTCGTTTCCACGCGCCGTGCAGGCCAAGGACGACGAAGTCGTCATCTTTTCCTGGATCGTCTACAAATCCAGGCAGGACCGCGACGCGGTCATGGCCAAGGTGATGGCCGATCCACGATTGCAGCCGGATATGTCGAAAATGCCGTTCGACGGCAAGCGCATGATCTTCGGCGGATTCCAGACGTTCATGGAGTTGTAGGCAACGCACTTGGGCGGAGCGGGAGTGCTCCGCCGGAAATGCCGAGCCGCATTAAGCCAGTCTGTCCAGCAGGGGCTTCAGCCTGTCGCCGTAGCGCTTCCACAGGTCGACCGAGCCTTGATACATCGGCTGGCGCACCTGCGCGGCGGAAGCCGTGCGCACCGGCCGGTCGGTCTGGTGGAACGACAGCACGGCATCGTCCCATGGCAGCCCGAGATAGTTGATCAGCGCCCGGCTCTGGCCTTCCTGGTCGGCGACGAAATCCTCGTAGCGCACATCGTGCACGACGCCAGGCAGCACCTTGTGCCAATGCGCCATGATGTCCGTGTAGAGATTGTGGAAATCGGCGAGTTCGCCCAGATCATAGCCGTAGCGGTGGCTGTCGCCGCGGAAATGCACCTTGTAGATCGAAAGGCAGGTTGCCGCCGCATCGCGGGCGCAATGGATGATCCTGGCCTTTGGCATCATCATGTGGATGAAGCCGACAAGCAGGAAGTTGCCCGGCATCTTGTCGGTGACGTGGCGCATGTGCGGATAGCGGGCATGCAGCATGTCGAGATAGGCGCGTCCCGCCTCGGCAAAATCCGTATCGGGCGCATCCGAAACGCCCCAGGGGAAGCCGCCGGGCATGGTCGCCGGGAACTGCCTGCCGACCGCCGTCTTCAGGATGCCGAGCTCGCCGGCGCCGTAGACCTGCGGATGGCTGGCGATGATCTGCTCGACCAGGGTCGTGCCCGAACGAGGCATGCCGACGACGAAGATCGGCGTATCGTCGGAGATCGCGCTGGGCCTGTGCTTCTGGAAGAAATCCCTGTCGAACACCGTTTTCATAGCCTCGAATTCGGCGCGTGTCCTTTCCGCGTCGTAGTCGATGCCCTTGCGGCGGATGGCATTGCCTTCGGCGAAATAGTCGAAGGCTCTGTTATAATCCTTCAGATCGTCGTTGACCTTGCCGAGGCCGAAGGCAAGCTGCATGCGCGCCAGGCTGTCCGGCAGCGCCTTGGCGTGCTGGGCCTCCATCCCGGTCAATTCGGCATCGCGCTCCTTCTGACGCTTGACCTGCGTCAGCATCAGCCAGGCGCGCGCCATGCCGGGATCGGCCGCCAGCGCCTGCCGGAACAGGTCGGCCGCCTCGTCGAGCTCGCCTTTTTCCATCAACCCGACGCCCAGCCCGTGCAGCAGTTCGGCGTCCTTCGGACGGATCGACAGCGCCTCGCGGAAGACGGCCAGCGCCTCGTCCAGGCGCCCCGCTTCCTGCAAGGTTTCGGCAAGCCCGATGCGGGCGCGGAAATGGAAGGGATTGCGCGCGACCGTGCCGCGATAGATCTCCTCGGCGCCCTCGAACTGCCCAAGCTGTTTCAGTGACGAGCCGAGATTGTCGCGCGCCGCGAGTTGGTCCGGCCGCAGCGCCACCGCGCCACGGAAGAAGTCGGCGGCCGCCGCGACACGGCCGAGATCGCGCATCACCGTGCCGAGGTTGTTGAGGAAATCCGGATTCTTCGGCTGCAAGCGCACCGATTGCTCGAGGAGACCGAGCCCCTCGGCGCTGCGCCCGGTCTGGTGCAGCAAAAGACCGAGAAAATGCGCAGCCGCCGCATGGTTGACCTTGTGCGTCAGCACTTGCCGATAGAGCGCCTCGGCCTCTTGCCGCCGCCCCGCCTGATGCAGTTGCAGCGCCCTCTGCACATGCTGGTCGAGACTCGACGGCGGCTGTCCGCCCGAGCCGGAGTTGGCGCCAGCACCCGCCGCTCGTCTCTGATCTCTGTTAATGGGAAACCTGCCGTGTTTGTCCGCCTGCCGCGATCTAGGCCATTGGCGCGGCGGGTTCAAGGCTTTGCTTGGTTTCTTGCGCTTGCCATCGGCGCGGACAAGATCAAATCAGCCGGTTGGTCTCGGCCGTCTGCCTGGCGCGCCGAACCGTTCCGTCAGTATCGGCGATCGTCCGCCTTTCAGCCTCGTCGCTCCTGACGGTCAGCCGCGCCGACTTGACGATCATAGGTTTGCCGGTACGCCCGATGGCGACGGCATATGCGGTGGCCGGCCTGATGGGCGGGTTGATCGCTGTGGTATTACCTCTTGAGCTTCTCGCAGAAACCATGGTTTTTGTCCTTTTTGGAGAAATAAAACGCAAATTTCGGGAGTGAACCCCAAAATGATTTTTTGAGAATTTTTGGAAAATATCATCAAACCATAGCAGAGTTTTTCAAATGAACGCAGCAATCTTTTTCCGTTGGCTTACTTATTTTTCCAAATCTTCTTGAAAACCATGCAAAGTCGAGCTACATATATATGAGCGTTTGGGCCAGAATTGGCATTTCGCGGCGTCAGAGGTTCTCGACCCGCCAATCTCACTCCAAATCATCGATATCGGCAGCGCGGCGCATTTGCTCCGCGACCGTTCTCATTCTTCGAAAGACACCCATGAACACCGGAACCGTGAAATTCTACAATGGCCAGAAGGGTTTTGGCTTCATTCAACCAACCGACGGCGGCAAGGACGTTTTCGTCCACGTCAGCGCATTGGAACGCGCGGGCTTTCCTGGCCTCGCCGAAGGCCAGAAGCTGCAATTCGAGTTGGAGCGTGATGCCAAGGGCCGCGAGTCGGCCGCCAATTTGCAACTGATCTGATCCGGCCGAATTCGATGACCGCTGACCACGGATGTACTGGCAGCTCTCGAAAATGGCTTATTTCCAGCGATTGCCGGAAATAGGAAAGCGGGGCTCGTCCCCGCTTTTTTGCTTTGAGGCTCTCCGCCTCGCATGTCGCCACAGGGCTTAAAACATCAAGGCAGGACAATGCCGGACCGCACGACCCATTCCGTCGCACATTTCATGGCTCCTTTCGTACTCGGCGGGCTGGAAGGGCAACTGCCGGCGGGCGACTACGACATCGATCACGACGAAGAGCTGATCGAGGGCATGTCGCGGCTTGCCTGGCGCCGCGTCGCCACCTTCATCCATTTGCCGGCAAGGGCGGTGAAAAACCCGACCACCAGTCAACTCGTCGCCATCGATTACCTGGACCTCGAAACAGCGCTGAAGCGCGACAGGGAGAATGCAGCATGATCCGTTTCCAGCAGAATGCGCGTCCGCGCACCGACACGCCCTCGCATCTCTTCGCCGTCGGCCAGACCGTGCGCATGAAGAGCCGCACAGGGCTCCTCAACAAGACTGCGGAGCTGTTCGAGATCAAGAGCAGGCTGCCGGTCAAGGACGGCTCCCCGCAGTACCGCATCCGCAGCGAGCAGGAGACCCACGAGCGGGTCACCACGGAAGACAATCTCGAACCAGCCGACAATCCGATTGGTGACAATCCGACTGTTGGCAACAATCCGGCGGTCTGAGACCCCGGCGCCGCCAGACCACCAGCACGAGGAGCAGACAAGATGGCCAAGGGTCAACAGCGCAGCAACCGCGAAACACGAAAGCCCAAGAAGGACAAGGTGGTGGCCAAGCCCGCCTCCCCGTTCGGCTCGTCGGTCAAGCAGGCCGAGAGCGGCCTGAAGCCTAAATCGAAGAGCTGATCGCGGACGACTTCTTCCGCGCCCATCCCTGCCGCAGAATCTCCTGCCGGAGAATCTCCCTGGCGGAACAACGCATCATGGAGGCGTCCTTGAATTTCGTCATCGAGTTTTACCGATCGCGCGAAGCCGAGGAAGCGACGCTCGACAAGGTGTCGCTGGAAGCCCCTACCCTGCGCGCAGCCTGGCAGGGCGCCACCGCGCTCTTCCATACGCTCGCAATGCCGCAAATCCCCGACCGCGTGCGCATCTGCGATGAGCACGGCAGCGAGCTTTACGCCGGGCCGGCCGACGGCGCCTATCCATCCGCGTTGTGACCGTCACACGTCCCCGAAATTTGTTTTAGACGGCATCCGCGTTTTCCCAAGGTGCGGAAAAGACGAACACCCGGCCTTTCAGCAGCGGCCCCCGCCAACGATGCGGTAGTCGGCGGCGCGTGCCTCGCAGGCGTTGGGGAAGGTTCGCAACTCTCCGCCGCGCCGGGCGCAGACCGGCGCGTATTCGCGGGTGCAGAAAGTCTGCTCGCCGCCACCCTCGCCGCCGTCACGGCAGGGACCGTCGCGCACGATGCGATAACCCGCCCGGTCGGCAAGACAGGCATTGGCGAAGGTCTGGCGGTCGCCACCGCGCCGGGCGCAGACGGGCTCGTACTGTTTGGTGCAGAATTGCGGTCCCGGCCGCGGCGGCCGTGGCCGCGGTCCCGGGCCGTCGTCGACGACCACTGTACAGGCGGCAAGAACAGCCGACAGGAACAGGACGACAAAACCCTGTCGCGAGAAGATTGCCGCAAGAAACCTCATGATCGTCTCTCCCTCGATCCTCGCCTCGCTGCGTGCCGCTCCAAATACGCAGCTGTTCGGGACAATGATATTCACGAAGCAAAGGCTCAAACCAGTCGCGCTGTTGCGATCCTCCGCATTCCATCGCCGATTGCAACCCTCGTTTGCAGCCGGCTGCTAAAAAGAACGTCGCCTGGATTATCCCGGCGCCTCGCACCGCCAGCCGTCGCCGCCGCTGGCCCATGCGTGACGGGGCTGTGGCCGATGACCCCTCAGGCAACGAGGCCTATTTGCGGCGCGTCGATGCTCGGATTGGTCGATTCATGCGTCGGGACGCGCCCATCGGGGGCGGCCCGCGGCGCTATCTTGCAACCTTCACTTTTCCGTGCGATAAATTCCGTGTTCGGGCATTTGCGACCCGGAGAGCGGAACGTTTTGGACGACCTTTCCCCGATACTGTGAATCTCTGACGGCCCCGTTTTTCGGCGGGGGGTTTGACCATGCGCCAATGCATGACTGCCGAAAGCTACCACCGGGAACTGCCCTCGACGCGAGGTGGCGGGCAGGACCATCAAGACTGAACGGGTGAAGGAGTTTCCCCAATGGCCCAGACCGGCACCGTTAAATTCTTCAACGCGACCAAAGGCTTCGGTTTCATCACGCCCGACGGTGGCGCCAAGGACGTATTCGTCCACATTTCCGCGATCGAGGCCTCGGGCCTGCGCACGCTCGTCGACGGCCAGAAGGTCACCTTCGACGTCGAGCCGGATCGCATGGGCAAAGGCCCCAAGGCCGTCAACCTCCGCGCCGCCTGAGCCATCGGCCAGCAGCACGCCCTTCCTGGCCGTGCGACTGAGGCTCCGAAGCTTGAATGACTTCGGAAGAGGCAAACGAATTTTGAAGGCGCGGCGATTTTCGTCGCGCCTTTTTCATGTCGCAGCGCAGCAAAAATGCTGTCGCCCCAAAGTGGATCCGGTGTCGGGTCAACGACATGCATCATAATGAAAACTTAAAGCGCGACGCGCTTTAAGTGCCCGCAAAACTTTCTCTTGCCGATGACGCTAAAATAAAGGACAAATTTCCATTCGGGCATTTGCCGGCCCGAGACTGGAGTTTATGGGATCAAAGGAGCTTCCCATGCCGCAGACCGGCACCGTCAAATTCTTCAACCATGCCAAAGGGTTCGGCTTCATCACACCGGATGATGGCGCGAAGGATGTCTTCGTTCATATTTCGGCCGTGCAGGCGTCGGGTCTTCCCGGTCTTGAGGATGGGCAGAAAGTGACATTCGACACCGAGCCTGACAAGCGCGGCAAGGGTCCCAAGGCCGTCAACCTGTCGATCGGCTGAGCCTGCTCCGGAACGGCGGCTGTTCTGGCAGGACAGCTTCGCTCCCTGGAGCGTTCGATAGTTGATGCCCGTGCCCTCCGGTCAGGCAAAAATTCGTTCAGCCCCCGTTCAGCCACGGTCTCATATTAATCTTTCGTAAAGCCGGACCGCATCCCCGGAATTCTTACGGGCCGGCACGAAGGAGATCGACATGAACCGAATTTTCAAGACAGCCGTGCTGTCCGCCGCAGTGGTTGCCACCACGTTCGCGGCCTTGCCCGCGGCCAATGCGGGCGATTGGCGTCACCGCCGCCATCATGACCATGGCGATGCCATTGCCGCCGGCGTCCTCGGCCTCGCGGCCGGCGCGCTGATCGGCGGTGCGTTGGCCAACCAGCAGCCGCCGCCCCGCGACTACTACGATGACGGTTACTACGATCGCGATGTGCGGATTCGCCCGGCGCCGGTCCGCCGCTACTATGCCGAACCGCAAGTGGTCTACGCCGACCGCTATGCCGAACCGTGGACGCGCGGCTGGTACGACTATTGCTCCGACCGGTACCGCACCTTCAACGCCCGCACCGGCACCTTCACCGGCAATGACGGCGAGCAGCATTTCTGCACCGCTAACTGATCAAGGGCTTCCCTGCCTCAACAAAAAGCGCTGACCGCAAGGCCGGCGCTTTTTTTGTCAAGCCGGCACCGGCTTCGGCGCGACGCGCTTCACGTCAAAAACGGATTGCTCCGCCGCTCCTCGCCGAAACGCCCGCCCGGACCGTGGCCGCAGATGAAGCCGATGTCGTCGCCGAGCGGCAAAAGCTTGTCCTTGATCGAGGCGATGAGTGCCGCATGATCGCCGCCCGGCAGGTCGGTGCGCCCGATCGAGCCGCGAAACAGCACGTCCCCGACATGGGCGAATTTGGCCGCGCGGTTGTAATAGACCACATGGCCGGGCGCGTGGCCGGGGCAATGCAGCACCTCGAAGAGATGCGAGCCGAACGAGACCGTCTCGCCTTCGGTGAGAAACCGGTCGGGCACGCAGTTGCGCACGCCGGCAATGCCATAGCGCTCGCCCTGGTTCTCAAGATTGTCGAGCAACATCCTGTCGGCCTCGTGCGGGCCGATGATCTCGACGCCGAGCGCTTCCTTCAACTCCATCGCGCCGCCGGCATGGTCGATATGACCATGCGTGATCCAGATCGCGCCGGCCGATATCGCATTGTCCTTCAGCGCCGCCAGCACCTTGTCGATATCGCCGCCCGGATCGACGACGACACCGTGTTTGTCGTCCATGTCGAACAGGATCGTGCAATTCTGCTGGAAAGGCGTGACCGGCACGATGCCGGCATTGAGCTGACCCATGATCGTCCTTTCGATGTTCACGCCGTGATGTAGAGGCGCGAGCGAAGGGCGTCCACCCTTGGGATCGGTCGTTCCAAAGCGCGTCGCGTCGAAACGCATTCATGCGGCGCGCTCTGGAAACAGAAATGGGCGGCCGAAGCCGCCCATTTGGCCAGCCCGAGATCGCAGGCTTACTTCTTCATGGCGCCCATGACCGCGCCGATAATGCCGGTCAGGATCGCGCCGCCGCCGGCGCCGCCGACGATGTTCTGCAGGTTGAGCGCGCTGCCCAGACCACTCGTCGCTGCCGCAGCCGCTGCCGGATCGACTGTGCCGCCGAGCAGGCTGCCGAGGATCGCCGCGCCGCCGACGCCGCCAATGGCGCCGCCCAGGATCTTGGGAAGCTGCCCCAGCGCCGCCGTCTTGATCGCCGCGCCGACCGCCTGACCACCGATGATGCCTGTAATGATCTGAACGATGATCGGAAGAAGCGTATTCATGTCCATCTTACCAGTCCCTCCATAGCTGCCAGCCTCCCGGGCCGACACCATCATGGAGACGCTGAATTCGGCGAAAGTCAAATGCAGAAACGCTGAAATAAAAGGGGCGGCCCGAAAACCGCCCCTGCTTGCGTGAAAAGCTGTGACTTTCGTTATTCTGCGGCGATCGCGTGCTTCGGCTGAACGGCCGCAGAATAGTCATTCATCAGAGTCTTGGCGATCTCGCCGACCTCGAATCGGTACGGCCCGATCTCCGAAACCGGGGTCACTTCCGCTGCCGTTCCAGTCAGGAAGCACTGCTCGAAGCCCTCGAGTTCTTCCGGCATGATGGCGCGCTCCACCACCTCCAGGCCGCGGTCCTTGGCGAGGCCGATGACCGTGCGGCGGGTGATGCCGTCGAGGAAGCAGTCCGGCTTTGGCGTGTGGATCCTGCCGTCCTTGACGAAGAAGATGTTGGCGCCGGTGGCTTCCGCGACCTGGCCGCGCCAGTCGAGCATCATGGCGTCGGCATAGCCCTTGGCCTCGGCGGCATGCTTGGACATGGTGCAGATCATATAGAGGCCGGCAGCCTTCGATTTGGACGGCGCCGTGCGCGGGTCGGGCCGGCGCCACTCAGCCATATCGAGACGTATGCCTTTCAGCTTCTGCGCCGGATCGAAGTAGCTAGGCCACTGCCAGATGGCGATGGCGCAATTGATGCGGTTGTTCTGCGCCGAAACGCCCATCTGCTCGCTGCCGCGCCAGGCGATCGGCCTGACATAGGCATCCTTGAAGCCCTGCTTCTTCAGCAGGGTACTGGAGGCGTCGTTGAGCTCGGCCACCGAATAGGGGATCTTGAAGCCGAGCAGCCGCGCCGATTCATGCAGGCGCTCGGTATGCTCGTTGAGCTTGAAGATCTCGCCACCATAGGCGCGCTCGCCCTCGAACACCGCGCTGGCATAGTGCAGGCCGTGGGTCAGCACATGGATCTTGGCCTCGCCCCATTGCACGAACTCGCCATTCATCCAGATGAAGCCGTCCAGTTGATCAAAGGGAACGGATGCCATGGTAACCTCCCGCGGGCGGCAGCCCGCATATCGTTGTTCGTTGCGTGCTCTTGTCGGCCGCGCCATCTGGTTGGGGCGCCTGCCGCTGTCTGGAAAGGTAGGCGGATAATCGTGCTCTGGCAAACTCAGGAAGTTCCGGAAAACCCGGCCTGTCTTGCCTTTTCGTTCGCAATCCGCCCAAAACCTTGTCAAAAATTACCATTGCAGGGAAATTACGTCAATAGTACTGACATAATCTTCCCTGCCCATGGAGAAAAGATGACGGATCGAAGCCGAGCAGCCGGGACACCGATCAGGACCGCGATGTCAATCGAGGATGGCATTGATTTCGCCCTCATCGAGCTGTTTTTCTTCGCCTATCGCGATTTCACCTCGGATCCCGATCAGATCCTGGCCGACTATGGCTTCGGCCGCGCCCACCATAGGGTGCTGCATTTCGTCAACCGCAGGCCGGGCCTGACGGTCGCCGAACTGCTCGATGTCTTGAAGATCACCAAGCAGAGCCTGGCGCGCGTGCTGAAGCAACTGATCGACACCGACCATGTCGTGCAGCTGCAAGGGCCGCGCGACCGTCGCCAGCGCGAACTGTATCCGACCGCCAAGGGCCGCGCGCTGGCGCTGGCGCTGGCACGGCCACAGTCGCGCCGCATCCATGCTGCATTGGAAGATTCCGGAGCCGCCGAACGGACCCAGGTGGAACGCTTCCTCGAAGCAATGGTCAATCCGGAACTGAGAGCCCAGATCGACGTTGGGTCCGCAAAAATGTCAGGGAAAAGCCATGGAGAGCACTGAACGCGCTGATCACGCGGCCGCACCGGACGACGATGCGCCGCATTTGCTTGTGGTCGATGACGACACCCGCATCCGCAACCTGCTCAAGCAATATCTGACCGAAAACGGTTTTCGCGTCACCGTCGCCGGCAATTCGGGCGAAGCCCGGCGCAAGCTCGCCGGCCTCGACTTCGATCTTCTTGTGCTGGATGTGATGATGCCCGGCGAAAGCGGCGTCGACCTGACCAAGGCGCTGCGGGCCGAGAAGAACGTACCGATCCTGATGCTGACGGCGCTATCGGAAACCGACAGCCGCATCACCGGCCTGGAGGCCGGCGCCGACGATTACCTGCCAAAGCCCTTCGATCCGCGCGAATTGATCCTGCGCATCAACAACATCCTGCGCCGCGGCGGCCCCGCGACCACGCCCAAGGTGGAGCAGCTCGTCTTCGGTCCCTACACATTCCAGATCGCCAGGCGCGAATTGAAGCGTGGCGGCGAGGCGCTGAAGCTGACCGATCGCGAGCAGGAGATCCTGGCGATATTCGCCGCGCGCGCCGGCGAAACCATCCCGCGCCACGAACTGGTCGGCGACGAATCGGATGTCGGCGAGCGCACCATCGACGTCCAGATCAATCGGTTGCGCCGCAAGATCGAGCGCGATCCCTCCAATCCGGTCTGGCTGCAGACGGTCCGCGGTATTGGGTATCGGCTCAGCGTCGAATAGACTACCGCCTTCGGCCTGCCTGACGGCCACGGAGCGAGCGAAAGGTGAATGGCGACCACGGAACTGGAACAGCCGGAATCTGACGGCTTGAGCACCCGCTCCACACGGCTGCTCAAGAGGGGTCCGCGCGTCTGGAACCGGTTCTGGCGCCTCGTTTCGCTCTACATGCCCAAGCGCCTCTACGCGCGCTCGCTGATCATCGTCATCGCGCCGATGATCCTGCTGCAATCGGTGGTCGCTTTCGTCTTCATGGAGCGGCATTGGGCGACCGTGACGCAGCGCCTGTCGCAGGCGACCGTGCGCGACATCGCCGCCATCATCGACCTGATCGAGACCTATCCGCACGACGCCGACTACGCCAACATCATCCGCATTGCCCAGGACCGTATGCAGTTGAAGGTCGACCTCCTGCCGCCCGACCCGCTGCCGCCGCCTGGGCCAAAGCCGTTCTTCTCCATCCTCGACGACGTTCTCTCCGCCGAGATCACCCGCCAGATCAACCGGCCGTTCTGGATCGACACGGTCGGCAATTCCAACATCATCGAGGTGCGCGTCCAGCTCGAAGGCAAAGTGTTGCGCGTCTTCGTGCGCCGCAGCCAGGCCTATGCTTCGAACACGCACATCTTCCTGATCTGGATGGTCGGTACCTCGCTGGTGCTGCTGATGATCGCCATTCCCTTCCTGCGCAACCAGATCCGGCCGATCCTGACGCTGGCCGAAGCCGCCGAAAGCTTCGGCAAGGGCCGGCCGATGCCGCGTGATTTCCGCCCGCGCGGCGCGGAGGAGGTCCGCCGCGCCGGTTTTGCCTTCATCCAGATGCGCGAGCGCATCGAGCGCCAGATCGAACAGCGCACCGCCATGCTCACCGGCGTCAGCCATGACCTCAGAACCATCCTCACCCGCTTCAAGCTGCAGCTGGCGCTGGCGGGCGGCAAGGCCGAGACCAAGGCCGCGCTCAACCAGGACATCGACGACATGCAGTCGATGCTCGAAGGCTATCTTGCCTTCGCCCGCGGCGAGGCCTCGGAAGACACCGGGCGCTTCGATCTCGAAGCCTATTTCCAGAAGCTGAGCGAGGAAGCTCGGTTGCGCAAATGCAAATTGTCGACGACGCTTTCCGGCGATCCGACCGTGCATGTGCGGCCGAACGCCTTCGCCAGGCTGATGTCGAATGTCATCGGCAACGCCTTCCGCTACGCCAAGACGGTGGACGTGGCCGCCAATCATGGCCGCGGCTCGCTTGTGGTCACCATCGACGATGACGGTCCGGGCATTCCGGCCGAAAAGCGCGAAGAGGTGTTCAAACCCTTCATGCGGCTCGACGAGGCCCGCAATCTCGATGCCAGCGGCACTGGCCTCGGCCTGTCGATCGCCCGCGACATCGCCCGCAGCCATGGCGGCGACATCACGCTCGATGTCAGCCCGCTCGGCGGCTTGCGCGCCGTGATCAAGGTTCCGGCCTGACAGGGACTTAATCGCGGGAAGCGGAAACCGTTTCCGGACGAGGTCATGTTCGGCCGATTTCATTGGCGCGTCATGAAACCATGCTGAAGAGCGCGCATGAAGCGCGCGACCTCACTTGATTCGAGCCCGCCGTCTGACTTCGATCCCGTGCCCGCCCGGGTGCGCTGGAGCGAAGCGAGGGCCGCAGGCTGGTCGCCGTCCCGGCATCATACCGAGGCAACCGCCGACCTTTCGAGCAAAGGCCCGCCATGCGCATATTGATGGTCACCGACGCCTGGCGCCCGCAGGTCAATGGCGTCGTCCACACGCTGGAGCGGCTCACCGAGACGCTGAAATCGTTCGACGTCGCGGTGGATTTCCTGACACCCAACATCTTTCACACTTTGCCCTTGCCGACCTATCCCGATATCCGCCTGGCGCTGACCACGCCAGGTCATGTCGCGCGCCTGATCGAGGCCTACAAGGCAGACCACATCCACATCGTCACCGAAGGTCCGCTCGGCATCATGGCGCGGCGCTACTGCCGCAATGCCGGCCGGCCGTTTACGACCAGCTACCACACACGCTTTCCTGAATATCTCAGCGCCCGGCTGCCGGTGCCGGAAAGCTGGGCCTATCGCTGGCTGCGCGATTTCCACAATTCCGGCCAAGGCACGCTGGTCGCGACGCAGTCGCTGGCGGATGATCTTGCAGCGCGCGGTTTCAACAAGCTGAGGCCATGGACGCGCGGCGTCGACACCGATCATTTCCGGCCCGACAAGAGGAAGGATCTCGGCTTCCCCGGCCCGTTGTTCCTCTGTGTCGGCCGCGTCGCCATCGAGAAGAACCTCTCCGCCTTCCTCGATCTCGACCTGCCCGGCAGCAAGGTGATTGTCGGCGAGGGCCCGGAACTGGCGAAGCTCAAGGCGCGCTACCCCGCCGCGCATTTCCTTGGCCACCGCCCCAACGATGAACTGGCCGAAATCTACGCCTCGGCCGACGTTTTCGTCTTTCCGAGCCGCACCGACACCTTCGGCAACGTCATCATCGAAGCGCTGGCCAGCGGCACGCCGGTCGCCGCCTTTCCGGTCACGGGACCGATCGACATCGTCGGCGACGGCTTCGGCGGCGCGGTCTCCAACGACCTGCGCGCGGCATCGCTCGCCGCCCTCGATGTCGACCGCGCCCAGGCGCGAGAACGCGCTATGCGCTACAGCTGGAAAGCCTGCGCGGAAATGTTTCTCGATACGGTCCAGGAGGCGCTGGGCACGACGCGGAAACTGGCGGCCTGACGCTACCTCTCGGCTAAAACAGCCGCCCGCCGTCCGGCACCTTGCGCTCGATGGCGCCGAGCACCACGGCGCCCTCTTCGTCGGGAAAGCCGAGCGTCAGCACTTCCGACATGAACGGCCCGATCTGGCGCGGCGGAAAATTGACCACCGCGAACACCTGCCGGCCGATCAGCGTCTCGGGCGTATAATATTTGGTGATCTGCGCCGACGATTTCTTCACCCCGATCTCGGGCCCGAAATCGATCTTGAGCTTGAACGCCGGCTTGCGTGCCTGCGGAAACGGTTCGGCCTCGAGGATCGTGCCGGCGCGGATGTCGACACGATCGAAATCGGCGAAACTGATCTCGGGCTTGCGCTCGCTGCTTGAACTCATGTCGAAAACATCTTGGTCAGGCGTTGCCGAAAGTCTCGAACAGCACCCCCGCCAGCGCGTCCTTGGCCGATGTGCCGGACCAGACGACGAACTGGAACGCCTGGAAGTAGCATTCGCAGGCCTCCAGCGCCGACGACAGCAGCACCTCGACCTGCTGGCTCGATGGCTCGACCCCGCCCGCCAGAAGCAGCGACTGGCGGAACATGATAGCGCCTTCCTGCTCCCACAGGTCGAAATGGCCGAACAGCATCTGTTCGTTGATCAGCGACAACAGCCGCATCACTTCCAGCGCGCGGGCCTCCGGCACCTTGATGTCGAAGGCGCAGGCCAGATGCAGCGCCTCGAAATCCTCCATCCAGGAGAAGGAGACGTGATAATCGGTCCAGCTTCCGGCGACCGAGATCGAGATTTCGTCGTCGCCGGCCCGTTCGAAGGACCAATCATTGTTGTGGGCCACCTGCTCAATGACATCCACCGGATGGATTTCGCGGGAGAATTCGAGTTCGAGAAGTTCCATGGAATGCTTCCTGTGTTCAGGGGAGCGCCACACGCTCCGCGGGGCACACACGACGAACAATCTGATCTAGAACTCGGACGGCCAGGACTTCTCGACGCAAAGACCCCAGACCGGACCCCACCGCCCGGCGCATGACCCTGCTCCGAATCATGCAACAAATTCAGTCTATTGATCGGGAGTCGCGTGAACAGCCCAATTTTTCGCGCTGCGTCATTCGCATGTGGAAAGGCGCTGTCACACAGAGTCACGCAATGCCGGTAAGCGATTCACGGCAAAGCGCTTTTCAGGCTGGTGCTTTGTGGAAAAGTTTAACGAATTATTTTTTCGGCCTGGGCTTTGCGGAAGCCGCAGGTGTGGCCTGCCCGGTCAGTTCGGCAAGCCTGGCCTCAAGCGCCTCGATGCGGTCGACAAGGCGAGCATTCTCTTCCCTGGCCTTGGCGGCCATCTCGCGCGCGGCCTCGAACTCCTCGCGCTGCACCACGTCCATCGAATTCAGGATGCGTTCGGCCTGTCCCTTGAAGGCGGTCTCCACCTCGCGCCGCACGCCCTGCGCGGCGCCCGCGGCATCGGTCATCAGCTTGGCGAATTCGTCGAGAATGCGGTTCGGTCCGGTCGACATGGCAAATCCTCGGTTGCTGAAATTGAGTTAGTAGTGCCGCGCGCCGAATGCAAGAACGTTGAGGGTTGCCGTTCCATCTGCGTTGCTGTGGCGCATGGCGGTGCCATTCCTGTAAGAAGCTCCCGAACGGCGCCAGAGCTGTACTTGAGGGCGCAAGCTCGCCTATTGTGTTCTCGTCTCGTATTGCCTCAAGCACACTTCAGTCAGGTCACCAATGGCAACCCCTCCGCGCCGACCGACCAATCCGATGGCAGCCGCCGAAGCTGCCTTCAAACCGGTGAAGAAGCCGGCACCGCCAATTCGCGAAGCTTCGGCCGCGCCGAACGTCCGCGAGCTTGTTTCGATCCGGATCGACCGGGCCGTGCTCGATCATTTCCAGGAAGATGGCCCCGGCTGGCATGACAGGATCAACGACGCGTTGCGGCAGTTGGTGGCCGCCAAGCCAAGGGATTGAGCTCACCGCCCGCACGGCGCGATGGGCCTGCAAGCGGTGATCCGATCCGATCTTTGAGGCCGACCACCTTGCCTTGACCCCGCCAAAACCCTGCCGCATGGTCCGCGCCAAACGCAACCGAGAGCTCCCCGTTGAACGAATATTTCCTGCTGCCGCTGGCCTCGTTGCCCTTTCCCAACATCGACCCGGTGCTGATTCAGATCGGGCCGCTGGGGGTGCACTGGTACGGCGTCGGCTACATCGTCGGCATCCTGTTCGCCTGGTGGTACGCCAAGCGGCTCGCCGCCAATCCGAAACTCTGGCCCGACGGCATCCTGCCGATGAAGCCGGAGGACCTCGATGATTTCATCATCTGGGCGGCCATCGGCGTCGTGCTGGGCGGGCGCACCGGCTACGTGCTGTTCTATGACCTGCCGCGCTATATCGCGCACCCGCTCGACATCTTCGCCGTCTGGCAGGGCGGCATGTCGTTCCATGGCGGCCTGCTCGGCGTCATCCTCGCCATGACGCTGTTTTCGATCAAGCGCGGCATCCGCACCTGGTCGCTGTTCGACGTCGTGGCCGCTGGCGTGCCGGTCGGTCTTGGCCTCGTGCGCGTCGCCAACTTCATCAACTCCGAGCTCTGGGGCCGGCCAACCGACGTGCCATGGGCGATCGAGTTTCCCAATGGCGGGCCGTTTACCCGCCATCCGAGCCAGCTTTACGAGGCCCTGCTTGAAGGCCTGGTGCTCTTTCTCGTGCTGCGCTTCCTCACCCATTCGCGCCTCAAGCTGAAGACGCCGCGCTTCGTCGGCGGCGCCTTCATCTGCGGCTATGGCCTGTCGCGCATAGCAGTCGAATTCTTCCGCGAGCCCGACCAGCAGCTCGGCTATCTCCTTGGCACCAACTGGCTCACCATGGGCATGATCCTGTCCTCGCCGATGGTGCTGGCCGGCATTTGGGCGATGACGACAGCCAAGCCGGTGCCACAGTCACGGCCGCAGGCGACATGACGCGGCTGAAGGCACGCATCGTCGATCTGATCGAGGCGACGGGGCCGATCCCCGTCAACGAATACATGGCATTGTGCCTGTTCGATCCCGAGGCGGGCTACTACACCACGCGCGAACCGTTCGGCGCCGCCGGCGATTTTATCACCGCGCCGGAGATCAGCCAGATGTTCGGCGAGCTCGTCGCCGTCTGGCTCTACCAGGCCTGGCTGGCGGTCGGCCGGCCGACGCCGGTCACCATCGCCGAGATCGGCCCCGGCCGCGGCACGCTGATGAAGGACATGCTTCGCACCCTGTCACGGCTCGAACCGGCACTGGCCAACGACGCTGCCTTCGCCATGATTGAGACCAGCCCTCGCCTGACCGAGGTGCAGAAACAGACGCTCGGCGCCACACCGTTCTCGATTCGCTGGCACGAGACCATCGACACGCTGCCGCCACAGCCGCTTTTCATCGTCGGCAACGAATTGTTCGACGCCATCCCCATCCGCCAGTTCGTCCGCACCGGCACCGGCTGGCGCGAGCGCGTGATCGGCCTCGACGGCGCTGACAATCTTTGCTTCTTCGCCGGCGCCGGCTCGCTCGACCCGACGCTGCTGCCCGCCGATGCCGGCGAGGCGCCGCAAGGCGCGATCGTCGAAGTGGCGCCGGCGCGCAGCGCCCTGATGGCGACCATCGCCGAGCGCATAGCCGCTCATGGCGGCTCCGGCTTGTTTGTCGACTATGGCCATCTGCGGCCGGGTGTCGGCGACACGTTGCAGGCCCTGCGCCGTCATGATCACGAAGATGTGCTGGCCAATCCCGGCGAAGCCGACCTCACCTCCCATGTCGATTTCGCCGCCCTTGCCGGGGTGGTGCGCGCGCATGGTCTGGACGCCCATCTATCGACGCAGGGCGATTTCCTGCTCGGCCTGGGCATTCTGGAGCGCGCCGGCCGGCTTGGCGCCGATGCCAGCCAGGCGGCACGCGACAAGATCGCTGGCGATGTCGAACGCCTCGCCGGGCCGCAGGCCATGGGCGACCTGTTCAAGGTGCTTGCCATAGTGCCGCGCGGCGTTGCCGTTCGCCCCTTTGCCCAGGCTCCGAGCTCGGATTGACAAGGCGTGACGACGGCCAGTCCGGTTGTGTCGGTAGCTTTTCATGGCCGGCAACTTCTCATGATAGGAATTTTTTCTTGACAGGGTGAAGGCAACTATGGTAGATACTTGGTTATGGTGCTGAGTTGCGCCAGGGACCCGCCGCACAGGCGGGTTTTTCCGTTCAATGCTCCCTCACCGCGCAGCGGCGAAGGAACCGTTACCCCGGATTCGTTGCGTTGCCCCTTCGCCACGCCGGATTGACTTTTCACCGTCACCCCTCCCAATCTCCCGTCCGGTAAAAGAGCGGCTTAACGCCGGCCGTCTCGCTTCGGACTTTTTCTTGACGAAACCGCCCACACGGACAACAACGCCCACATGCTGAATCAGACCAAACTGGATCCCGTGCGGTCGCCGCTGCTGGACCTGGCGCAGGCACAAGGCATCCGCCACGGTTATTTCACCCGCGTCGGCGGCGTCTCGACCGGCATCTATCAGGGCCTCAACATCGGCACCGGCTCGGATGACGACCAGGCGCTGGTCGCCGAGAACCGCCGCCGTGTCGCCGCCTGGATGGGCGTGCCGGCGGACCATCTCCTGACCGCCTGGCAAATCCATTCGCCTGATGTCGTCGTCGCCAGGGGACCCTTTGCAGGCGAGCGTCCCAAGGCCGACGCCATCGTCACCGACCGGCCGGGCATCGCCATCGGCGCCTCGACCGCCGATTGCGGCCCTGTGCTGTTCGCGGATGCCGCGGCGCGTATCATCGGCGCGGCGCATGCCGGCTGGAAAGGCGCCTTCACGGGGGTGCTCGAGAACACCATTGCCGCGATGGAAAGTCTCGGCGCCAGGCGTGAAAACATCGTCGCCGTGCTCGGCCCCTCGATCGGCCCGGAAAACTACGAGGTCGGGCCTGAATTCGTCGCCCGCTTCGTCGAGGCCGATGGCGAAAATGACAGATATTTCGCGCCTTCGGCGAATCCCGGTCATTCGATGTTCGACCTCAACCGCTACACGGTGGACCGGCTCGACAGGGCGGGTGTGACCGCGCAAGGTCTCGGCCGCTGCACCTATGCCGAGGAAGATCTGTTTTACTCCTACCGGCGCACGACGCACCGCAAGGAACCCGATTACGGCCGGCAGATATCGGCAATCGTTTTGGAGAGTGAATAATGGCGCTGCATTTTGAACGATCCGAATTCGACGCGCGCCGCGACCGGCTGGTGATCGAGATGGCCGAGAAGAAGCTCGACGCCATCCTGCTCTTCGCGCAGGAAAGCATGTATTGGCTGACCGGCTACGACACGTTCGGTTTCTGCTTCTTCCAGTGCCTGGTGGTGAAAGCCGACGGGTCCATGGTGTTGCTGACCCGCTCGGCCGACCTGCGTCAGGCGCGCCACACCTCAATCATCGACAACATCGTGCTGTGGACCGATCGCGATGGCGCCAATCCGGCCGTCGACCTGCGCAATCTGCTGAACGAGCTCGACCTGCTCGGCGCCCGCATCGGGGTCGAATACGACACTCATGGGCTGACCGCCTATAATGGCCGCCGCCTCGACGAGCAGCTGCAGACCTTCGGCCAGATCGCCGATGCATCCGGCATCGTCGGCCGGCTGCGCCTGTTCAAGAGCCCGGCCGAGATCGCCAAGGCCGAGAAGGCGGCGAACCTGGCCGACGACGCGCTGGATGCGGCCTTGCCGCTGATCAAGCAGGGCGGTGACGAGGCGCTGATCCTTGCCGCCATGCAAGGCGCGATCTTTGCCGGCGGCGGCGACTATCCGGCCAACGAATTCATCATCGGCTCCGGCGTCGACGCGCTGCTGTGCCGCTACAAGGCCGGCCGCCGCAAGCTCACCAAGAACGACCAGTTGACGCTCGAATGGGCGGGAGTCTTTCATCACTATCATGCGCCGATGATGCGCACGGTGCTGACCGGCAAGGCCTCGAAGCGTCACCAGGACTTGTTCGACGCGGCCCGTGCCGCGCTGCTGGCGGTCGAGAAGGCGATGACGCCGGGCAACAGTTTCGGCGACGTGTTCGACGCGCATGCCCGTGTCATGGAGGCACGTGGACTGACCAAGCATCGGCTGAATGCCTGCGGCTACTCGGTCGGCGCCCGCTTCACCCCGTCCTGGATGGACATGCCGATGTTCTACCAGGGCAATCCCGAGCCGATCGCGCCGAACATGACGTTGTTCGCCCACATGATCATCATGGATTCCGAAACCGAGACGGCGATGACGCTTGGCCGCACCTATCTCACGACCGAATCACAGCCGAAGCCGCTTTCCCGCCATGATCTCGACTTGATCGTACAGTGAATCCACGATGGGAGGCGTTCTTCGCCAAGGAGTTAGAAGGCAAATGAGACGATCGCAGCTGACGACCGTGTCATTGCTCGTGGTCCTGGCGCTCGCCGCCTGCACCAACGCAAAAGACGTCCTCGAACCCTCCGCCATCACCCCGCCCACGGCCGCGGCGCCGGCCACGCCGGCAACCCAGGGCAGCGCCGCCACCCCGGCGCCCGCTGGCCCTGCCACGACCACGGCGGGCGCTCCAGCAACGACCACGACGTCAGCCACGCCCGCACAGACCGCCGCAATCCTTGCCAGGACGCGCCTGCAGATCGCGCCGATCGTCGGCGCTTCGGTGGAAGCGGCGACGCCGCTGACGGCGGAGTTGCAGACGCGCGCTAGGCAGCGCGGCATCACGCTGGCCGGCAGCGCCGACCAGACCGCGACCCATGTGCTCAAAGGCTATTTCTCGGTGATCTCCGAAGGCAAGGACACCACCGTCATCTATGTGTGGGACGTCTACGATCCCTCGGGCAACCGCCTGCATCGCATCAACGGCCAGCAGAAGGCGGCTTCGGCCAATTCCGGCGCCAGCGGGGGCGGCGACAGTTGGAAAGCGGTGGCGCCAGCCACCATGCAGGCGATCGCCGACCAGACCATCGACCAGTTCGCGGCATGGCTCGGCGGCAAGGCGGGCTAGACCATCGGACCCGAATGGAAACGGTCGCGGGGAAATCCGATGCTCGAACAAGGGGAAGGAGCAGCGGCGCCGGGTCCGCTGCCCGGTGTTGCCCATACGCGATGGCGCGAACATTTCCCAGGATTAGCCGGCGGATTTCCAATCACGGTGCTTGCAATAGCCGCGCGGGCCGCTAAAAGCCCGGTTAAAGGGCGTAGGCGAGTCTGTTGGGGCTCTCCATCCTCCACCAGGAACGGTGCATGAAACTCTTCGCGGGCAATTCCAACAGGGTGCTGGCCGAGGCGGTCGCCCGCTATCTCAACATCCCGCTGGGCAAAGCCAGTGTCAGGCGCTTCGCCGACCAGGAAATCTTCGTCGAGATCCAGGAAAACGTGCGCGGCGAGGATGTCTTCATCCTGCAGTCGACTTCCTTTCCGACCAACGATCACCTGATGGAACTGCTCATCATGATCGACGCCTTCATGCGCTCGTCGGCCAAGCGCATCACGGCGGTGATCCCCTATTTCGGCTATGCCAGGCAGGACCGCCGCGCCTCCGGCCGCACGCCGATCTCGGCCAAGCTGGTCGCCAACATGATCACCCGCGCCGGGGTCGACCGCGTGCTCACGCTCGACCTCCACGCCGGCCAGATCCAGGGCTTCTTCGATATTCCGACCGACAATCTGTTCTCGGTGCCGGTCATGGCCCGCGATGTGAAAGCGAAATACAAGCAGCTCGGCAACGTCGTCGTGGTGTCGCCCGACATTGGCGGCGTGGTGCGTGCACGCGCGCTGGCCAAGCGCTTCGACGCACAGCTCGCCATCGTCGACAAACGCCGCGAGCGTCCCGGCGAATCGGAGGTCATGAACATCATCGGCGCGGTCGCCGGCAAGGACTGCCTGCTGATCGACGACATCGTCGATTCCGGCGGCACGCTGTGCAACGCCGCCGATGCGCTGCTGGCCAACGGCGCCACCAGCGTCACCGCCTATATCACTCATGGTGTGCTGTCGGGCGGCGCGGTCGCCCGCATCAGCGGCTCCAAGCTGCAGGAACTGGTGATCACCGACTCCATCCAGCCGACCCAGGGCGTGCTCGACGCCCCCAATATCCGCGTCATCTCGATCGCCGACCTGATGGGCGAAGCCATCTCGCGCACGGCAACCGAGGAATCGGTGTCGAGCCTGTTCGACTAATTGTCGATCCCGGCGGGCGCGTAGCGCAGCAAAACAGATTACAACGTGCAATCAGTGCTCCTGCAATGGACCTTAGACCGAGGGTTGCCGCATCAGCTTGATGCCATCGGCATGCCTCAAGCGGCGATCGGACCGCCTATGCGCCGCGGGTTTTCGCCGGCATCTCGCGCGCCGCGCATATAGCCGCGCGGCGAGGCACCCAGCATGCGCTTGAACATGGTGATGAAGGCCGGCACGCTGTCATAGCCGAGATCGAGCGCCACCCGGGTGATCGGCTCGCCATCGGCGAGCCTTGGCAGCGCCGCGAACAGGCATGCTTGCTGGCGCCATGTCGATAGCGACAGTCCGGTCTGGCGATGAAAGGCGCGCGTGAAGGAGCGTCGGCTCATGCCGGCGGCGTCCGCCCACTCGTCGATCGTCGCGCGCGGCGACGGTGCCGCCACGAAACGCCGGCACAGCGCCGCCAGCCTGGGATCGGAGGGGAACGGCAGGCCAAGCGGCCGCTCCGGCAAAGTCGGAATTTCGTGCAGCAGGAGATTCATGATCAGCCCGCCACGCCCTTCCAGCACGCCGCCTTGCGGCAGTTTTTCCGATTCCACGATCAGGCTGTGCATCAGGTCGGTGACGCCGACGACGCGCAAGCCTTCCGGCAGTCCGGGGATCGCTCCCGGCATGACATAGACCGAGCGCATCGAGACATCGCCCAGCATCTCGACGGAATGCTCGGTGCCCGCGGGAATCCACATGGCGTGATCGGGCGGCACCATCCAGCGCCCGTGCCGCGTCGTCACCAGCACGACACCGACCAGTGCATGCAGCAACTGGCTGCGGCTGTGGCGGTGCCGCGGCACATGGTAGCCGTCGGGATATTCGGTCGGTAACGCCACCGCCGGCCCGGCCACTTGCTCCAGCCATAGCCAGCGACGCTCGTGCAACTGCTCGAGGTCGGCACTACCAGCGTGAAAAATTTCCCTGCCGTGCGGCATAAGCTATGGCCCACTTGCGAAACTATTGGACCAAACCACGAAAGAAGTCGTCCCGCAAGCGGCCTATAAGCCATCCGTTCCCAAGGCGGCCGCAGGAGCGTCCGCCAGCTTGCCCGCGGGTATGCCCGCCAAAAAGACTACGGAGCTGCCTTGACCGATACGACAGCCGTCGCCCCTCCCGCGACCGCCAGCCATGCTTCAGCCCAGGCGACGGCCTTCACCGTCATCCTGGCGGTGAGTTTTTGCCATTGCATCAACGACATCATGCAGTCGCTGCTATCGGCCATCTATCCCCTGTTGAAGGAGAATTACGGCCTCGATTTCTGGCAGATCGGCCTTCTCACCTTCACCTTCCAGGTGACCGCGTCGCTGCTGCAGCCGGTGATCGGCATGATCACAGACAAGCGGCCAATGCCCTATTCCCTGCCCTACGGCATGGCCTCTTCGCTGATCGGCCTGATCGTGCTTGCCTATGCCGGCCACTACACGCTGCTCCTGATCGGCGCTTCGCTGATCGGCATCGGCTCGGCGATCTTCCATCCGGAATCCTCGCGCATCGCCCGCTTCGCCTCAGGCGGCCGCTTCGGCCTGGCGCAGTCGCTGTTCCAGGTCGGCGGCAATTTCGGCCAGTCCATGGGACCGCTGCTGGCGGCATTCATCGTCGTGCCTTTCGGCCAGACCAGCATTTCATGGTTCGCCGTCGGCTCGCTTATCGGCATCGTCGTGTTGTGGCAGGTCGGCGGGTGGTACAGCCGCTTGCGCGCCACACAGGCGAACCGCAAGACGTCCAGTTTCGTCTCGCCCTTCCCGCGCCGCAAGGTGATGGGCGCGCTGGCCGTGCTGACGCTGCTGGTGCTGACCAAGAACGCCTACATCGCCAGCCTCTCCAGCTACTACACCTTCTACGCCATCCATAAGTTCGGCGTCTCGGTGCAGATGTCGCAGGTCATGCTGTTCCTGTTCCTCGGCGCCTCGGCGCTGGGCATCCTGCTCGGCGGTCCCTTCGGCGACCGCTACGGACAGAAGGCGATGATCTGGTTTTCCATCGTCGGCGTGCTGCCCTTCACGCTGGCGCTGCCCTACGCCAACATGGAATGGACGATGGTGCTGACGGTGCTGATCGGCCTGATCCTGTCGTCGGCCTTCTCCAACATCGTCGTCTTCGCGCAGGAACTGGTGCCGGGCCGCGTCGGCATGATCGCCGGCATCTTCTTCGGCTTCGCCTTCGGCGTCGGCGGCATAGCGGCAGCCGTGCTCGGCATCGTGGCCGACATGAAGGGCATCGACTTCGTCTTCCAGATCTGCTCGTATTTGCCGTTCCTGGGCCTGTTGACGGTGTTCCTGCCCAATATGAAGGAAGCACGAAAGGCCTAGCCTGGGAAAGCGCCTCGACACGTGCGAGCGCGTCGAGGCCTCAGTGCAGGCCGAATTCGCGCAGCAACTCTTCACGGTGCCGCACGAAGCGGCTTTCGCTGCGGTCACGGGGACGCGGCAGGTCGACGGTGATCAGCCGCGCCGCGCCGCCTTTCTCCTTGGGCAGGATCAGCACTCTGTCGGCGAGATAGATCGCCTCCTCCAGGTCGTGGGTGACCATAACCATGGTGACGTTTTCCTCGCTCCAGATGCGCGCCAGTTCCTCCTGCATGGAGATCTTGGTCATGGCGTCGAGGGCGCCGAGCGGCTCGTCGAGCAGCAGGATTTCGGGCTGCACCGTCAGCGCCCGGGCGATGCCGACGCGTTGCGCCATGCCGCCCGAAAGCTGCCGCGGGTAAGCATCGCTGAACTCGGCAAGACCGACCAATGCTATGTAGAAGCGCGCCCTCTGCTCGGCCTGCGCCTTGGGCACGCCGCGAACTTCGAGGCCGAAGGCGACATTGCTAAGTACGCTCAGCCACGGCAGCAGGCGCGGTTCCTGGAAGATCACCGCCCGCTCCGCGCTGACGCCTTTTATTTGCTTGCCGTCGATCGCAACGGCGCCTTCATCGGCGATCTCTAAGCCGGCAAGGATGCGCAGCAATGTCGTCTTGCCCGATCCGCTGGCGCCGACAATGACCAGGCACTCGCCGGAGCGGATGTCGAGATTGAGCGAACGCAGCACGGCGAGCGAGCGCCCGCCGAGCGCAAAGGACTTCGACAGGTCGCGGATCGTGACCTCGCCGCGTGCTGTGGCCATGCTGGGTGCCTCCTTGCTCAATTGGTCTTGCTTTCGCCTGGCCGGTAGAGGATGTCGGCAGCCTTGAGTTTGCCTCTCGGCAGGCGACCGTCGCGCTCGAGCACGGCCACCCAGAAGTCGATGTCGCGGTCGGTCGCCACCGCCTTTTCGCGCAGGCCGAAGCCCGTCCAGTAGCGCGCCAGTTCGCCGTTCTCGCCGCGTTTGTCGAGGATTTCGGCCAGCACCTTGCGGGCCTCGTCGGGATTCTGCCGCGACCAGTCGGCCGCACGCGCGGACTGTTCGACGAAGTTCTTGGCGGCGTCGCGATTGGCGGCGATGAAATCCCGCCGCAGCACGATGAAGCCGCCCGCGATCTCGCCCAGCACGTCGGCGTCGTTGAACACGCCGCGCACACCGCCATTGGCCACCAGGGCACCGGCGAAAGTCGCCTGCCAGTAGCCGAGCCCGGCGACATCGACCTGATGCGAGCGCAACGTCTGCTCGAGTTGCGGCCCGGGCACCACGACGAGCTTGGCGGCGTCCGGCGGCAGGCCGACGCTGTGCAGCGCTTCACGCACCGCGTAGTCGAGATGGGCGCCGAGCGTGTTGACCGAGATCGTCTTGCCGGCGACGTCCGCGATCGACCTGATCGGGCTGTCCTCCAGCACATAGAAAACACTTTTGACCTGGCTGTTGATGCCGTTGCTCGGATAGGCGGCGACGAAGTCGTTGCCGCCGGCGATCGAGTTGATCACGGCCGGCGTGGCGGCCGAACCCAGGTCGACGCTGCCGGAGGCGAGCGCAAACAGCGATTCCGGGCCGCCGCCGGCATAGCCGACATTCTCGAGCTCGATGCCGAGGCCCTTGAAGTAGCCGAGTTGGTCGGCAAGCTCATGCGGCGAGATGCTGCCGCGGCTGGCGAGATAGCGTATCTTGACGGAAGCGGCCTGCGAGCGCGCGATCGATGGTAGCCCGACGGCGATGATGCCGGCGGCAAGAGGGGCGCGCAGAAGCAGCGAGCGGCGTGTGATGGTCATGATCCGGCCTTTCACTTTTCAAAAATGACGATGATGGGGGCGGCTGTTCAGCCGGCGGAACTGCTCCAGCGGCAAAGCCGCCGCTGCAGGCTGACCAGCACCTGGTTCGCGATCAGGCCGAGCGCGGCCAGGATGACGATCGACGCGAACATCAGCGGGATCTGGAAATTGTACTGCGCGTTCATCACCTGGAAGCCGATGCCTTTGTTGGCGCCGATCATTTCCGAGGCAATCAGCAGCAGCAGCGCGGTGGTCGCGCCGAGCCTCAACCCGACGAAGATCGAAGGCACGGCGCCCGGCAGCACGACGCGCCGGAATATGGTCAGCCGCCGGGCGCCGTAGACGCGCGCCATTTCGAGCAGCTTCGGATCGACCTCCTTGACGCCGCTGATCGTGTTGAGCAGCAGTGGAAACAGCGTTGCCCAGAAGATGACGAACACTTTGGAGGCTTCGCCTAGCCCCAGAAGCAGGATGAAGACGGGATAGAGCGCCAGGGCCGAGGTCTGCCGGAACAGTTGCAGGATCGGATCGAGCGCCGTCTCGACGCTGCGGGTCTGACCCATGACGAGGCCGAGCGGGATGGCGACCGTAGCCGCCGCGGCGAAGGCGAGGCCGGCGCGCTGCAGGCTGATGGCGATGTCGCCGAGCAGGCTGCCCCCGGCGAGGCCCTTCCAGAGCGCTACGACGATCATGTCGATCGGCGGCAACACCGCGGCATTGACCCAGCCGCCGCTCGCCGCCGCCTGCCAAAGCGCCAGGAACCCCAAAAGCACGCCATAGCGCGACAGCAGACGCGTGAGGGTTCGGCCAGCCAGGCTCAGAATATCGGCGCCGAGCCCGTTGCCGTTTTCATGCGCGCCGATGCCCGTCGGCCGTTCAATGTGCTGCAAAGTCATCGTCATGCCTTTCGCTTCAACGCATCATTCGGCGGCGAGCACGGTCGAACGGGCAACCGTCCAGGGGTTCTGCGGCCGCTTGAGGCCAAGATGCTCGCGCAGCGTCCTGCCCTCGTAAGCGGTACGAAACAGGCCGCGCCGCTGTAATTCGGGGACCACCAGGTCGACGAAATCGTCTAGCGCGCCGGGCAGCCATGGCGGCAGGATGTTGAACCCGTCGGCGGCTTCGTTGCTGAACCATTCCTCCAGCTGGTCGGCGACCTGAATGGCGCTGCCGATCACGGTGTAGTGGCCTCGTGCGGTCGCGACCCATTGATAGAGCTGGCGGATGGAGAAGTTGTGCTCGTCGGCGATCTGGCGGATCAGCGCCTGGCGGCTCTTCATGCCTTCGGTTTCGCGGCTCGGCGGCAGCGGTCCGTCGAGCGGATAGCCCCTGAGATCGAGCGTCTGCCCGGCAAGTCCGTTGAGCAGCGCGACGCCGTCCTCGGGCAGGATCAGGTCGTTCAATTGCTGATACTTGGCTCGCGCCTCTTCTTCGGTGCGGCCGACAAAGGGCGCCACGCCCGGCATGATCAGCACCTGTTCGGGATCGCGGCCGGCCGCCGCCACGCGGGCCTTGATGTCGCGATAGAATTCCTGCGCGGAGGCAAGGTTCTGATGCGCGGTGAAGATGACCTCGGCCGAGGCGGCCGCGAGCTTGCGCCCATCCTCGGACTGGCCCGCCTGCACGACCACGGGGTGGCCCTGCACCGGGCGGGGCACGTTGAGCGGCCCTTTGACACTGAAATGCTCACCCTTGTGGTCGATGTCGTGAAGCTTGTCCTTGTCGTAGAAGCGGCCCGTTTTCTTGTCGCGGATAAAGGCGTCGTCCTCCCAGCTGTCCCACAGCGCCTTGACCGTCTCGACATGCTCATGCGCTCGTGCGTAGCGCTCGGCATGGTTGGGCTGGATGTCGCGGTTGAAGTTGCGCGCCGTGTCGTCGCCCGCCGAGGTGACGACGTTCCAGCCTGCCCGGCCATTCGACAAGAGGTCGAGCGAGGCGAATTTACGGGCAAGCGTGTAGGGCTCCTCATAGGTGGTCGAGGCCGTGGCGATGAATCCGAGATGCGTCGTCAGCGGCGCCAGCGCCGCAAACAACGTCACCGGTTCGAAACCCGCGATCTTGGCGTTGCCGCCTTCGCGGGCGCCAAGCCCGACCGTCAGGTTGTCGGCGAGGAAATAGGCATCGAACAGGCCCCGTTCGGCGGTCAGCGCGAGCTGCTTGTGAAACTCGAAATTGGTCGCGCCGTCGGCCGGAGCGTCGGGATGGCGCCAGGCGGCGACATGCTGGCCGCCACCGGGTAGAAAGGCGCCGAGCTTGATCTGTCTTGATTTGATGGTCATGGCTGGGTCCCTTTGTTCGAAAACCATTTGGAGTTCAGGCGGCGAGGCCGACGCTGCGTGCCGTCCCGACGACGCGGGAAACCTCGGCAACCGCCTGCCGGGCGCGGGCATGGATGGCCTCCGACACCAGGACGCCGTCGGCGAAATCCTTGTCCGATGCGTAGATTGCGGTCGGCACGGTCAGCGCCTCGAAAAAACCGAACAGCGGCCGCAGCTGATGTTCGACGATCAGCGAGTGGCGTTCGCCGCCGCCCGTCGCGGCAAGGATGACCGGTTTCCCGCGCAACGACGACGGATCGAGCAGATCGAACAGATGCTTGAAGAGCCCGGTATAGCTGCCTTTGAAGGTCGGCGACCCCGCGACCAGCACGTCGGCGCCGACCAGTTGTTCGATGATGGCGCGGGCCGCAGGATCGAGATCGCCGAGGCGCCGAGCCGCCGGCAACGACGGACCGAGATTTTCAATGTCGTATATAGCCGAGGTCGCCCCGATGCGGTTCGCCGTCTCGCCGGCGATGTGGCTGATAAAGGCCTTGGTCTTCGATGGGCGGGTCAGGTTGCCGGATATTCCCACCACCAGCTTGTTCGTCATCGGGCTCTCCTCGCGGTCCTTATTCATTAAGACTACCGATTTTGTAGAATTAAATGAGCGAGAAGATTTCAAAACTGGCGGAATAGGGAGATTGAGTTTGCGCCGCAGCGCCCTTCAGTGGTTCGGCAGATGCGCGGTTCCGGCCAAGGGCGTCGCCATTCTCGGACGCCAGGCCGACGAGCGACAGATCCAGGTCGACCCGACCGCCGCCGCAAGCTGCCCGTCCACTGCAACGCTCGAATGAGACCCCGACCGGACGCTGGCCGAACTCGATGCCTGAACCGAGAGATCCAGCCGCTGTGCGCGGCGTTGACGAGCGATCGTTGGCCACACCCGCGCCTGGCAGCCGTTCCGACGGTGAATTGTGCGGGGCGAGGATCAAATCGACGACCCGCCGTGCGGGTCGGCGGGACCTGAGCCAAGACTGATCAGGCGGATTTCAGCACGGTGAATGGGCGCTTGACGGTCCGTTTAACCTGGAAACTCCCGGCCGGAGCGGGACGGCCGACATGAAAACCCTGGACCTTGTCGATGCCGAATTCGCGCATGAGAGCCATCTGCTCGTCCGTTTCCACCCCTTCGACCAGGATTTTGTGGCCGCGGTTTCGGACCAGGGCGACAATGTCCTGGAGCATTGCCTTGCCGTTCGGGGTGGCGCAGTCGTGAAGGAAGGAGCGGTCGATCTTCACCGTATCGAAATCGATCAGGCGAAGCCACGAGAGGCCAGCGAAGCCGGTGCCGAAATCATCAAGCCAGATCTTGATCCCCAGCAGCTTCAGGTCGCTGATGCAGCGAAGAATGTCCGAATGCATCTCCATCTCCAGCCCCTCGGTGATCTCGAAGGCCAGCCTGTTGCCGGTGACGCCGGTCTCGCCCAGGATGGTCGCGACCGACGCCGCGAAGCCGGGCGTCTTGAGCTGGATCGGAGAGACGTTGACGCTGACCACGCGCACATGATCGTGCGCCAGGAGCTCGGCGCAAACAGTCCTGATGGCCCAGCGCCCGAGTTCCAGGATGGCGCCGGTTCGCTCCGCTACGGGAATGAACAGGCTCGGCGGAACCGATGTGCCGTCCAGCATTTTGAGGCGCATCAGGGCCTCCACCGCTTCCACCCGGTCCGTCGCGACATCCTGGATAGGTTGATAAACGAGTGAAACGAGATCCTGGCCGATCGCGATCTTCAGCAAAGCCGCAATGTTCTCGCTCTCGTCGCTGCTCTGGGGATCGGTTGGGTCGAACAGCCGGGCACAGTTTCGACCGCCTGCCTTTGCGAGATAGAGTGCGCGATCGGCCTCGTGGATGATCTTCTCCAGCTTGGCACCGGTCTGCGTCCTGGTGAATGCAGCGCCAACGCTTACCGTCACAACCGAGATACCGTCGCGCCGCAATTCGTGGGTAAGCGCCAGGTTCTCGACGGTGCGGCAAATGGCTTCCGCGATATCTATGATCTGATCCTTGTTCTCCATGCGGGCCAGGACGATGAATTCTTCACCGCCGTAGCGGCCGATCGAGCCATTGTATTCCCTGATCATATCCCGGAGGGCATTGGCGACATGGATAAGGCAACGGTCGCCTTCCTGGTGGCCGTAGCAGTCATTGAACTTCTTGAAGAAGTCCACGTCGATGAGCATCGCCACGAAACTGGTACCGACCCTTTGCCACTCCCCCCAGTAGTCCCTGAGCTTTTCATCGATCGCCCGTCGATTCTCCAGACCCGTAAGCGGATCGGTCCGCGACAGCCGCAGCAGGGCCTTGCCGCGTTCGGTGGCTTCCTTGTGCTGGATTTTGGCTTCCAGCGCGTTCAGGAAGACGTTGTAACGCTCCTCGTTCAGCTTCCAGTTCACATAGGACGTGAATGTGAAACATGAAACGTAGAAGGCGCCAAATACCATCTTGTATGTTACCGTGGCGGGCACAAAGTAATTCACGGCATACAAGACACACATGATGATGGTTGATGTCACGATCGATAGATTGAAACTGAATGTGAAGAATAGATTTGCACTCATCATGAAGATGGTGCCGAATACCATATAGTAGGCGACGCTTTCCTTGTCCGCGCTCATAAAGGCCGGGAACAACCAGCCGATATAGCCGAAAATGATGGCCCCGGCGCAAGTCACGTCGAGCCATTCCGTGGCCACTCCCCGGCGAAGTTGCGCCTCCAGGATCAACAGCGCGGTCACGCCGACGGCGAAGCGCGCCATGATCGTATAGGCCGCCACGTCCGGGATCAGCAGCAGATCCGTTGCCGAAAACAGGAGATAGATGGCCACGGCGATCCAAAGCCCAGGCCGGGCTTCCAGTCTTCGCTTCGCCTGGGCTTCCCTTCGGTAAAGGACGCGGAGCTCGTCGGGCCCCGGCTCGTAGCGGGCTTCGTACGGCTCTACATGCGCCATGTCGGCCAGTCTGGATGACACGCGTTCGCTCTCGACAAATCCTGGTTGAAGGGGATTTTGCGTTCCAAGTTCTTTTTTGGCTTCTGCCCCCACGCGGGCCAACTCCTTGGACGCGACGGCGACTGCGCACCTCGCACGACAATGCAACGGCGCGAAACAAATTTCGGTTAATTCAGGCCGTGAATCCAATGCGGTGGGTTTTAACGCGCGAACATGGTTGGCGGGAAATTAAGCATACCGTTAAAATGCGTTCGGGACGACATTGGCAAATCGAGCATTGTACGCAATAAGTTAACTGACTGTTAACTATGGAGTGCTCGAGTGCAAAGTGTCTTTGATGGCAAAAGCCTGATTACTGCCGAGATGATTGCCGGCAGTTTTCCAAGAAAGCCCGAGCATCACGGCGAGGCGTTCGAAACCGCCCGCGCGGAACTCGCGCTCATTCTCCACGCGACACACCAGCAGGTCGAGGAAGAGAAAGACCCTGCCGAGATCGTTCGTCGCCTGCTGTCCTATCTCAACGCCCTGCGGGCCAAGGTTCACCCCGACGTTTGGCAGTCGTTGATCCCGGTGGCGCAGAACCATCCGATCCTTGACTACTTTCTCCAGGACCCGCTCACCCGGTGGTCATTCACCAAGCCCAGGGGCTATTCCGGCGACGCGCAGTTGCTTGACTACATCTATTGTGATCCGCACGTGGCCGAAAGCGTGGCGAGCGCCTCGGACACAGGGAAGGCACTCTACAGCCATACCAAGGACGTACCGTCCTGCGTGGCGGCGCGGGAACGGCGCGATCTCTTGACCCGGTATGTCGACGAGACGGCGGACAAGAGCGGACCGCAAGCCGAGGTCCTGGCGATCGCCGCCGGTCATTTGCGCGAGGCCAATCGTTCGACCGCCTTGGCTGAGGGCCGCCTCAAGCGTTGGGTTGCGCTCGATCAGGATCCCCAGAGCGTTGGATTGATCGCGCGAGACTTCCAGGGCACCGCGGTCGAGGCCGTCGACGGCTCGGTGCGGACCGTGCTCACCAGGGGCCACAAGCTGGGCAAGTTCGACCTCATCTACGCCTCCGGCCTTTACGACTACCTCCAGCACAACGTCGCCGTGAAACTCACGAAGACTTGCCTGCAGATGCTGAAGCCGAACGGCAGGTTCCTTTTTGCCAACTACGCCGAGGGCAATCCCGACGCCGGCTATAGGGAAACGTTCATGGACTGGGTGTTGCTGCTGCGCTCCGAGGCCGACATGTGGAACATCATCAATGCCAGCGTCGACCGCAACACCGTCGAGGCGCAGGTGTTCTTTGGCGAAAACCGCAACGTGCTGTATGGCGTCATCGAAAAGCGCGGATAGGGCAATTCCAGGAAAAATGTGCAGCGGTTTTCCCGGAGAAAGTGCGTAGCGCCTTCCCGGGCAATTGCCTAAGATAAAGAACTGGAGCGAGTCGGCGATCCTATCGACGCTGAACGCTCCAGTGACAACCTTGGACCGGCGCCAGCGTGAAGCCTCGAGCGCTTTCGGCCGGGCGAGGCGTCCCGTCCCGGACCATTGCCTTTGGATGACTGCCTTTGGCTTGCACCTCCGGCCGCCTTCCGCTATAGAGCCGCCACCCGCGTAGACACCCTTGGAGGCAACGCGGCGGAAGGCCGCCTCACCCGGCGGCTTTCGACGTTTACGGTCCAGGCCGATTGCCAACCGCAAACGCTCCAGAACAACGCGAAAGGAAGTGCCATGAGCCACGATACTTACGAGCTCAAGGCCGAAGCGCGCGAACAGGTCGGTAAGGGGTCCGCCCGTGCAGTTCGCCGCAACGGTAAAGTGCCTGCAGTAATTTACGGTGACAAGCAGCCTCCCCTGGCGATCGCTCTCACCTACAAGGACATCTACTACAAGATCCACGGCGGCGGGTTCCTGACCACGATCGCCACGATCGATGTCGACGGCAAGAAGATCCAGGTCCTGCCGAAGGACTTCCAGCTCGACCCGGTCAAGGATTTCCCTGTCCACGTCGACTTCCTGCGCATCGGCAAGGACACCGAGGTCAATGTCGACGTGCCTGTCCACTTCATCAACGAGGACAAGTCGCCCGGCATCAAGCGCGGCGGCGTGCTCAACATCGTGCGTCACGAGGTCGAGTTCCACTGCCCGGCCAATGCGATCCCGGAATTCATTACCGTCGATCTCACCGGCGCCGACATCGGCGATTCGATCCATATCTCGTCGGTCAAGCTGCCGGCCGGCGTCAAGCCCGTCATCTCCGACCGCGACTTCACCATCGCGACCGTCGCCGGTTCGTCGGCGATGAAGCCGGAGACGGAAGAGACGGTCGAGGCTGTACCTGAGGCGGCTCCCGCCGCCGAAGAGAAGTAACTTTTTCACGCCCGGAGCTGACGATGCCGCTTGTCTTTGCAGGCCTCGGCAATCCGGGCGCGAAATATGCCGCCAACCGGCACAATGTCGGCTTCATGGCGGTGGACGCGATCGCCCGCCGCCACTCCTTTTCGCCCTGGTCTAAGAAATTCCAGGGATCGATCGCCGAGGGCACGCTCGGCGGTGAAAAGATCATCCTGATCAAGCCGCAGACCTTCATGAACCTGTCCGGCCAGTCGGTCGGTGAAGCGCTGCGCTTCTACAAGCTCGGCCCCGGGGCGCTGACCGTCTTCTACGACGAGATCGACCTTGCCGAAGGTAAGCTGCGCATCAAGACCGGCGGCGGCGCCGGCGGCCACAACGGCATCCGCTCGATCGACGGCCATGTCGGCAACGCGTATCGGCGTGTGCGCATCGGTATCGGCCATCCCGGCGTCAAGGAGATGGTGCAGCATCATGTACTCGGCGATTTCGGCAAGACCGACCGCGACTGGCTGGACCCGCTGCTCGACGCGGTCGCCGACAACGCGGCGATGATCGTCAAGGGCGACGAATCCGGCTTCATGAACAAGGCCGCCCTCGCCGTTCAGGGCAACGCCGGCGTGGAACCGGAAAAGCCGGCGCCCAAGCAGCAAAGCCACATCCGACAGGCACGGCCGCAACAGGCGCCCGCCAAGCTGCCGGAGAGCGGCCCGATGGCCGCCATGCTGAAGAAGCTGTTCGGCAACAAGGACTGAGCTCGGGTCCATACGGCGTTACAGGGCTTGACGTTCATCACCCCTATCGCCCATAGCCCTCACCAAATCTCAAATTCCCGATAGGACCGGACAAAATGGGTTTCAAATGCGGCATCGTTGGCTTGCCCAATGTCGGCAAGTCGACGCTTTTCAACGCGCTGACGAGGACGGCCGCCGCGCAGGCCGCCAACTACCCGTTCTGCACCATCGAACCGAACACCGGCGAGGTGGCGGTGCCCGATCCGCGTCTGCAGAAGATCGCCGCGATCGGCAAGTCGAAGGAGATCATCCCAACCCGCATCTCCTTTGTCGACATCGCCGGCCTGGTGCGCGGCGCCTCGAAGGGCGAAGGCCTGGGCAACCAGTTCCTCGCCAACATCCGCGAGGTCGATGCCATCGTGCATGTGCTGCGCTGCTTCGAGGATGACGACATCACCCATGTCGAGGGCCGCATCGACCCGGTCGCCGACGCCGAGACGGTCGAGACCGAACTGATGCTCGCCGACCTCGAGAGCCTCGAACGCCGCATCGCGCAATTCCGCAAGCGCGCGTCCGGCAAGGACAAGGAAGCCTTGACCGTGCTGCCGATGATGGAGGCAGCGCTTGAGCTTCTGCAGGCAGGCAAGCCGACCCGCATCCTGCTCAACGGCATCTCGGCGGAAGACCTGCGCATTCTGCAAGGCTTGAACCTTCTGACCTCACATCCCGTGCTCTACGTCTGCAACGTCGCCGAGGCTGACGCGGCCACCGGCAACGAGCACACCAGGGCCGTGGAGCAGATGGCCGCCGCGCAGGGCGCACGCACCGTCGTTATTTCGGCCGCGATCGAAGCCGAGGTTGCGCAGCTCTCCGACGAGGAAGAGATGGAATTCCTGTCCTCGCTCGGCCTCGACGAGCCCGGCCTGAACAAGGTGATCCGCGCCGGCTACGAATTGTTGCAGCTCATCACCTATTTCACCGTCGGGCCGAAGGAGACGCGCGCCTGGACTGTGCACAAGGGCGCCAAGGCGCCGCAGGCCGCCGGCGTCATCCACACCGATTTCGAGCGCGGCTTCATCCGCGCCCAGACCATCGCCTACAATGATTTCGTCACGCTGGGCGGCGAAGTAGCGGCCAAGGAAGCCGGCAAGGCGCGCGACGAAGGCAAGGAGTATGTCGTCCAGGACGGCGACATCATGCTGTTCAAGTTTAATACGTGATCCTTCGGTCATCTCCGCAGGGACCACAGGCCAGAGTGTGAACAGACCAGGCCGGGTCGCATTCCCGACAGGGTAAGGCCGTGCACGGGCTGCCCTCGCTAGGCCTTTCCGCTATTGGCTCAGTGAACGCGGAAGGGGACCATATGAAAAGGACCATCCCGACCCTGATCGGTTTCTCGGCCATTCTGACCTGGTCGTTCCTCGCGCTGCTGTCGACCGCCGCAGGGCCGATCCCGCCCTTTCAATTGGCGGCAATGACGTTTCTGCTGGGAGGCTCAGTCGGGGCGGCCAGCTGGATTGTCCGCCCGTCGGCGCTCAAGTCGCTACGGCAGCCATGGCAGGTCTGGGCAATCGGCACGGCAGGGCTGTGCATCTATCACTGCGCGTACTTTTTCGCCATCCAGTCCGCCCCGCCGGTCGAGGTGAGCCTGATTGCTTATCTCTGGCCATTGCTGATCGTCGTCTTCGCCGCTTTCCTGCCGGGAGAGCGGCTGAGGTCTCACCACATAGCCGGTGTGATGCTCGGCCTGGCGGGTGCCATCGTCGTCATCACCAAAGGCGGCAGCGTGGGCCTTGCTGACGGCGTGAAGCCGGGCCACGTCATTGCCCTGTTCTGCGCCTTCGTCTGGTCCGGTTATTCCGTCCTGTCGCGCCGTTTCGGCCAGGTGCCGACCGATGTGGTGGCGGTGTACTGCCTGATCACCGCGGCCGTGGCCTTCACTCTCCATCTCGCGCTCGAGATCACTGTCTGGCCGCAGACAATGACGCAATGGAGCGCTATCGTCATTCTAGGCGTGATACCGCTCGGCGCCGGCTTCTACGCATGGGACTATGGCTGCAAGCATGGAGACATCATGATCCTGGGCGCGCTTTCCTATGCCGCGCCGCTGTTCTCGGTGATCGTGCTGCTGCTGGCCGGATTCGGTATCTTTCACTGGTCTGTTGCGCTCGCTTGCGTCCTGATCACGGTCGGCGCGGTGATCGCTGCCAAGGACATGTTGCTGAAGGTGCAAAAACAATCTCTTACCGAGGAACCATCGCGCGCATAGGGCCAGATCTGCGACTGCGACGTGGCTACTGCCCGGCCACCGTCCTTCCGCTCACCCACACCGTGGCGATGTTGGCGCGTGCCGCGTTGAGCACGATCTTCTGGAAGACATCGTCGAGCGTGTCGTCCGCCGGGATGATGTGGATGTTCGAGGCCTTCGCCGTCGTGTCGATCAGCAGCGCGTCGAATTCATGGCCGACGCGAAAGCTGCCCGTCGGCAGGTCGAGCGCTTCGGCACCGCCGGCGGTGGCCAGCCAGAACGCCTCCTGATGCGTGATCGGCGCGCCGGGCGCGCCGCGCTGCGCTGCGTCCATGCCGGCATGGACGCCGCTCTGCAGCGTCCTCGAGGCTGACAGCGCATGCCGGCAGCCGTCGAAGAGCGACGGGCTGTAGCCGCCGGAAATGTCCGTCCCGAGCCCGACATGCATGTGCCGGTCAAGCGCGTCGCGCAGCGGAAACACCGCATTGGCGAAATAGAAGTTGGACAGCGGGCAATGCGCAACCCCAGCCCCCTTCCCCTTGATGAGGTCCATATCCCGCCCGTCGATGAAGTTCGAATGCGCCAGGATGGTGTGGCGCGTCAGCAGGCCGAAACCGTCGAGGCTCGCCGCGTCGGTGCAGCCAAAGCGCGTCTCGACGAATTGCCTTGCCCAATCGCTCTCCGAGCAATGTGTCTGCACGTGGCAGCTAAATTCCGTTGCGAGTTCGCCCAGGCCTTGCAGCGCCGCATCCGTGCAGCTGGGGATGAAGCGCGGCGTGATCACCGGCCGGACCAGCGGTCTTTCGCCGGTATCCAACGATCTGACCGCCTCGATGAAGCGTCTGGTGTCGGAAATGGCGCTTGCCGCGTCGGCATCGCGATAGAAAGACGGGCACTGCTCGGGATCGTCCATCGCCACCTTGCCGACCAAAGCGCGCTGGCCCTTTTCGAGGCATATCTCGGCAAGCGCCAAGCTGGCCTCGACATGGACGGTGGCAAAATAGAGCGCCGTGGTGGTGCCGTTGGCGAGAAGATTGTCGACCAGGTCGGCATAGACCTCGCGGGCGTAGCCGGTGTCGGCATAGCGCGCCTCGAGCGGAAACGTATATTTTTGCAGCCAGACCTCGAGCGGGACGTCCAGTGCCTTGCCCATTTGGGGCCATTGCGGCGCGTGGATGTGCAGGTCGATCAGGCCGGGCAGCAGGAACTGGCCTTCGCCGAGCTCCACTAGGCTGCCCGCCTGGCGGGCATCGCTCTTCCTCGCCGCGTATTCGGGATGGCCGGGTGCGAGAATCTCCGCGATCCGTCCCTGTGCATCGATGCTGAACAGATGGTCCTTCAGCACCTCCAGCCGGCCGCGCTCCGGCGTGTGGAAGGCGGTGCCAAGCAGCGTGAAGGCCTCTCTTGTCATGGATCGCTCCGGTTGCGCTGGCGCGTGTGGCCGTTATTGCATGGCGCGCAAGAAAACAGTTCGCAAACCTTTGCGCCGCTGTCCTTTGGCGCCGACTGATCCCATGATCGGCCGGGAAATTCCAGAGGGGACATCATGGAACGCACTGCACCGGAAATCACTTTGATTGCTCAGCCGGACGATCCGCTGCCACTGGGCAAGGCCGCCCTGCTCGGCCTCCAGCACGTGCTGGCGATGGATGTTTACATCGTGCCGTTCATCATCGCATCGGTCCTGGCCTTCAGCGCGGGCGATGCCGGCGCCTTCATCCAGTCGGCTTTCGTCGCGGCGGGCATCGCCACCCTGATCCAGTCGCAGCTTCTGATGCGCCTGCCGGTGGTGCAGGGGCCGTCCTTTGTGCCGATCGGCGCGGTGCTGGCTATCGCCTTCGGCGCCGGCGGCGGCATTGCCGGTCTTTCCGCGGTGATCGGAGCGCTCATTCCCGGCGCCATACTGGTCATGCTGCTCGGTTCGCCCACGGGAATCTTCCATCGCTTGGTGGACCGCTTTGTTCCGCCCATCGTCGGCGGCGCCATCATCATCGTCGTCGGCATCGCGCTGATGCCGGTCGCACTCCGCGAAAGCGTGTTCGCGGTCCACGGCACTGCCACCGTCGGCGGCAATATCATCCTTGCCTTTGTTGCGGCGGCGGTGCTCGTCGGCTGCATGCTGACCGGCATGGCACTCGGCGCGAAGGGCGCCTGGCTGCGCCTGCTCTCCGTAATCATCGCACTTGTGGCCGGCTGCGTGGCCGCCGCCTCCATGAGCCAACTCAACATGGGAGCGGTCTCCGAGGCGACCTGGTTTTCGATGCCGCGCGTCGCCTTCCTCAACCTCGACGTGACGTTCTCGCTCTCGGCGACGCTCACGATGCTCATCGTCTATATCGTGGTCCTCGCCGAAACCACCGGCACCTGGTTCGCGGTCGGCGCCGTTATCGACAAGCCGCTGTCGAATGAACAGCTCGACAGGGGCGCCACCGGCGAAGGCCTCGGCTGCCTGGTCAGCGCACTGCTTTGCAGCACGCCGGTCACCGGCTATTCGTCGAATGCCGGCATCATCGCCATCACCGGCATCGCCAGCCGCGCCGCTTTCGCCGCGGCAGGCATCTTCCTGGTCCTGTTCGGACTGATCGGCAAACTGTCGGCGGTGATCGCCTCGATCCCGGGCCCGGTCATCGGCGGCGTGTTCGGCGTGCTCTGCGTCGTCATCGCCATGAACGGGTTCCGCGTCGTGCGCGGCACGCCGCTGACGGAAAGGAACATGCTGGTCGTCGGCCTGCCGATCCTGATGGCCCTGTTTGCTACGCTTGCGCCGCCGGATTTCGTCAAGACGCTTCCCGATATCGTGCAGTACATTCTGGGCTCGTCCATCGCCTTTGGCGCCGTCTGGGCCATCGTGCTGCACCAGATCCTGCCGAGCGCCCGATAGGGGCATTCGCAGGCCGGCCCCCGCGGGTCCGGCCTGCTCTCCACGATAAGCCCGAAGCGCGGTCGATGACCCGACCCGTCGAAGCTTTCATGCTGCCGGCTGCTCGACGAATTTTTCTGAGCGCCCCTGGTGTCGGCCCCAAGTCCGGCTTGTCTTGATTTTGTCATGCCGCAAGTCTAAGCGGCGGGCACAGGCTCGGCGCACGAAGGCTAGTGCGATCCGATACGACGCAGCAATCCGAACGCGCTTTCCGGCAAGGAGATCTGGCGATGATCAAGGCTTTCGTCGTGGACAATGATCGCCTGCGTCTCACGGACGATCTCCTGGCCAATGGCGACAAGGTCGTCTGGGCCGATCTCTTCAATCCGACCAAGGACGAAGAGGCTACAATCGAGAATTGGCTCGGCATCGCCATTCCGACCCGCGAGGAGATGGAGGAGATCGAGATTTCCAGCCGCCTCTATATCGAGGACGGCGCCTACTTCATGACCGCCACCTTGCCCGCCCAGACCGACGTCGACGATCCCCTGATCTCGCCGGTCACCTTCGCGCTCGCCGGCAATAGGCTGGTCACCGTGCGCTATCACGAACCGAAAGCGTTCAAGACCTTCCCTTTGCGCGCCGAGAAGGTGGCGACTGGCTGCACCAGCGGCGACACCATCCTGATCGGCCTGCTGGAAGCGATCGTCGACCGGCTCGCCGACATCCTCGAGCGCGCCGGCCGCGACGTCGAAGCGATCTCGCGCGACATTTTCGAGGCGCGATCGACCAAGGTGTCGAAGCGCAACCGTGATTTCCAGGAACTCTTGAAGGGCATCGGCCGCAAGGAGGACATCGCTTCCTCCGTGCGCGACAGCCTGATCTCCTTGCAGCGGCTGGCCGGCTTCCTCGCCCATGTCGCGACCCAGGCCAAGATGAGCAAGGACGTCCGCGCCCGCATCAAGACCTTGTCGCGCGACGTGCTTTCTCTTGCCGACCACGCCACCTTCCTGTCGCAGAAGATCTCCTTCCTGCTCGACGCCACGCTCGGCATGATCTCGATCGAGCAGAACGCCATCATCAAGATCTTCTCGGTCGCCGCCGTCATCTTCCTGCCGCCAACGCTGGTCGCCTCGATCTACGGCATGAATTTCGACGTCATCCCCGAGCTCAAATGGGAGCTCGGCTATCCGTTCGCGATCGCCATGATGGTTCTGTCGGCGATCCTGCCCTTCTGGTATTTCCGCCGCCGCGGCTGGTTATGACGCAACGGCCGGCCGGGCGCCCGCGGCTGGCTCACCAGAAAGGGCTTGACCAAACGCCGTCCGGCCTGCATCCGGGTTGCCGATCCATGTGGATCGCGCGTTCGGCAACCGGATTCCACGCCATGACTGGAAAGACATGGGCCTATGAGGACTTCGTCGAAGGAGCCTCGTTCGACCTCGGCACCAAACAGGTGAGCGCGGCCGAGATCATCGAGTTCGCCAGCGAATTCGATGCCCAGCCGATGCATCTCGACGAGGAGGCCGGCAAGGCAAGCATCCTGGGCGGCCTCTCGGCCTCGGGCTGGCATACCTGCGCCATGTTCATGCGCATGCTATGCGATGCCTTCCTGCTGGACTCGACCTGCCAGGGCGCACCCGGCGTCGATCAGGTCAAATGGAAGAAGCCGGTGCTGGCCGGCGACACGCTCAAGGGCAGCCTCGTCGTCCTGGCCAAGCGTCCTTCGAAATCGAAGCCGCAGCTCGGCTTCGTGACCATGCGCAGCGAGCTGCTCAACCAACGCGGCGAAAGCGTCTTCGAGCTCGAGAATTCCGTCATGTTCCTCACGCGCAATGCCGCAGGGACCCTTGCATGATGCTGGACGAATTCTTCCGCGTCGGCACCACCGTCACGCTGGGCTCGCATACGTTCGAAGCCGAGGCGATCAAGGCCTTCGCCCGCAAATACGACCCCCAGGTCTTCCACGTCGATGAGGATGCCGCGAAGAAGAGCGTGCTGGGCGGGCTGTGTGCGTCCGGCTGGCATACCGCCGCCACCTGGATGAAGCTCAACCTCGAAACCCGCATGGACGCCGAGTGGACCGGCCCTGGCCCGACGCCCGAATTCGGGCCCTCGCCTGGCTTCAAGAACCTGAAATGGCTGAAGCCGGTCTATGCCGGGCAGACCGTGACCTTCACCCGCACCGCCCTTTCCCACCGCCCGATCGCCTCACGTCCGGGCTGGCGGGTGCTGACCTTGCGCTCGGAAGCCTTCGATTCGACCGGCGACAAGGTACTGGAGTTCGAGAGCGCCGTGCTGGTCAAGGTGGAGTAGGCGCCTCTTCCTTCTCCCCAGGGGGAGAAGGAAGAGCTGTTCTCTCAATGCCCCTCGAACCCGATCAGCGTCCGCACCGGCACGCCGAGCGCTTCCAGCTTGGCGCGGCCGCCGAGATCCGGCAGGTCGATGACGAAGCAGGCGGCGAGGATGTCGGCGCCGATCTGGCGCAGGAGATTCACCGCCGCCTCCGCCGTGCCGCCGGTGGCGATCAGGTCGTCGACCAGAATTACTTTCTCGCCCGGCGACACGCCGTCCTTGTGCATCTCCATCTCGTCCAGCCCGTATTCCAGGCTGTAGGCGACGCGCACCGTCTCGTAAGGCAGCTTGCCCTTCTTGCGGATCGGCACGAAGCCGGCCGAGAGCTGATGGGCGACGGCGCCGCCGAGGATGAAGCCGCGCGCTTCGATGCCGGCGATCTTGTCGATCTTCTCGCCGGCATAGGGATGCACCAGCTCATCGATGGCGCGGCGGAAAGCGCGCGCATTGCCCAGCAGCGTGGTGATGTCGCGGAACAATATGCCGGGCTTGGGATAGTCCGGAATGGTGCGGATCGCCGCCAGCAGCGTGTCTTCGAGCGAAGGTTTCATGAGGCGGCTCCGGGTGGTCCAGTTTCGGCGGAAAGGCGTGAAATGGCGCAGCGCCAAATCCTATCCCGGCGCGACCGACAACGGCTAGCGCGATGTGGCGGCCGAGACAAGCGCATCCGGCGAAAGGAGCACATACGTCCAAGGGCTTGCCTCTGCCGGCGCTGCGATCTTTCGCATCGAAGCAATGGCCATCACCGAAAACGCAAATTCTGGCGGGTCAACTGTTCGATCGAGCTGCACCCCATCAGCTTCATGCCGCGTTCGATCTCGATGCGCATCTGTTCGAGTGCGCGTTCGACGCCAGGCTGGCCCGCCGCCGCCAGCGGAAACAGATAGTAGCGTCCGACGCCGACGGCCTTGGCGCCGAGCGACAGCGCCTTTAGCACATGCGTGCCGCGCTGCACGCCGCCATCCATGATGACGTCGATCTGGTCGCCGACCGCATCGACGATCTCGGCGAGCTGGTCGAAAGCCGCGCGCGAACCGTCCAGTTGCCGGCCGCCATGGTTCGACAGCACGATGCCCTTGCAGCCGATCTCGACGGCGCGTCTGGCATCCTCCACCGACATGACGCCCTTGAGGCAGAACGGTCCCGGCCAAAGCCTCACCATCTCGGCGACGTCGTCCCACGTCATCGACGGATCGAGCATTTCGGTGAAGTAGCGGCTGATCGACATCGTGCCGCCGCCCATGTCGATATGCTCGTCCAGCTGCGGCAGCTTGAACGCCTCATGCGTGAAATAGTTGATCGCCCAGGCAGGCTTCATCGCGAACTGCGCCATTCCCGCCAGGTTGAGCTTGAAGGGAATCGCAAAACCGGTGCGCTTGTCGCGCTCGCGGTTTCCCCCGGTGATGCTGTCGACGGTCAGCATCATCACTTCGACGCCGATCTCCCGCGCCCGCTGCATCATCGCCCGGTTGAGGCCGCGATCGCGATGGAAGTAGAACTGATAGACCTGCGGGCCGCTGCTGATTTTTCGGACTTCCTCGAGGCTGACCGTGCCGAGCGAGGAAACTCCGAACATGGTGCCGTATTTTGCAGCGGCCCTGGCGACCGCCCGTTCGCCGTGATGGTGGAACAGCCGCTGGAGAGCGGTCGGCGAACAGTAGAACGGCATCGCCAGCTTCTGGCCCATGACGGTCACCGACATGTCGACCTCGCTCACCCCGCGCAGCACGTTGGGAACGAGATCGCAGGTTTCGAAGCTCTCGGTGTTGCGGCGATAGGTGACCTCGTCGTCCGCCGCGCCGTCGATGTAGTTGAAGATCGGCCCCGGCAGCCGCCGCTGCGCCATGCGGCGGAAATCGGAGAAGTTGTGGCAGTCGCTGAGCCGCATCATGGAACCCCAAACGCCCTATAGGCGGCAAAGCCTCGCCGCCGTCGGGGCGTCGAATAGCAATCGCCTGCCGCGCTGCCAACCGGCTTGTTCGACAACAAAGCGATCACCTCACGCGCCAGCCTCTTCGGCAAGCAAAAAGGGCGCTTCGCGGGCGCCCTTTCTTCAATCTCCGGCCGCGCGGCTTAGTGCGCGACTGCTTCCCAAACCTTGCGCTTGGTCATGTAGACCAGTGCGCCGAACAGGAGCAGGAACACCAGCACCCGGAAGCCGGTTTTCTTGCGGGCTTCCATATGCGGCTCAGCCGCCCACGCCAGGAAAGCGGCGACGTCGCGGGAGTACTGGTCGACGGTCTGCGGCGCGCCGTCGTCATAAGTCACCTGGCCGTCGGAAAGCGGCTTGGGCATCTTCAGCGACACGCCGGACATGAAGTACGGATTGTAGTGCGTGCCTTCCGGGATGACCATTCCAGCCGGAGGCGTCTGGTCGTAGCCGGTCAGCAGCGAGTGGATGTAGTCAGGGCCGCCGGCATCATACTGGGTGAAGATGTCGAAGACGAACTGCGGAAAGCCGCGCTCCACGCCCCGCGCCTTGGCCAGCAGCGACATGTCGGGCGGGGCTGCGCCGCCATTCGAGGCTGCCGCGGCTTCCTCATTGGCGAACGGCGCCGGGAAATGGTCCGACGGCTTGCCGGGACGGTCGAACATGTCGCCGGCGTCGTTGGGGCCGTCATGGATGGTGTACTCGGCCGCCAGCGTCTTGATCTGTGCGTCGGAATAGCCGAGGTCCGAAAGCGTGCGGAATGCCACCAGGTTCATCGAATGGCAGGCCGAGCAGACTTCCTTGTAGACCTTGAGGCCGCGCTGCAGCTGCGCCTTGTCATAGGTGCCGAACGGGCCGGTGAAGCTCCATTCCATTTCCTTCGGTTCGTTGATCGGGAAATGCGTCGGCGCCGCCGCGTTATGCGCCTCTTCGGCCGCGGTCGCCCAGGTGCCCGTAGCCCCAAGGCCGGCGGCCACAAGGCCGATCAGCGCAAGCGAGGTGAGAATCTTTTTCATGCCAAATCCCCTTAGATTCTCTACCGCTCAGCCCTTGGTCTCAGGTGCGGCCGTGGCGCCCGCCGGATGCCCGCTGCCGCCCTTGTTCTTCTCGAGCACCGCCTCGGTGATCGAGTTCGGCAGCCTGCGTGGCGTCTCGATCAGGCCGAGCACCGGCATGATGATCAGGAAGAAGGCGAAGTAGAACAGCGTCGCCATCTGCGCCATGAACACGTAGCTGCCTTCCGCCGGCTGCGAGCCCAGCCAGCCAAGCAGGATGGCATCGGCCACGAACAGCCAGAAGAACAGCTTGTACCAGGGCCGGTAGACCGCCGAGCGCACCTTGGAGGTGTCGAGCCACGGCACCAGGAACAGCATGGCGATGGCGCCGAACATGCACAGCACGCCGCCGAGCTTGGAGTTGATCGGCCCGATGTTGAAGGTAATGGCGCGCAGGATCGCGTAGAACGGCAGGAAGTACCATTCCGGAACGATGTGGGCCGGCGTCTTCAGCGGGTTGGCGACCGTGTAGTTGTCGGGGTGGCCGAGATAGTTCGGCAGGTAGAAGACGAAATAGGCGAAGAAGAACAGGAACACGATCATGCCGAACGCGTCCTTGATGGTCGCGTAAGGGGTGAAGGCGACGGTGTCGGTCTTCGACTTCACCTCGATGCCGGTCGGGTTCGACTGGCCCACGACATGCAGCGCCCAGATGTGCAGCACGACCACGCCGGCGATCATGAACGGCAGCAGGTAATGCAGCGCGAAGAAGCGATTGAGGGTCGGATTGTCGACCGCGAAACCGCCGAGCAAAAGCTGCTGGATCCAGTCGCCGACCAGTGGAATGGCGCTGAAGAAGCCGGTGATGACGGTGGCGCCCCAGAAACTCATCTGGCCCCACGGCAGCACGTAGCCCATGAAGCCGGTCGCCATCATCAGGAGGTAGATGATGCAGCCGAGGATCCACAGCAGCTCGCGCGGCGCCTTGTAGGAGCCGTAATAGAGGCCGCGGAAGATATGGATGTAGACCGCGACGAAGAAGAACGACGCGCCGTTGGCATGCATGTAGCGCAGCAGCCAGCCGGAATTCACGTCGCGCATGATCTTTTCGACCGAATCGAAAGCCAGATTGGTGTCGGACGTGTAGTGCATGGCCAGCACGATGCCGGTCAGGATCTGCGCCACCAGCATGATCGACAGGATGCCGCCGAAGGTCCAGGCATAGTTGAGGTTGCGCGGCACCGGATAGGCCACGAAGCTGTCATAGATCAGCCGCGGCAGAGGCATGCGCGCATCGAACCAGCGCTCGATACCGGTCTTGGGCGTATAGGTCGAGTGTCCCTCGCTCATCGAAATATCCCCTGCCTCAACCGATAAGGATCTTGGTATCGGAAATGAACTTGAATACCGGCACAGCCATGTTCTCGGGCGCCGGGCCTTTGCGGATGCGGCCGGCGGTATCGTATTGCGAACCGTGGCACGGGCAGAACCAGCCGCCGAAATCGCCTTCCTGGCCGAGCGGAATGCAGCCCAGATGCGTGCAGACCTGAACCATCACCATCCAGGCTTCCTTGCCGGGCGTGGTGCGGTTGGCGTCGGTCGCCGGCGCGTCGGCCGGCAGGTTGGCGTTGCGGGCGATCGGATCCTTGAGATCGGCGAGATTGACGGCCTCGCCGTCCTTCATCTCCTTTTCGGTGCGGTTGCGCACCACGACCGGCTTGCCGCGCCACTTGACGATCAGCGACATGCCCGGCGTCAGCGAGGAGACGTCGACCTCGACCGAGGCGAGCGCCAGCGTCGAGGCATCGGGGCGCATCTGGTCGATGAACGGCCACGCGACGGCGCCCGCGCCGACCACGGCGGCCATGCCGGTGGCGACGTAGAGAAAATCTCGACGGTTGGGATCCTGGGTGTCGGTTGCGCTCACGGGTGCCTGATCCTTTCGCCTCTTCCGTGCCGGTGGGCGAGCCTTGTTCCCCGCTCATTCACGCCAACCCGACAGCGCATGGCGAACAGGCTAGCGAATTCCTCCGGCATTTGGACTTCGGTTTATGCGTGAAGCCCGTTTTTGTCCAGACGGGTGAAGGCACAAGGGCAGATTGTCGCGGGGACGAAATCCGGCACCGCGCGACAAGGCGGCGGATGACCGTGAAACACCGCCAAACAGCTGGGAAACAGTAGCGAATCCGGGGGCCAGCTTCGCCTCGACACCTGGCTCCGGGGGGTCTATCCTGCCCCCATGGCGCAGGTCATAGACCGCGAGGAATGGGCTGTTCGCCCCGACCGCTGGAAGGGCGAGTTGCAATGTGCCCCCTACGGTTCCAACTCCTGCCTGATCTTCAACTACCTGCCGGAGACCGGCGGCGGACCGCGCCTGCATTCCCATCCCTACGCCGAGATCTTCATCATCCGCCAGGGCATCGGCCTGTTCACGGTCGGCGATGAGGAGATCGAGGCCTCCGCCGGCCAGATCGTCATCGTGCCGCCCGGCACGCCGCACAAATTCACCAATCTCGGCCCCGGCCCGCTGGAAACGACCGACATCCACGAGAACGGCACTTTCATTACCCAGTGGCTGGAATGATCCAGGCCCAGGTGATTCCTGGAAAAGTATGAATCGGTTTGCGTCCGCAAACGGGTCAAACAATCCAGCCCTGTCGGTCTTCCGATCGCCGCCTAGATCTATGGCATAGGCAGCCGGCAGGGCCAGGACATGCAAACCTCGAACATCGAAATCGAAGGGCTGAGCATAGCGATCCGCGAGGCAGGCCCGGCTGAAGCGCCTGCATTCCTGCTGCTGCATGGGTGGCCGCAAAGCTCCTATGCGTTCGAAGGGGTGATCGGCCGGCTGGCTGCCGAGTACCGTGTCGTCGCACCTGACCTGCCCTGCATCGGCGGCTCGCAAGGCATGCCTGAGGCCGGCGACAAGAGAACTCTGGCGAGGCTGATGAGAGGCGTTGCCGAGGCCTGCGGGCTGCGGCACCTCTTGGCGGCCGGTCATGATGTCGGCGGCCAGATCGTGTTCGCCCTGCTGCGCGACCATCCCGAGATCCTTTCCGGCGCGGCGATCATGGATGTCGCTGTTCCGGGTGTCGCGCCATGGGAAGAGGTCATTCGCAATCCGCGGATCTGGCACTTTGCCTTCCATGCCGTCCCGGCGCTGCCGGAAACGCTGGTGAGCGGCCACCAAAGCACCTATTTCGACTTCTTCTTCAATGTGCTTTCGAAGGATCGGACATCGATCCCGGCGCAGGCCAGGGAAATCTATGCGAGAGCCTATTCCCGGCCTGAAAGCCTCCAGGCCGGTTTCGATTGGTATCGCGCCTTCCCCGAAGATGCCAAAGCCAATGCTGCACGGCCCGCGACGCCTACAGCGATTCCGGTGCTGTATCTCAGGGGCTCGGCCGAGTCCGGCGACATCGGCGACTATGTCGAGGGCCTCAGGGCCGCCGGGCTTTCGAATATCGAGGGCGACATCATTGCCGACAGCGGGCACTTCATCGCCGATGAGAACCCGGAGGCGCTCGCCGCCCGCCTGGCGAGATTCCACAGGGAGATCGGCGCGGCAAGCGCCAGCCTTACATCGCGCCAAGCCTGACCAGCACGGCCTTCGGGATGTTGTATTCGCGGATGACGGCATCGTGCTTTCGAAGACCGCACAGTTCGCGCTGGATGAAGTAGCCATGCACCGCAACCGCCGCCTCCTTGAGCAGCCGGGGACGCAACTGCTCGTCGCCATTGTTGCGCAGTCGGGCCAGCGTTTCTTCGACGCGTTGTCCGGCGCGGCCGAGTGCCGCCGCCTTCTCGGCAAGGACTTCATGGCCGAGCGCGTCGAAGGCGGCTTCGGCGGCCGAGGCGCTGGTCAGACGGGACGGCGGGCGCAGGGACATTTTCAACCTCCCTTCTCGAAGATCATCCGGTGCGTGACGAATTCTTCGCCCGCCACCGGCGCGAAGCCAAGCCGCTCATAGAAGCCGAAGGCTTCCTGCGGCGCACGGGTGTTGAGCACGGTGAAATAGTGGCGTGCCCTGTCGACAACGGTCTCAACCAGCATGCGGCCAAGGCCGGTGCGCCGATGGCGCGCGCCGACGAACAGATGCCGGACCCGGCCATGGTTCCTGCCCTCGAAATAGGGATCGATGTTCAGCCCGCACACGCCGGCGAGTTCGCCGCCGTGCCATGCTCCGAACAGTGCCTCGCCGTGTTTCAGGAACTTGTTGCGGCCGCTTGTCCAGCCGTCGCGAAGCCGCACCAGCATCCAGTAGCCTTCCCGCCGGCTCTCTTCCATCAGCGCATCGAAGGCCGGTGTCGTCGGCCGCAGCCGTTTCAGCAGATAGTCGGTCTCATGCGTCGCGCCCATGCCGCTACTCCGCCGGCCGCGTCTCTTCCAGCACGGCTTCCTCATGATAGAGGAAGCCGCCGGACTGACGCTTCCACAGCCGCGCGTAGAGCCCGTCGAGCGCCACCAGTTCATCATGCGTGCCTTGTTCGACAATGCGGCCGCCGTCGAGCACGACGAGGCGGTCAAGCGCGGCGATCGTCGACAGCCGGTGGGCGATGGCTATGACCGTCTTGCCTTCCATCAGCCGCGCCAGGTTTTCCTGGATTGCCGCCTCGATGTCGGAATCAAGTGCCGAGGTCGCCTCGTCCAATATCAGGATCGGTGCATCCTTGAGGAAGACACGCGCGATCGCCACGCGCTGGCGCTGGCCGCCCGACAGTTTGATGCCGCGCTCGCCCACATAGGCCTCGTAGCCCTGTCGGTCGCGATTGTCGCGCAAGGTCAGGATGAAATCATGCGCCTCAGCTTTCCTGGCCGCCGCGATCACTTGCGCGTCGGTGGCGTCGGGCATGCCGAGTTTGATATTGTCGCGCAGCGAACGGTGGAAAAGCGCTGTGTCCTGACTGACGACGCCGATATTGGCGCGCAGCGAATTTTGCGTCACCTGCGAGACATCCTGGCCGTCGATGGCGATCTTTCCGCCTTCGAGTTCGTACAGCCGCAGGATAAGGTTGGCGAGCGTGGTCTTGCCGGCGCCGGACGGCCCGACCAGCCCGACCTTCTCGCCCGGCCGCACCACGAGATCGATGCCGTTGAGCACGCCGAACCCCTTGCCGTAGTGGAACTCGACATTCTTCACCTCGATGCGCCCGCCGGCCACGACCAGTTCCCGGGCGTCGGGTGCGTCGACCAGACCGAGCGGCTGCGAGATCAGCGCCTTGGAATTCTCCAGCACGCCGAGATTGCGCAGGATGCTGTTGAGCTGCATCATCAGCCGGCCAAGCAGCATGTTGAGCCGCAGCACCAGCGACAGCGTGAAGGCGACCGCCCCGACGGTGATCGAGCCCTCGACCCAGAGATAGACGGCAAAGCAGCCGATCGCCGTGATCATGATGCCCGACAGCGTCGTCAGCGCCATGCGCACGCCGGTCAGCCGGCGCGTGAACGGGCGCAACGCGTCGAGATAGATGTCGAAGCCGCTCCTGATGTAGCGGTCGTCGCCATCGGCGGAGAACAGTTTCAGCGTCTGCACGTTGGAGTAGGAATCGACGATGCGGCCGGTGATCATCGACCCCGCCTCGGCGGTCGCCTCGGCATGTTTGCGGATTGCCGGCAGATAGAGCCTGGCCAGCCAGGCGAAGGCGGCGATCCAGATCAGCACCAGCACTGCGAGCCTGATATCGAGCCCCGCGACCAGCGCCAGCGTCGTCACCGTATAGACGATCATGAACCAGACGACCTCGATGAAGCTTTCCATCAGGTCGCCGGTCGCTTGCCCAGCCTGCCAGACTTTTGTCGCGATGCGGCCGGCGAAATCGTTCTGGAAGAAGGAGTAGGACTGGCGCGACACGTGCCGGTGCGCCTGCCAACGCACCAGGTTGTAGAAGCCAGGCGTGATCGTCTGCTCGTCGACCAGGGCCGACAGGCCGACGACGATGGTGCGGACGACCAGCACCACGACGATCATGAACACAAGTTCCGGCCCGGCGGCCGTCCACAGCGCATGCCAGCTGCGTTCGCCGGGAAGCTGGTCAAGAATGTCGACCAGCCGCCCGACAAAGTAGAACAGCCCGGCCTCGACCAGCGGCGCGATGCCGCCGATGACCAGCATGGCGAAGAAGGCGAACTTGGCCTGGCCGACATAGTGCCAGAGAAAACCGGCGACGCCGGACGGCGGCCGAAGATTCGTGGGCTCCCTGAACGGATAGACCCAGTTCTCGAACCAGCGATAGACGGCTGTCATCATGCGGCGGCGGCCATCATTCAGCGGCTTGTCCCTTTGCGCCAACGTCATTGGCAACAACGTCGCTTGCGGCACCGATCGGGCCGTCATCCAGCAGGAAACCGCCCGACTGGCGCTGCCAGAGCTGCGCGTAGAGCCCGCCCTTGGCCACCAATTCCTCGTGCGAACCTTCCTCGATGACGCGTCCCTGGTCCATCACCACAAGCCTGTCCATCGCCGCGATGGTCGACAGCCGGTGGGCGATGGCGATGACAGTCTTGCCTTGCATGAGCTTGTAGAGGTTCTCCTGGATGGCCGCTTCCGCCTCGGAATCCAGCGCCGACGTCGCCTCGTCAAGGATAAGTATGGGCGCGTCCTTCAACATAACGCGAGCGATGGCGATGCGTTGCCGCTGGCCGCCGGACAGTTTGACGCCGCGGTCGCCGACATAGGCGTCGAATCCCTTGCGGCCGCTATGGTCCGAAAGCCCGGCGATGAAGTCCAGCGCCTCGGCGCGCCGCGCAGCCTCGACAAGCATGTCGTCGCTGGCGTCGGGCCGGCCATAGAGGATGTTTTCGCGCACCGAACGATGCAGCAACGAGGTGTCTTGCGTGACCATGCCGATCTGGGCGCGCAGTGAATCCTGTTTCACCGCTGCGATCTCCTGGCCGTCGATCAGGATACGGCCGGCTTCGAGGTCGTAGAATCGCAGCAAAAGGTTGACCAGCGTCGACTTGCCGGCGCCGGAGCGGCCGACAATGCCGACCTTCTCGCCCGGTTTCACCACCAGCGACAGGTTCTCGATGACGCCCTTCTGCTTGCCATAGTGGAAGCGGATGTCCTCGAAGCGTATCTCGCCTTTGGAGACCGTGATCTCCTTCGCACCGGGCCTGTCCTCGACAAGGCGCGGCAGCGAAATCGAGGCGATGCCGTCCTGCACCGTGCCGATATTCTCGAACAGGCCCGACATTTCCCACATGATCCACTGCGACATGCCCCACATCCGCAGAACCAGGCCGATGACCACGGCGACCGCGCCGATCGTCACCGCCTGGCCCAGCCACAGCCACAACGAGATGGCGGTAACCGAGAACAGGAGAAGCGCATTCAGGATGTAGAGCGAGCCGAACAGCACCGTCACCAGCCGCATCGACCGGTAGACCGTGTCGAGGAAGCCCATCATGCCCTCCTTGGCGAAGGAGGCCTCGCGGCGGGCATGGCTGAACAGCTTGACCGTCTGGATGTTGGAGTAGCTGTCGACAACGCGGCCGGTCATGACCGAGCGCGCATTGGCCTGTTCCTCGCCGACCTTGCCCAGCCGAGGAATGAAATAGCGCAGCAGAAGGATGTAGCCGACCATCCAGACGCCGAGCGGTGCGGCCAGCCGCCAGTCGGCCGAGCCGACGATGAGCAGCATGCCGAGGAAATAGACGATGACGTAGTTCAGGACGTCGATCACCTTGATCACGCATTCGCGCACGGCGAGTGCCGTCTGCATCAGCTTGGTGGCGATGCGGCCTGCGAATTCGTCCTGGTAGAAGCTCATCGACTGCTTGAGCAGATAGCGATGCACCTGCCAGCGGATACGCATGGGATAGTTGCCCATCAGCGTCTGCTGGTTGAGCAGCGAATGCAGCCATACCGTGCCAGGCAGCGCGAACAGCACGATAAAGGCCATGCTGGCGAGCTTCCAGCCCTCCGTCTGCAGGAAGGTTTCGCGGTTCTGCGCCGAAAGCCAGTCGACGATGCGGCCGAGGAAGCCGAACATCCACACTTCCGCGATGGCGATTGCCGCCACCAGCACCGCATCGACCAGGATATAGGGCCATGCGCCGCGCGTGTAATGCAGGCAGAAGGCAACCAGCGTCTTGGGCGGCTCGACCGGCTCCGCGCCCGGGAACGGATCGAGCCTTTTTTCAAACCAGCTAAACAACAACATAGGTCATGCTCATGAAATCTGTTTCCGCTCACGCGGCGCGTGAACGTACGAAGTCCTCGGACCGCATGGCGCCGAGGGCCGACGGTCCGGAATCATCCGGACCGTCGGCCCTGCTTCGCGCTATATAGGGGTTCGCGGGCTTTTCGCCGACAGGCTCTTTTGTTGATCCTGACGGTGCGGTGTCGACAAGGCGAATCTTCGCGCCCGGCCGGATCGCCCGGATGATACGGCGCACCAACGAGGGCCGGCTCGGGTCGGGAACCGCGCGCGAGAAATCGACATCGGGCAGCATGCCGCGATGCGGACGCCGGCGAACCTCGGCGTGGACCGCCGACGAATAGGTTTCGCCGATCAGCAGCGCCCAGGTCGGCAGCCGGTGGATATGCAGGCTCCTCGAGCCCGGTATTCTGTAGGGATCGAACATCGGTCCGTCCTCCGTGTGAAAATAGAGATAAAAAGGGTGCTCGACGTCCTGCCGCGGGATCGGCGGCTGATCAGTCGAGACGCGTTGGGGCGGGGCCATCGGCCCCTTCGGCAGCTTGAAAAACATCGCAGGATTCCTTCGAAGACCAGGGAATGGTTTCGGCGGAAATCGGTGCGGAAGCGTCTAAGAGATCAGGAGAACCGTCGTACCGAAACCGCCACCGGGCATGTAAGCCCACGGAGAGGGTGCTGGATGTGCATGGTCATCATGAATTACCCCTCCTTCGGTTCGGGTTGACAATGTACGCTGTATACCCGACTTCGCAGAAAATGGCCACCCGCAGGTCCAGCAATTTCCAAAACCGCGAAGCCGCTGTGGCCGATTTGCCACTTAATAGAAGGATGCGGAAATGAACGACCGTCTCCGCATCGCCCTCTACCAGCCTGACATCGCCGGCAACACCGGCACAATCCTGCGCTTCGCCGCCTGCCTCGGGATCGGCGTCGACATCATCGAACCGACCGGCTTTCCGCTCTCCGATAAAGCGCTCAGGCGCGCCGGCATGGATTACCTCGAAATGGCTGCCCTGACCCGGCATGTCGACTGGCACGCCTTCGAGGAGTGGCGCAAGGCCCGCGCGCGCCGGCTGGTGCTGCTGTCGACCAAGGCCGCGACCCCATACACCAGCTTCAACTTCGCCACTGGCGATATCCTTTTGTGCGGCCGTGAATCCGCAGGCGTGCCGGATCCGGTCCATCAGGCGGCGGACGCGCGGCTGACGATCCCGATGCAGGCCGGCGCGCGCAGCATCAATGTGGCGCTCTCCGCCGCCATGGTGGCCGGCGAAGCCACGCGACAACTGGGCCAGAATGCCATCCGCTGAAGCGGCGGCCACGGTCCCGCCGGCGCCCGCGACACTGCCCTCGCCCGTCATTCTCACCCAGGCGCACATCGCCATCTCCTGTCGTTTGCATGTCGATGGCTTCTTCGCTACAAGCTCAACTTAACTTGAGGTCAAGCGGAAAAGTGCGAGATGGCGCCAGCAGCGGAATTAACGGTTGGCCAAGTGGCCGCGCGCAGCGGTGTCGCGGTGTCGGCGCTGCATTTCTACGAAGCTCGCGGCCTGATCCGCAGCCACCGCACGTCAGGCAACCAGCGCCGCTACGGCCGCGACGTGCTGAGGCGCGTGGCCATCATCAAAATCGCGCAGGAGGTCGGCATTTCGCTGGCCGAGATAGCGACGGCGCTTCAATCCCTGCCCGAGGGCCGCACCCCGACGCGCGACGACTGGAGCCTGCTGTCGACCGCCTGGCGCGACGGGCTCGACCGCAAGATCGGTCAATTGAAGAAATTGCGCGACGGGCTGACCGACTGCATCGGCTGCGGCTGCATGTCGATCGACAAATGTCCGCTCCGCAACAAGGATGACCGGCTGGCCAGGGAAGGAACAGGGGCGAGAAGGCTGGTTCTTCCTTCTCTCGGTTCACGGAGAGAAGGTGCCTGAGCGTAGTGAAGGCGGATACAAGGGGCGACGCCTGTATTGGGTTGTCCCCGTAAACAGGGCGAGGAATTCTAATCCGCCGCCGGCAGGCGCCTTATGGTGAATTCGATCAAATCGCCCGGCCGTTCGAACCAGCTTTCGATCTCGGTCCAGTAGGCCTGCTTGGGGAAGCGCTCGAACCATTCCTTTGCCTTCAGGCGGGCGTCCGAACGCGGCAGGACGAAGGTTTCGCGCAAAAATCCGTCGCGCGGCATGCGCGCACGTTCAGCCCGGCTTTGATCGAGCTTTTTCTTCAGGCCATCCAGCGGCGGTCTTGCCGGGGTGCGCACGAAGGTCTCCTTGCTCCGATCAGATCAGACTTGACCCTTTCCCCTAAGAGATTAGGGATCGCGCCGGCAAAAGACGAGTCATTTGTAGGGGCCGGCCGCCCCGAAACCGGAGACAGCACTTGGAACGACCTGAAATACCGGTTGGCCTGCCCGCCGACATCGAAGAAAAGAAGATGAAGGCACGGCTGTGGTTCGAGGCGCTGCGAGAACGCATCTGCGGCGCCTTCGAGCAGATCGAGCAGGATCTCCAGGGCCCGCTCGCTTCGTGGTCGCCGGGCCGGTTCGAAAGGACGCCGTGGGAGCGTGATTCCGGCAAGGGTGGTGGCGGAACCATGTCGATGATGCACGGCCGAGTCTTCGAGAAGGTTGGCGTCCACACCTCGACGGTTTACGGCGAGTTCTCGCCCGAATTCAGGAAGCAGATGCCCGGCGCCGAGGAGGACCCGCGCTTCTGGGCATCCGGCATTTCGCTGATCGCGCACCCTTGGAACCCAAACGTTCCGGCCGTGCACATGAATACGCGCATGGTCGTCACCTCGCGCCATTGGTTCGGCGGCGGCGCCGACCTCACCCCGGTGCTCGACCGGCGCCGCACACAGGACGACCCCGACACGACAGCCTTCCACCGCGCCATGCAGTTCGCCTGCGAGAAGAATGCCGGCGTCGCCGACCATGCGAAATTCAAGGCCTGGTGCGACGAGTATTTCTTCCTTCCGCATCGCAACGAGCCGCGCGGCACCGGCGGCATCTTTTTCGACTGGCTGCATTCGGGCGAGGACAAAGGCGGCTGGAATGCCGACTTCAACTTCGTCCAGGATGTCGGGCGCGCTTTTCTCGTCGTCTATGGCCATCTCGTGCGAGGCAATTTCAACGAGAACTGGACCGATGGCGACCGCGACGAACAGCTCATCCGCCGCGGCCGTTATGTCGAGTTCAACCTGCTTCATGATCGCGGCACCATTTTCGGCCTGAAAACCGGCGGCAATGTCGCCTCGATCCTCTCCAGCCTGCCGCCGGAGGCCCGCTGGCCGTAAAAAGATGGTGAGCGCGCCGTGAGCCGCATTGATGTCCCATTCGCTTCGAAATGGGCATCGAATGTGGCGCGGGAGCCGTCGCAAAGTTTCTTTTTCGTCTAATAGGCTTCGGAAAAGACTGGGCTATTTGTCGGGACGGGTCGGGAAGCGCCGGCGGTTCGCCTGCGCAATTCCAGGAGTGCAGAGCGGTGCTCCGTTCGGAATTGCGTCAGAACGAAGCGGATCGCGACTCGACGCAACCGGACGGCCCAGGACGATGCGGGACACCTCTGCCAAAAGGGTGCCCGCGCTTTCCAGGAGTACTTCGCAATGCGCAAGATCATTGTTTCGGCCGCAGCGGCTGCCCTTCTTGCTTCCGGTTCGGTGGCATTCGCCGCCGTCAAGCACACCACCGGCACGATCAAGACCTTTGATACGGCGGCCAAAAGCCTGGTTCTCGACAATGGATCGTCTTTTACGCTTCCCCGGACCTTCAAGGATCCTGGCCTGAAGGTCGGCGAGAAGGTCAGAGTTTCATGGGACATGAGCGGCAAGGATAAGGTTGCCGAGGCAGTCAAGATCATGAAGTGATGACCTGCCCATAGGGCTGGCGTAAGAGGGCGGAGCAGCGCTGCTCCGCCTTTTTTGCCGTTGACGGCAATCAATGCCACCCCATCTGTGTTATGGTTTCACCCGCTTGCGGTCCAACCGGTCTCAAGGTCGGACAACGTGCCAAGAAGATGCGGAGTCCCTGCCGCCTTTTGCAGGACGGTCGACCGGACTCCATGGAGGAAAAGGAGAAATCCCATGAAGGAATTCCACTGCGGCTCGCTCGTTCCAGGTTGTGAATGGCACACGCGCGCCGAGGAGGAAGCCGAGGTCATGCGCCGTGCCGTCGAACATATGCGCGAGACGCATGGCGAGACGATCATCCGCGAAACGATGATCGAAGCGATCCGCTCGCGCATCGAGAAGGTCCGCGACGCGGCCTGATTTGGAGCAAGTTCCGGAAATCGCGGCGATTTCCGCCCGGATTGCGTTGACGAATGCTCTATCCGGCCTTCAGGGCCTGCGCGGCGCGCTTGAGCAGCGCGTCGCGATCGGGCCCAAACCCGGCATCGACCCATTCCACTTCGAGATTCCTGAGGATCGCGCCGAGTTTTGGCCCGGGCATCCCCCCGATCGCCGTCAGATCGGCGCCCTTGAGCGGAAACACGGGCCTTTCCCATCTCAATGCGAAGGCGAGAAGTCGGGAAAAGCCGCCTGCCTCGATGAGCGCATCGGTCTGGTCCACCGCGCGCACCCGTGCTGCTGCGAGTGACAGGCGAAGCCGGTCGACGACCCCCTGCCGGTCGCCGCGGTAGAGCGTCTTGGCCAGTTCGCCTTCGGTCGTTTTCGGCTCGATTCCCGGCGTAAGCGCCCAGTCGCGCAAACGGTTTGCTTCCGCCGTCGACAGTCTCAGCCGCTCGGCCAGCGTCTTCATGCGCGCCGCATCCGGCGGCACGATCGCCTCCAGCCTGAGCAGCGGGTCCGCGGTCCAGCCCAGATCCTTCTCGGCTCTGGCCAGGCCGTGGATCGCGTCGATGCCCCATTTCTCGCTTTCCGGCAGCACGCTGGTCAAAACGCTTGCCTGCCGCATCCACAACAGCGCGCGGGACGGATCGGCCGCCGACAACAGCTTCTTGAGTTCGGACCAGACGCGCTCGGCCGAGAGCTGCACGAGCCCTCCCTTCAGCCGGGCGCAAGCCTTCAGCCCCTCAGCGTCCGGCCGGCCTTCGCCATACCAGGCGAAGAAGCGGAAAAAGCGCAGGATACGCAGATAGTCCTCGCGGATACGCGCTTCCGGATCGCCGATGAAGCGCAGCCGGCGCCCCTCTATGTCGGCGACGCCGCCGACCAGATCGACGACCGTACCGTCGGCTTCCGCGTAGAGCGCATTGATGGTGAAGTCGCGCCGTTCGGCATCAAGCTTCCAGTCTCGCCCGAACGACACCTTGGCGCGGCGGCCGTCGGTCTCGATATCCGCGCGCAGCGTGGTGATTTCATAAGGCTTGCCGCCGGCAATCACGGTGATCGTGCCGTGCTCGATGCCGGTTGGAACCGTCTTGAACCTCGCCGCCTCGGCGCGGCGGATTGTCTCCTGCGGTAGGCAGGTGGTGGCGATGTCGATGTCGGCGACGGGCTGACCGATCAGCGTGTTACGCACCGCGCCGCCGGCGACCCGCGCTGCCTCGCCGCCGCTCGCCAGAATGGCAAGCAGGCGCTGCAGATGCTTGTCGCCGAGCCAGTCGGCCCTGTCAGCGATCGAGACCTTCACCCATAGAGCCTTTCATAGAGCGTGCGGATGATGCCGGCGGTGACGCCCCAGATGCGCCGGTCGCCATAGGGCATATCGTAGAAGAACCATTCGAGATCGTTCCAAATGCGGCTGTCCCTGATGTGGTTGGCCGGATCCATGAGGAAGCGCAGCGGCACTTCGAAGGCCAAGTCGACCTCCTCGGCATTGAGTGTCAACTGGAAAGGCGGCCGCACGATGCCCAGCACCGGCGCGATCCTGTAACCGCTGCCCGCGACGTAATCGGGCATGCGGCCGATGACCTCGATATGGTCCCGGCCAAGGCCGATTTCCTCGAAAGCCTCGCGCAGCGCCGCCGCTTCCGGACTGGCGTCGGTCGGATCGATCGTCCCGCCGGGAAAGGCCACCTGCCCGGAATGGTTGCGCAGCGTCTCGGCCCGCTTGGTCAAAAGAACCGTGGCATCGTCCTGGTGATCGACGATCGGGATCAGCACCGCCGCTTCGCGCAGCGGTTTCGCCCGGTGGAGGCGCGGATGGCCTGGATTGAAGCGATGATCGCCATAGTCGTCGCCGGCATGCGCCTGCGGCTGCGCGGCAAAGCGCGCGCGCAAATCGGCAATGGAAAAGGGCGTCGGCGTCACCTGGTCCATCATGAACTGTCCGTCACGCGCTCAGCTGCCTCAGCCTGTCGGCCGGCATGATCGGATAGGCCTGGCCTTTCGAACGAACGGCAAACATCAACCTGCCGCCGATCTCGATCTCCTCGCCATGCTCGACCAGTTCGTACATCACCGGCCGCGCCACCAGCGCCTCCAGCCGCCCGCGCACCAGCACATAAGGCTTCAGCCCGCCGGTCTCGTGCTCGTCGACGAAGCGCAGCGGCCGCTCCGGTCCGGCCTCGACGACGTCGCCGACATTGGTGCGGAACGTGATGATCTGGCCCTCGCCGCTGCCCGAGACATCCATCTCGACGGCGATGAAGGGTGCGTCGGCGACGCGGATGCCGACCTTTTCCACCGGCGTCACCAGATAGGTCCTGCCGTCCGCGTCCTTGCGCAGCACCGAGGAAAAAAGCTGTACCAGCGGCATGCGGCCGATCGGCGTGCCGAGATAGAACCAGGTGCCGTCAGCCTTGATTTCCATATCCAAATCGCCGCAGAAGTCAGGATTCCAGCGCTCCACCGGGGCCGGCCCCTTGCCGGCGCGGGCCGCACGCGAGATCAGCGCCTCGAGGCCGCGCGCCTCGGTCGCGGCCGCCAGGCTTTGCTGTCTTTGTTCGGAGCCCTCTGCCATCGTCACGAAATAGTCACTGTTGTTGCGCTTGTCAGCCTAACTCTGTGATTTAAATTTGAAGGCAGGCGCCAGACGGAGCCGAATCGCGGCATTCTGCGTCAAGCTGGTATTTCCAACCACAAGGATCGATGCTGCATGAGCGTGATGGTCAAGGAAAGCCCGATCAGCGAAAAAGACATGATCGCCGAGGCCGAGAAGGCGCTGGCCGACATTTCCAGGGTCCGCGACGGGGTCGGTCGCATCATCTTCGGCCAGGAAAGTGTCGTCGAACGCGCTCTGGTGGCGCTTCTGGCCGGCGGCCACGCGCTGCTGGTCGGCGTGCCGGGCCTCGCCAAGACCAAGCTGGTCGAGACGCTGGGCATCGTGCTCGGCCTCGATTCGCGCCGCATCCAATTCACCCCCGACCTGATGCCCTCGGACATTCTCGGCTCCGAGGTGATGGAGCAGGACGAATTCGGCAAGCGCTCCTTCCGCTTCATTTCCGGGCCGATCTTCGCGCAATTGCTGATGGCCGACGAGATCAACCGCGCCTCGCCGCGCACCCAGTCGGCGCTGCTGCAGGCCATGCAGGAGTATCACGTCACCATTGCCGGTGCCCGCCACGACCTGCCCTCGCCTTTCCATGTGCTCGCGACGCAAAACCCGCTGGAACAGGAAGGCACCTATCCGCTGCCCGAGGCACAGCTCGACCGTTTTTTGATGCAGGTCGACATCCTCTATCCCGAACTCGAGGCCGAGCGCCGCATCCTTTTGGAAACCACTGGGGTCGAGGACGCGAAGGCACAGAATGTGCTGCAGCCGGCGCGGCTGAGGGATATTCAGACGCTGATCCGCCGCATGCCGGTGCCTGAAAGCGTGGTCGAGGCAATCCTGGCCCTGGTGCGCTCGGCGCGCCCCGGCCAGGGCAATGCCGAAACCGACAGGCATGTCGCCTGGGGCCCGGGTCCCCGCGCCAGCCAGGCACTGATGCTGTGCACGAGGGCGCGCGCGCTCTATGATGGGCGGCTGGCGCCGTCGGTCGACGATGTGCGTGCTCTGGCCGAGCCGGTGCTCCAGCACCGCATGGCGCTGACCTTCGCCGCCCGCGCCGAAGGCACCAGCGTGCGCGATGTGGTGGCCAAGCTCGTGAAAGGGATTTGATGGCGCGCATCGGCGAGCTCCAGGCTCCGGCAGCAACGCGCGACGCGCTCGCCCGCGGCCGGTTGCGGGCTTCGCTCGTGCCCGACTTGCTGGTCGAGGCGCGCCGCATCGTCAACACCGTGATCGCCGGCTGGCATGGCCGCCGCAAGCGCGGCATCGGCGAGAATTTCTGGCAGTTCCGGCCCTATGTCGAAGGCGATTCCTCGCGCATCGACTGGCGCCGCTCGGCTCGCGACGACCACACCTATGTGCGCGACCGCGAATGGGAAGCGGCCCATACGGTGTGGCTGTGGGCCGACCCCTCACCGTCCATGCTCTACAAATCGGCCGGTGCCGCCGTTTCCAAGCAATCGCGCGGCCTGGTGCTGGCGCTGGCCATGGCCGAGCTGCTGTCGCGCAGCGGTGAGCGCATCGCCTGGCCCGGCCTTACCGATCCGTTCACCGCCCGCAACGGCGCCGAGCGCATCGCCGCCCAGCTCATGCATGCCGGCGACTTGCCGGCCAAACCCGATCTCTCCGGCATCCGCCGCTTCTGCGACATCGTCATCGCCAGTGATTTCCTCGACCCGGTCGAGGAAACCATGGCTTGGCTCGACGTGCTCGCCCGCCATGGCGTGCGCGCGCATCTGATCGAGGTCGCCGACCCGGCCGAGGAGACATTCCCCTATGCCGGCCGCACCGAATTCACCGACCCGGAAAGCGGGGAGAAGCTGACCGCCGGCCGCGCCGAGATGCTGGCCGATGAGTATCGCCTGCTCTATGGCGCCCGACGCCAGGAACTGGCCAGTTGGTGCAAGCGGCTTGGCTGGAGCTTCACCGTCAACCACACCGATCGACTGGCTTCCGACGCCCTGGTACGCCTGCACATGGCGATGACGGATGGCGGTCAGCCCGGGCTGACCGCTATTGGCCACGTCGGCATGATCGCCGGTGGCGATCAGCCCAGGCCGATCGCTGGCGATCGCGGCGGCATGATCGCTAGTGGCGATCAGCCAGGAAAGGCCGTCGCATGAGCTGGCTGCCGCTTTCCTTTGGCGCGCCCATGCTGCTGTGGGGTCTTTTGGCGCTGCCGGTGATCTGGTGGCTGCTCAGGCTGACCCCGCCCAGGCCGCAGACCGAGGTGTTTCCGCCGCTGAAGATCCTGGCGCGCGTGCTGAAGCGCGAGGAAACCCCGCAGCAGAGCCCCTGGTGGCTGACGCTGCTCAGGCTGCTGATGGCGGCGCTCATCGTCGCCGCCCTTGCCGAACCGGTCTTCAATCCGCGCGAGAAACTGCCGGCCGAGGGCGCGGCCCTGGCGCTGGTCGTCGACAATGGCTGGGCAAGCGCCGCCGACTGGAACAAGCGCATCGCAACCGCCGAGCGGCTGATCGCCGACGCCGGTTCGAACGGCGTGCCGGTCATCATCGCCTTCACCGCCGAAAAACCCAATGCCGAGATCGGCCCCTTCGATGCGGCCGCGGCGCTCGACCGCCTGCGCGCGGCAAAGCCGCGGCCGATCCCGACCGACCGGCCGGCGGTCTACGCCCGCGTCGCCGCCGCCCTGGAGCGCCTGCCGGGCGCCAGCGTCGCCGTGCTGGCCGACGGACTGGCGGCGAAGGGCGACGAGGCCGCCTTCAACACGCTCCTGTCCAAAAACGCCGCCCGCGTCGTGTGGGCCGTTGCCGACCGGATGTCGCTGACCGGCCTGACAGGCGCCGAGAACGACGTCGACGGTTTTGCCCTCACCGCCATCCGCGCGCCCGGCGATGCGGCCCCGGCGCAAGTCACCGCTGGCGCCTTCGACGACAAGGGCCGCCGCATCGCCGATGCGACGCTGACTTTCGCACCCGGCCAATCCACCGCCACCGACACCATGGCGGTGCCGTTCGAGCTGCGCAACGATTTCGCCTCGATCACGCTCGATGGCGAGCGTCAGGCGGGCGCGGTGCGCGTGCTGGACGAAAGCTCCAAGCGCCGCCGCGTCGGACTCCTGTCGCAGGCCGAGGCCGACCAGGCGCAGCCGCTTCTGTCGCCGCTCTACTATATCAGGCGCGCGCTCCAGCCCTTCGCCGACCTGGTCGAACCTTCCAGCGCCGACCTGGCCGACGCCATTCCGCAGATCCTCGACCAGAAGCCGGCGATGATCGTCATGGCCGATATCGGCACCATTCCCGCACAGATCAGGCCAAGGCTCGTCGACTGGGTTGAAAAGGGCGGCACCCTGGTGCGTTTCGCCGGGTCGCGGCTGGCCGCCGCCGGCAATGACGACGACCTGCTGCCGGTGCGTCTGCGCACCGGCGAACGCTCGCTCGGCGGCGCATTGTCATGGACCACGCCGCAGCCGGTCACCGAATTCCCCAAGGCTGGCCCCTTCGCCGATCTGGCGCCGCCGACCGAGGTGACCGTTTCCAGGCAGGTGCTGGCCGAACCGACGCCCGATATCGTCGAGCGCACCTGGGCAGCGCTTGCCGACGGTACGCCGCTGGTCACCGGGCTGAAGAAGGGCAAGGGCACGCTCGTGCTGTTCCACGTCACGCCCGAAGCGACCTGGTCGAACCTGCCGATCTCCGGCAGCTTCGTCGAGATGCTGCGCCGCATCGTGCAGCTGTCGCGCAACCAGGGGGCCGCCATCGCCAATGCCGAAGCCGCCGCCACCTCGCTGGCGCCCTACCGCATGATAGCGGCCGACGGAATGCTGGTGCCGCCGACGCCGGATGCGCGCCCGCTGGTGCCGGGCGCCGGCGCTCTGCCGGTGACCTTCGAGAACCCGCCCGGCCTCTATGGCTCGGAGGCCGGCGTTTTCGCCCACAATCTGCTCGATGCGACAAGCACGCTTGCGCCGCTGGCGCGCCCGCAAATCACTGTCCCGGTCACCACAATTCAGTATGCCTTTGACGAATCGCGTAATTTGAAGGGCGCGCTGGTGGCCGCTGCGCTGGCGCTGATGGTGCTCGATACGCTGGCGGTGTTCTGGATGGGCGGCCTGTTGACGCGCAGGCCGCGCCGCGCTGCGGCCGTAACCACCATGGCGGCCATTCTGATCGGGCTCGGCGCGCTGTTCGGCCATGTCGGCCCCGCGCGCGCCGACGATGCCAAGCCTGGCGACACCGCCGCGATAGAGGACATCTCCAAGACCCGGATCGCCTATGTGCTGACCGGCGTGCCCGGCGACGATTCGATCAGTCGCGCCGGGCTCGAGGGCCTGACCCGCTTCCTCATCGAGAAGACCGCGCTCGAGCCGGGCGCGCCGGCCGGCGTCGACATCTCCAAGGACGAGCTTTCGTTCTTTCCCCTCATCTATTGGCCGATCGATCCGGCCGCAGCCATGCCCAGCCAGGCCGCGATTGCCCGTATCGATGCCTATATGCAGCAGGGCGGCACCGTGCTGTTCGACACGCGCGACCAGTTCGCCAACGGCATCGGCGCCGACTCGACCAGCCCCGCCACCGAGCGGCTGCGCGACATCCTCGGCAACCTCAACGTGCCGCCGCTGGAGCCGGTGCCGTCGGATCATGTTCTGACCAAATCCTTCTTCATCCTGCCCGAATTCCCTGGCCGCTTCGCCGGCAGCCCGCTCTGGGTCGAGGCATCGCTCGACGCCAGCAATGCCGAAAACCGGCCGGTGCGTACCGGTGACGGCGTCTCGCCGATCATGATCACCGCCAATGATTTTGCTGGCGCCTGGGCCGTCGACGAGAATGGCGACCCGCTGCTGCCGACCGTGCCCAACGATCCGATGCAGCGCATCTATGCGCTGCGCGCCGGGGTCAACATCATGATGTACATGCTGACCGGCAACTACAAATCCGACCAGGTGCACGTGCCCATATTGCTTGAACGGTTGGGCCAGTAAGATGACGCTCCTTCTTGCGCCCGCCCCGCGGATCGGCCCTCCCTGCAAGGGGGAGGGTAAGACGTGAACTGGTCGATCTCCTTCGAACCGCTGATCTCCTGGCCGCTGCTGGCCCTGGTGCTGGTGCCGCTGGCCCTGCTCGCGGCCGTCGGCCTGTGGTTTCGCCAGCGCGGCGCGGTCCTGCGCCTCGTCGCATTGCTGGCGCTCGCCGCCGCTCTCTTCAATCCGGTGTTCCTCAACGAGGAGCGCGAGCCGCAGCAAAGCGTGGTTGCCCTGATCGTCGACCGGAGCCAGAGCCAGGACATCGGTGAACGGACCAAACAGACCGACGAGGCGCTGGCCGGGCTTGAGCAGCGCCTCGGCCGCTTCAAGCAGTTCGACGTCCGCGTCGTCGAGGCCGGCAAGTCGGAAGCCGCCGAGGAACGCACGGAAACGCGGCTGTTCGGCGCGCTCGAAAACGCCTTCCGCGACGTGCCGCCCTCGCGCATCGGCGGCGCCGTCATGATAACCGATGGCGAAGTGCATGACGCACCCGCCGGCGCGCCTGATTTCAATGCCCCGCTGCACGCCTTGATCACCGGCAACGACCACGAGAAGGATCGCCGCATACGTTTCGAGAACGCGCCCCGCTTCGCCCTCGTCGGCAAGCCGCTCGATATGACCTATCGCGTCATTTCAACCAGCAACGAAACCGGGCCGGTCGATGTGCGCGTTTCGGTCAATGGCGAGCAGGTCGCTGTCGAGCATGCCACCGTCGGCCAGGCCATGCCGCTGCACGTGACCATTCCCGGCGCTGGGCGCAACATCATCGAACTCGCCATCGATCGCGAGCCGGGCGAGCTCACCGACACCAACAACCGCGCCATCGCGCTGGTCGACGGCATTCGCGAGAACCTGCGCGTGCTGCTCGTCTCTGGCGAGCCGCATGCGGGCGAGCGCACCTGGCGCAATCTGTTGAAATCCGACGCCTCGGTCGATCTCGTCCATTTCACCATCCTGCGGCCACCGGAGAAGCAGGACGGCACGCCGATCAACGAATTGTCGCTGATCGCCTTCCCGACGCGGGAACTGTTCGTCGAGAAGATCAAGGATTTCGACCTGATCATCTTCGACCGCTACCAGCACCGCGACGTGCTGCCGATCCTCTATTACGACTACATCTCCGAATATGTCGAAAAAGGCGGCGCGCTGCTGATTGCGGCCGGACCCGAATATGCCGGTGAAAGCTCGATCGCGCGCACGCCGCTGATGTCGGCGCTGCCGGCGATGCCGACCGGCGAGGTCGTCGACAAGGCGTTCTACCCACGCCTCACCGACATCGGCCAGCGCCATCCGGTGACGCGCGGTCTCGACGGTTCTGCCAGCGAGCCGCCGCACTGGAGCCGCTGGTTCCGCACCATAGGCGTGCAGAATCCCGAAGGCGAGGTGGTGATGAAGGGGGCCGACAACCGGCCGCTGCTCCTGCTCGACCGCAAGGGAGAAGGCCGCGTCGGCATGCTTCTGTCCGACCAGGGCTGGCTGTGGGCGCGCGGCTTCGAAGGCGGCGGGCCGCATGTCCAGCTCTACCGCCGCATCGCCCACTGGCTGATGAAGGAGCCAGAGCTCGAGGAGGAACGGCTGACCGCCGACGGGCGCGGCATGGTGCTGGAAATCCGCCGCCAGACCATGGCCGACGACCCCGGCCCGGCCCAGATCATTACGCCCTCCGGCAAGACCATTACCGTCAAGCTCGAGAAATCCGAACCCGGTGTCTTCCTGGGCAGCGCCCAGACCTCCGAGATCGGCCTTTACCAGGTCGGCAATGGCGACCTTACCGCGCTCGCCCATGTCGGGCCGGTCAACGCACCCGAATTCGCCGACGTCGTTTCCACGCAGGACCGGCTGAAGGCTCCCGCCGAAGCCACCGGCGGCAGCGTTCGCAGGCTTGCGGGATCGACCCTTGGAGGCGGCGACGTGACCTTGCCCTCGATCGTCCCCGTACGGTCCTCGGGAGAAGCGTCCGGCGCCGACTGGATCGGCCTGCGCACCACCGACGACAGCGTGCTCAAGGCGGTCTCGCGCGTTCCGCTGTTCGGCGGCTTTCTCGGCCTCGGCCTGCTGCTGCTGGCGATGGGTTCGATGTGGTACCGCGAAGGACGATAGGAGCATTTTCCCTCCTCCCCTTGTGGGAGAAGGGAAGAAACCTGCTCTACTCTTCCGGCTCCGTCGTGAACATCAGCGGATAGCCCTTGGCCTTGCCGGCGTCGGTGGCCCGTGTCGCCTTTGTCTCGGCGACGTCCTTGGTGAAGACGGCGACGACGCAGACGCCGCGCCGATGCGCCGTGATCATCACCCGATGCGCCTGGTCTTCGCTGAGCTTGAACTCGCCCTTCAGCACCGTCACCACGAATTCACGCGGCGTGAAATCGTCATTGAGCAGGATGACCTTGTAGAGCTTCGGCCGCTCGGTCTTGGGTAGGGTCTGCGTACGGGGTTTTGTCGTGATTTCAGGCATGGGAACCGGCAATTGCGCGAGCCTCGGCTACGCCCCTATTTTCGCACGGGCGAAAGCGAGCGTCCAATCACAGAGCTATGTGGGAAGTGCGGCCCGCGGTTCAACGGCCCTGGCGGCCGAAGCCGCTCCGGGAGGGCAAGTTTCCGGCAGCATCCGACCGGCGTTCCATCCAGGATGCGACCGGCCAGGCGACGACGCAGATCAGCGTCACGCTGGCAAGTGCGATGAGCAGCCAGGTCTGCGCGGGCGTGATGTAATCCCAGTCGGTGGAAATCACAGGCGCGAACAGTGACGGCTCGGTGCGGCCGCTGGCCGGATCCGGCACGGGACTGGCGGTGAACAGGATCATAAGCCGGGCGGCGCCGGTGGCGACCAGGCTGCCGAACACGATCGAGCGCAGAATGGACGAAAGCCGCCTCTTCATGCGGATTGTCCTACGGCGCCGGCCTTGAATCGGGTTAAGGCCGATCGAGACAAAGCCGCCGGCGCCGGCTTCGGCCACATCGTTCGGACCTGTCCGTTCGCTTCACTGCCGATACACGGCCTTCGGCTTTTTCGGACAGGAAGAAGGCCGCTCCAGCAAAACGCGACTGGAGCGGCCTTGTCATAAGGCAGGCAGTGTGCCCGACCTGGATTAAGCCTTCGGAGCGACCTTCTTGTCGGTCTTCTTGACAGTCTTCTTCGCCTTCTTGTGCTTCTTGGCAACGACCTTCTTCACCGGAGGCTTGGCGGTCGTGGTCGCCGGAGCGGTGGTCGTCGAGGAAGCAGCCGGAGCGGCGGTCGTGGTGGCAGCGGCGTTGCCGAGAGCCGGCATGGCGAAGGCGAGAGCAACGGCGAGACCGGTGGCGGAGAGGATGGACTTTTTCATGGCTTCATTTCCTTTTCATGCGGGTCGGGTTTCGAGTGTCACTGAACCGGGTCGTTCGGTGTCACCCCCAGCAACTTCAAAGCGTTGGCGAGCATCCGGATACCCTGTGCCTGTTTCTTGGCGGCGCAGTACCGGTTGCCCTTTCTCTGAAGTGCCTTTGCCGCGGTGACCTGCGTTGCCGTGGCATGGGTTTCGAGGGCTTCATCGAATTGGTGGCTGAGATTGGCACACCGCTCGGTCCGGGTGGTGGGCGTCACTTTTGCATCCGATTGTCCAGCAGCGGCTGTGACGAGCGAAATGCCCATCAACGCACCCAACAAACTGATCGACAACCTTGGCATCGGTTAATCCGTGAACCCGGAGACTTGCGTCGCGGCCAAATGACCTGACCGCCACGGCACCGTTATGCCGGCCTAGTTTTTCAGGAGTTTTTCCCGATTATAGAATTTTGTTTCTGGATTGTGTCTGTGCGCCCCGGCGGGAGGCCTCCAGCGCATTCGGTGTGGAGATTGCCAGATTTACCTTGCCTTGAAATCCAAGGCACTGGCCAACATATGGCCCGAATTCTATCGTGTGGGTGGCCGCCTGCCGGCTTGGCAGGTCAACGAAGACAGGATCCCCGTGAAATCCGACGCACACATACTGATCGTCGACGACGACAAGGGCATTCGCGACCTGCTGCAGGAGTTCTTCCAGAAGCGCGGCCTGCACACATCGGTTGCCGCCGACGGCACCGAGATGGAAACGATCCTGCGCCGTGCACAGGTCGATCTCATCGTGCTCGACGTCATGCTGCCCGGCAGGAGCGGGCTGGAACTGTGCCGTGACATCCGGGCCCAGTATTCGACGCCGATCATCATGTTGACCGCCGTCACCGAGACGACAGACCGCGTGGTTGGCCTCGAGATGGGCGCCGACGACTATGTGCCCAAACCTTTCGACCCCCGCGAATTGCTGGCCCGCATACGCGCCGTGCTGCGGCGCAACGGTGCCCCCGAGCCCAAACGCGTCACATCGAAGCAGATCTACCGCTTCGCCGGCTGGACGATGGATTGTTCGCGGCGCCGGCTGACCGCGCCCGACGATGTCAGGGTCGAACTGACCATGGCGGAGTTCAATCTGTTGCAGACCTTCGTCAAGAGCGCACAGCGCGTGCTGACCCGCGACCAGCTCATCGAACTCTCCGGCGGCGATAGCGATTATTCCTTCGACCGCAGCATCGACATCCTGGTCAGCCGGCTGCGGCGCAAGATGGAAGATGACCCCAAGACGCCCAAGCTGATCCTGACGGTGCGCAGCGGCGGTTATCAGTTCCTCCCCGAAACGACTTCCGAATGAGACGTTTCCTGCCGCAGACCCTGCCTGTGTGGGTGCTGCTGATCGTCATTGCCGGCCTGTTGATCAGTCAGGTCGCGACGCTCTACATCGTGTCGCGCGACCGCGCGGCCGCCAATGACGTGGTCGATCTCTACCGCCTCAACGACCGCGCCTATTCGCTGGTGCAGCTGATGCATGCCGCCACGCCCGAGGAGCGCAAGGCGACCGCATCCGGCCTGTTCAACGCCACCTACGCTCTCACGGTTTCAGACAGCCCCGCGGTCACCTCGTCGATCGCCGGCGACGATGAACTCGCCGAGCTGGAAGACATTCTCGTTGGACGGCTGTCGAAGTTCGGCGTCACCGACGCGCGCGTCCGGCGCGATCCGGCGACGCAGGAATCCGACAGCCCCGGTGGCGAGGTCATGAACAGGGACGTCGGCCAGGTGGAACGCGATCTCCTGGTGCTGGCGGCGAATTTCGCCCAGAGTGACAAGCTGACCGCCTCGCTGCGCTTCGCCGACGGCCAATGGCTGAACTTCACCGAGCCGATCACGCCGGTCGGCCCGATCCTGAGCTTCGACAGCCTGCCGCTCTATTCGCTGATAGCGGGGCTGGTGGTGATCATGTCGATCTGGTCGCTGCGCCGGCTGACCGCGCCCTACCGAATGATGGAAACCGCCGTGAACCGGATCGGCAATGACCTCAAGAGCCCGCCGATCGCCGAAAGCGGCAGCCGCGAGGTGCGCGCCGCCGCCAACGCGATCAACGCCATGCAGGCGAGACTGCGTGAATATGTCGAGGACCGTGAGCACCTGGCCGCCGCGCTGGCGCACGACCTGCGCACGCCGATGACCAGGATGCGGCTGCGCCTGGAACTGTTGCGCAAGTCGGCGGTTCGCGAGGCGCTGGCGCACGATCTCGCCGATGTCGAGAGCATCGCCAGCTCGGTGATCGACTTTGCCACCTTCGAGGTGAACGAGGAAAAGAGCGAGCGCATCGACTTCTGGTCGCTGGTGGAATCGATCGCCGACGGCTACGCCGAGGTCTCCTTCGACAATGATGATACGCGCTCGCGCGGTCTGATCTGCATGGCGCGGCCGGTCGCGCTCAAGCGCTGCGTCACCAATCTTGTGCAAAATGCAGTCACCTACGGCAAGAAGGCGCATCTCAGCCTGTACCGGTCGGGCGACATGATCACGCTGGCCATACGCGACGAAGGGCCGGGTATTCCGCAAGCCCAGATCGACGCCGTGTTCGGATCTTTCGTGCGCCTGGAACAGTCCCGCAACCGCCAGACCGGCGGCCTCGGCCTCGGCCTCACCATCGCCCGCAACATCGCGCGTGCCGCCGGCGGCGAGATCCGCCTGTCCAACCATCCGGAGGGCGGCCTGCTGACGGAGCTGCGTCTGCCGCTGGCGACTTGAGACGCGACTGAGGGATTACCGCCGCAGCACCGCGCTCAGCACGTCCCTGATGCCGATCGCGCCGACGAAGCGCGACTGGTCATCGAACAGCGCCACGGGCGCAGTCTGCGACCGGTGCATGGCCAGCATCACGGTCTTCAGCGACGTTCCGGGATTGGCCCAGAACACCTGGGCCGCTTCCTCGGGCTGGCCTTCGACCTCGGCGCAGGACACCCATACCGCCGGCTTGCCGTCACGCTCAGCCGCCGCCACGAGGCCATGGTCGTCGATCTTGAAGCGCGTCGTCTTGCGCCGGTCGAGCCACACCCAGCCGTCCTTGCCCTGTTCGAGATCGCGGCGGTCGCGCATCACGTTCCAGGCGGTGAGCACCGACAGCGGATTCACATTGGCGATGAAGTCGCGGACATAATCGTTAGCGGGCTTGAGCACGATGTCCTCCGCCGCGCCGGTCTGCACGATGCGTCCGCCCTCCATGATTGTGATGTGGCTGCCGATCTTCAGCGCTTCCTCGAGGTCGTGGCTGACGAAGATGATAGTCTTCTTCAGTTCGGCCTGCAGCTGCAGCAACTCGTCTTGCAGCTTGGTGCGGATCAGCGGGTCGAGCGCCGAGAACGGCTCGTCCATCAGAAGGATCGGCGCCTCGGTGGCGAAGGCGCGCGCCAACCCGACGCGCTGCTGCATGCCACCCGAAAGCTCATGCGCGTATTTCTTCGACCACTGCTCGAGATTGACCAGCTTGAGCTGCCTGTGGACGCGCTCCTTGCGCTCGGCATCCGGCACGCCGGCAAGTTCGAGGCCAAGCCCGACATTCTCTTCCACCGTCCGCCACGGCAGCAGGCCGAACTGCTGGAACACCATCGCAACCTGCTTCTGCCGCAGGCGCCGCAAGGTAGCCTCGTCGCAGGTGACGACATCGACGGTGCGGTCGCCATCCTTGACCAGAACCTGGCCGCGCGAGACGACGTTCAGGCGATTGACCGCTCTCAGCAGTGTCGACTTGCCCGAGCCGGACAGACCCATGAGGACGGAAATCTCGCCCTCATGCACGGTAAGGCTGGCGCCGGCACAACCGAGCACATTGCCGGTCTGCTCGAGGATCTCGGCGCGCGTCGCGCCCTTGTCGATGAGCGCCAGCGAACCCGCCTGGTCGGCGCCGAAGACGATATCGACGTTCCTGAAATCGACGGCGACGGTCATTTCTTGCCTCCAACGCCAATGCGGGTCATGCGGTCGAGCACGATGGCGAGCACGACAATGGCGAGCCCGGCCTCGAGGCCGAGATCGATGCGGCGCGAACCGAGCGCGCGGTTGATCTCGGTGCCGAGCCCGCCGGCGCCGATCAGCGCTGCGAACACCACCATCGACAGCGACAGCATGATCGACTGGGTCAGGCCCGCCATGATGGTGGGCAGCGCCGAGGGCAGTTCGACCTTCCACAGCAGCTGGCTCTTGGTGGCGCCGAAGGCCTCGCCGGCCTCGATGATCGACTTGGGCACGGAGACGACGCCGAGATGCGTGAGCCGGACCGCGGTCGGGATGACGAAGATGATGGTGACGATGAGGCCGGGCGCGTTGCCAAGGCCGAACAGGGTCAGCACCGGGATCAGGTAGACGAAGGTCGGCAGCGTCTGCATCAGGTCGAGCACCGGCAGCATGAAGCGGTAGACCTTCGGCTTGTGCGCCGCCCAGATGCCGAGCGGCACGCCGATGGCCATTGCCATGGCGGCGGCGGCCACGACCAGCACCAGCGTCTGCACCGTCTGTTTCCACAGGTTCTGGTTGATGATGAAGATCAGCCCGAGGAAGACGCCGATCGCGAGCGGGCGCGAACGCTGCAGCAGCCAGGCGATGATGGCGATGATGAGCGCCAGCAGCACCGGCGGCACCACCAGCAGGAGGTCGACCAGGCCGTCGAGGATGAAGTTCAGGCCGTTGGAAAAGGCCCTGAAGACGTTGTCGAAATTGTCGGTGAGGAACCCGAAGAACGCCTTGCCCCATGGGCCGATGGGAATCTTGTAGCTGACCAGGAATTTGGAAATCGGATCCATCTTGCCCCCTCTCCTACCGGCATCGCTTTGCCGCGGTGTCCGCTGTCGTCACGTCATCTTCTCACAGCATATGAAAAAGGGCAGCCTTTTCCAGTGGCTGCCCTTTTGTTCTCACGCGTGCATGCCGAAGTCAGTCGGCTCAGCTCCCCAGTGCGGTCTTGATGGCCGCTGCCGCATCGCCGCCGTCGAAGGTGGTCACGCCGGCGATCCAGGGTGTCACGGCATCCGGATTTTTCTTCAGCCAGTCGGTGGCGACAGTCTGGGCGTCGCCGCCCTTGAGGATGGCGTCCATCAACTGGCCTTCCATGTCCAGGTTGAACTTGAGGTTGGCAATGAGCTTGCCGGCGTTCGGGCACTCGGTGGTGTAGCCCTTGCGCACATTGGTGTGGACGGTGGCGGCACCGAAGCCGCTGTCGCCCATGCCGTCGAGATAGGTGATCTTCATGGCGCCCATCACCGGGTGCGGCGTCCAGCCGAGGAAGGCGATCCACTCATTGTTCTTCATCGACTGCTCGGCCTGCGTCAGCATGCCGGCCTCCGAGGATTCGACCAGTTCGAAGCCTTCGAGATTGTCCTTCGGGTTCTTGATCATGTCGAGGATGATGCGGTTGCCGTCATTGCCGGCCTCGATGCCGTAGATCTTGCCGTCGAACTTGTCCTTGAACTTGCCGAGGTCGGTGAGTGTCTTGACGCCGGCATCCGCCACATAGGTCGGCACGACGATGCCGTAGCCGGCGCCGGTCAGGTTCGTGCTGATGGTCTCCACCGAACCGTCGGCCGTGTAGTCCTTGATGTCGTTGGTCATCGACGGCATCCAGTTGCCCAGGAAGACATCGAGGTCCTTGTTCTTCAGCGACGCCATCGTCACCGGCACCGACAGTTGGATTACCTGCGGCTCGTAGCCGAGCGCCGTGAGCAGCACCGAGGCGATGCCGGTCGTCGCCTGGATATCGGTCCATCCGACATCGGAAAGGCGTACCGCCTTGCAGCTAGCCGGATCCCCGGCGAAGGCAGCGCTCGTCGACAAGAAAGCCGCAAGGCCGAGGCCTGCGACGAAGGAATTCATACGCGACATGAACTTTCTCCCATTTCGATTCTTTGGCGAGGCGAAGTCACGGTTTTTGTGCCCGCCTTGTTTCGTCAGCCAAACACCATTCTCGTGCGGTTTCAAGCATTAAGGCAATCACGATCAACGGCGCTGGCTGGCCGATCAGCGACACGTCAGCCGCTTTTTCCATGCGAGCCGGCTTTTTTGGTGGAAGGCCTGCCAGGGGCCTTCCCCGGGCCCGGCCAAGTGGGCTTAAAAGGGCGCCATGGCCAAACTGTATTTCCACTACGCGACGATGAATGCGGGCAAGACGACGATGCTCCTGCAGGCGTCGTACAATTACCGCGAGCGCGGCATGACGACGATGCTGTTCGTCGCCGGCCACTACCGCAAGGGCGACACCGGCCTGATTTCGTCACGCATCGGACTGGAAACGGAAGCCGAGATGTTTCGTGACGGCGACGACCTGTTCGCCCGCGTCGCCGAACATCATCAGCACGGTGCCGTGCATTGCGTCTTCGTCGACGAGGCGCAGTTCCTCGAGGAGGAGCAGGTCTGGCAGCTCGCCCGGATCGCCGACCGGCTCGACATTCCGGTCATGTGCTATGGCCTGCGCACGGATTTCCAGGGCAAGCTGTTTTCCGGCTCGCGCGCGTTGCTGGCCATAGCCGATGAGCTGCGCGAAGTGCGCACCATCTGCCGCTGCGGCCGCAAGGCGACGATGGTGGTGCGCCTCGGCCCCGACGGCAAGGTCGCTCGGCAGGGCGAACAGGTGGCGATCGGCAAGGACGTCTATGTCTCGCTCTGCCGTCGCCATTGGGAAGAAGAAATGGGTCGCGCCGCCCCCGACGATTTCATCGGCTTTGTCGCGCCTTGACCGGGCTGTGGCATCACGGCCGCCACACTTGCCGCCATCGATCGGCTTTCGCGATCCCGCCACGATGCAGCGTTTGTTAAGGCCCCGGTCCTATTCTGCGTCCTCTCGTTCCAGCCAGAACTCGTCGGGGATAGCCATGTTTCGAGCCGCTTCGTCTGCCGCAGCCTTTCTGCTTGCCGGCGTCCTTGCCGCCCATGCCGGCGGCGATCCGGCACTGGGCAAGAGGGTCTTCAACCGATGCATGGCCTGCCATGAAGCAGCGAGCGACCGCGACAAGGTCGGCCCGCATCTGATGGGTGTCGTCGGCCGCGCCGCCGGCAGTGCCGAGAGCTTCCTCGGCCATTACTCCGAAGCGATGAAGAGTGCAGGCGCCGCCGGTCTCGTCTGGGACGAGGCCAACCTCGCCGAGTATCTGAAGGCGCCGCGGCAAAAAGTGCCCGGTAACAAGATGGCCTTTGCCGGCCTGAACAACGACGAGGACATCGCCAATGTCATCGCTTATCTGAAGGCCGATCCCAAGCCCTGAGCCAGGATTATTCCGTCCCCGCGATGGACGCCGAGCTGCCACCGTCCTCACCGCGCTCAATGCTCCGTCGGATTTCAGGCATTCGTGGCAGCGGGGGACTGAATGCCTGGCCGACATCCGCCGACGTTGAAGTTCAATGACAGTTGAACCACGCGTATTCCAAACGATCCTTTCGCCATGATCGCGGATCGATTGCGTTTCAAGGGCGTGGGCAAGGTTTTTGTTTTCGAAGCGCCCCTGTCTTCACGTCTTTCAATCCCCTGAAGCCCCACATATATTCGCCGCTGTTCGCAATCAGCGACCTGATGCCGGAGCGGGAGGCCCTTATGGCGACATTGCAGAATTTCGATGCCGAAATTGCCAGGACCAAGCAGGTCGTCCAGGACATGCGCACCAAGATAGACCAGTCCGGCGCCGTGCTCGACAAACTTGCCACCGCCGACAAGAAGATCGGCGACGCCAATTTCGATATCGAGAACGCCCGCATCGAAGACGTGCTGAAGCAACAGAAGGTGATGGAAGGCAATATTGCCGACCTGATCATCGGGCTGGAGGACGCCACCAACGTTTTCGGCGCCGAGTTCGAGAGCATGAAGAACTACACCGGCTGGGAAAACTTCATCGGCATCTTCTCCAGCCAGCGCAAGCAGCGTCTGCGCACCGACCGCGTCCGCAACATGTCACTGGCGGGCAACCTGCAGGAATTGCTGGCCAAGTCCGACACCATCGTCGGCATATTGAAGGCGCAGAAAGAAGTCCTCGACCAGCGCTACAAGACCTCCGAGACCAGCCTGTCGCAGGTTATCGAGCGCCGCAAGGCCACCATGTCCAACCTGGAAACCGTGCAGAAGCGCATCGAGGAGCTCAATCCGATGCTGCTCGACATCGAAAACAAGATCGCGGCCTCCACCAGCCAGAAGGAACGCACGCAGCTCGAAGGCGAACGTTCCAAGCTCGCCACGGAATACAATGAGAAGCAGGCCAAGGAACAGGAGTTGCTGGCCGAGAGCCAGACGCTGGAGCGCTACACCTCGATGTTCCAGACCTTCGTCGATTCGCTCAACAACCAGATCGCCGCACAGTCGACCCTGATCAACAAGCTGACCATCGACACCGAGCAGCGCATCGTTCTCTACAAGGCGCTGGAGGATTCGCTGAAGACCGCGGCTCAGCAGGACGTCGCCCACAAGATCAACACGCTGGGCAGCCAGGTCGACAACACCGCCGAGGAGACCATGGCCGGCATTGGTGCCGCCTCGCAGAAGCACATTGGCGACCTGCTCGAGATGCACGAGAAGAACATGGTGGCCACCGCCGACATCCAGCGCCGCAAGAAGCTGGCCGACGACGCCTTCGCCCGCCGTTTCGACGAAGTGCTGAAGAAGCACAATTCGGCCAATTACGTGCAGTCGTAATTGCCGCCCGCACCGGTGCGACAATGCCATGGCCAATAGCATGACCTCCGAAAACGACGCGGCGGCGCGGTATTTCTCGGCAATCACGGCAGCGCTCAGCGGGCTGGAAGTGTTCATGCGCGACGATCGCTCGCCGCTCTACCGGCACGGCATCGTCGCCAAGATCGTCGCCGAATACATCGCCCGGCTCGACAAGTCGTTCTCCTGCTGGCGCAACCGGCTGGGCTTCATGGACACGTTCCGCATTTCGCGCGCCGAAAGCGGATTCCCGGTGTTCCAGAACCTGCTTGAGCTCGAAAATGACCGCCGCCAGGCTGACACGCGGCTCGCCAACATCCCGCTGGCCGACGAATTGCGCGAGGAGATGGCCGACTTCATCCTGCGCCACAAGGAATTCCCCCAAGCGCTGCAGAAGTCGATGGCCGAGAGGCTTTATCTCGAGGACGTCAAGAGCGAGCAGACCTTCGGCCCCTTCACCCTGGCGCAGACGGCCAAGGTTTCCGTCAATCCGAAGACGGCGCGGCCCTACTACCTGGTCCATTGGGCGACCTTCGACGGCAGCGCCAACCTGCCGCTGGTCTACATGGTGACGGTGGAAGATTCCTCCGAAGACATGATCCGCCAGCTCGTCGACCGCAATGGCAAGCTCAACGACCAGATCGACATTCCATTGCCAGTCGATGGCCTGCTCAATCCCGAGCTTGCCCATCGCTTCGACGATTTCACCGAAAAGAACTCGGCCTATACGCTGTCGCCGGCAACGATCGCGGTCAACCTCGACAAGGATTTCGAACCGCTCCACCCCAAGCAGTTGCGCCGCGTGGTGCTTGGCCCCTTCTATTCGGCCGGGATCACCGACAACAATTCTACGGTGACCGAGGTTCTGGCCAAGGTGCGCAAGCCGGAGAACGCCTGGCTGCTGACCTGGACCATCCAGGAGGTCTACTCCAAGGGCGAAAAACCCGGCCGCAGGGGGCTGTTTTCGAGCGAGAAGACGACGCAGGAGTTCTTCATCAACACCGACGACCTCGAGGCCGCGCGCCAGGGCGTGTCGAGCTATGAGAACCACGCATTGATCCCGCACGAGGCCTACCAGGCGCTCTATGCCGCCGGCGAGGCGCAGAAGATCTTTTCCGGCTACAAGGTTCACATCCTGTCGAATGGGCAGGTCATCTCGGACGTCTGACCGTCACACCACGGAGCAACCTTCATGGATACCGGCCTGACCACCATCCCGGAAGCGGCGATCGAGAAGCACCGCGCCACCGCGCAGAGCTTCATCACCCGCATCGTCGTGCTGGAAGACCCGTCCAGCTCCTCCGGCACCGCGCTTGCCGGCACCAATCGCCGCTTCGTCTCCACCGTCTCTGTCGGTTCGGTGCGCCGCACGCGCGAGGTCGAGCTGGCGAAGACCGTCGGCGCCGTTCACCCCGACGACCAGTTGCTGACCATCCCGCAGCACACACTTTTGTTTCGTGCCCGGCGCGGCACGGCGCTCGCGCTCGCCATATCGGATGTTTTCGCCGAAGGCTCCGATCTCGAAAGCCTGCAGGCCAGGAACACCCGCGCTCCCCTCGAAGGCGACGAGGCCACCACCTTCAAGAAGCTTCTGTCGGCCTCGGCTTACATTTCCGCCTTCAGCCTGTCCTCCTACCTGTTCCAACTCATCGACAGCGATGGCGAGGCGCCCAACGACATTCCCGAGCCGGATTTCCTCTTCGACACGCCGCAGGACGCGGTGAAGTCGATCCTGGCCGGCCTAGACAAGGCGATTTTGGGTGCATCCGACGATGCCGACCTGATGACCAGGGCGCGCGCCTTCGCCCGTGTCGCCATCGACGGCCTCCTGGCGCGAAAAGGCCGCTTCGACGGCATCGGCCCATTCGAGAACGCGCATATCCGCATCGATGCCGACGATTTCACGCTCGACGGCTTCGACGTCGCGCCGGGCAAGCGTTCCAAGCCGCTGGTGATGACCTTCAAGAAGCCGGAAGAGGTCGTCGGCAACCACATCGCCAAATATCAGTCGGTCAAGCTCGCAAAGATGCTGATGGCCTATGATTTCGAGCGCGAGCTGAACCCGTTCGTCGAGCTCGGCGGCTTCCTGTTCACCTTCATCGGCGACGGCGCGCCGGGCACCGGCAAGACGACCCTGATCCAGATGATTGCCGGTCTCGTCAATGGTTACTGCCAGGTCGCCGGTTATCCCTTCGCCTACGAGAATTTCGGCGTCGACCAGATCTCGTCCTATCAGGGCAAGTCCGGCCAGAACTGCCGCCAGTTCATCAACAATGTGTTGAACCCGCGCGTCATCGGTTTCGGCACCATCGACGACGTCGACCAGGTGGCGGCGCGCCGTTCCGACGACCGCGCCTCGGCCGGCCAGCAGGAGATCACCGGCGTGCTGATGGACGCCTTCGCCGGTGCCGCCACAGTGGTGCGCGGCAACTGCTCGTTCGGCATGTTCTCCAACTATCCCGAAAATGTCGACGATGCGCTGCGCCAGCGCGCCGGCGCCCGCTGGCTGGTCGACGGGCCGCAGACGCGTGACGATTACATCGACATTTTCGTGCTGCTCGCCGGCAAGAACCACAAGATCCCGCTCGGCGACCACGAACTCTACGCCGCGCAGGAGATCCAGCGCGCCGTGGCCGAAGCCTATGAGGAGCACGAGAAGCCGCAGGAGGACGGGCTGATCCGGGTCCATGAGCGCTACATGAAGGAGAATGGCGCGCCCAAGACCATGGCCGACATCGGCACCTATCTGCACCTGATCAAGCAGGCCGAGCCGCGCTTCACCGGCCGCGCCATCAAGAACGTCACCGACGCCATCAAGATGCGCGCCATGGACATCGAGCTTCCCGACGACTGGTTCGAAAAACCAGAGGTTTTCATGCACAAGAGCTATGACGAGAAGAAAGTGATGATCGAGCAACTGCGCGGCCCGTTCTCGATGGACATGGTCATGCAGGAGATCAACCGCTACGCCGACAGCGAGTTCCGCTACTCCGACAAGTCCGACGACTCCGCCGTGGAAAAGCTACTGCGTGACGCGCGGCTGCGCGAACGGGCAGCGCGTGAGATGGAGGAGATGAAGAAAAAGGGGCTGTGGAATGCGTGATGCGCTCCGGCCTTTCCTTCTCCCCTTGTGGGAGAAGGAATAATGGCCCGCAAACCCGATCTCCTGCGCGACAACGAGCTCATTTACGGCCGGCTGCTCGTCGTCGACGAGCCGCATCTCATCGAGCGCTACAACAAGGCGCTTGCCGCCTTTGGCCTCGAGCCCACCAAGCTGAAGAGCTTCCAGATCGACCGCACCGGTTTTTCGCCGGAAGTGGCGGAGGAATGCGGCGACTACGGCTACCTCGATCCCAATGAGGTCAACCGCCGCTTCATCATCCTGACGCCGTCGCAGATCGACCTGCCGGTGGTGCACACCGCCTTCTCCAACACCTCGCAGCTGATGTTCGAGTTCATGTCCAGGAATCAGCGCGCCATCGACGCGCTGACCATCAAGGATGTCATCTACGGCGAGATCGAGGATTCCATTCCCAAGGTCAACGATATCGAGGATCTGCTGTCGATCAACCAAGTCGAGTTCAAGGTGCTGTCGGCCGAAGATGTGCTGGGCAAGGCCGCCGAGCTCGGCAAGCTCGTCGACCGCCTGAAACAGGAGCCTGACGCCTGGCGCGACAACGCCATGCTCACCCGCATGGTGGAACTGGCCAAGATCTGCGGCGATATCCGCGAGAACGCGCTGGTGCCCGACCAGGTAATCTTCCGCCACAACGCCTACTGGACCAGTCATTTTGGCGGGCTTTACGTGTTCGTCGACCCCGACATGACGACCGTCATCAGCGATCCGGCGGCCCCCGGTTTCCGCCGCTCGCGGCCGTGGCAGGTAAGCTATCTCTCGATCAAGGACGCCGACAAGGTGTTCAAGTTCCTCGCCGCCACCGGCCGCATCGAACTGCCGCGCGCCTCCTGGATCGAAGCCTCGGGCTATCTCGAGCACCGCGCCGAGATGGTGGTGCGCGCGCTGATCCGCGACGCCGAGCCGGATCGCAATCTGACCGACGTCGACAAGGTCTGGCTGCAGACCTGGATCCAGGGCCATGCCGACCTGATCACCAGGGACGGCAATTTCCCCTTCCTCAACGCCGCCAAGCGCGAGATTGCCCAGCTCGGCCATCTCAAGATCGAGGATGTGTTCCCGCAGCAGCGCTTCCTGGTGGTCCGCGCCAAGCCCGACCATCCCGACGCCTGGCTGACCAACCGGCTGATCTCGGATTTCGTGCCGTCGGACTTCGTCTCGCGCTACGTCTTCAACAAGCAGGGCTTCTACAAGGACTATGAGGGCTTCAGCGACGCCTGGCGATCGCATGTTGTGGACGTTCTGAAAACCACATATCTGAAGGACAAGGTGGCGTTCCGCACGCGCCTCTACGGCCTGACTGACTAGAACGAAACCGGCCGTCATTTCGTTCTAACTTGTTGTTTTGGCGCATGATGTTATCCAAAAGTCCGCAACTTTTTGACATTATGCCTTGAGGGGGTGACACAGCCATGCTCGATCCGATCGTGAACTTCTTCGTCAGGATTTTCCAATGGATCGGCCGCGGCATCGGCCTCCTGATCGGCGTCATCTTGTGGCCGTTCATGTGGGCCGGCCGCTGGTATGCGCAGCGCGGTTGGATCCTCAAGGCCGTGCTCGGCCTCGCCCTGTTGGTGCTGCTCGGCCTCTACGCCAATTTCTTCTACGCCACCCAGTGGTGGAATAATTTCAATCCGAGCTATCCCGACACCTACACGTTCGAGAAGCGCAACATCTCGGCGGGCGAACAGGTAGCAGCCGGTGCCGGTGCCGACACTGCCAGGACCTGTGGCAACTCCGGCATCGCCCAGATTGCCGCCGATTTGACCGACTTCAACGTTAACCAGAATGCCTGGATCTCGTCGATGATCCTCTACAAGCTCGGCCTGTTCGGCATCAGCTGGGACAACACGCCGTGGATGGACAACAAGGCCTCGTTCCAGCGCGGCATCAACCAGGCGGTGCGCCGCACCGCGACCGAGCTCGCCGACAATCTCGGCCGTGTGCGCACGACATCGCAGATCGACGCCGACCTGCAGGATGCGCGCGGCAATCTGCAGTTCGACGAGTACACCTGGTATTTCGGTGTAAGCCCGTTCGGCCCGAAGACGCCGACCCCGAGCTATTATCGCGACGCCGTGCGCAAGCTGCGCTCCTTCAACGCCCGCCTCGCCACCTGCCAGGCCACCTTTGATGCCCGTGCCGACAATCTGAAGCAATATATCGACCGTATCGCCAGCGATATCGGCTCGACCTCGGCCATCCTCAAGGAACGTGCCGAAAACCATAACAATGGCTGGTTCGATTTCCGCGCCGACGACCGCTACTGGTTCGCCTATGGCCAGCTCTACGCCTATTACGGACTGATGAAGGGCGCGCAGGCCGACTTCGAGGACGTCATCAAGGAAAAGCACCTGCAGAGCCTGTGGGATACGATGGACGCGCAGTTCGTCTCGGCGCTGCGCATCCAGCCCTTCATCATCGCCAATGGCCGCGAGGACGGCTGGCTGCTGCCCACGCATCTGACGACCATGGGTTTCTATGTGCTCAGGGTGCGTTCCAACATGGTCGAAATCAGCAACGTGCTGACGCAGTAGGGCCGGTCGGCCCAATGCATGTCACCCAAAAGTGGTCCGGCCTGGGAAGAACGATATGCATGGAAACAAATGCCTGAAGCGCGATGCGCTTTAGGCCGGCGATGGCGGATTTGCGCCGCCGTGTCTGTCGCATTCCGTGCATTGCGCGGCTGTTTTGAGACGGCGGACGCGTCCCCGCTCTGGCTTCTATACGGCGCGGCAAGCGGAGCCAGAAAGAACCGGAGGCAGGTCGGCCCGCCGCAGAGGAATTTTCTTCATAGGAAACATAGTTGCATGAAAGTTGACGCCACGGCAGCGAGAGGGCTAGAACATGCCCTTGCCCGCGCGGCGTATCGAACATGCACCAGTGATCAACCCGTCCCCTCCACCGTCCAATCCAGAGGAAAGCCGTCATGGCAGAAGTGAAGTCCGACATCGAGATCGCCCGCGGTGCGAAGAAAAAACAGATCCAGGAGATCGGCGCCAAGATCGGCATCCCGACCGAACACCTTTTGCCCTATGGCCATGACAAGGCGAAGGTCTCCGCCGAATTCATCAAATCGGTGAAGGGCAACAAGGACGGCAAGCTGATCCTGGTCACCGCCATCAACCCGACCCCGGCCGGCGAAGGCAAGACGACCACCACCGTCGGCCTCGGCGACGGCTTGAACCGCATCGGCAAGAAAGCGATCATCTGCATCCGCGAAGCCTCGCTCGGTCCGAATTTCGGCGTCAAGGGCGGTGCGGCCGGCGGCGGCTACGCGCAGGTCGTGCCGATGGAGGATATGAACCTCCATTTCACCGGCGACTTTCATGCCATCACCACGGCGCACAACCTCCTGTCGGCGTTGATCGACAACCACATCTATTGGGGCAATGAGCTCGGCATCGACACCCGCCGCGTTGCCTGGCGCCGCGTCATGGACATGAACGACCGGGCGCTGCGCGAGATCATCTGCTCGCTCGGCGGCGTCGCCAACGGCTATCCGCGCGAGGCCGGGTTCGACATCACCGTCGCTTCCGAGGTCATGGCCATCCTGTGCCTCGCCACCGACCTGAAGGACCTGGAGAAGCGCCTGGGCGACATCATCGTCGCCTATCGCCGCGACAAGTCGCCTGTCTATGCCCGTGACCTCAAGGCCGACGGCGCCATGGCCGTGCTGCTCAAGGACGCCATGCAGCCGAATCTGGTGCAGACGCTGGAGAACAATCCGGCCTTCGTGCATGGCGGCCCGTTCGCCAACATCGCGCATGGCTGCAACTCGGTGGTCGCCACCACGACGGCGCTCAAGCTTGCCGACTACGTCGTCACGGAAGCCGGCTTCGGCGCCGATCTCGGCGCGGAAAAATTCTTCGACATCAAGTGCCGCAAGGCCGGGCTGAAGCCGGCGGCGGCGGTCATCGTCGCCACCGTACGCGCCATGAAAATGAATGGCGGCGTCAAGAAGGAAGACCTCGGCAAGGAAAACATCGAGGCGGTGAAGAAGGGCTGCGCCAATCTCGGCCGCCACATCGAGAACATCAGGCAGTTCGGCGTGCCGGCGGTAGTTGCCATCAACCACTTCTACTCCGACACGGATGGCGAAATCCAGGCGATGAAGGATTATGTCGCCTCGATGGGCGAAGAGGCGATCCTGTGCAAGCACTGGGCCAACGGCTCGGCCGGCATCGAGGATCTCGCCAAGAAAGTGGTGGCGCTGGCCGAATCCGGTGCCTCGCAGTTCGCGCCGCTCTATCCCGACGCCATGCCGCTGTTCGAGAAGATCAACACCATCGTCCAGCGCATCTATCGCGGCTCGGAAGCGATCGCCGACAAGTCGGTGCGCGACCAGTTGCACGCCTGGGAGCAGGCCGGCTACGGCCACTTGCCGGTCTGCATGGCCAAGACGCAGTATTCCTTCTCGACCGACCCGAACCTGCGCGGCGCGCCAACCGGCCACACCGTACCGGTGCGCGAGGTCAGGCTTTCGGCGGGTGCCGGCTTCGTCGTCATTATCTGCGGCGAGGTCATGACCATGCCCGGCCTGCCCAGGGCGCCGTCGTCGGAAAAGATTTTCCTCAACGAAGCCGGCCAGATCGAAGGCCTGTTCTAGAAATCCTCAATTCCAAAAAGTGCAAAGGGCGCCGCAGCGATGCGGCGCCCTTTGTATTTCCGCAGACGACTACGCAGCGTTGCGAGCCAGCGCCCGCTGGTTGGAGCCGAAGATCGTATCGCGTTCCGGCAAGGTGCCGGTCTTCAGGCACTCGATCCATTCGGCGGTCTTGAGCACGGCGGCGAAGCGCGACTGCAGGATGATTGTCACCACGCGGTGGATCTCCTCGGCCGAGGCATAGCCCGCGCTGTTGGCGTAAGGCACCGAGCCGGTCGCGTCGGACAGGAACTCGACGGCAAAGCCCATATGCACGGCATGGATGATGGTCGACAGGTCGCAATTATGCGTCATGTAGCCGACCACCACGATCGTATCGATGGCGTTGGCGCGCAGCCACTCTTCGAGATCGGTGCCGGTGAAGGCGGAAGGCAGCGTCTTCTCGACATAGTGGTCGCGTGGCCGCCTCGATATCTCGGGATGCAATTCCGCGCCATGGCTGCCCTTGGCGAAGATTGGCGACGTCTCCGGCGCCATCTGCTTGACGACCACCACCTTGATGCCGGCCGCTGCTGCCGCGTCCATTGCGCGCGCCACGTTGACGACGCTGTCGCGGAACGGCGGATGCTGGATGGCGAGATTGCCGCCGTCATAGTCATTCTGGACGTCCACGACGACGAGCGCGCGGCGCGGCGTCTTGCTGGCTGGTTCGGACATGATGCATTCCTTTCAGGCTTGATGTGATGCCCGAGCATAGGTCCGCCACCATCGGGCGAAAGTGGCCCGATTGACATCATTCGAAAGAATTGGGACAATCCGCATAACCCCGCGCAGAAATCCCCGGAAGACATGACCCACCAGATCGTCGCCGTCCTCGCCTTCGACGGCATCAGCCCGTTCCATCTCTCCGTGCCTTGCCTGGTGTTCGGCGAAGATCGCACATCGTTCGGCCTGCCGCGCTTCGACTTCCGCATCTGCGCGATCGAGGCCGGTCCCGTCCACACCGAGGCCGGGCTGAGCGTCGCCGCGCCCCATGGGCTAGAGGGCCTCGATGGCGCCGACATCATCATCGTGCCGAGCTGGCGGGATCTCGAAGATCCGCTGCCGGAACCGCTGAGCCAAGCATTGCGGCGGGCCCACCGCAATGGTGCCCTGATCGTCGGCCTTTGCCTGGGAACATTCGCAGTCGCTGCTGCCGGACTGCTTGGCGGTCGGCGTGCGGCCACGCATTGGGCCTATGCCGAGCGGCTTCAGAAGCTTCATCCCGACATCGCGGTGGATGCCGAGGTGCTCTATGTCGACAATGGCGACGTGGTGACGTCGGCCGGCGTCGCGGCCGGGCTCGACTGCTGCCTCCATATCGTTCGCGCCCGCTACGGCGCCGAGGCAGCACTGCGGCTCGCGCGGCAGATCGTGCTCTCCCCGCACCGGCAAGGCGGACAGGCGCAGTTCATCGAGCGCCCGCTGGCGAGGAGCGCCGATACCGACAGGTTCACACAAGCACTCGACGCGGTGCGTGCGACGCTCGGCGATGCGCACAGCTTGGACCGCGTCGCCGAAGCCGCCGGCATGACACGGCGCACCTTCACCCGCCGCTTCCAGAAATCGATCGGCACCAGTTTCGGCGATTGGCTGATCGAGCAACGGCTTGAACTGGCGCAGCGTCTGCTCGAGGCGACGGAAAAATCGATGGACGTCGTGGCCTTCGAGGCCGGCTTCGGCAGCGCCACCTCGCTGCGCCAGCATTTTTCGGCGCGTCTCAGGACCTCACCGGCGCAATACCGGCGTGAATTTTCCAGGCGGGCCGACCAAGGCGACCGGTCGCCGCACGCGCTTTCGCACTGAGCGCCCGCCGAGCACTCAACCGCGTTTGACCGCCAGCGCCGGATTGCCGACCACCGTCATGTTCGCGGGCACGTCGCGCGTCACCACGGCGCCGGCGCCGACGATGGCGCCCCCGCCGATGCTGATCCCAGCCAGGATGACCGCGCTGCCGCCGATCCAGGCATCGGCACCGATCTCGACCGGCCTGGCGATTTCCAGCCCGGCTTGTCGCCCCGCGGCCTCCCTGTGATGCTCGGCGCAATAGATCTGCACATTGGGGCCGAGCAGCGTTCCCTTGCCGATGCGCACGCTTGCCGTGTCGAGAATGATGCAGCCGGCATTGAGAAAGACGCCGTCCCCGAGAAAGATGTTGAAGCCATAGGCACAGTGGAACGGCGCCTCGATGCGGGCGCCCTCGCCCGCGCCGCCGAGCAGATCCCGCAAGGCAGGCCCGATGTTGCCGCGCTGACGGGGCGCAAGCGAATTGTGCTCGAATACGGCGCCCGCAGCCACGCCGCGCAGCGCCTCCAGTTCGTCATCCATGCACGTATACCACTCGCCCGCCGCCATTTTTGCGCGTTCGCTCTCAGCCATGCGGTGCCTCCGTCATCATTGCCACGCACCGTTGCGGCGTAAGAGAGCGCCTATGCAAGTACTGGCCAAATACCGGACCTATGGTAGCCTGCCTTTTCAGGGCTGTCCCGGCCCGGGATCGAGGGGGATGAACATGCTTTACATTCTTGCACTTCTGATCGGGGTCATTGCCGGCCTGCGCGCCATGACCGCGCCGGCCGCCGTCGCCTGGGGCGCCTGGCTCGGCTGGCTGCCGGTTGCCGGCACCTGGGCAAGCTTCATGAGCCACTGGGCCGCTGTCGGCATTTTCACTATCCTGGCTATCGTCGAGCTGGTCACCGACCAGTTGCCGTCGACGCCGAGCCGCAAGGTGCCGCAGCAATTCGGCGCCCGTATCCTGCTGGGTGCCTTCAGCGGCGCTGTGATCGGCGCCACTGGCGGCGCCACCATCGTCTGCCTGATCGCCGGCGCCATAGGGGCCGTTATCGGCACGCTCGGCGGCGCGGAGGCGCGCGGCCGGCTGGCGGCCGCCTTCGGCAAGGACCAGCCCGCGGCCTTCATCGAGGACGCGGTCGCGATCGTTGGCGGCCTCTTGATCGTGGCGGCGGTGGCATGACGGCGAAAACCTTCGATGCCATCGTCATCGGTGCCGGCCAGGCCGGCCCTCCGCTGGCCGGCCGGCTGACGGCGGCCGGCATGAGCGTGGCGCTGATCGAGCGCAAGCTGGTCGGCGGCACCTGCGTCAACACCGGCTGCATGCCGACCAAGGCCATGGTCGCCAGCGCCTATGCCGCGCATCTCGCGCGGCGCGCCGCGGACTATGGCGTGACCCTCTCCGGCCCGGTCGGCGTCGACTATCCCAGGGTCAAGGCGCGCAAGGACAAGGTGTCGAACGACGCCCGCGGCAATCTGGAAACCTGGATCGCCGACATGGATAAATGCACGCTCTATCGCGGCCATGCGCGTTTCGAATCCGCCAACACGGTGCGCGTCGGCGATGATCTCCTAACCGCCGGCAAGATCTTTCTCAACACCGGCGGCCGCGCATCGTTACCGGATCTGCCCGGCATTCACGACATCGACTTTCTCACCAACTCTTCGATGATGGACCTCGACGTGTTGCCGCGCCACCTCGTGGTGGTCGGCGGCAGCTACATCTCGCTCGAATTCGCGCAGATGTTCCGCCGCTTCGGCGCGGAGGTCACGATTATCGAAAAGGGCTCGCGGCTGATCGGCCGCGAAGACGAGGATGTGTCCGACGCCATCCTGTTGATCCTCGAAAACGAAGGCATCGCGGTCCATCTCGGCGCCGACGCCATAAGCTTCGCCAGGCAGGGCGAGGATATTGCTGTTGCCTTCTCCGCCGGCAAGCCGCCGGCCGTCGGCTCGCATGTGCTCCTGGCTCTGGGGCGAACGCCCAATACCGACGATCTCGGCCTCGACCAGGCCGGCATCGAGGTCGACAAACGCGGCTTCATCACCGTCGACGACCAGTTGCGCACCAGCGTGCCCGGCATCTGGGCGATGGGCGACTGCAATGGCAAGGGCGCCTTCACCCACACGTCCTACAACGATTACGAGATCGTTGCGGCCAATTTGCTCGACAATGATCCGCGCAAGGTCACCGACCGCATCGAGGCCTACGCTCTGTACATCGATCCGCCGCTCGGCCGCTGCGGCATGACCGAGGCGTCGGTGAAGAAGTCGGGACGCCGCGCGCTGGTCGGCCAGCGGCCGATGACCCGTGTCGGCCGTGCCATCGAGAAAGGCGAGACGCAAGGCTTCATGAAGATCCTCGTCGACGCCGACACAAGGGAAATCCTCGGCTGCTGCGTGCTTGGCCCCGGCGGCGATGAAGCCGTGCATTGCGTGCTTGATCTGATGTATGCCAAGGCACCTGTGGACACGCTGGCGCGCGCCATGCACATCCACCCCAATGTCTCGGAACTGCTGCCTACCATCGCCCAGGAGTTGAAGCCGCTGGTCTGAACTCCGGCTCAGCCGGTCGGTTCGGCCGCTCGGCCGGGTTCGGTCAGGGTCGTCTAGCCCGGCAGGGCACGGCACAAGCACCGCTGCCAGTGCCTCTTTGCTCTCCGCTTTCTGCATTGCTGCATTGCTGCAATGGCGCTTGTGCGCCATGGGGCGCTCGCGCAGTTTCCATTTGAACCGATTCAGTCTGGACCTCCCATGCCTTTGCCGATCCTTGCGCTTGCCATTGCGTCCTTCTGCATCGGCACCACCGAATTCGTCATCATGGGTCTGCTGCCGGAGGTCGCCGCCGACCTTGGCGTGACCATTCCCGCGGCCGGGCTGCTGGTCACGGGCTATGCGCTGGGCGTGGTCTTCGGCGCGCCAATCGTGGCGATGGCCACCGCGCATCTGCCGCGCAAGCCGGTGCTGGTCGGACTGGCCGCACTGTTCGTCGTCGGCAACCTGCTCTGCGCCATCGCGCCCAATTACTGGATGCTGATGGGCGCGCGCGTCTTCACCGCCTTCGGCCACGGCGCCTTCTTCGGCATCGGTTCGGTCGTCGCCGCCAGCCTGGTGCCCCGCAACAAGCGTGCCAGCGCCATCGCGCTGATGTTCGCCGGCCTGACGCTGGCTAACATCCTCGGCGTTCCCGCCGGAACGGCGCTTGGCGAAGCCTTCGGCTGGCGCGCCACCTTCCTGGCGGTGGTCGGCATCGGGCTGATCTCGGTCGCGGCGATCGCTTGGCTAGTGCCGCCGGATGTCACTGAACCAAGCGGCGACGGCTTGCGCGGCGAATTGCGCGTGCTCGGCAAGCTGCAGGTGTGGCTGGCCATGCTGATCGCGGCGCTCGCCTCAGCCAGCCTGTTTGCCGTCTTCACCTACATCAAACCCTATCTCACCGACGTGTCCGGCCTCTCGACTTCAGCGGTCACCTGGGTGCTCTTGCTGTTCGGCGCCGGCATGACCATCGGCAACATCATCGGCGGCCGGCTGGCCGACTGGAAGCTGATGCCGACGGTCATCGGCACGCTGCTGCTGCTGGCGGTCCTGTTTGTCGGCTTCATGCAGTTCGGCGCTATCGCCAGTGTCGCCATAGGCATCGTCTTCCTGTGGGGCATGCTCGTCTTCGTCGTCGTGCCGCCGTTGCAGATCCGTGTCGTGGAAGCCGCTTCCGAGGGACCGAACCTTGCCGCCACGCTGAACCAGGGCGCCTTCAATGTCGGCAACGCCAGCGGCGCCTGGATCGGCGGCGTGGCGCTCTCCTGGGGCGTTTCCTATGCCAACCTGCCGCTGGTGGGCGCGGCACTCGCTCTGCTGGCGGTCGCCGTGGCCGTTGCCTCGCAGGCACTGGACCGGCGCGCTCCGGCCGTCGCTCTTCAGCCTGCCGCGTAGTAGCTGCTTGCGCCCATAGCGCGACAGCCTGGACCAATCGACAAGCGCACGATCGAAGAGGCATGTCCTTCTCGCCTCTCGACGGAGAAAAGACCATGCAGAAATCGATCGAACGCATAGCCGGCGACAGCGAGGGCGTTTCCTATGAATTCCCGCTGTTTCGCTTCGCTGGAACCGACAAATCCGCGCCTTCGGCCTATCTGCAGGCAGCACTCCATGCCGGCGAACTGCCCGGAGTCGTCGCCATTGATGCACTGATGCCGATGCTGGCCAGGGCCGAGGCGGAGGGGCGCATCAAGGGCGACATCACCATCGTGCCCTGGGCCAATCCGATCGGCCGCGCCCAGTATCATTTCGGCGAACATCAGGGCCGTTTTCATCTGGGCACGCGCACCAACTTCAACCGCGGTTTTCCGCTGCTCGCCGCGCCCGACACGGCACTCCTGCCCGACACCGCGCACGGCACGCCCGACCAGCGGCTGAAGACGAGACTGGTGCAGCTTTCACTCGGCCACGACATCGTGCTCGACCTGCATTGCGACGACGAGGGTCTTTCCTACCTGTATGTCCACACCAGCCTGTGGCCGGCAATGGCCGACTGCGCCGCCGCCATGGGCGTCGAGGCGGTGGTGCTGTGGAGTGAAGACACGGACGGCACTTTCGAGGGCGCCTCGATCATGCCCTATCAGAACGTTCCCGCCGATGTGGCGAAGCTCGGCCGGCGCGTCGTCACGACGGTCGAATATCGCGGCATCCTCGATGTCGATGGCGCGTTCGCGGCGTCGGACGCCGCGGGGCTCTACCGGCTGCTGGTGGCGCGCGGCGTGGTCGCCGACCCGGCCCTGCCCTCACCCGGTGCCTTCACCGGGGTTGTCGCACCGCTCGAAAACATCGACATGATGCCGGCGCCCCGGGCAGGTGCCGTGCTTTACGACGTGGAGCCCGGCGACCGCGTGGCCAAGGATACGCGGCTTGCCGTCATCGTCCACGCACCGGGCGAAGCCGATGGCCGCACCGAGGTGTTCGCGCCGCAGGCCGGCATCGTCCTGACCCGGCGCTCGCGCCGTATCATCCGCGCCGGCGAGGATCTGTTGAAACTGGTGGGCGACAGGAAGAGCGCCGACGCAAGGTCCGGCACACTGGAAGATTGAGCCTCCACCGAATCCAGTTGCGCGGTCGCTCAATCGCCGCTATGGGAATCGCCATGAACATGCGTTCGATCAAGACCGTTTGGTGGTGGGCCTGCTGACAGCGGCCTGTTCGAACGCGTGCGCGTGAAAAGAGAGGGTGGCCGCAGCGGAATGTCCGGGCGGCCATTTGTTTTTTCCAAGCCATTCCCGGGTCCGTTGCCCAAGAAGCTGATGGAGACGGCAATGACGATGAAGGTTCTGGACAACGGCGCAGAGAGTTTTGTGACCGGGGGTGGCATCACCATCACCCGCGAGCGCCACGACCGGCCCTATGAAGGCGCCATCGACGCCTATGTCGACGGGCTGAATGCGCGCCGGGGCGCGGTGTTCTCTTCGAACTATGAATATCCCGGCCGCTATACGCGTTGGGACACCGCCATCATCGACCCGCCTTTGGTGATCTCGGCGCGTGGCCGGTCCATCCGCATCGAGGCGCTGAACCGGCGGGGCGAGGTGCTTCTGCCGGTCATCGTCAAGACGCTCGGCGATATCGCCGAGATCACGATCGCCGAGGCGTCGAAAAAGCTGATCCGCCTCGACGTCGCCAAGCCGGGCCGCGTCTTCACCGAAGAAGAACGCAGCCGCGTTCCTTCCGTCTTCACGGTTCTGCGCGCCATCACCGCCTTGTTCAAGACCGCCGAAGACGCCAATCTCGGCCTTTACGGCGCCTTCGGCTACGACCTCGCCTTCCAGTTCGATCCGGTCGACTACAAGCTCGAACGCAAGCCAAGCCAGCGCGATCTCGTGCTGTTCCTGCCCGACGAGATCCTGGTCGTCGATCATTATTCGGCCAAGGCCTGGACCGATCGATATGACTACGCCGGCAAGGGTTTTTCGACCGAAGGCCTGCCGCGCGACGAGATCGCCGAGCCGTTCAAGACCGCCGACCGTATCCCGCCGCGCGGCGACCATGAACCCGGCGAATACGCCAATCTTGTGCGCCGCGCGATGGACAGCTTCAAGCGCGGTGACCTGTTCGAGGTCGTACCCGGGCAGATGTTCTACGAACGCTGCGAGACCCAACCCTCCGAGATTTCGCGCAAGCTGAAGTCAATCAACCCCTCGCCCTATTCCTTCTTCATTAATCTGGGTGAAGGCGAATACCTGATCGGCGCTTCGCCCGAAATGTTCGTGCGCGTCAACGGCCGCCGTGTCGAGACCTGCCCGATCTCGGGCACGATCAAGCGTGGCGACGACGCCATTTCCGACTCAGAGCAAATCCTGAAGCTGCTCAATTCCAAGAAGGATGAATCCGAGCTCACAATGTGCTCGGATGTCGACCGCAACGACAAGTCGCGCGTCTGCGAGCCGGGTTCGGTGCGCGTCATCGGCCGCCGCCAGATCGAGATGTATTCGCGGCTTATCCATACGGTTGACCATATCGAGGGCAGGCTGCGCGAAGGCATGGACGCCTTCGACGCGTTTCTCTCGCACGCCTGGGCGGTGACCGTCACCGGCGCGCCGAAACTATGGGCCATGCGCTTCATCGAGCAGAACGAGAAGAGCCCGCGCGCCTGGTATGGCGGCGCCATCGGCATGGTCAATTTCAACGGTGATATGAACACCGGCCTGACACTGCGCACCATCCGCATCAAGGACGGCATTGCCGAGGTGCGTGCTGGCGCCACATTACTGTTCGACAGCATTCCCGAGGAAGAAGAAGCCGAAACCGAACTGAAGGCCTCCGCCATGCTCTCCGCCATCCGCGACGCCAAGACGGGCAATGCCGCCAGCACCGAGCGCACCACCGCGCGCGTCGGCGACGGCGTCAACATCCTGCTCGTCGACCATGAAGACAGCTTCGTCCACACGCTGGCCAATTACTTCCGTCAGACCGGCGCCAATGTCTCGACCGTGCGCACCCCCGTGCCGGAAGAAGTTTTCGACCGGCTGAAGCCGGATCTCGTCGTGCTGTCGCCTGGTCCCGGCACGCCCAAGGATTTCGACTGCGCCGCCACCATCGGACGAGCGCGCGCCCGCGAGCTGCCGATCTTCGGCGTCTGCCTCGGCCTGCAGGCGCTGGCCGAGGCCTATGGCGGCGAATTGCGGCAGCTGCATGTGCCGATGCACGGCAAGCCGTCGCGCATTCGCGTCTCCAAGCCCGGCATCATCTTTTCCGGTCTGCCCAAGGAAGTCACCGTCGGCCGTTACCATTCGATCTTCGCCGATCCGGTGCGGCTACCCGACGATTTCGTGGTCACCGCCGAGACCGAAGACGGCGTCATCATGGCCTTCGAGCACCGCAAGGAGCCGATCGCCGCGGTACAATTCCATCCGGAATCGATCATGACGCTCGGCCACAATGCCGGCATGCGCATCATCGAGAACATCGTCGCCCACCTGCCGCGCAAGGCCAAGGACAAGGCCGCCTAGAGACGATGGTCGAAACGCGGGACACGACGGCGGTCGCGGCGAAGGCCGCGACCAGGCGCAAGGTCGCAAGGCTTGCCTTCTGGTCGATCGTCGTCGCTTGTGTGGTGCTCGCACTCAAGCTTGCCGCCTGGTACATCACCGGTTCCGTCGCACTCTATTCGGACGCGCTGGAATCGATCGTCAACGTCATCGCCTCGGCCGCCGCGTTCTGGGCGATCCAGGTCAGCTACAAGCCTGCCGACCAGGACCATCCGTTCGGCCACCACAAGGCCGAGTATTTCTCGGCCGTCCTGGAAGGCGTGCTGATCGTGGTCGCGGCACTCCTGATCCTGAACGAGGTCTGGCAATCCTGGCTCCACCCCGTCCCGCTCCAGCAGCCTTGGGAAGGGCTTGCCGTCAACGGTGTGGCGACAGTCATCAACGCCTTCTGGGCCTGGGCGCTGATCCGTACAGGGCGCAACGCAAGATCGCCGGCACTGGTCGCCGACGGCCAACACATCATGACCGACGTCGTGACCTCGGTCGGCGTCTTCGCCGGCCTTGTCGGCGCGGTGCTGACCGGATGGCAGATCCTCGATCCGGCGCTGGCCGTGATCGTCGCGCTCAACATTCTTTGGCAGGGCTGGCATGTTATCGGCTCGTCGATGAACGGGCTGATGGACCGCGCCGTCGACACCCAGGAGCATATGCGCATCCGCGACATCATTTCGGCCAATTGCAAAGGCGCGCTCGAAGTGCACGACCTCAAGACACGCATCGCCGGCCGCGCCACCTTCATCGAATTCCATCTCGTCGTCGATGCCGACATGTCGGTCGGCGCCAGCCATGTCATCTGCGACCGCATCGAGGATGCGCTGCAGGCGGAAATCCCTTCCGTGCGCGTCACCATCCATGTCGAGCCCGATGATGAGGCCAAGCTGCCGAAGGGCACGACGGCGGTGCCGTTCGCGTGAGGCAGTTCACCACGTCTCGACTGACAGAGCTTTGATCCGCTCGAAGTCCTGGATATTGCGGGTCATCAGCGTAAGATCGCGCGCGCGCCTGCCCACCAATCAACGCATCGTAGGGACCAATTGGAGTTCCCAATGTGGCAAGCGTTGCCCGAATTTCTCCGGCATGTCTCGCGTCTTCCCGATCGAATTCGAGCACAGGAAACTGCAGAGCCTCGATACGCGCCAAATTTTCGACCCGTCGCTGGCTCTTTTCAGCACCATAGTACAGTTCGTGCACGACGATCGCCGAGACGGCAAAGTCCTGCGGCCTATGCCGTTTCAGCAGGCAAGCAGACCCTCATCGCCCTTCATGACCGCGATGACGGCATTGGTGTCGAGCAGGTAGATCACTTGAAGACGTCTTCCAAGGCAGCTCGATCCTGCCCGTCCTGACGTTCCAGCGCTGCCTCTGCGAAATCATTATCAAGCGGTCCAATCACTTGGTCGAGCCACGCCCAGTCCTGCGCAAGCGGTTCCAAGATGACGGTTTGCCCGTGACGGCGTATCGAGACCTCCTCTGTGTCGAAACGGAACTCCTTCGGCAGGCGCACGGCTTGGGACCTGCCTGACCAGAACACTTTTGCTTTGTCCATCGTGCTATCCTCAAATGAGATATAGCAAAGATATATCCCTTCGCGCTGACCTAAACAGGGCTCCGCTCAAGGCGCGCAAGCCGATTGCGGCATCGGTTCCAGCCGGTAGATCTTATCGTCCGACTTCGTCTTGCCGTCGGCTGCCTGTGAACAGAAATCGACGATCGCCAGGCTGTTGTTGGGATTGGCCAGCATCATCATGCCATTGGCGCCGCGCTTGAGGAAAATCTCCTTCTGCGTGATATCGCAGAAGAAATCGCTCATCTTCGAGCTCGCCGCGCAGCGCCACTGGTCGGCCTCGCCCTGGCAGGAATAGACCTGCGTGGCCTTGCCCGACTTTTGTCGCGTCGTGACCGAAACGGCGATGTCGGCGCCGTCAGGCCAATTGGCAAGGTCGCCGCCCGCCGCGAATGAAGCCAGTTCGACCGGCCCACGGAACACGCGGATCGACTGCGTCAGTTGGTCGGGATGCGAACCGAAATGCGCGGCATCGTAGTCGCGTCCGTAGCAGAAGGCCTGGTCGGGCTTCAGCCGGTCGCGCAGCGGCGGACCCATCGCCGGGTCAATCGGGTCGATGCGGGCGAACTCCGCCTTGCAGGTCGCTGCCGGCATCGGGTCGAGGCGGAAATTGTCGTCCTGCGAGCCCAGCGCCTGCCTATTGTATTCAGTCGTGCCGAGTTCCTCCTCGGAACCGGCATCGAGATAGATATCGGGCTGCAGGTCCGAAAGAATCAGCCGGCCCTTGTCGTCGACTTTCAGCGACGCCAGCGTACGGTCGCATTCCATGCCGCAATGGATCGGGTTTGATGCGCCATCCTCGGATGGATGATTACACCAGCCGCCGGCCCATTCCGGAGCCTTGGCGCCACGCACCGTGGTGGTGACGAAGCCATTGTAGGACGTGTCGGCATTCGCGGCCGGTTCCTCGTTCGGCCTGCTGACCGGATCATGGCCGTAGTAGAAGAAGATCCGGGCCACCTTCTGCTCCGGATGCGTGTTGAGGTGGTTGGCATCGTAGATGCGGCCGAAACAGGCGTCCTGACCGTTGGGACTGAGTTCGGTGAGCTTGGTCGCCCCGTCGGCGAAAGCTGTCGCGCCCAGCAGGCTCAACAAGGCCGCTCCGGACAGGACGCTTGCCAGTCTCTGTTCGAACGCCATGTGACCCCTCCGCATCGGCAGGACGCGACATCAATTTATGCTACACTCGGCACTGCGGCCACGCAATTCGCGGCCATCTTTCAACGGGGACGACTGTAATGCGTCGACGCGACATGTTCCGCGCGATTCTCGCCGGGGCCGGCACGCTGATTGGGCTGCGGGTGGCGCAAGCCGCGGCCACTGGGCCTACGAGATTGAAGGTCGCCTACCATCTCAGCGACCTCGACAAGGTCAATTTTGTTCTCGGCAACATCAAGAACCATTACGAAGGCACCGGCGGCAATGTCGATATCGCGCTGGTCGTCCATGGTCCGGCTCTTGCCGGTTTCAAGTCAAAGGGGGTATCGGCGGCGATCTCCGGTCGTTTCACCGGTCTCGTCCAGCAAGGGCTCGATCCGCATGCCTGCGCCAACACCATGCACGGCATGGATTTTTCGCTCGCCGACCTGCTCGACGGTTTTCATGCGGCCGACAGCGGCGGCGTCGTCAAGCTCGCTGAACTGCAAAGCCAGGGTTATGCCTATCTCAGGCCTTGAAGCTGCATGGACTGAATGCAAGGGTAGCAAGACCCGCTAAGAACCGCGAAAATCCCGGAGAAACGACAGTGCCAGCGACAACCACCCCCCTCGGGCTTGTCATTCCCGATCTCGCCGGCAAGGCGGTGCTGGTCACCGGCGCCTCGACCGGCATCGGCGCGGCACTCGCCTTGGCCTATGCGGCGCAGAAATGTCTGGTCGCGCTGCACTACAATTCCAGCCGTGACGCCGCCGAGAAGCTTGGCAAGGCCATCCGCGACAATGGCGGCGAGGTGTTTCTCGTCCAGGGCGATTTTTCCCTGGCCGCCGATGTCGAGCGTGTCGTCGAGGATAGTGCGCAACATTTCGGCCGTCTCGACGGGCTGGTCAACAATGCCGGCGGCATGCTCGGCCGCGTGCCCTACGCCGAGCAGACAGAGGCGCATTACGACGCGGTGATGGATCTCAACGCGCGTTCGGTGCTGACCGCCTCGCGCAAGGCGATGCCGTGGCTGAAGAGACAAGGCGGCTTCATCGTCAACACCTCCTCGATCGCCGCCCGCAACGGCGCCGGCGGTGGCGCCGGGCTTTACGGCTCGGCCAAGGCTTTCGTCTCCAACGTCACGCGCGGCATGGCCAAGGAACTGATCGGCTTCGGCATTCGCGTCAACGCGGTGGCACCCGGCACCATTCTCACGCCGTTCCACGAACGCTACTCGACCGAAGAGCAGATCAGGGGCATGGTTGCCACCATTCCGCAGGGGCGCGCCGGCACGGCTGAAGATTGCGTCGGTGCTTATCTGTTCCTCTCCTCCGATCTGTTGAGCGGCTACATCACCGGCCAGGTGATCGAGGTGAATGGTGGCCAGTTGATGCCTTGAGCCGCGACCTGCATATTGGCGAACGGTATACTCTTGTCGAAAACGCTGAAGGGAGACGAAGGGATGTACGGTCTGATCGGCAAGATGCGAGCGGCTCGCGGCCAGCGCGACGCTGTCATGGACGTCCTGCGCGCCAGCACCGGCGCCCTGCCCGGCTGCCTGAGCTATATCGTTGCCACCGACCCGGCCGATGCCGATGCCATCTGGGTCACAGAAGTGTGGACTGACCAGGCAAGCCACAAAGCCTCGCTGCAGCTTCCCGAAGTCCAGGCGGCCATCGCCAAGGCAAGGCCCTTCATCGCCGGCTTCGAGTTCCAGGTGGAAACCAACCCCGTCGGCGGCTTTGGATTGGCTGACGACAAGGCGGGCTGATCCGGGTGGATGACTCGACCCAAATCGTGAACATTAGCGATGCGAAGGCCAATCTTTCACGTCTCGTTCAGCGAGCCGCCAACGGCGAACCTTTCATGATCGCCAAGGCTGGCAAGTCATTGGTCAAGGTCATTCCTATGGATCAATCGGTGCCGGTACAATCGCGACGGGTTGGCTTTATGGCTGGTCAGTTTTCGGTGTCCGACCGTTTCGATCGCATGAGCGGTGGAGAAATCGAGCAACTGTTCGGCACAGACATCTGAGGCGATCGCTTTTCGATGCAGCGGGGGTTCGCATCCCTTACCGCTCAGTCTAAGACCAGAACATGGATTCCTCGCCCAAGCAGCCGTCTCCTGGCCAGCCGGCCGTCGAGCGCATGGCGCGCATGCGCAAGCCTTGGCAATGGCTGGCCCTCCTCGTCATTTCCGTGCTGTTTGCCGGTGCGCTCGAACTGGCCGCGCTGCCGGCGGCGCTGCTCATCGGGCCGATGCTGGCGGCCATCGTCGCCGGCACCAACGGCGCTACCGTGCGCGTGCCGCGGCTTCTGTTCGGCTCCGCCCAGGCGATCGTCGGCTGCCTCATCGCCGCTTCGATCTCGGCCGACATTTTTCGCGTCTTCTATGCCGAATGGCCGCTGTTCCTCGGCGCAGTGACAGCCACCGTCGCGGCGTCCAGCCTGCTCGGCTGGCTGATCAGCCGGTGGCGCATCCTGCCCGGCACGACCGCCGTCTGGGGATCCTCCCCAGGCGCGGCCACCGCAATGGTGCTGATGGCCGGCGCCTTCGGCGCCGACCAGCGCCTCGTCGCCTTCATGCAGTATCTGCGTGTCATCTTCGTCTCGATGACGGCGGCCATTGTCGCCAAGATGTGGGTCGACACGTCAGGCGTCGAAATCCCGCCGATTATCTGGTTTCCGCCGATCGATGCCCAAGCCTTAGCAGCAACCATTGGCATCGCGCTGGTCGGCGGGCTGGCGGGAAGGCTTTGCCGGTTGCCTTCGCCCTCCTTTCTGGGCACCTTCATCTTCGGCGCGGTGATCCACCTTGGCCTCGGCGTGCCGATGCAATTGCCGCCTTGGCTGCTGGCTGTCAGTTACGCCATGGTCGGATGGTCGATCGGGCTGAACTTCACAAGGCCGATCCTGCGCCATGCGACACGTGCCCTGCCGCAGATCGTCGCTTCGATCGTGGCTCTGATCGCCTTTTGCGGCGGCCTCGCCTTCATGATCAGCCATCTGCTCGACATCGATCCGCTGACCGCCTATCTCGCGACCAGCCCCGGCGGCATGGACAGCGTCGCCATCATCGCCGCCGCCGCCCAGAACGTCGACATCTCCTTCATCATGGCGCTCCAGTCGGCGCGTTTCCTGATCGTGCTGCTTGTCGGCCCGAGCATCGCGCGGCTGGTAGCGCGCGCGGTGAAGGAATAGGCTGCTCCGCCCCGGCTGCCGGCATACTTATGGATCGATCCTAATCCTCGTCGTCGCCCTCGGCCTGCGCGTCGCGACGCCAATAGGCCGTTACCAGGTGCCGGTCGCGGCCCAGGCCCCACTCCTTGCGCACGATCTTGCGGATCTCGCGGAAGTCCGTGAACTCGCATCCGGCCCAGACGTAGAGGTTATCGGCAAGCGCCATGTGGCTGCGCTCGCGCAGGGCGGCCGCCAGCAGGCCGGCGGTGCCGGCCGCGCGGTCGTGCCGGTAAAGCCAGGTGATTTCGATGTTGTCGCCTTGCGCCAGCGCGATGCGGTCGTCCGGGCCATCGACCTCGATGAGCGCCTCGACGCGGGTTGACGGCCGCAGTTCCCCCAGAATCCGGCCAATTGCCGGCAGCGCTGTGTCGTCGCCGACCAGCAGCAGGGTCGGCGCCGTCGGCGTCTCGCCGCCGCTTGGCCCGATCATGCCGATGACGTCTCCCGCCACCGCGTTCTGCGCGAATGTGGCGGCGGGCGTGTCATAGCCGGGGTGCAGCACGAAATCGACATCGAGCCAACCGCTTGTCGGATCCACCGCCCGGATCGTGTAGATGCGCACGGTGAGCGCATCCTCACCGGCAGGCCACACAAGCAGGCCGTCGGCGCCCATCGAGGGCCAAACGGGCGGCCTGCCCCGCGGCGGCAGCAGCAGCCGGATGTGCAGGCCGCCATGAGTAAACCGGCCAAGATCATCGCCTGCAAAGCGCAGGCGCTGCATATGCGGAGAAATCCGCGTTGACGACACAACCGTGATTTCGCGGAAGAAGAGTGGGGTGCCGGTGTCGCTGCCGTCGCCTTGCCAGCGCAGTCCGCTCGTCGTTCCAAGGTGCTGCGCGACGTGGCCGGCGACCGTCATCTTCATGTAGGACAGGCAGGTTTCGTCTACGGCCGAGACGCGGATCAGCATGGAGTCGCCCTCGAGTGCCGCGCTCAGCGAACCGTAGTACAGGCGAAGTTCCCATCGATCGGCAACACCGGTCTCGACCTCGAATTCGCTGTGCTCGGTGCGCAGCCGGTCCATCACCGACCTGATCGCCGCATCGCTGATCCGGGTTTGCGCTCGCAGTTGGTCCATCGTTCGCGTCTTTCGAAACGGTTTGAAGCAATCGGCCGCAGGAGGGCCGCGCCGGCAGCGGCATGCCATAGACGTTCCGAAGTTTCCACAGAAACTTGAATACATAGGTCATCTTATATATTGAACCGCTACGTCCCGTTGGCGGCCAGGTCCGGCCTCGGCCTGTTGGAAGGGCACGCACGTCGGCGACGACGTCAGACGGAACGTGGCCCGGCACGCGCCCGACTGTCGGCATGGCTTTCGGTACGGCTTGCCTCCGGCTGGCCGCTCCTGTATGAAAACCGCCATGAACACGCGCGCCACCACCGCTTCCCGTCAGACCGGCTTTGCCGGCGAGACCGTGCGCGCGCTTGCCTCGACGCTGCTTCTTCTCGGCCTTATCGGCGATCGCCGGGTTCGCTGAAGGAGCGCCCGGCGGTCGAGCCGCCGCGCAAGCGCATGCTCCTTGGCAGTCACATCAAGCGAACGAAAAACTGGTAAAGGCGCCACTCGCCACCCATCCGCCTGAAGGCGGATTCGAGGGTCGCCGGGAGAAACGACGATGAACGCACGAGAAGAAATCCGCGTAAGCGAGGCCCCGGCGGGCCAGCAGAACGGCGGCATGCCGGACGCCGCCCGCAAGTACCAACCCTACCCAATCGTCGGCCTCACCGACCGGACCTGGCCCTCGAAAGTGATCGACAAGACGCCAATCTGGTGCTCGGTCGACCTGCGCGACGGCAACCAGGCGCTGATCGACCCGATGGGCCACGAACGCAAGGCGCGCATGTTCGCGCTGCTGCTCGACATGGGTTTCAAGGAGATCGAGATCGGTTTCCCTTCGGCCTCGCAGACCGATTTCGACTTCGCCCGCTGGTGCATCGAAGAGGGCAGCGTACCGGCCGACGTTTCGCTGCAGGTGCTGGTGCAGTGCCGGCCCGAACTGATCACCCGCACCTTCGAAGCGCTCAGAGGCGCCACCAACCCGATCGTGCATTTCTACAATTCGACCAGCGAGTTGCAGCGCCGCGTCGTCTTCGAGAAGGACGTTGCCGGCATCAAGCGCATCGCCACCGATGCCGCCAAGATGATCACCGACATGGCAGCGAGTTCCGGCGGCGGCTACCGTTTCGAATACTCGCCCGAAAGCTTCACCGGCACCGAGCTCGAAGTCGCGCTGGAGATCTGCAACGCGGTCACCGAGATCGTGAAGCCGACGCCTGACAACAAACTCATCATCAACCTGCCGTCGACCGTCGAGATGTCGACGCCCAATATCTATGCCGACCGCATCGAGTGGATGTGCCGCAATCTCGACAGGCGCGAGAACCTGATCATTTCGCTGCACCCGCATAATGACCGTGGCACCGGCGTCGCCACCACCGAGCTCGGCCTGATGGCCGGCGCCGATCGCGTCGAAGGCACGCTGTTCGGCAATGGCGAGCGCACCGGCAATGTCGACATCGTCACGCTGGCGCTCAACATGTACACGCAAGGCGTCGATCCGAAGCTGGACTGCTCCGACATCAACCGGATGAAGGATGTCTACGAATATTCGAACCAGCTGAAGATTCCCGAGCGCCATCCCTATGTGGGCGAACTCGTCTACACCGCCTTTTCCGGCTCGCACCAGGATGCCATCAACAAGGGTATGAAGGCGCTGAAGAAGGCCAACACGCCAGTGTGGGAGGTTCCCTATCTGCCGATTGACCCGGCCGACGTCGGCCGCAGCTACGAAGCCATCATCCGCATCAACTCGCAGTCCGGCAAGGGCGGCATCGCCTATGTGCTGCAGGCGGATTACGGGCTCAACCTGCCGCGCAACCTGCAGATCGAGTTTAGCCAGGCAATCCAGGCGATCACCGATGCCGAAGGCAAGGAAGTGCCGGCCAGGCGCATCTATGAGCGCTTCCTCGATACCTATGTCGACCAGCCGGGCGCCAGGCTGAAATTCCTCGATCACCACACCTATCCGGACACCGAGGTAAAGGGCCGGCGCGTTGTCGAGGCGGTCATTATCGACGACGGCAAGGAGATGACGATATTAGGCACAGGCACAGGCCCGATCGACGGCTTCGTCGATGCGCTGTCGCGCCATGTCGGCGTCGATATGTCGGTGCTCGACTATTCCGAGCACTCGATGCAGCGCGGTTCGAACGCCTCGGCCATTTCCTATGTCGAGATGGAACATCCTGACGGCAAGCTGTTCGGCGCAGGCATCAACACCAACATCGTCGCTGCCTCGCTGGAGGCCGTGGTGTCCGCCGCCAACCGGATTATCGGCAAAAGAGCCGGTTGATACAGGCCTGGAACGAATTCGGGACCATCGTCGTTTAGCGATTGGTCCCGACTTTTGTGTCATTAACCACCGGGAAATTATCCGGTGTGGTACGCGATCGCATAATACGTGTATGCTTGTACGGTGGTGCGGTAACGATATGATCGCGCCTCAACCTGTGCCGACTTCGAGAGGATCGACACTTGCAGCATGCCACGCCTGCCGCCCCCGCAGTGCGCGAGACACTGGAGCGACTGCTTGCCAGCGAAACGTTCGGGAGATCCGAGCGCGCGCGCAAATTGCTTCGCTATCTCGTCGAGCGCGAGCAGGCCGGGGAAGCCGACAGGCTCAAGGGCTTTTCCATCGCCATGGATGTTTTCGGCAAGGACGGCGATTTCGATCCGTCCACCGATGCCGTCGTGCGGGTGCAGGCGGGCCGCCTGCGCGAACTGCTGCAACATTATTTCGCCAATGAAGGCATTGCCGAGCCGGTCCGCATAGCCATTCCGCGCGGCGGTTACGTCCCGGCCTACGAACTCAATGCCATCCGCCTGCCGCAAGCAGCGGAAGCCGCCAGTCACGCAGAGCCGACAGCCAGCCTGCCCGAACAGTCCGGTGCCGCCGATGATGCCGCACCCATGGCGGCCTTGCTCGGCCAGGTTCCTGCGGCGGGCCTCTCGGTGACGCGCCATCTCAGGTTCTTCTGGATCGCGATCGCCGTGGTTATCGCCATGTTGGGCGTTCTGATCCTGCGCCAGGGCGGCGGTGCCTTGCTGGCGGGAGGCGACATCCCGGCAACGTTCGAGACCGCCGGCGAAACCGGCAGCATCACGCCGTCGCCCATGGTCGAAGCGCTGCCGCTCGTCTACATCGCCCTCAGGGCCAACACTCCCAATGCCAGTCGCGTCGCCGCATCGCTGCGTGCCGGCCTGAGCGGCTTTGACACGATCGACTTCATCGGTCGCAACACCGTCAACAAAGCCGATCCGGTCGCCGATGCGACGAGTTTCATTTTCGATATCCTGCCTGGACCAGACGCGGGCGACGTTACCATCGAACTGCAAAGCTTGGCGTCCGGACGGGTGCTGTTGTCGCGCAACCTGACCGCCGCCGACAGCGCACCAACCGTAGTCGAGGATCGCATATCCGGCATTCTCAGTGCGGCACTTCCCGCTTCTGGCACCATCTACAATTACATCGAGCAGTCCGGCGCGGAGACCGGCCTGACGCAGTGCCTGCTGCTCAACGACAAATACTATCTCGACCAGAACGCCAGGACTCACGAGACCGCCTATCGTTGCCTCGAAGCCCTTGCCAACAGTGGCGCGAAATCGTCACTGGTTTATTCGGAACTCGCCTCATTGCATTTGGAGGCCGTGACCGACCACTACGCCTACCCGCCGGACGCAACGATCGAGAAGGCGATGACGTTTGCCCATCGCGCCGTGCAGATGGGGCCGACCAGCCCGTACGCACATCGCTCCTACGGCTACATCAATTCGCGCCTCGGCAATGCCGACGAGGCCCTGCGATGGATGCGCAAGGCCCATGATCTTAACCCCTACGATCTCGCCATGGCCGCCGCCTATGGCTACGGGCTGGTTTTCGCCGGCCGGTACGCCGAAGGAACACCTCTTCTGGCGCATGCCGTGGATGCCTCGAGCGGCCACCCGACCTGGTGGGACTTTGGGCTTTTCGCCGGAGAATTAATGCTGGGCGATACCAGCAAGGCAGCGATAGCCAGCAGCGCTCTGAGAACCACTGCGGCGAAATCGCACTATCTCGCCGCCCGTCTGATCGGCGCCAAGATCGCCGGTCGGGACAACCAGGCACGCAGGCTGCTTGATGAGCTGATAACCGAATTTCCGAAATTCGCCGCCAATCCGCGCGCAACCTTCATCGACAGAAAATATCCCGCCGATCTGACCGAGCGGCTGGTCGACGCCTTGCGTGCCGCCGGGCTCTTCAACGCGAGCTAGATGTGAGCCATTCCAGGGCAGCTAGTGCCGGGTTCCCTTCCGGAGTTGCGTGAAAATGAGGACTTCAAGCGGACAGCGAGTCCATCGAATAATGAAAGGCCCAAAAGCGTTTCGCGTCGAAACGGATTCATGCGACACGCCTTAGGTCTTTTTGCTCGTGCGTGTCGTTCGCCCAAATCGAGGTCGCTTTTGGGAGCGGCATCCACCAGCAGCCGGCTCGCTGTTCGGCCAATCGCCTAATCGCGAAAATTTTACTGGCGAATGCTCTGGACTAGGAGCAATTCAGCCACATTTCCATCGCGCCTTCTCGAATAAAGCCTCAATCTTTCATGACTTCATCACTTTATGCCGACGAACGGGGTGTGGGTTCGAAGACCATCGTCCTGCTGCATGGTTTTGGCGGCAGCCACGATGTCTGGCGCGAGGTGATCTCCTTGCTGCCGCCTTCCGTACGCACATTGGCCTATGATCTGCCGGGACACGGCCTGTCGCTCGACTTTCCGTCGGCCGGACCGGCCAAGGTCGCGGCAAACGCCATCCTTGCCGACCTCTCCGCACGCGCGATCAAGCGCGTCCACCTCGTCGGCCATTCGATGGGCGGCGCGGTTGCAGCGCTGATGGCGTTGGCGGAGCCGGCAAAAGTCGCCTCGCTGACGCTCCTGGCGCCGGGCGGTTTTGGCCCCGAAATCAATGGACCGTTGTTGCGCCGCTTTGCCCGCGCGCAGGACCTGGCCGAAGTCCAGGCCTGCCTCGCCGAAATGTCCGGCCCTCGAGCCGCGCCCTCGCGTCGCATGGCCGAATTGCTGTGCGAAATGCGCGGCCGCCCCGGACAAACCGAAAAGCTCGTCGAGATCGCGGCCGCCATGACCAGGAGCGATCGACAGGGCGTCATCCCGCGCGAGCGGCTCGATGCGCTGAACATGCCGGTGATGGTGGCGTGGGGATCGGATGACGCCGTTCTACCCTTTACCCAAGTGGATGACCCGCCGGAGCGCTTCCATGTGCACCATGTGCTGGAGGCCGGCCATATGCTGGCCGAGGAAGCGCCCGACCTGATCGCCGAGATCATTCGCCGCAACAGCAATCGCCGCGTCGGGCCGCAACGGGTGAAACTGTCCGCCGCGGCCAGCTGACTTCTTCCGTCTGCGCCGCCAACGGCGACCCTTGATGCATTGATCTCGCCAGTGCATTTTGCCGGCGGCTGTGTTAACTCCATGTTAACCAAACCCGCGAGGCCACGCCCATGAAGGATGCAGGCGAAAAGATCATCGACCCGTCGAGAAAATTGTCCGATGCCATTCGCGATGTAAAGAATGCCTTTGCCGATCGCGACGACGTCGTCGTCGACATGCGCGAGGCGCATCGCATGCGGCTCGACCTTCTTGCCACCGAACTCGCGCCCGTTTTTGCCGACGTTCCCGCCGACATGGACAGTTTCGACTTCGTCGTCTCGTCCGGTCTGCAGCCGCGCCTGTGGATCGACGCCGTCAGCCATGTCGCCATGGGGCGCGACCGCCGCACCTACCGTTTCCTGAAGGACACCCGCATCGGCCGTGTGGTGCTGGCCGAATCGAGCGAGATGAAGCCGGTTGCCGATTCCGTGACGCGCTATGTCGCCGAGCGGATCGTCGAACGTCAGAGAATGATGGAGGGTGGCGTCGAGGCTGCCGTTCCCGGGATGAAGCGGCACGTGGTGCCGGAAGCCGAGCCGCCTTTGCGATCGCCACCGCGCAGCAAGGGCTGGTCGGCCGTCCTGTCCGGCCTTGGCCTGATCGCCGCAGGCGCGCTGGTGGGACTGGCGGTTTCGATCGTGCTGTTCTGGGACCGTATCGTGGCGCTGGGGCTCAGCTTGCGGCCATAGCCGGTTGCGCCCCGAGCTCGAGCGTCTGCAGATCCGAAGGTGGTATCGCCGGCCCCGTCAAGCCGCGCCGCGTCAGGCGGATGCGCCAATCGCCTTTTTCACCGTCTATGTCGAACAGATTGTACTGCGCCGCCGGAGGCTTGCCGCCGGGAGCCTGGCCGGCCGCGGCGACGCCAACCACCGGGACCTTGGCGTCGCGCGGGCCGATCTGAAACAGCGACGGCAGATGTGAATGGCCATGCAGGACGAGCTCGGCACCGTGCCGGCGAATGATTTTGTGGAAGCGGGCGATGCCGAACAGCCGCTTGTGCTGCGGGACGGCGCCCCGCACCGGCGGATGATGGATCATGATCGCACGGAACAATCCTTGCTTCGCCGTCGCATCGAGTATTTTGCGCAGCCGCTCGGCCTGGCCTTCCATGAAGAAGCCGTTGGCCATGAAGGGTGCCGTGGCACGCGCCGTGGTGATGCCGATCAACGCGACATTGCCGCGCACGCGCAGATAGGGAAACGAATTGCGATCGACCGGACTGTTGACGCCGTCGCCCGTCATCCATGCCGCCCAGGACCGGCACACCTTGTCGAAGGCGCCAGGCACATAGGCATCGTGATTTCCCGGCACCACCGACACGTCATGCGGCGAGCCGAGCGTCTCCAGCCAGTGCTTGGCCATCTCGATCTCGCCGTCGAGTGCCAGGTTGACGAGGTCCCCGGTGACCGCGAGGTGATCGGGCGCGCTGGCCTTGATATCGGCCACGATGGTGTCGATCACCGCATCGTGCATGTGCCGGCGACGGTTGCGCTGCCAGTTGACGTAGCCCAGCACCCGCTTGGAGGCGAGATCGCGATAGGTTACTTCAGGGAGTGGCCCCAAATGGATATCGGAAATATGTGCGAGCCTGAACATTTCTCCTTCATAGGCGACGCGCACGCGGCTTTCCACCCACGGTTTCGCGACTGATGACGACCGATCCCGAGAGCACTTTGCGCCAGACCGGCTGGCCGGGGCTGCGAGCCAGGCTGTTCCATCTCTACTTCGTGCTGCGGCGGCCAATGACGCTTGGCGTGCGCGGGCTCATCCACGAAACGGCCTCCAACTCCCTCTTCCTCATCCGCCACACCTATGTGCCGGGCTGGCAGCTTCCCGGTGGCGGAGTCGAGATCGGCGAGACGATGGCCGAAGCGCTGGCGCGCGAACTGGCGGAAGAGGGCAATATCACGCTGACCGCTCCGCCGGTGCTGCGCTCGATGCATTTCAACCGCCGCGCCAGCCGCCGCGACCATGTCGGCCTGTACCTGATCGAAAAATTCAGCCAGGCGGCCCCGAAACTGCCGGACCGCGAGATCGCCGAGGCCGGTTTCTTTCCGCTCGACCGTTTGCCCCAGGGTACGACCCCGGCAACGCTGCGGCGCATCGCCGAGGTTTTTGGCGGGAAGCCGCCATCACCCTATTGGTAGTTCAGGCAGCCGCCTTGGCGAACCGTGCCCTGTCATGCCCCGCGCCGTAGTCAATTTCCGGCCCCACAGGCACTATACGCGTCGGGTTGATCGTTTCGTGGCTGCCGTAATAGTGCGACTTGATATGATTGAGGTTCACCGTGCCGGCTATGCCAGGCACCTGGTAAAGATCGCGCAGATAGTTCGACAGGTTGGGATAGTCGGCGATGCGGCGCCGATTGCATTTGAAATGGCCGACATAGACCGGGTCGAAGCGCACCAGCGTGGTGAACAGCCGCCAGTCGGCTTCGGTGATCCGCTCGCCGACGAGATAGCGCTGATTCGACAGCCGATGCTCCAGCGTGTCGAGCGCGGCGAACAACTCCCCGAACGCTTGCTCGTAGGCGGCCTGCGTGGTGGCGAAGCCAGCGCGATAGACGCCGTTGTTGATGGCAGGATAGACCAGTGCATTGACCGCGTCGATCTCGCCGCGTAGCGCCTGCGGATAGAAGTCGAGGTTGGCGTCACCCCAAGCGTCGAAAACTGAATTCAGCATCCGGATGATTTCGGAGGATTCGTTGGAGACGATGGTCTCATCCCTTTTATCCCACAGCACCGGCACCGTGACCCGGCCGGAATAGTTAGGGTCGGCCCTGGTGTAGATCTGGTGCAGGAAGTCCAGGCCATAGAGCGTGTCACCTGTGGCTCCGTCCTGCGCCAGGAACGCCCAGCCATCGGCGCCCATGAAATGATGGACGACCGACACGGAGATGATGCCTTCAAGCTTCTTCAGCGCCCGGAAGATCAGCGTTCGGTGCGCCCAGGGACAGGCAAGCGAGACATAGAGGTGATAGCGACCGGGCTCCGCCTTGAAGCCGCGGCCGCGGCCGCGGCCTTCGGCAGGCGCCCCGTCACGAGTGATCCAGTCGCGCCATTGCGACTGCGCCCGCACGAATTTGCCGCCGCTGCCTTTGGTGTCGTACCAGCGGTCCTGCCATTTGCCTTCGACCAGCAATCCCATCGCTTGTCCTTTCCTGTCTAGGATTTCATGTAGGGCTCCAAGTCGTTGCATGGAATCGCCGGGCGCTGAACAGATCGTCAAGCACGTCGCGGCGCCCGTTGCTCTCTACCTGCAAAACCGCCGATTGCAGCGGCGGGAAATTGATGCTAGCGGACACTCCGCATGTTCGATTTTGCTTTGATCCGGTTCGACCGACGACGAAAGGGCGCCCACGCTTGATAAAGCGCTGATTGGCGAATGCTGCCGTTTGCAGCAAACCTTTCCTCCTGTACCGGAACGCAAAGACCATGAGCCTTGCCGACGTAGAATACCTGCCGGAAACTCCGGCGCACGACCCTCAGATCGAAGCCATCAATGACGAAGCCTTCGGGCCCGGCCGTTTTGTGCTGGCCGCCTACAAGATCCGCGAGGCCGGCGGGCATGAACGCGCGCTGTCCTTCGTCGCCATGGACGGCGATCTCGTGGTCGCATCAGTTCGCATGACCCGCATCGCCGCAGGCGCCGGACGCGCGCTGATGCTCGGGCCGCTCGCGGTGCGGCCAGCCTTCAAGAATCTCGGCATCGGCCGCCGGCTGGTGGCGATCGCGCTGGAAGCGGCCGCCAAGGCCCGAGCGCCCGCCGTCATGCTGGTCGGCGACGAGCCCTATTATGGACCGCTCGGCTTCAAGCGTATCCCGCGCGGCCAGATATCGATGCCACGCCCCGTCGATCTCGACAGGCTGCTGTCGCACGAGATCATGCCGGGCGCGGTTGCAAGGCTCACGGGCGAGGTCTGCCATGCCGACCAGGCCAGGGTCGCCGAGCACTTTGCCGCGATGGCTTGACCATTCGCGCCGATTGCGCGCCTGATCCACGCCTGACTCTCATGTGAAAGGATGACGCCATGAATCCAAACGGCGAGGTCGCGGTTGTTACCGGCGGCGGCTCCGGCCTTGGCGAGGCGACGGCGCGCGCGCTGGCCGCCAGGGGCGCCCGCGTCGCCATCTTGGATGTCGGCGTCGATCGGGCGGCCAAGGTGGCGGCCGAGATCGGCGGCATCGCCGTCCAATGCGATGTCGGCAGCGCCGACAGCGGTGTTGCCGCGCTTGCCGAGGTCGCGGCCAAGCTGGGCGAACCGCGCATCCTGGTCAATTGCGCCGGCATTGCCATCGGCGTGAAGACGATCGGCAAGGATGGTCCCCATCCGCTCGATCAGTACCGCAAGGTGATCGAAGTCAATCTGATCGGCACTTTCAACATGATCCGCCTCGTCGCCGACGGCGCCGCAAAGCTCGACCCGCTGCAGGGCGGCGAGCGCGGCGTCGTCGTCAACACCGCATCCGTCGCCGCCTATGACGGCCAGATCGGCCAGGCCGCGTATTCGGCATCAAAGGGCGGGGTCGTCGGCATGACGCTGCCGGTGGCGCGCGATCTTGCCCGTTCCGGCATCCGGGTCTGCACCATCGCACCCGGCATATTCAGGACGCCGATGATGGCCGGCATGCCGCAGGAGGTGCAGGATTCGCTGGGCGCCGCGGTGCCCTTCCCCTCGCGCCTCGGCGAGCCGTCGGAATATGCGGCCCTTGCCTTGCACATCATCGAGAACCAGATGCTCAACGGCGAGACCATTCGTCTCGATGGCGCCATTCGCATGGCTCCGAAGTAGCACTTGCCAGCCTGGCGCCATCGTCTGATAAGTGGAATAGCCAAATCAACTTAGCAGGGCGAGCATTTTGGCCGATCGAACGAAGGACGTGATCCGCGAGACCGACGCCGAGGCGATCCGGCAGGCCAAGACACTCATGCGCCGCGCCCGCTTCGGCGCCTTGGCGGTGTTGGAGCCGCAAACGGGTTCGCCGCTGGCGAGTCGGGTCGGCGTCGCCACCGACATCGACGGCACGCCGCTGATCCTGGTGTCGCAGCTTTCGGCCCATACGCCCGCCATACTTGCGGACCCGCGCTGTTCGCTGCTGCTCGGCGAGCCGGGCAAGGGCGACCCGCTCGCGCATCCCCGGTTGACGCTGATCTGCCGGGCAGCGCGGATCGAGCGCGGATCGGACGCGCATGCACGCGCCGAACGCCGCTATCTCAACCACAATCCGAAGGCCAGCCTCTATGCCGGCCTCGGCGACTTTTCGATCTTTCGTCTCGAACCGCAGCGCGCCAGCCTGAACGGCGGCTTCGGCAAGGCCTACCTGCTTGATCGCACCGATCTCATCACCGACGGGCCGATCGTCGAGGAACTGGCGGCCAGCGAGCAATCCGCGATCGACCACATGAATGCGGACCATCTCGACGCCGTCGCCCTCTACGCGCATCATTTTGCCCGGGCATCCGGCGACGGCTGGGTCATCGCCGGGTTCGATGCCGACGGCATGGATCTGGCCTCTGGCGACGATGCCGGCAGGGTCTTCTTTCCGCAGCCCTTGGTCACAGCGCATGAGTTGAGGCACGTCTTGGTCGACATGGCCAAGAGCGGCCGGGCGGCAACGTCGCCAAATAACCGCACTTAAATTACGTTTGATCAAAAGCAACGCTTGAGATTTGAATGAAATGTTCTACCCTTTGGCTGTGGCGCTGACTCGTTGGCGACCATTCACAACTGAGTTTATGGATTCAGGCACCATTGCCCCCATGGTGCCTCGATGAGCAAAGAGCATGGGGGATCGATGATCTCGACAAAGCTAATCGCCAACGCCGGATCGGCGGCCGAATTTCTGATGCTGATGGGCAATGAAAAACGGCTTTTGATCATGAGTTATCTGATCGACGGTGAAATGTCGGTCGGAGCCATCGCCGAGAAGGTGATGCTCAGCCAGTCCGCCCTGTCGCAGCATTTGGCAAAGTTGCGGGCGCTGGACCTTGTGGACACCCGCCGCGACCGCCAGATGATCTACTATTCCTGCAAATCCGACGCCGTGCGCGAACTGCTTGCCACGCTCGACGGCATTTTCGGCAGCGGCAAGGATGATCTGTCCCAGATGGCACAAAGGCTGCGCCGCGCCGGAACTTGAACGGCTGGTCGCGTAAACGTTTACGCCACCAGCGGCCTTCGGCAATGTGCGTCCATCCTGGGCGCGCAAATACACTTTGACACTGCATCCGCGCATCATGTTCTTGGCAACCGATTCCGATTGTCAGCCGAGGCTCAGATGACCCTTGTCCACATCGACGATCCGCGGGATCCGCGCGTCGCCGCCTATCTCGACATCCGCGAGCGTGACCTCGCCGGTCGACAGGGCCGCTTCATTGCCGAGGGCAAGGTCGTGCTCGACATGCTACTGTCGGCCGCGCGCTTCCGCGCCGAATCGGTGCTGGTTCTGGAGAACCGCTTGGCCGGCCTCGAAGAAATCCTGCACAAGGCGTCTCCTGACCTGCCGGTCTATGTCGCCGCCGGAGCTGTGATGGATGCCATTGCCGGGTTTCACATGCATCGCGGCATCCTTGCCATTGGTCGCAAGGAGACGCCCCAGCTGGCCGAGGCCCTGCTGGACGGCTTGCCTGCCCGAGCATTGATCGTGGTGCTCGTCGGCATCGCCAACCATGACAACATGGGCTCGATTTTCCGCAACGCCGCCGCGTTCGGCGCCAACGCGATCCTTTTGGATGCGACCTGCTGCGATCCGCTCTATCGCAAGGCGATCCGCGTTTCGGTCGGCGCGGCCTTGAAGGTCCCGTTCGCCTCGTTCAGCGACACCGCGCGGTTCGCCGCGACGCTCGACCGGCGTGGCTTTACCCAATTTGCGCTGTCGCCGCGCGGGACATCAGACATACGCGATGCAAAACCGGCCGAACGCCTGGCACTCTACCTCGGGACTGAGGGCCAAGGCCTGCCCGAAAGCCTGCTCGCCCGTCTCAATACTGTTCGGATCAACATGTCGGAAGGCTTCGACAGCCTGAACGTCGCGGCCGCATCCGCCATCGCCCTGCATCATTTCTGCGCCGGCGGTGCCTGAATTCAATCTGCCGCAACCGCCTTCTGTAACGCCCGCACGCGGTCGGCAAGGCTGCGGCCGCCGCTGTTCGGACGCGCATCCTGCTGCGCCTCCAGCGCCTTGGCGATCGGCGACCCCGGCCCTTCGAGCTTGGCTGTCAAGTTGACGACTTCCGCCGCCAGGTCATTCATCTGTTCGCGCAACATGGAACTTGCGTGGCGTGTATCGCCCTGCGGGCTGGCGGCCTCGGCGGCGGACAGATCCGCCTTCAGCCGCTTGTTCTCGCGTGCCAGTGCCGTCAGTCTGGCCTCCAGCCGCTCACGGTCGGCGTCGAGCCTGGCGATCGCCGTTTCGACGTCGTCGCGCCTGTCCGCCTGTACCTGCCCGCCGATCAACCGCAAGGCCGAGGCGCCGTCCCCAGCCTTCGCTTTTTCGCGCTGCCGCGCCAGATCTTTCTCGCGGCGTTCGAGCTTCTCCTCTCGGTCGGCAAGCGCGGCGAGCAACCGTTCGACTTTCTTGTCCAGTTCGGCGGTTTTTTTCCTCTCGGCCTTCAGCGCCTCACGCGCGGCCTTGCTTTCGGCCGCGATCTCCTGGTTGCGCCTGTCCGCCTCCTTGCGCTGGCCGCGCAGCAGCGCGATATCGCTGGCGAGCTTCTGCAACTCGGATTCGCGCGCCACAAGTTCGATCTGGCGGCTGCTGGAGGAGAAGCTGGCGTCGTCATACATGCGTTCCAGCTTCTCAAGCTCAAGCGCGCGCTTCTCCAGTTTGCGTTCGGTCTCCTTGAGCCGCTCGGATAGCCGGTGCAGTTCATCCTCGCGCTGGTGCAGCGCCGCGTTCTTGGCGGCCAGTTCATCGAGCACCTGGTTCTTGTCCATGCGCTCCAGCGCCAGCCCCTTCAGGGCCTCGCGGCCGCGATTGATCTCGATGAGCTGCTCGGTCGATTTCTCGCGCAGCGCCTTGACGTTCATCTCGAGGCGGCGCGTCGCCATGGCGAACTCCGCCCGGATCCCGTCCTTGTCGGCCCCGATTTCGGCTTGCGTCAGCGGGATCGAGGCTTCGATGCGTTTGCGCGTCAGGGCGACCGCCCGCCGCCAGATGGCCGGAGCCACCATCAGCGCCAGAAAGCCGGCGCAGAGAAAGCCGAGAGCAAAGAACAGGACCGACTGAACCAAGTGACTATCCGTTATCGCGCGCCGACATGCAACAATACGAGGATCAAAAGCCGTCGCGACTTTTGACCGTTACTCTGTTGGCATGACGGAAATCCGGCGCTGCGGCAAGGGCTCGCCGCGGCGCATATGGGTCATCGGATCTGGATTCTCATCGAAAGCGTATACACATTCCGGTCGTGACCTCGGGTCAGAACGGATTCCACGTCGCCCGTTCGGTAAGCTTCAGGTAGCCGAGATTGACGCCGAGCCGGGCGCCGACGCCAGTGCGGATCGGCACCAGCAGCACATTGTTGTTCTTCAGCACGTTGAATCCGACGCCCGCCACCACATAGGCCGAGCCGGCGACGCCGCCATAGCGGTTGTAGAGATTGCCGACGTCATCGAGATTATAGACGAGCATCATCACCCGCGATCCCTCGCCGCCGAAATCCCAGCCCAGCGACGGGCCTTGCCAGAACACTTTGTGGTCGCCGGCATTCTTGGTGTAGAGCGTACCTTCGCCATAGGTCAGGCCGCCGATCAGCGCGCCGGATCCCTCCTCGCCAAGCAGATAGCCATTGGGCAAGCCATAGGAAGCAAAAATCTTCTCCACGACTGTGGCAAGGCCGCCCGATGTCGCGCCGAAGAACTTGTGACCGGAATCGACAATCTCCTGAGCGGTGTACTCCTGGGCCCGCAGGGCCGATGTCGAGAAGACGAGAACGCCCAGGAGCGTGATCGCCATTGAGAGGACACGGAGAAAACTCCGGCCGTAGAATCGGGAAAACATGCTTCCAATCTCCGTCAGGGAGCACTTTCGCCGACGCCTCGCACCCCGTACGGCTCTTTAGGCGGCCGTTAAGGATGGCTGTTAGGGGCAAACTATGCCGTAATCCTTTTTCAACCATTAAACTCGCACATGAAGATGGCGGTTCGAAGGCTGTTGGGGTCGTACATACAGGCAAGCAGCCTGCGTGAACGCGCCATAGGCCCCAACGGCGATTTTGGGTTTGTTGCTGCACGCACGGGCGCTGTGTATTCAGAAAGCTCGGGAAGAGAGCGTGATTCGCGTGGGCAGGCGTCGATCGATCGCGCGGCCATGATTTATGGGATTTTTGCAGGGATTTTCGCCGATGTCCGATCTTTTCACCCTTTCCGCACCCGATCTGGCGGCACTTTTGTGCAGCCGGGTCTGCCACGACATCATCTCGCCTGTTGGCGCGATCAACAACGGGCTTGAACTGCTCGATGAAGGCGGCGCCGACGAGGACGCCATGAAGCTGATCCGCCAGAGCGCCCGCAACGCCTCGGCGCGCCTGCAGTTCGCCCGCATCGCCTTCGGCGCGGCGGGTTCCGCCGGCATGCTGATCGACACCGGCGATGCCGAAGCCGTCGCTATCGCCTTCCTCAAGAACGAGAAGCCGGAACTCATCTGGAATGGAACCCGTGCACTGTTGCCCAAGAACAAGGTCAAGCTGCTGCTCAACCTGATCCTGGTCGCCAACGCCGCCATTCCACGCGGCGGCAAGCTTTCGGTGACGCTGGAGAATCTCGAGACCGAGCCTCGCTTCGCGCTTTCGGCGAGCGGCCCCATGTTGCGGGTGCCGCCGAAATTCCTCGAACTGCATTCCGGCCACAAGCCGGAAGAACCGATCGACGCGCATTCGGTGCAGCCTTACTATACGCTGCTTCTGGCGCGGGAGGCCAACATGACGATATCGATCCATGCGACCGCGGAAGAGATCGTGCTTTCGGCGGCCTGAGATCCGCGCAAACCAGCAGCAAAGTATTTCAGCGCTGTAATATTGGTTGAACGGACCTGTGGGCGAAAGATGAACTTCGCCTGACAGCGCGGGCCAAAGCATCTGCAAGGAAAAGCTTGCAAATTGGCATCTTTGCAAAAATTTTACCTAATGGCTTTTCGGCTTCTTTACCAGATCGGCCTATGCTGTGCGGCAGATACCCCGACGCGACCGGATTGCCACAAGGCAAAGAGGACCCGGAAATGAAACGCTGCATGTTCGTCGACGATTCTAGCGTCATCAGGAAAGTTGCGAAGCGCATCCTGGGCGGTTCCGACATGATGGTCATCGAAGCCGCCAGCGGGCTTGACGCGCTGGAGATGTGCGCCGCCGATATGCCTGATATCATCGTCGTCGACGGTGCACTGCCGGATGTACAGGCGGTCGACCTGATCCGGCGCGTGCGCGCCATGGAAAGCCCGACCAAGCCACAGATCCTGATCTCGCTGGTCGAACTGGACATCGCCTCGATCATGCGAGCCAAACGCGCCGGCGCCCAAGGCTATCTGTTGAAGCCGTTCAACCGCCCGCAGCTACTCGAGCGCTTTCGCACACTGAAGATCGCTGCCTGATCCGTCGGATCGCGGTTACCACCGGTCTATGACGCAAAAAACCCGGCTGAGGCCGGGTTTTTGTTTGGAATTTCGATCGGGCGGCCGTCGCTCAGGCGCTGACGCGGATGTCTTCCGGTTCGCGCAGCACATAGCCGCGGCCCCAGACCGTCTCGATGTAATTCTGGCCGCCGGACGCCGCATCGAGCTTCTTGCGCAGCTTGCAGATGAAGACGTCGATGATCTTCAGTTCCGGCTCGTCCATGCCGCCATAGAGGTGGTTGAGGAACATTTCCTTGGTGAGCGTGGTGCCCTTGCGCAGCGAGAGCAGCTCCAGCATCTGGTATTCCTTGCCGGTAAGGTGCACGCGCTGGCCGCCGACTTCGACGGTCTTGGCATCGAGATTGACCACCAGGTCGCCGGTGGTGATGACCGATTGGGCATGTCCCTTCGAACGGCGCACGATGGCATGGATGCGCGCCACCAGCTCGTCCTTGTGGAAAGGCTTGGTCATGTAATCGTCTGCGCCGAAGCCGAGGCCGCGCACCTTGTCCTCGATGCCGGCCATGCCGGAAAGGATGAGGATCGGCGTCTTCACCTTGGAGAGACGAAGCGTTCTCAAGACCTCATAGCCGGACATATCGGGTAGGTTGAGGTCGAGAAGGATGATGTCGTAGTCGTAGAGCTTGCCCAGATCGACACCCTCTTCGCCGAGGTCGGTCGTATAGACGTTGAAGCTTTCCGATTTCAGCATCAGCTCGATGCTTTGTGCGGTTGCACTGTCATCTTCTATCAGCAGAACACGCATTTCATTCCCCTTTTCTGCTGCCGGACCATCTTGCGACCCAACCGGGACCGGAGCAGTGATTGCCTGGTGCAGAGGCTGCCATGGAATGGTTAACAAAACCTAATTCCGCGTCGATGACGGTACCAGATTTTTTAACCACTTTCTACACCCTCTTGAATTTAATACCGAATCACAGGACCAAACCGCTAATGCAATACATTAAAAACCTGGACTAAGTGACTCCAGGGACTCATCGACATCGCTTCCATGTCGCCAGCCGGATTTTTACCCGGCCTTAAGTCCTGACCCGTATGATTAACAATGCCCGTAAACGAATGGTTACCGTCGGCAAAAAACTTTAGGGTTTTGTTTCCCATAGTGCGGGGAAAGCCGGTGGACACGGGCAGCGCTTGGGCCTTTCCAAGTGGTTTGGACGATATGTGCAGGTGTGCGTTTCCGGGAGTACCGAATCATGAAGTCACGTGAAAACCTCGTTCGGCTGAAACAGTTTCAGGTGAATGAGAAGCGGCGGCAGCTGCTGCAGCTCGACATGATGATCGCCGAATTCGAACGCATGGCCGCCGAGCTGGAGCTTCAGATCAGCGCCGAGGAAAAGAAGGCCGGTATCACCGACATCAATCATTTCGCCTATCCGACCTTCGCCAAGGCGGCCCGTTTGCGCCGCGACAACCTCAGAAATTCGCAAGGCGACCTCGCCCAGCAGCGAAGCGCCGCCGAATCATTACTCGGCGAAGCTGAAGCGGAGCTTTCCAAGGCGGAAATGCTCGAATCGCGCGACACCAAGATTCGCGAGGCCGAAACTGGCGGTCGTAGCGCGATGATCGGCTGAACCGCCCGATATCCGCGTCTTTGAGCACGTCCAAGCGGGCGCGCAACGCATTGGGCGAGCGCTAAGCGGCCCACTCCCCTTCATTCACGGCCGCAGCCCGCGCCCGGGCCTCCTTGATGTCGGGAACGTGTTGTTCCGACCAGGATCTGATCTGGTTGAGCAATCCCGCCAGATTCTGGCCAAGTTCGGTCAATTCATATTCGACCCGAGGCGGGACGACCGCGAACACCTCGCGCCGCACCAGGCCGTCGCGCTCGAGCACGCGCAACGTCTGCGTCAACATCTTCGGCGTAATGCCTTCGAGCTTGCGGGCAAGCTCGCCATTGCGCTGCCGGCCTTGGCGCAGCGCACAAACAACCAGGTAAACCCACTTGCTGGCCAGCGTCTCCAGCACCGTGTGCGAGGGACAGGTCCGCCGGAACGCATCATAGCCGTAGGGGGAGTCGAGATCACTATCCATACGGTGCCTATATATCAAAAAGGTATATACTGGACAAGAGACTATTACTCTCCAAATGATAGTGGGACCGGTCAATCAGGAGAAATCTTATGCGTGCCATTATCCAGAATTCCGTCGGCGGACCCGATGTCCTTGTCATCGCCGAGCGCCCGGCGCCCTCGCCCAACGCCGGCGAAGTGCTGGTCCGCATCAAGGCGGCCGGGATCAATCCGGTCGATGGCGCCGTGCGCGCCGGCTATTACCCGCTGCTCGGCGAACCACCCTTCATCCTCGGCTGGGACCTTTCGGGAACCGTCGAGGCGCTGGGGCCTGGTGTCAGCGGCCTGAATCCAGGTGACGCGGTGTTCGGCATGCCGCGCTTCCCAAAGCAGGCGGCAGCCTATGCCGAACTGGCCGCGGTGCCCGCCGATGAAATCGCGCGCAAGCCCGCGCACGCCGATTACGTCCAGGCAGGCGCATTGCCGCTGGCCGGCCTCACCGCCTGGCAAGGCCTCGTGCGTCATGGCGCGATAAAAGCCGGCCAGCGCGTGCTGGTCCACGCCGGGGCCGGCGGCGTCGGCCATCTGGCGGTGCAGGTCGCCAAGGCGGGCGGCGCCTGGGTTGCCGCCACCGCCAGCACGGAAAAATTGGATTTCGTCCACAAGCTCGGCGCCGACGAGGTCATCGACTACACCAAGGATGATTTTACCGACAAGGCGAAGGACATCGACCTGGTGCTCGAGACGGTGGGCGGCGAGCACGCCCATCAATCGTTGAAGGTGCTCAGGGACGGCGGCGTGCTGGTGTCACTGCTCGACATCAGCGACAAGACCAGGGCGGATGCCAAGGCGCGAAGCATCCGCGTCGAACGCATGTCCGTTGTTCCCGACCGCGAAGGCCTGCTGGAACTTGGCAGGCTCGTCGATGCGGGAAAGCTTACCGTGCATGTGGCAAAGACCTTCCCGCTAGAACAGGCCGGCGCCGCGCACGCTTTCCTCGCCAGCAAGCCGGTCGGCAAGGTGGTGCTGACGGTCTGAAACGCGCAAATGCTGTCAAGAAACCAAAGGGGCGCGAACTTCGCGCCCTTTTGCAGATTCTTGAGCGTCAGTGCCGGTATTGCTGGATGCGCGTCGTGCGCAGCCCGGCCAGGCCGTATTCGTCGATAGAGGCCTGCCAGGACAGGAACTCCTCGGTGGTCAGCTTGTAGCGCTGGCATGCCTCCTCGAGGCTCAAAAGCCCGCCGCGCACCGCTGCAACCACTTCCGCCTTGCGCCGGATAACCCAGCGACGTGTATTCGTCGGCGGCAGATCGGCAATTGTGAGAGGGCTGCCGTCAGGCCCGATAACATATTTGACTCGCGGTCTAACCAGATCGGTCATCGTACTCTCTACAAAAAACTCAAAGACCCAATCCCCACCACGTTACCGCCACAGCTTTAAAAATTGCCTAAGCAGACCCTAACAGCTAGGTAATGATCATGAACGCCGCGTTAGTCTTTTCGCAAACATTTGAAATATCTGCCGGGAAGTTCCGGATTCGCTCGAAAAATCTGCGCGGTCACCGGACCGGCAGTTGCCCGCCGATGGGTCCCGCAAGCTGGCGCAGCCGCCAAGCTTGACCTATATTCGCGTCATTGGCATGCAAGCGCCGCGCAGAACGAAAGAACCATGAACAGCCTCGATCTCCCCGGACGTCCCGAAAACACCCGTATCGTCGTCGCCATGTCGGGCGGCGTTGATTCATCCGTCGTCGCGGGTCTCTTGAAGCGCGAGGGCTATGATGTCGTCGGCGTCACCTTGCAGCTTTACGACCATGGCGCCGCGACGCACCGGGCCGGGTCCTGCTGTGCCGGGCAGGATATCGATGACGCCCGCCGCGTTTCCGAGACGCTCGGCATTCCGCATTATGTGCTCGACTACGAAGAGCGCTTCCGCAAGGCGGTCATCGATCCCTTCGCTGAGAGCTATGTCGCCGGCGAGACGCCGATCCCTTGCGTTTCCTGCAACCAGACGGTGAAGTTCGCTGATCTGCTGGCCACCGCCAAGGATCTCGGCGCCGACGCGCTGGCCACGGGCCACTACATTCGCTCCGGCGCCAATGGCGCCCATCGCGCGCTCTATAGGCCGGTCGACGCCGATCGCGACCAGAGCTATTTCCTCTTCGCCACCACGCAGGCGCAGATAGATTATCTGCGCTTTCCGCTCGGCGGCCTGCCGAAGCCGCAGGTTCGCGCCATTGCCGAGGAGATGGGCCTGACGGTAGCCGCCAAGCAGGACAGCCAGGACATCTGCTTCGTGCCCCAGGGCAAATATTCCGACATCATTGCCAAGCTGAAGCCGACGGCCGCCAATCCGGGTGACATCGTCCATATCGACGGCCGGGTGCTCGGCCGCCATGAAGGCATTCTGCGCTACACCATCGGCCAGCGCCGCGGCATCGGCGTGGCCTCCGGCGAGCCGCTCTATGTCGTCCATCTCGACGCCGAGCGCGCCCGTGTCGTGGTCGGGCCGCGCGAGGCGCTGGAGACGCACAAGATCTACCTGCGCAACATGAACTGGCTTGGTGACGGCGCCCTGGCCGACATGCCCGCGGGCGGGCTGGAACTGTTCGCCAAGGTTCGCTCGACCAGGCCGCCACGCCCGGCGATGCTGCGTCACGAGACGGGCGTCACATCGGTCGAATTGGCCGATGGCGAGTCCGGTATCGCGCCTGGACAGGCTTGCGTGCTCTATTCCGACGACGGCAACGAGGCCCGCGTGTTCGGCGGCGGCTTCATCGAACGCTCCGAGCGCGGCGCCGAGGCCGAGGCGATGTTGAGCCGACTTGCCGCGTCACCGGCGCAGGTTCCCGCCGAGTAGGCAACGATCTCTCCGCCGCGACGCGGCCCGATCTTCTTCAGGGATTGGATTTGGTGTGCGTGACCGTACCCGCGGTCAGGATGCGCAGCACCCGGATTGCCTCCTCGCCGCTGGTGCGCGGTTCGGCCCGCGTTTCGATGCAATGGATGAAGTGCTCGAGTTCGCGCGTCAGCGGCATGCCTTGGCCAACCGCGACATAGGAGGGCTCATTGGTGGTGAACGCCCATTGGCCGCTGTCCTGCCAGACCGCGTGGCGATAGACGGCGAGCTTGCGCTCCCATGGTTCGACATCGTCGAAGACAGCCATCGCCTTGGTGCCGACCACGGTCAGCCGCCGTTCGCGGTAAGGGTTCAGCCGCGAGGCGAAGAGATGGCTGCGCAAACCGTTGGGAAAGCGCATGTGCAGATGCGCGAAGTCGCTGAGATTGTCGAGCAGCGCCGCCCCTTCGCCGCGCACCTCGATCGGTTCGGTGCCGGTGATGGCCAGGATCATCGACAGGTCATGCGGCGCCAGGTCCCATAGCGCATCGTTCTCGGTGTGGAATTTGCCGAGGCCGAGCCGGTGCGAATGGATGTAGCGGACCTCGCCGAGCTCGCCCTTGTCGATGAGCGCCTTCAGCGTCTCGAACGCGGGATGGAAGCGCAAGACGTGGCCGACCATGAAGACGCGGCCCTTGTCTTTCGCCGCCTGCACCGAGCGCTCGGCATCGGCAACCGTCAACGCGATCGGCTTCTCCACCAGCACGTCCTTGCCGCTTTCGGTGGCGCGCACCGCCATCTCGGCATGAAATTGCGGCGGCAGCGCCATGACGATGGCGTCGATGTCATTGCGGACGAACAACTGGTCCGGTTCGATCGCGAGGCAGTCCTGTTCGCTTGCAAAGCCTTCGGCGCGGGCACGGTTGGCGTCGGAGACCGCGTGCAGCGCGCCGAGCGCCTTGAGGGTGCGGATGTGGTTGGAGCCCCAGTATCCGCAACCGAGGACTGCAATGCGCGGCTTCATCTGTTCTCAAACTCTAAAAACTCGTGGCCGAGACATAGCGACGTGCCTCTTCGAACTCAACCCCGGCGGCTGCAACCAATTATCGGCGCGGCAAAGCTTTTCGGCAGCGAGAATAAGCGCCCCTGCCGAGCGGTTCGAAGCTTGACAGGCTCACCCTCCCAACCTTATATCCGCGCGACCTTGGCGAACGCCTCGAAATGCCTTGTGATTTAAGGCAGATTTCGGGCCTTTCGCCGCCCTGGCGGGGTAGCTCAGTTGGTTAGAGCACGGGAATCATAATCCTGGGGTCGGGGGTTCAAGTCCCTCTCCCGCTACCACCTCTCACCTTGTACGGCCCGGAGACATAGGTAACAGAGTGTACCTAAGACATGGGTGACAACCTGAACGGGTTGGACAGGCCCACGCTGATGCGGGTCGCGTGGGGAGGAACGTCTACACCTCTTCCGTCTCGAGCACGAATGTCCCAGTGGGGATGCGGTTGGTGATCATGGCGCGGATGCCGGCATCGATGGCGGGGTCAGTTTCGTCGAATAGGCCGCAGGCCTGCAGCGCCTTGCGCTGGTCGACGGAGCGGCCGAGATATTCCAGAAGCACGACCGAGGCCGCTGGTCTCCGCCCTCGTAAAAGGGGCATGCCCGTCTGGATGCCGACCAGATAGGCGACGCTCGTCTGGTAGCTCGGATAGAGGATCACCTGGGTGATGCTGGTCTTGAGCAGGGTTTCGGATTCGAGCGCGAATATGCGATCGCCGAGCAGCAGCAGGGCGGCCGAATATTTCGAGGTCTTCACGCCATATTTGCCGAAATGGACGAGCCTTTCCATGCATTTCCAGAAATAGCGGCCTTCCTTTTCATAGATCACGACCAGGCATTTGATGATCTTGCCGGCATAGCCGAACGAGTAGAAATAGCGGAAATAGTAGCCGACATAGCGCCCGAGATCGCCGGAACGCTGATAGAGCTGCTCCATATGCACCAGCATGTCCGACGGCGCGTGGACGCCGAGCGGGCGGCGGCGCAGGCCGACGATCTCGGCAAAGCGCTGCTGGTCCATCAAAAGCTCGCCTTCGCTCACGCCGAAGAAATCGCAGATCTTGCGCATGTTGCGGCGGGACGGCCAGGTCTGGCCGCTCAGATATTTGTTGAACTGCTGGCGGTTGATCTGCAGGCGCCGGCACACGGCGGCGATAGACGGATAATAGCTGCACAGGAAGGCGAGGTTCTGGGGAAGCGGTTCGGTCTGCATGACCTAATGCATACTGACGCCAGAACAGTGTCAAGTCGCGAAGGGTCGCGAAATTGTGCGGCACCGCCGATTTGCCCAAGGTGGCGCTCTCCAACAGAGGCCTCGTCATGCGCACAGTGTCCAACTTCCCCCATCCGATCCGCTCGGTCGACCATTTCGAGATTCCGATGCCGGACGGTTGCCGGCTTGCGGCGCGCATGTGGCTCCCCGAGGGTGCCGAACAAAAGCCGGTGCCGGCTATCCTGGAATACATCCCCTATCGCAAGAACGATCTGACCGCCGCGCGTGATGTCGTCATGCACCCCTACGTGGCCGGCCACGGCTACGCAGTGGTGCGCGTCGACCTGCGCGGAACCGGCGATTCCGAAGGGCTGATGCTCGACGAGTACCTTCAGCAGGAGCTGGACGACGGCTGCTCGGTCATCGAATGGCTGGCCTCCCAGCCCTGGTGCGACGGCAACGTCGGCATGATCGGCATCTCCTGGGGCGGCTTCAACGGATTGCAGATCGCGGCCATGCGGCCGCCTGCGCTGAAGGCGGTGATCAGTTGCGCCTCGACCGACGACCGCTACGCCGACGATGTCCACCACATGGGTGGCACGCTGCTCATCGACAATCTCTCCTGGGCGGCGATCATGTTCGGGCGCAACACGCTGCCCCCCGACCCACGCAACAAGCCGCACAATTGGCGCGCTTTGTGGCACAGTCGATTGAAGGAAAGCGGGCTATGGCTGAAGAACTGGCTGGAGCACCAGCACCGCGACAAGTTCTGGAAACACGGTTCGGTCTGCGAGGATTTCGGCGCAATCACCTGCCCGGTCTACGCCGTCAGCGGCTGGGCCGATGGTTATTGCCGCTCGGTCTTCCGCCTGATGGAAAAGCTGCAGGGCCCGCGCAAGGGGCTGGTCGGGCCATGGGCGCACACTTATCCCCATATCGGCAAGCCTGGTCCTGCCATCGGCTTTCTGCAGGAATGCGTCCGCTGGTGGGATCAATGGCTGAAGGGCCGTGACACCGGCATCATGGACGAGCCGATGCTGCGCCTGTTCATGCAGGATAGCGCCCCGCCGCAAACTTCCTACGAGACGCGCGCCGGACGCTGGGTCACGGAGCCGGCATGGCCATCGCCGAATATCGAGCGGCAGTCCTTCTTCCTTTCCGGCAATGGGCGCCTGTCCCTGCGCCGGGCAGACGATGCGGCCGGAACGCAGACGGTCCGCTCGCCCTTGTCGGTTGGCCTGCGCGGCGGCAAATGGTGCTCCTATGCCGTGCCCGGCGACCAGCCGGCTGACCAGCGCGGCGACGATGCCGGCAGTCTGGTCTATGAGACGCAAGAGCTGGCGCACGATGTTGAGATCGCCGGCGATGCAATGCTCGATCTTGTCTTCGAAAGCGACAGGCCCGTCGCCATGGTGGCCGTCCGTCTTTCGGATGTCGCCCCCGATGGCGCGACGACGCGCGTCAGCTACGGCCTTTTGAACCTGACGCATCGCGATAGCCATGAGAGGCCCGAACCGCTCGAACCGGCAAGGCGCTACCGCGCCTCTGTCCCCTTCAAGCACGTAGCACAGCGCTTCAGCGCGGGGCACCGCATACGCCTTGCCATCTCGACAAATTACTTCCCGATCGCTTGGCCTTCGCCCGAGCCGGTCACCCTCACCGTCCATCCGACGGATTGCCGCCTTGAACTTCCGGTCCGCGTCGGAGGCGCCGGAGATCCGGCACCGGCACCTTTTGCCGAACCCGAAGGGGCGTCGCCCTTACGGGTGGAGACGATCTCGAAGCCGCAAAAGGATTGGGCGATCACGGAGAATCTGGCAGACGCTTCGACTGTCGTTGAGATCGGTGAAGGCGCCGGCACCTATCGCATCGTCGACAACGACCTAACCATCACCTCGCTCGGCCGCGGACGCTATTCCTTCCGCGGCGACGATTTCGGGTCGGCCAGGGCCGAGGCGAAATGGGAGTTCGAGTTTTCGCGCGCTGATTGGCGCATGCGTTCGGTGACTGAAACGACCATGACCGCGACGCCATCGCACTTCCACGTCGAGGCGCATCTCGAGGCATGGGAAGGCGACGAGCTTGTCCACGAACAGAAATGGACCGAGGCGATAGAGCGCCGCCTGCTGTGACATTCGCGAACTGACGCTAATCTCGCTCACATCTGCGTCGGCAGCGAAATTGACCGGCTTGCCGGGTGAATTGAAGAATGCGCCGTCCGAACTCGCGGCCCCATCAGGCGGCGCGGCACCAAAAAGGAGGGATCCCGGCAATCGTCGGGAAACCCGCTCAGTTCAAAGGGGAACGAAACCGTGAATGGAATGAAATTGAATCGCAGGCATTTCCTGCAGGCAGGCGCCGGCCTCGGCGCGGGGATCATCGCCTCCGGCCTGCCCTTGTCGCAGGCCGTATGGGCGGCCGAAGGCAAGGTGCTCAAGGCCCGCGCCTATTCCGATATCGACAAGCTCGATCCTGGCTTCTACCAGAACGCGTACAATGTCGACGTCATGAACTGCATCTACACCAAGCTTACGCGCTATAAACCGGGTTCGGAGTGGGGCTGGGAACTCGAGGCCGCCGAATCCGTCGAGCAGATCGATCCGACGCACATCCGCTTCCGCCTGAAGAAGGGCATCAATTTCACTGGCGGATTTGGCGAAATGACCGCCGAGGACGTGAAGTTCTCGTTCGAGCGCGTCATCCAGCACAATTCTCCGGTCAAGGGCGACTGGGGTCCGCTCGACCGCATCGAGATCGAGGACGACCATACGGGCGTGATCGTGCTCAAGACGCCTTTCGTGCCGCTCTGGAACATCACTCTTCCCTATGGTTGCGGCCACATCGTCTCGAAAAAAGCGGTGACGAAGGCAGTTGCCGACGGCGGCGATTTCGGCATGAAGCCGCCCTGCTATTCAGGTCCCTACGTGTTGTCGGACTGGAAGCCGAACCAGCTCGTCCTGTTGACCCGAAATCCCGAATGGAAAGGCCCCAGGCCGGGCTTCGACGAAATTCATATCCTGCCGATGAGCGATATCAAGACCGCCGAGCGCGCCTATCAGGCCGGCGACATCGATTTCACCGATTTCAGCCTCGATTCGCTGGCCACTTTGAAGGACAGCCCGCCCGAAAACACCAAGATCGAAGAAAAGCCTTCGCTCTACTATGTCTATATCGGCATGAACTCGGACCATCCGAAGCTGAAGGACGTTAATGTCCGCAAGGCGATTCAATGGGCCATCAATGTGCCGCAGATCATGGACGCGGCCTATTCAGGCCAGGCCCAGGTCGCGACCGGCCTTATCGCTCCAGGCTTGGTGGGACACCGGGAAAAAGCGCTGATACCGCCGGAGGGCGATCTCGAAAAGGCGAAGCAGTATCTTGAGAAGGCCGGCATCACCGAACTCAGTCTCACCATCGACGCGCTTAACGTGACCACCTTCTCCACGATCGCGGAAATGGTCCAGGCGCAGCTGTCGCAGATCGGCATCACGGTCGAGGTCAATGTTCAGGATTCCGGTTCGTTCTGGACCATCGGCATGGAATCGGAAGGCGAACGCTGGAAGGACATGCAGCTGATCGTGCAGCGTTTCTCGATGGTGCCGGACCCCTACTACGCCACCACCTTTTTCGTGCGCGACCAGGTCGGTGTGTGGAACTGGGAGCGCTTCCGCAGCGAGCGCTTCGACGAGCTCAACGCCAAGGCGGTAACCGTCGAAGACCCGCAGGAACGGGCCGAGATGTATTATGAGATGCAGGACATCATGGAAGATTCCGGCTCCTACCGGTTCCTCACCCATGAAGGCTCGCCGATCATGTACCGAACGACGCAACTCGAGGCCGAGACGCGCCCAGACGGGCGGCCGCTCTATCTCGGCTTTGAGCCGAAATCGGCCTAGGGCATTCTAGGAAAAGTGCGTAGCGGTTTTCCGTCCGGAATTGCGAAAAAACAAAGGGTTAGAGCGGGTCGGCGATTCTATCAAACGCTGAACCGCTCTGACGCGGTCGCTGGGACAGGCTGAGTCAAAACATGTGGTTATATCTTGGCAAGCGTATTGTGCTGGCGGCGGCAATTGTCGTCGTTGCCGTCACGCTGCTGTTCCTGATGATCCAGGCCGTTCCCGGCGATCCCGCCGCGGTCCTGCTCGGACCGCGTGCGACGCCGGAACTGAAGGCGCAATTGCACGAGGAAATGGGCCTCGACAAGCCGCTGCCCGTGCAGATCGTCTCATTCTTCGGGGGGCTGCTGCACGGTAATCTCGGCACCGATGTCTTTACCCAGCGCCCTGTCGCGGCCATCGTTTTCGAGCAATTGCCTTACACGATCGAACTCATCCTGGTTTCGATCGCCTGGGCCGTTATCGTCGGCGTGCCGCTCGGCTGCTATTCGGCGCTGCGCCGCAACTCCGTGATCGACAAGGTCGTGGGTGTATTCGCGGTCGGAACCATCGCCATCCCGTCCTTCGTCATGGCGATCTATGCGCTGTTGATCTTCTCGGTCGGCCTGCGCTGGCTGCCGGCCATCGGCGCCGGCTCAGGCTTCCGCGACGGGTTCGTCCATCTCATCCTTCCAGCCTTCGTCGTCGGTATCGGCTGGGTGGGCTACATCTCGCGCATCGTGCGCGCCTCCATGCTGGAGATTCTTGGCGAGAACCACATTCGCATGGCGCGCTCCTTCGGCCTTTCGGAGCGGCGCATCGTGGCGCGCTACGCGCTGCCGCTCGCGATCCTGCCGACAGTGACGATCATCGGCGTCGGCATGGCGCACCTGCTCTCGGCGGCGGTTTTCGTCGAGGTGGTCTTCGCCCGGCCCGGCATCGGCGCGCTGATCGTCAAGGCGGTGGACTCGCGCAACTATCCGATCGTCATGGGCACGGTCCTCGTCACCACCGTTCTGTTCGTCATCTCCACGACGCTCGCCGACCTCGTCAACGCGGCGCTCGATCCAAGAATCCGCGAGAATTTGTAGCGTGTCCGAAGTTCAACTCATTCGCGAGGCGGTCGATGAACGCCGCGGGCCGGGCGCGGCCGCCATGTTCCTGCGGCAATTGCGCAAGTCTCCGCTCGGCATGATGGGCGCCGTGCTGGTCGTGCTTATGGTGGTGACTGCGGTCTTCGCCACCTGGATCGTGCCTTACGATCCGATCAAGATCATGGTCGGGCCCCGGCTGGCGCCGCCCTCTTTGCATTTTCTTCTCGGCACCGATCAGTTGGGACGCGATGTCTTCTCGCGGGTCGTCATGGGCGGAAGGATCGCGCTGCTCGTCGCCTTCGTCTCGTTGGGCGCCTCGCTCAGCGCAGGGCTTGTGCTCGGCCTCATCGCCGCCTTCGGTCCGCGCTGGCTGGACAATCTGCTGCTGCTGGTCTTCGACACGATCCGCTCCTTTCCGGTCATCATCTTCGCCTTGGCAGTGGTGACGCTGCTCGGGCCGAGCCTTGCCAGCGTCATCTTCGTCGTCGCGATCACGTCCGTGCCGATCTATGCGCGCGTGGTGCGCACGCAGGCCCACGCACTGCGCGAGAGCGAGTTCATCACTGCGGAGCGCGCCATGGGCGCCGGCATCGTGCGCATCCTTGCCGTGCACGTGCTACCCAATGTGATCGGGCCGCTGCTGATCCTGGTCAGCATGGATGTTCCGCTGGTCATCACGCTGGAGGCCGGCATGAGCTTCCTAGGCATGGGTGTCCGTCCGCCGACGCCGGACTGGGGAACCATCCTCAGTGACGGCTATGGCTATATCCACAAGACGGTGTGGCTGGTGATCGCCGGCGGCATCCCGATCGTCATAACCACGCTGGGCTTCACTTTCCTCGGCGAGGCGCTGCGCGACATTTTCGACCCCAAGCTTCGGAAAGACCTATGAACACCGGCGCTCAGGCAAGACATTCTCCAAACCGCGACCCGCTTCTGGCGATCCGCGGTCTGTCTCTCGATTTCGGCACGCCGCGCGGTCGCGCCCATGCACTGCGCGATATCCATATCGACGTGTCGGCGGGCGAAGTGGTCGGCATCGTCGGCGAAAGCGGTTCGGGCAAATCGACGCTCGCCTATGCCGTGATGGGGCTGCTGGCGGAAAATGCGGAGATGGTGAACGGCGCCATCCTGTTCGAGGGGCGCGACCTGCTCGGCATGGCTCCGGCGGAGCGGCGCGGCTTGCTCGGCAACCGCATGTCGATGATCTTCCAGGATCCGATGACGGCGTTGAACCCGGTGCGCAGCATCGAAAGCCAGATGATCGATATCCAGCATCACGAGGGCGGCTCGCACCGGACCAAGCGCCAGCGCGCCCTGGGTATGCTTCATCGGGTCGGCATTCCGGACCCGGAGAGCCGCATCGGCGGCTATCCGCACGAGTTTTCCGGCGGAATGCGCCAGCGTATCTGCATCGCGATGGCGCTGCTGGTGAAGCCGGCGCTGCTCATCGCGGACGAACCGACCACAGCGCTCGACGCGACGCTGGAGGTGCAGATCATCCATCTGTTGAAAGAGCTGCAAAAGGAGATCGGCTGCTCGATCCTGTTCGTCTCTCACCACCTCGGCGCTGTCGCCGAGCTCTGCGACCGGGTGGCGGTCATGTATGCGGGCGAGGTGGTCGAATACGGCACCGTGCGCGACATCTTCCGCCGACCGGGGCATCCCTATACGCGCGCGCTGCTCGAATGTGATCCCGGACGCATCAGGCAACGCACCCGCCAGTTGCCGACGATCCCAGGCGAGGTGCCGAGCCTCCTCGGTACCCAGGCGGGTTGCATCTTCCGTCGGCGCTGCCCGCAAGCCTTTACCCGGTGCGTGGATGACAGTCCTGTCCCGTGCGCTATCGGCGCAACGCACACCGCACGTTGCCATCGTCTCGACGACACGCTGGTGGCGCCGGTATGAGCCCCCTGCTTTCTGTCGAGGATCTTCGCGTACGCTTCCGCACCATGGGCGCGCTGAAGGCGCTCGCCAGCGGCGTTAAGAACCCGTTCGTGGACGCCGTCTGCGGCGTTTCCTTCGAGATCCGCAAGGGCGAAACGCTCGGCCTCGTCGGTGAAAGCGGTTCGGGAAAATCCACCATCGCCCGCGCCATCATGGGCCTGCGGCCGCCAACGGGCGGCACGATACGCTTCGATGGTCAGGTGCTGAACGGCCTCGCCCCGACGGAGCGCAAGCCGCATCTTCGGCGCATGGCGATGATGTTCCAGGATCCGGTCGGATCGCTGTCGCCGCGACTCACTGTACGCTCACTGCTGATGGAGCCTTTCCGCATTCACGGCGTTACCGGCCGCGACCCCGCCGCCGAAGCGGAACGCCTGCTCAACATGGTCGGCCTGCCCGCCGATTTCGGGCGGCGATATCCACACCAGCTTTCCGGAGGCCAAGCGCGCCGCGTCGGCGTGGCGCGGGCCCTTGCATTGCAACCCGATCTTATCATCGCCGACGAGCCGACCGCGGGACTGGACGTGTCCGTTCAGGGTGAAGTCCTCAATCTGCTTGGACGTTTGCAGGGCGAACTCGGCATCGCCATTCTCATCATCACGCATAATCTCAATGTCGTGCGCCACATGACCGATCGCATGGCGATCATGTATCTCGGCCGCTTCATCGAGGTCGGCTCGACCGAGCGGATATTCGCGCAGCCGCGCCACCCCTATACGGAGGCGCTGCTGTCGGCCAATCCGGAACCCGACCCGGACGCCGTGCTCGACAGGGTCGAGCTCAGCGGCGAGGTGCCGAGCCTGATGACGCGCCCAACGGGCTGCGAGTTTCACACCCGCTGCCGCTATGCGCAGGGCATCTGCAAAAGCGCCTTCCCGTCCCGGGCAGCCGACCGGGAAGATCCCCGCCATGTCTTCAATTGCCACTTCCCGCTATCGGAACGTGCGCTCGCCGGAGCCACCAATGTCTCGTGAAATCCTCGATGTTCCTCTTGCCAACGGCACGCCGGGCAGCCAACACAGCGTGCGCATCATCCGGTATGGTGCCGCCGACGCGCGCCCGAAAGCCTATATACATGCCGCGCTGCATGCCGACGAAGCGCCCGGCCTGCTGGTGTTACACCATCTGGTCGAGCAGCTTGACGCCGCCGACGCGCGCGGCGAAATCCGGGGCCAAATCGTCGTCGTTCCCTACGCCAACCCGCTCGGCCTGGCGCAGTTCGTCAATGGCGATCATCTGGGGCGTTACGATCTGGCCAGCGGCCGGAATTTCAACCGCAAATGGCCTGATGTCGCCGGCGAATTGACCATCCGGCTTGCCGATCGGCTCGGAAGCAGCGCCGACGACAACACGGTGCTCATCCGCAACACGATCCGCGAAATTCTCGACGAACGCGGCGCAGGGCAGCCTGTCGATTCCCTTTACACCGCCTTGGCACGCGAGGCTTTCGATTCCGATCTTGTGCTGGATCTGCACTGCGACGACGAAGGACTGATGCATCTGTTCGTGCGGCCCGAGATCTCGGCCGAATTGTCCGACCTTGCGCGGGAACTCGGTTGCCGGGCGGTGTTCTCACAGGGTTCGTCGGGCGGCTCAACCTTCGCCGAAGCAAGCGTCGAGCCCTGGATCAGGCTTGCGGCTGCCCTTCCCGATAAGGTGATCCCGATCGGCTGCCTCGCCGCGACGGTGGAACTGCGCGGCTTCATCGACATCAGTGATGAGATGGCGTCGGCTGACGCTTCCGCCTTGCTCAACGTGCTTCGCCGCCGCGGCTACGTCGCGGGGCAAGCGGGCCTGCCGCCCGCCGCGCTTTGCGAGATCACCGGCTTCGATGCGTGCGATGTGGTTCGCACGCCCGCTTTCGGTGTCATCGTCTACCGCGCCGAACTGGGTGAACGCGTCACTTGTGGACAGCCGATCGCGGACATCATCGTGCCTTCTTCGCTGGGCCGCGAGGCGCGCGTGACGGTACGGGCGCGCACCGACGGGCTCGTGGTGACGCGAAGGCTGAAGAAACTTGTCGCCGCCAATCAGGTCATTGCCAAGGTGGTGGGTCAAAAGCCCCTCGCCCACCGGACAGGCTATCTGCTGGAGGATTAGATCGATCAGCGGGCGCGGGCACTTCTTGACCGCAGATCGATGATTGGCGGCCACGCGTAGAAACGAGGTCCGTTCGACCTGATCCTGTCCCGGGCTCTAGGCCAGGGGCCGACCGCCGTCGACCGGAATGATAACGCCGGTCACGAAACGGAGATGGGTCGCAGCCGCCAAAACCGCCTCGGCGACATCGTCGGGCGTGCCCAGCCGCCCCAGCGGCGTCCGGCTTGCCTGTTCGTCCCGCCAGGATTCGTCACGGCCCTTGATGAAGTCGGTGTCGACGACGCCGGGCGAGACCGACACGACCCTGATTCTCGGGGCCAGGGCACGCGCCAGCGACTTGGTCAGATTATCGACAGCGGCTTTCGACGCACAATAGGCGACGTTGCTTCCCATGGCGGTGACCCCTGCGATCGACGAGATGTTGACAACAACTCCGCTGCCGGTGCGATCGAGCAGCGGCCGCATGGCCCGCGTCGCAGCAATCACACCGCGCACGTTGACGCTGAAGATGCGGTCGATCAATTCATCGTCCAGGCTGTCGAGATCCGGATGTGGCACGAAGCGGGTTGTCCCGGCGCAATTGACCAGGACATCCAGCCGGCCAAAGCTTTTCTCGATCTGACCAGCGAGGCGCGCGAGGCAATCGCTGTCCGTCACGGTCGCCTCGGCGACGAAGTGATCGCCGTACGCCAATGACGAAACCAGATCGTCGGCCGTCTGCCGCGAACGGTTGTAGCCGATGACAACCGAAGCCCCTTCCGCAGCAAGCCTGGATACGATCCTCGCGCCGATGCCGCCGGTTGCTCCAGTGACCAGGGCAACCTTGCCCGTGAGTGTGGCTGTCATGGCCGTCTCCTGAGTGTCAAACCCCGGTGCTTCGCTTATGGGCGGCCAGCGCCATTAGATTGCGGTCGCGCCAGGCGCTGCGTTCGGCGAGTTGGGATGCTGACAACTTTTCGCGGCGCGCTTCCTCGGCCTTGGCAACCAGCCCTTCCGACCAGGGGGCCGGATCGCGCCTGGCGAGGGCGATCGAATGGTAGAGCGGTCCCAGACGTCTCGCGTAGTCCGCGATCCCGCCGGGCGCATTCAGATCGATCGTCTCGAAAGGCCCCATGAAGGACCACCGGTAGCCGAGCCCATGCGACACCGTAAGGTCGATATCGGCGGCACTTGCCACGCCCTCCTCGAGCAGGGCCCAGGCTTCGTTCAGCAATGCCCCCTGAAGCCGGTTGAGGACGAACCCTTCGACTTCCTTGCGCACGATCACGGCAGCCTGCCCTACGGCCTCCATCTGCACCCGCAGCCACGCAACGGCCTCCGCGTCGGTCCAGGGCGCCGGGACCAGTTCCACCAACGGGATCAAATGCGGTGGATTGACGGGATGAGCGACGAGAAAACGCCGGCGGTTGGCACAGGACCCGGTGAAGGCCGAGGCCGGAATGCCGGAGCTGGAGCTGCCTACGACCGCGTCGGGCCGCATCGCCCGGTCAATCTCCAGACAGACCGCCTCCTTGATGTCGCGCACTTCCAGCACCGACTCCTGGATGTAGTCGGCATCCGCTACCGCACCCTCCAGCGTATCGACAACGTTCAGCCGCCGCATGACTGCATCGACGGCATCTACCAGCCCGGCCTCTTGCATATCGGCAAGGCTGGCCCGGATCTTGTCGAGCACCGCGGCGCGGATGTCGGCGCTGCCGTCATAGATGGTCACATCATGGCCGGCCCGGGCGAAGACGATCGCCCAGCCACGGCCGACCAGTCCGGCACCGACAATGGCGACTTTGCGGATTGCATCCATCATTGCACCCGTGACGTCTCGCCGTCCGCGAGGCAAATTTCGGTGATCCGCAGGCCATCCTGAGTGATGCGGGATGGGAACCGGTCCTTCAACCGCTCTTCGTGGATGGGAATGACCCGCCGTGCCTCGTGGCCCACCTGCTTCATCATCTCCTCGGTGGCGAGAACGAGATTGGTCTGGCTGCCGACCGCAAGCCCCACCGGAACGTAGAGCGTCTCGATATCGACGGCAGCTCCCGAGCCCTCGATGTTATCGAAGACGTAGACCAGATCGCCAGCCAGCACCCAGGTGTCGTCCTTGCCGTTGCGCACGGTGACCCACATCGATCCGTAGGTATGGCTGTCAAAGGCGGCATGGAGATCGATGTCGGGCAGGACGTCCTGTTTCGCTCCGTCGATCGTCACCAACCGCTTCTGACGGGCCAGGTCGACGCCGCGCACGATGTCGCCCGGGTCGACGGCTACGTTCATCCAGCGCATGCGATCCGGCAGCGACATCGCCCAGACCCACTTCGCGATCTCCCTCTCCTGGATGTAGAAGGTCGCATTCGGGAAGTCCTCGACATTGCCGAAATGGTCGAAATGCGCGTGCGTGACGAAAACCGTGTCGACGCTCTTTGGCGAGAGGCCGATTTCGCCAAGAACGGCCTCGGGCGAGTGCCAGTTCTCGACGCCAAATTTGTCGGCGAGATGCTTGCCGTAGTCCTTGTTGTTGTAGCCGACATCGACCATCGCAACGCGACCGTTGCCCTTGATCAGCGCGTAGCAGTAGGGAAGCTTGACGTAACCCTGGTTGTGGGCGCCGTAGAGCACGCCGCTCTTGTGGTAGTTGCTGACGTAGCTGTACTCAAGCACCCAGATCGAATATTGGCTCATTGCTTCCTCCCTGTTGTCGCCAACGCTGCGCACAGCTGCAGCAGGCGTGATTGAAATCGACCGGCGTCATACCGGCCCGCGGTTCCGACGCCGCCTGCAGCCCGGCGTAGGCGCGTTTGATCCTCTCCCCGGCCCGGTCGAGCTCCTGCTGCCAGTCGCGCCGCAGTCGGGCCGAACCGAAATCGTCCAGGACCTCGCCCAGCATTGCATGGGCGGCCCCCAGACGCGCGCAATGGCTTTCGAGCCCATGCGGCGCGTGCAAGGCGCCCAGCCGCTGCTCCACCTCCGTCCACCGTTCGCGGGCCACCGGAATGTCAGGCAGATCGAGCACGTCGCGGCGTCCGCCGGCCTGAGCCAGGACCAGCAGGCCAGCGAGTTGGCCGATCAGCCGGCGCAGGCCTTCGTAGACGGGGCGGGTTGCCACGACGTAGCGGACGATGGCTTCGTCGGCCAACGCGGCATCGTTGACGGTGGCGACGGGTTCCTCGCTTCCGGTGACGGAGACATGGGGCGCCGCGACGACCTCGCAGTCATAGCGGTGGACGCTTACCGCCCGCTCGAAGAAGCGCTTTCCCGGGATATCAGCCATGGTGCCTTTTTCGCGTCGTCGCGCGCTCGATCACCGCGCCGGGCGGGATTAGTTGAACGATCGGCTCCCGGCCGGAATTCGTGCTCAATTCCTTCGCCAGGCTGACCGTGGCCTCGAGCATCTGGTCAATGGGCTGCCGGACGGTCGTCAGCCCGTGCGAAGGCCAGTGGGCCATCTCGATATCGTCGAAGCCGACGATCGAAATGTCGTCCGGCACGCCGAGCGCCAGCTCTCGCCGCACGCCGTCGAGAAAGCCAATGGCGAGAATGTCGTTGGCGCAGAAGACACCGTCGGGAACCTCTTTCAGGTCACGCAGCTTGCGCGCCGCTTCGTAGCCGGCGTGATAGCTGAACTGGCCTGCCTCGATAACTATCGGCGCGGCGAGGCCACGCTCGACGGCGCGTTCGCTGAAGCCCCTGTGGCGTGCGACATTGGTGGAGGCATCGGGCAAGGCGGCGATGTAGGCCAGGCGCCGGTGGCCGGTATCGACGAGATAGTCGGCGATGCTGCGGCCGCCGAGTATATTGTCGCAGGAAATGCCGAACGCGTGGTCGTCGGCCGAGAGTCGGTTGAAAAAGATCACCGGAGTGCCGGCCCTACGGCATTCCTGCGCGGCCGCCGAAGACAGGGTGGCCGCCAGGATGATGGCAAGATCTGGCTGGTAGTTGAGCAGCAGGCGTAGCGCCTGGTCGACGTCTCCCGACTGGTCGGCGGCGACGAGCATCACGTTCATGTCGATGGCACGAAGGGCGGTGGTCAGCCGCGTCAGCACTTCCGGATAGAACGGGTTCTTGATGTCCGCGACGACAATACCCACGATACGCGTCTTCTTGGTGATGAGGCTGCGCGCGAAAGGGTTCGGCGAATAGCCGATCTCCCTCGCACGGTTCAGCACCAGGTCCCGCGTATTCTTGGCGATCACGGCATCGGCGTGAAAGGCCCTGGATACGGTCGAAACAGACATGCCGAGATCGCGCGCCAGATCCTTCACGGTCAGGCGGGGCTTGCTGTTCTTGTTGCGGGCGATGATCGACATGAAAACTCCGTTGGCGCGCTGGCTTAGGCCTGGTTGCGACCTCCATAGCGGCGGACCCGGATGTTGGCCTGCTCGGCATGCCCATAGAATCCCTCGAGGACACACAGGCGCGAACAGTACTCGCCTATCATGGCGCTCGCTTCGTCGGTCAGAACGCGCTGATAGGTGCAGGTCTTGATGAACTTGCCAACCCACAAACCGCCTGTGTAACGGGCCGCCTTCTTGGTCGGCAGCGTATGGTTGGTGCCGATGACCTTGTCGCCATAGGCAACATTCGTACGCGCTCCCAGAAACAGAGCGCCGTAATTGCGCATGTTGTCGAGGAAGTAGTCCGGATCGCGCGTCATGACCTGGACGTGCTCGGATGCGATCCGGTCGGCCTCCGCGACCATTTCCTCGTAGGAAGCGCAGACGATCACTTCGCCATAGTCCGCCCATGCCTTGGCGGCGATCTCGGCGGTCGGCAGGATCTTCAGCTGCCGCTCGATCTCGGCCAGGGTGTCGCGCGCGAGCCTCTCCGAATTTGTCAAAAGCACGGCGGGACTGGTCGGACCATGCTCGGCCTGGCCGAGCAGATCGGTCGCGCAGATCTCGCCGTCGACACTGTCGTCGGCAATGACCAGCGTCTCGGTCGGGCCGGCGAACAGGTCGATGCCGATACGGCCGTACAATTGCCGCTTGGCTTCAGCGACGAAGGCATTGCCAGGACCGACGAGCATGTCGACGCGCCCGATGGTTTCGGTTCCGAGCGCCATGGCGCCGACGGCCTGCACACCGCCCAGAACGTAGATCTCGTCCGCGCCGGCCATGTGCATCGCGGCCACGATAGCCGGATGCGGACCGCCCTGGAACGGCGGCGCGCAGGCGATGATCTTCTTCACCCCGGCGACCTTGGCCGTCACCACGCTCATATGCGCGGAGGCGACCATCGGGTATTTCCCGCCCGGCACGTAGCAGCCGACTGTTTCCACGGGAATGTTCTTGTGGCCGAGGACAACGCCGGGAAGCGTTTCCACTTCGAGGTCCTGGAGGCAGGCGCGCTGCTTCTCGGCGAAATTGCGAACCTGGGCCTGGGCGAAGCGAATATCCTCGATGTCGCTTGCCGACACCTTGGACATCGCCTGCTCGATCTCGCTGTCGCTGAGCCGGAAGCTTGGCGGCGACCATTTGTCGAAACGCTCCGACAACTCCCGGACAGCGGTATCGCCTCGCTTTTCTATGTCGGCAAGGATCGTCTCGACGGTCGTCCGGACGGCCGCATCGCTCTGGGCGACAGCTTCGGGATCCCTGCCCCGTTTCAGAAAAGTCGGCATATTCTCATCCTTATGTTGAGTCAGGTGGGCGGCAGGATGCCGTCCACCTGTTGCATTGCTGATCGTCAGGGTTTTACCGTCGGCTCGATCTTGGTGAGCTTGTATTCGTCGGCCGGAGCCTTGCACGATGAGCAGTTGATGCCAGGGGCATCGGGCGCCTGCTTCACGTCCGCGGGCAATGCCTGAATGGTCGCTCCTGGTGTTGGCTTGCCCTCGAGCGCCGACTGCAGCGACAGTTCCGGCAGCAAATCGGGATTGAAGACCTCGGTGACGAAGGAACTCGGAACCTTGTCGGACGGGAAAACGTTGCACCCGTCGGCGAAGGTATCGCCCTTGCAAGGCTTGACTTGATCCGCTGGCACCCAAGGCAGCGGGTACTCGATGTTCATCGGTTTCAGGTCGCGCTTCTTGGTCAGGATCTCCATCATCAGCTTGAAGGCATAGCCTGACGTAGCGGGCGGCGAACCGGCGGATACACCCTTGAGACCCATGCCTTGCATCTTCGGGTCTGCCAGTCCGAGACGAAAACCGTCCGAGTTCTCGCCGGTCATCGGAACCAGTTTGTTGCCCTTGTCGAGCAGCGCTTGTACGGCGCCATATTCGCCTGCCTGAGCCCAGATGCCGTCGACGTCGGGATGCGCCGCGAGAGCCTTGGCTGTCTCCTGCTGCGTGGTGCGGTCATCCCAGTAGGAGTAGTATTCCGCGACGACCTTGATGCCGGGATACTGGTTGAAAATGTGCATCGCGCCGTCGGTGTGGCGCTTATCCACCGAGTTGCCCGGGACGCCACGGCTCAGGAAGATCTTGCCCTTGCCTCCCAGGATGTTGACCAAGGCCTGGGCGGTGTTCTCGCCGAAGCCTGCGGTGATATAGCTGACATTGTAGGCGCAAGGCTCGGTCACCGTGGCGTCGTACATGAAGAAGAGCACGCCCTTCTGGCAGCCGCGATGGACCGTGCGGTTCAGCGCCGTCGACGAAATCGGGAAGCTGATGATGCCGTCGGCGCCAGCCTGTATCATGCTTTCATAGGCCGAGATCTGAGCCTGGGGGTCGGTTCCCGAGATGACTTCCTTCAGCTCCACCGTCTTGTCGTAGGGCGGCGTCTGCGCCAACGCCTTGACGATGTTCGCGGCCTCCGACTGCCACGAATTGCCGCTGTAGCTCAGCGACAGATATATCTTGAACTTCTTGTCCTGCGCTTGGGCATGGTCGACAACCGCCCCAACGCCTATGGCGGTGGCAAGCGTCAGCGACGCGGCCAGTCCCAGTCTTTTTAACAGCCTCATTTCGATCAACCTCCCGTTGGAATTTGGCCCTTGCAGGTGCCGGACCAGAGCCTGTGAGAACGTTCTCACAATTGGACAAAACCCATTTCACGCACAGGCATGGTCACTTCCTCCGCGTCAGCATTCGATTTCCGAGATCGGCCAGGAATTCACCGCGCAGCACCAGCAGGGCGGCGACAATGATTGCGCCCTCTATGACGGTGCGCCATCCTTCGTTGAGGCCGATGGCGGAGATAACGGTGCCAAGCGTCGTCAGAAGAATTGCGCCGCCGACCGTCCCGATGAAAGTTCCGCTGCCGCCGAGGATCGAGGAGCCGCCGACCACGACGGCAGCGATGGAAGGCAGCATGTAGCTGTCGCCCATCCTCAGCGTCGCCCCGTTCGAATAGCCCACCAGCATCATGCCGACGAAGCCTGCGCAAGCGGCACTGATCGCATAGGGGACGAGCTCGAGCCGATTGACAGCGACGCCGGCGATAAGGGCGGCGTTCCTGTTGGTGCCAAGGGCGTAGAGCCGGCGGCCGAGCGCAGTGAAGTTCTGCAAGAACCAGCCGAACAGGATGAAAACGACGGTGAAGTAGATGACCAGCGGCACGCCGAGGAACCATTCCTTCATCAGCCACAGCAAGGCGGACGGGGAACCGCCGCGCGGCGTCCCGCTGGTATAGCCCAGCGCCACCGAAGCCACGACGATCGAGGTCGCCATGGTCATGATGAAGGGAGGAACCTTCAGCCAGACAATTCCCAGTCCGCTGATCGTGCCGACCAGCGCGCAAATGACCAGAATGGCCGGCAGCATGTACCAGATGCCGGCGTTGCCGCTACCAATCCAAGTCGTCGTCAACACGCCGCCGAGCGTGATGAGGGCGGGGACCGATAGGTCGAGCCCGCCGATCAGGATGACGAGCCCTTGCCCGAACGACAAAACGATCAGGAAGGACGCGAGGATAAGAACCGTCAGCACCTGATCCCAGGAACCCAGCGCCGGACTGATGAAGCGCGAGCACACCACAAGCACGACACTCAGCCCAAACACCACAAACGTATTCACCACCTCCCGGTCGAGCCTTTGCCTGCCGCGCCGGTCGGAATTGGCCTCGAAACGCGTTGCGACGTCCTTATGCGCGTTCACCGGATCTCTTCCTTCTTGAGCAGGCGCGCCACGGCGCTGCCGAACACGATCGCAAGCACCAGCACGAAACCTTGGAATATGCCGGTGTAGAAGGACGAGACCCCACCCGAGAAAAGCACCTTCTGCAAAAGCATCAGCGTACCGGCGCCGAGGATCGAGCCAACGAGGCTGCCTCGGCCGCCGCTCAACGGCGTGCCGCCGAGCGCCACCGCGGCAAAGGTGAGCATCAGGAATGGCGTGCCGGCTGTCGGATTTCCTGTCGCCGTCTGGGCGCTCAGCATGAAGCCGGCGACGCCGTAGAGGATGCCGGCGCCGACAAAGGCCGTGATGCGTACCCCTGCGACGGGCACGCCGGAGAAGCGAGCCGACTGCTCGTCGGCGCCGATCGCATAGAGGCCGATCCCGGTATTGGTCCGCCGGAAGGCAAGCCAAAGCGCGATGGTGGCAACCAGAAACAGCCCGGCGATCGGGATGATACCGAACAGGGTGTCGGTCAGCGTGTAGGTGACGAAGTCGGCAACCATACCGCCAGGCGCGTCCAGGATAACCAGCGCAAGCCCCTGGCAGACGATCATCGTGCCGAGCGTCGCCGCGATGGTCTGCAGCCCAAGCCTGGCCACGAGAATGCCGTTGATTGCGCCGACGGCACCGCCGATCGCACAGCACATCAGGAGGCTGGCCAGCGCACCGCCAGGACCATCGAACGGATAGACCGCCATCAGCACATTGGTCAGCGAGACGACGCCTGCGACGGACAAGTCGAAGCCGCGGCTGATGACGACCAGCGTCTCGCCCGCTGCCGCGAGCGCCAATGGCGTCGAGTTGTTGACGAGGTCGGTGAAGGTGTAGACCGAAAGCGCATCCGGTTGCCAGAACGCGTAGAGCGCATAAAGCAGGACATAGATTATCGCCACGATGCCGGTGCCGCTGATGACAGCCCTCCATAACGCGGAGCGGCGGGGCGCGGGATTTGCCTGGACCGCGGTCATGCGGCCACTCCATTCACCGCGCCCGCAGCGTGGCCGATCAGCGCGCCGACTATAGTCGGCTCATCGATGGCATCGCCCTGATATTCGGCGAAGACGCGGCCGCCATAGAGCACCATGCAGCGATGCGCGAGATGGACGAGTTCCGGCAGTTCGGACGAGTAAAAGAGCACCGAGCCGCCATCGGCAGCGAACTTCCGGATCGCCTCGTAGATCGACTGCTTGGTTCCGACATCGACTCCACGCGTCGGATCGAAAAGCAGTAGAGTGCGCGCACCCGTCATCATGACGCGCGCCAGAAGCGCCTTCTGCTGGTTGCCACCGGAAAGCTCGTCGATCTTGAACTGCAGATAGCGCTCCTGCAGTTCGACCGCCTCAGCGGTTTTTTTCGCAATGCGACGCTCGCTGGCCGGCCAGACGACGCCACCCTGCGCGATACGCGAAATGATAGGCAACACCATGTTGCTGGCGGTGCTGAGGCCGGCGAAAATCCCTTCCGACTTGCGGTCCTCCGGCAGGTAGGCAAGGCCGTTGCCGAAATGGAGCGCGGCGCCCGGGCTAGCGATCTGGGCGGGCACGCCGTCGATCTCGATGCCGCCGCTTTTCGCCTTGGAGAGGCCGATCATCGTCCTGAACAGGTCGCGTTGGCCCTGCCCCTCGAGCGCGGCGATGCCGACGATCTCACCTCGCCTGACATCAAACGACACGTCGCGCAAAATGCCGCCGGAGAGGCCCCGAACGCTGAGCGCGACGGGCGCGGTGTCGGCGACCAAAGGCTGCGAGGCGGTCGTCTCACGCGCGCTTCGGCCGACCATCATCTCGAAAATGTTCTCGTCCGAAGCGCCGGACAACTCGACGGTGCCGATGCTGCGGCCATTGCGCAGGATGGTGGCGCGCGAACACAGGGTGCGCACCTCGCCGAGGCGGTGGGAAATGTAGAGGATGGCGGTCTGCAGGTTCTTCTGCCGGCGCACGAGCTCAAACAGCCATTCGACGTCCGCCAGCGCGGCTGTCGGCTCATCGAGGATCAAGAGCTTCGAGGCATGGGTGAAGGCGCGCACGATCTCAAGCCGCTGACGATCCGAAAGCGAAAGCACGCCGACGGGCGTGTCAGGATCAAAGTGGGAGAGAGCGTAGTCGTTAAGAACCTTGCCAGCTGATGCCGTGGCGGTGCGGCGCGAGACGAGACCTAGCTTACCCTTCGGCATTTTCGGCAGCACGAGATTCTCGGCGATGCTGAGATTCGGCAGCAGGCTGAGTTCCTGAAAGGCCGTCGCCACGCCCTGCGCCCGCGCATCGATGATGCCATGCGGCGCATAAGGCTTGCCGAAGATCGACATGGATCCGCCGTCAGGCGTCACGACGCCGCTGAGGATTTTCACGAGCGTCGATTTGCCGGCGCCGTTCTCGCCCAACAGCGCATGGACTTCCCCTGGCCGCAGATCAATGGAGACGGAATCGAGTGCGACTGTGGGTCCGTAGGATTTTGCAATATTCGCGATGCGAACAGCCAGCCGGATCTCGTCGGTACCCATACCTCCTCCCAAAAGGTAAGTCCGCCGCAGCGGTGAGAACGTTCTCTGAGAACGTTCTCACTAATCCACAAGCACCGCCGGCTTGTCAATTGTGAATCGTTCATTCCTTGTCGAACGCACCAGGCTACCGGCCTCCGGGCGGCACTTGGCCGTCTTTTGAGTGCTCAGAAGTGGCTGAGCCGGCGCCTTTTCTGGGCGGCTGGTCGGGGGGCGCCCGCCGGGATGGATTCTGCCCCTCGGACTGATGCGTTTTCTCATTCACCTCGCCTGAAGGGCGCGTCAGGCCTTGCCCGGACGCCGGCGGCTTGTTGCCTGCGGCGTCCTGGGAGAATGAATCGGCGGGATCGCCGTCGCTCCTGGCCGGATATTTGGTGGCACCAGTCTCGCGGCGATTTTCGCTTCCAGTCATGGCCGGTCCTCCTTTGGCACAGTCATAACCTGGTTTCGACCGGCAGGTTCCAGCGGCTAGGCCGGAAGCGCAGATTTGAATCCGCCGCCGCTCCTATGGCCGAAACCAATTTGGCGGCGCTGCGTTGACCCCGCAGGATCAGATCCCCCAACAGCTTCGGAGAAAATTCATGCTCGACCGCAGCGGAAGCGCCGTCCTGACGACCGACAGTCTCTGACAACGGGCAGCAACATGGCTCGCATCGAGCGCGGACATTGTTTTTGCGGTGCCGTCATGGCGGTGATGGAAGGAGAGCCTTTCTGGATCTGCTTCGATCATGACGACGATTGCCGGCGGGCGACCGGCGGACCGATGACCATCTGGATCGGCTATCGCCCGCACCAGGTCGAGCTGACCGCCGGGAAGCCGAAGACCTTTTCGAAGACGAAGGGGGTCATCCGCTCCTTTTGCGCCGATTGCGGTACCTCGATCTTCTATGCCGACGAAGGCCTGCGTGACGAACTCTATGTCTCGATCGGCTTCATGGACGCGCCGGAGCGGTTTCCGCCACAGGCACAGGCCTATTGGGATATGCACCTGCCATTCATCAACATGGCCGACGGCTTGCCCCGCGTCGACGGCTACACGAGGCGCCGTGATCCAGCCCTGGGCAATCCGCGCGAACGTTGATGACGCGCGCCACACTAGGCCCCGCAGGCTATTGCCCGATCAGGGTCAGGCCAAAGAGAATGGCCAGCCACAGGCCCACCGCCGCGACCGCGAGCCTGGGGAGGATGCCCCCGCCCGCCAGATGCATGAACAGCAGCGCGATCACCACTGTCTTGGCAGCCGCCGCGGCAAGGTTGATCGCGGAATTGAACCCACCGAGGTCGACAAACGAAGAGCCGACGGTAAGCGCCAGCAAGGCGAGCAGCGCGAGATAGGCGAATGTGAGCTTGGCGAGGTCGCTCATCGTCGTCAGGCCCGGTTGATCAGATAGAGGACCGGGAACAGGAACACCCAGACGATGTCGACGAAATGCCAGTAGAGTCCGATCGCCTGCACGCGGCGCGCCCGGCTCGCCTGCGCGGTCCTCGGCCTGAGCAACAGCATGCCGGCAATCACCGCGATGCCGCCTATCAGATGCAGCGCGTGCAGCGATGTCATGGCGAAATAGAGCGCGAAGAAGAATTCGGCATGGGCCGGATCTGGGCCTGCGAAGCGGAACGGCGCGCCGAGCACCGGCGCCAGGCCCTCGCTGAATTCCTTGCTGTATTCGACGGCCTTGATCACCAGAAAGATGCAGCCAAGCAGGCTCGTGGACATCAAGGCCCAGAAGGCGGGCCGCCAACGCCGGGCAGCCGTGAACATATGGGCAAGCGCCATCGCGAAGCTGCTGGTGATCAGAACCGCCGTATTCAGCGTGCCGAGCGGCAATGACAGATGTTGCGACGCCGCGGCGAATGCCGCGCCATAGCTCAATCGGGCGTAGAGGAACACCAGCACGATCGCGCCGAACAGCATCGCCTCGGAGCCGATGAAAATCCACATGCCGAACGCATCGGCCGCCTTCTCGCGGGCCCGTGTATCGAAGGCAATGCTTTCGGTCGGCCCGCTCATGAGGCTTCGTCCCTGTGCGGGCTGAACGTCTCGTGCCTCAGGCCTTTCATGGCATAGTCATAGGCCGGCCGCCTGACCACGGGCATGGTGTCGAAATTATGCGGGGGCGGCGGCGAAGCCGTCTGCCATTCAAGGCCGGTCGCGCCCCACGGGTTGGCCGGCGCCCGCGTCCCGCGAAACAGCGACCAGCCGAGATAGAGCAGCGGCATAAGATAGCCGACGGCCAGAACGACCGCGCCGGCCGAGGACAATACGTGCCAGAACTGAAACTCCGGCGGATAGGTGTGATAGCGCCGCGGCATGCCGAGAAAACCGAGCACGAATTGCGGGAAGAAAGTCAGGTTGAAGCCGAGGAAGGTCACGGTCGCGGCGATACGGCCCCAGGTTTCGGAATAGACGCGGCCGGTGATCTTCGGCCACCAGAAATGCAACCCCGCCATGTAGGCCGTCACCATGCCGCCGACCATGATGTAATGGAAATGCGCCACGACGAAATAGGTGTCATGAACGTGGACGTCGACGGCGAGAGCGGCCAGGAACAGGCCGGCCAGCCCCCCGAAAGTGAACAGCGCCAGGAAAAACAGCGCATAAAGCATGGGCGTCTCGAAAGTGATTTCGCCCTTGCGCAGCGTCAGCGTCCAGTTGAACACCTTTATCGCCGAGGGGATCGCGACGCAGAACGACAGGAACGAGAACACGATGCCGGCATAGGCCGACTGGCCTGATACGAACATATGGTGACCCCAGACCAGGAAGCCGAACACGGCAATCGCCATCGAAGACATCGCCACCGCCTTGTAGCCGAACAGCGGGCGCTTGCTGAAGCAGGGCAGCACTTCGGAAACCACGCCCATGCCGGGCAGGATCATGATGTAGACCGCGGGATGTGAGTAGAACCAGAACAGATGCTGGAACAGCAGCGGGTCGCCGCCCAGAGCGGGATTGAAGATGCCGATACCGAAGGCACGCTCCAGCACGATCAGGATCAGCGAGGCGGCCAGCACCGGTGTCGCCAGCACCATGACCAGCGCGGTCGCATACATCGTCCAGACGAAGATCGGCAGTCTGAACCAGGTCAGCCCCGGCGCGCGTAACGTGTGGACGGTGACGATGAAGTTGATGCCGGTCATGATCGTCGAGAAGCCGACGATGAAGACACCCAGCGCGGCCATCGAAACGAAGCCGTTGGCATAGAGCGTCGAGAGCGGCGTGTAGAAGGTCCAACCCGTGTCGACACCGCCGGCGAGCACCGCGGCCAGGGCAAAGGCGCTGCCGAAGATGAACACGTACCAGCTGGCGAGATTGAGCCGCGGAAAAGCGAGATCGCGCGCGCCGATCATCAGCGGCAGCAGGAAATTGCCGAGCGTCGCGGGGATCGACGGCACCAGGAAGAACCACACCATGATGATGCCATGCAGGGAAAACAGCCTGTTATAGACATCGTCCGACACCAGATCGCCCGCAGGCGACGCGAGTTCGATCCGGATCATCACGGCAAAGGCACCGCCAAGAAAAAAGAACGCCGTCAGCGACATCAGGTAGAGCCAGGCGACGCGCTTGTGGTCGGTGGTCAAGAGCCAGGCGGCAGGTCCGGCCTCCCCATGCAGATAGCTCGAAGGCGCCAAGGCTTGCCTGCTCATTGGGTCGCCCCGCTTTCCCTGGTTGCTCGCGGCGACAGGGATTTGAGATATGCCAGCAGCATCTGTAGCTCCTGCTCGTCGACAAGGCCGTCAAAGCTCGGCATCACGGGTTCATACCCGGCGGCGATCTCCTTCTTCGGATTGAGGATGGAATCGCGCAAATAGCGGTCGTCGGCAATGACGGTCTGTTGATTGTCCAAGGCCACCGGCCGTCCGAAGACCCCAGCCAGATCCGGCGCCCTCACCTTGCTGGAATTGCCATGGCAGCCGGAGCAGCCGAGCGCGCGGAAGAGTTTTTCGCCGTCGGCCGCAAGCGTTTCACCCTGGCCCTGGTTGCCCAGCCACGCCGCATATTCTTGCGGCGGCATCACGGTCACCCAGCCGCCCATCTCCGAATGCTGGGTGCCGCAATATTGCGCGCAGAACAAATGATACCGCCCGGGCTCGCTGGCGATGAACCAGACATGCGTGGTGCGCCCCGGCACCGCGTCCTGCTTGACCCGGAAGGCAGGTACGAAGAATGAGTGGATCACGTCCTGCGATGCCAGCGACACGATCACCGCCTTGCCGACCGGCACATGCAGTTCGTTGATTTCACGCTGGCCGCCAGGATGACGGAACTCCCACATCCATTGCTTGCCAAGGCCGGCGATCTCGAGTGCGTCAAGGGGCGGGTGTTCGCGGCGCAGGAACAGCACGGCTCCCCATCCGAAGATGGTGAAAGCGATCAGCAGGCTGGCGACTGTCCAGGTCACCTCGAGCGGCGTGCTGCGCGCACGCTCCCCCGTTCGCTCCACCTTGGAGCCGGCGCGATATTTGATGGCGTAGAAAACGACCAGGCTGGTCAGGAAGACGCCCAGCGCGACGGTGAAGGCAAGCAGCACGTAGAACAGGGCGTCGACACTGCCGGCAATCGAGGAGGCCTGCGGCGGCGTAAAAGGGATGCCGAACGTCAAATCGGCCTCCTTCGCGACAGAACGAGGATGGTGGCGCCAAGGCCAAGCAGCGTCGCCATGCCAGTCACCTTCACGACTGCCCAGACCGCTGGCGTGTACTGGCCCTTTGATGCATCGAAGCCGGCACACAGCAGAAAGACGTGATCGGCGATGGAGCCAAGCCGCCCGGCCGACGCCTCGACCAGGGCAAGCCTGAGATCGCGCGGCTCGAAACTCAGCGCCGGAAGTACTTGCGCGATGCGGCCTTGCGGCGTCAGCGCGATGACCGCGATCGGGTGGACATATTGCGAGATCCGGTCGCGCCGGTCGAATGTGATGCCGGCCTCCACGGCAAGGGCGGCGCCAGCGCCATCCTCGCTGGTCAAGAAGCGCCACGCGGACAACCCTGCCTGACCGGCGGACCGCCCGACTTCGGCTTGGATGGACGCCGCATCCGCGACGGTCTCGGAAGCATCTATCGAGACGAAGAGAGCGTGGTAGGTCGCGGGATCGAGGCCGGTCTTGTTCAGATCCGAGGCAACCGCCTGCTGGGTCACGCCGCAGAGGTTGGGGCATTTGTCGTAACCGAAGATGAGCAGCGCCGGCCGCCCGCCGAGAATGCCGGAAAGCGTCTGCCGTCCGCCCGAAGCCTCGCGGAAGACTGTGTCGAGGCTGACCTGCGCGCCGATCTGCGGTTCGAAAACCGGCCGCGCGCGCACGCTGGCGGTCATTGCAGCCAGGAGCACGAGCGGCAGGACCAAACGCCTCATGGCCTCGCCCCCATGGCCGGTGCGGCCTGGCCCTGCTGCGGCGCCCCGGCGTTTGGCTGCGCCGCGTCCGCTCGGGCGCGGCAAATGCCGGCCTGCGGCGCGCGCGGAACCTGGCCTTCGAGCAAGGCGCAGTCCTCACCGGCCGCAGCGGGCGTTACCGCCTCCGGCAGTCCCTGGGCGGCGATCAGCTTCATGGCGTCGTCGATCGGAATGCGCGCGATGCCACCATTGCGGTCGACCCATGCAAGCATGCCGAGTTCACGATCTTCCTGCTGACGGAACGCGGCAAGATCGGCCCCGGGGAAATCCTGCAAGGCGGGACCTGCGGCGCTGCCGTTCATCTGCGTGCCCGCAAGTGGCCAGAACGGGGCCGTATCGAAAATCAGTCTCAGCCCAAGCGCGGCGAGCGCCAGGAAGACAAGCAGGCCGAGGCCAATGAGCACGAGCGCCCTCGGCCAGACATCGCGTGTTTCGGGATGACGCACGACCTTAGCCACGGGCCAGCCTCCCGCGCCAGACGACGATGCGATCAGGCCTGGTCCAGATATAGACGAAGCACCCGAACCAGATGCCGCCCGCGCCGACCATTGCCGCGAGGTCCGGCCACGACACTTCTGCACCGAGGGCGGACAAAGCCGGCCGGACGCGCCAGGCGACATCGGCGAAATGTCCGGCCAGCAGGAACGCGCCGAGCCCTATCAGGCCAACGCGGCTGCGCTTGACGGAGCGGTTCAGGAAACCGGCGAAGGGCAAGGCAAATTGCAGCGCGATCAGCAGCCAAAGCAGATACTGCCAGCCATTTCGACCACGGATGACATACCAATGGATTTCGTCGGGCAGGTCGCCGCCCCAGACGACCAGCCACTGCATGAATGCCAGATAGGCCCAGATGAGCATGAAGCCGAACATCATGTTGGCGAGGTCTTCGCCGAGCGCCACGTCCTCCTCGCCACCCGGCGCCGACTCGATCGCACGGCCGGCCGAGAGCACCGCCAGCGCCAGCCCGCACACGCCGACGACCTCGGCCGCCGCTTCGAGCATCGCATAGATGGCGGAGGAAAAATCCGGCTCTATCGACATCATCCAATCGATGGCAAACACCGTCACGGCAAAGCCGTGCGCGACGAGCCCGATGGCGTAGCCGCCGCCGGTCCTGCTTGCGGCCGAACCGGGCGCCGTCCAGCCAAGTACAAGCCAGGCCAGCGCCAGCCAGACGACAGCATAGACGATGAAACGAACGACGAAGAATGGCACGTTGAGATAGGTCATTTTCTGGCGCACCGCTTCCGTCAGCGCCGGGTCGGCTCCTGCCCAGGGAAAGACCAGATCGAGCCGCGCAAGCACCGGCAGCATCAACAGCAGCGCGACAGGCAAGCTCGCGACGGCGGCCCGCAGCGGCGGCCGCAACGCGTCGCCCCAGCGCCCCCCGGTCAGGCCGTGCACCATGAGCAGGGTCATTGCGCCAAGCGGCAATCCGAGCAGGAACACCGCCGTCATCAGCCAGCCGGCCAGTGTCGCGCGCGGGGCGACGAACAGCCCGGCCGCGCACAGAGAGAGCCCTGCGGCGGCGGCTGCGAGCAGCAGGACGAGGTGGTCGTCGGGCCGGGCGGCGCGCTTCATCGTGCCGCCTCGGCATCGAGTTTCGCGCGAAGGGATTCGGGCAGCGTGCCGGCCGCAGCATGTCGCGAATATTGCAGCGCCCGGATATAGGCCACGATCGCCCAGCGGTCCCGCGGCTCGACACGCGCGGCATAGGGATACATCGCACCGTAACCGTCGGTGATGACGTCGTAGAAATGCCGGTCCGGCGCCTTGCGCAGCGCATCTTGATGGTAGGTCGGAGGCGGCGGGAAACCACGCCTGACCACCATCCCGTGCCCGTCGCCGGTCCGGCCATGGCAGGGAGAGCAGAATATATCGAAGCGTTGCTGCCCACGCTGAAGCAGCGCCATGGTGATCGGGTACGGGAATTTGTCCGGCGTCGCCGCCAGGTCGGCGTCGCGCGTCACCGTGCCTTCGACCGGTGTCCTTGCCGACATGCCGTCGGCGAACTCTCTGCTGGTTTCGAGCGGATCGTAGCGAGGCTGGTCGGCCATGTCCTGCTTGCAGGCGCCGAGGAGCAGGCAAACCGGCAAAAGCAGCCGCGGGTTCATATCGCCACCTCTTCGACCGTCTCGGCGCCAAGCCGTGTCAGCTGCCCCTTGGTGACGCCCTTGCGGTATTTCGGGTCGGTGGCCTCGATCAGCAGGTAGAACTTGCCGCCGCTCGCGTAGGTGAAGCTCTCGGCGTTGAAGACGGGGTGATAATATTGCGGCAGCCGGTTCTCGGCCAGCATGCCGAAGAAGCCGGCAAACACGCTGGCCAGGATCGCGGCTTCGAAGGCGATGACCGTGAACGGCGGCCAGGAATGCAGCGGCCGGCCGCCGACATTGACCGGATAGTCGATCTCGACGGAATAAAGGATCAATGCATAGACCAGCACGCCGCCGGCGACGCCACCCGCCAGCATGACCCATGGCAGCCGTGTCTTTCGCATGCCCAATATGTCTGTCAGGCCGTGCACCTCGAAAGGCGAGAACGCATCCATATGCCGGTACCCCTTGTCGCGCATCGCTTGCGCCGCCCTGGTCAGCGCATCCGGATCGGCGAAAGCCGCGATGACGCCATGGACGCTCATGCCGCGCCGCCTTTCTGCTCGGCCAGTTCCTCGACCTCGAAGATGGTTATCGCCGGCAGGATGCGGATAAACAGGAAGACCAGCGCGAAAAAGGTGCCGATCGATCCGAGCAGGATGCCGAAATCGAGCCAGGTCAGCGACTGCTCGCCCCAGGACGACGGCAGGTAGTCGCGGCTCGGGCCGGTCACCACGATGATGTAGCGCTCCAGCCACATGCCGATGTTGATGACCAGAGCGATCGAAAACAGCAGCGGCATATTGGATCGCACACGGCGAAACCAAAGCAGTTGCAGCACCGCGCAATTGCAGAAGAGCATGGTCCAGAACAGCGGCGCATAAGGGCCGACGGCGCGCTGGACCATCATCGCGCGCTCGTAAGGCTCCCCCGAATACCAGGAGAAGAACGCTTCCGATGCATAGCCGTAAATGACGACCATGCCGGCCGCGATCATCAGTTTGGCGGCGTTGTCCATGTGGCGCGGCGTGATCAGGTCTTCCACAGCGAATGCCCAGCGCAAGGGAATGGCTATGGTCAGCACCATGGCGAAGCCGGAAAGGAGCGCGCCGGCGACGAAATAGGGCGGAAAGATCGTCGAATGGAAGCCCGGCGTGATGGCGAAGGTGAAATCGAGAGCGACGATCGAATGAACCGAAACGACCAGCGGTGTTGCGAGTGCCGCCATCAGGAAATAGACCGTTCGGTATCGCGCCCAATGATAGGCCGAGCCGCGCCAGCCAAGCGCGAGGACGCCGTAGAAAAGTTGCCCGCCACGCGACTTCGCCCGGTCGCGCAGCACGCCGAGATCAGGCAGCAATCCCGTGTACCAGAACAGCAGCGAGACGGTGGCGTAGGTGGAAATCGCGGCGAAGTCCCAGACCAGCGGGCTGCGCCATTGTGGCCAATGCATGTGGGTGTTGGGCAGGGGCAGGAGCCAATAGAAGAACCACGGCCGGCCAAGATGCAGGATAGGGTAGAGGCCGGCCATCGCCACGGCAAACAGCGTCATCGCCTCGGCGAAGCGGTTGATCGAGGCGCGCCAGGGCTGGCGCAGCAGCAGCAGCACCGCCGAGATCAGCGTACCGGCATGGCCAATGCCGATCCACCACACGAAACTTGAGATCATCGTGCCCCAGACCACGGGAATGTTGACCCCATAGGCGCCAACGCCGACCGAGACCAGGTAGGTGATGGAATAGAGGAACAGCAATACGAAGGCGAAGCAGACGAAGAACGCCGACCAGAAGAACCGCGGCAACTTCCCTTGCAGGACCACCGCGCTGATACGGCCGCTGATCTCTGGAAAATCGTGACGCCCGCGCAGCACAGGTGTCATGCCTTTGCTCGTCCTGCGGGCGGCCACGTCAGCCATCGCCGCCCTCCGAGCCGGATGTCGCGGCGAGCCTGTCGTTAGGGTTGCTGACCTTGCCCAGATAGGTGGTGCGCGGTCTTGTGTTCAGTTCTTCGAGCAGCGCGTAATTGTGTGGCGAGGCCTTTTCCTGGACGACCTGCGAATCCTTCCTATTGAGATCGCCGAAGGTGATGGCCTGTGTCGGGCACGCCTGCTGGCAGGCGGTGACGATCTCACCGTCCTCGATCTCCCGGTTCTCGATCTGGGCGCGGATCCGTTTTTGCGAAATGCGCTGTACGCAGTAGCTGCATTTTTCCATGACGCCGCGCGAACGCACGGTGACATCGGGATTGTGGACGGCCTGCTCCGGTCCCGCGCTGTCCTTGTCGAACTCCTGGTACTCCAGGAAATTGAACCGCCGCACCTTGTAGGGACAGTTCTGCGAACAGTAGCGCGTGCCGATGCAGCGGTTGTAGACCTGCGCGTTCAGACCGTCATGCGTATGGATGGTCGCATTGACCGGACAGACGACCTCGCACGGGGCCTTCTCGCAATGCATGCACGGCACCGGCTGGAAGAACATGTCCGGATCGTCGATCCCGCCCGCATAGTAGCGGTCGACGCGCAGCCAGTGCATTTCGTGGCCGAGTGCCGCCTCGTCCGGCCCCACCGTTGCGATGTTGTTCTCGGCCTGACAGGCCGACACGCAGGCCATGCAGCCGATGCAGGCCGACAGGTCTATCGACATGCCCCAGGCTTCCTGGTCATAGCTCCAGTCGGGGTAGAGCGATTCCACGGGCGCTGGGGGCGCGTGGGCGCGCACGAAATGGGGATTTGCCCTGAACGCATCGAGCGAAGCATGGCGGATGATCGCCCTGCCCTCCATCGCTTGATGATGCTGGGTCGTGACTACACGCGCCGAACCGCCGCGCGGGCTCAGGACGACATCGTCGGCAAACCATGGCGCATCGCTGGTCCGGATCGCGAAGGCGTCGTAGCCGCCTGCGAGTGCCGCCACCGAGCCGGCCTTGCGTCCAAAACCGAGCGACAGCGTCACTGTGTCGTCAGGCTGTCCCGGCGTGATCCAGACGGGTGCGTCCAGCGTCCTGCCGTCCCGCGCCAAGTTGACCACCTGCCCGTTTTCGAGCCTCAGGCGCTGCGCGGTGGCTGGCGAGACCAGCGCCGCATTGCCCCAGACGAGCTTGCTTAACGGCCGGGGCAATTCCTGAAGCCAGGATGAATTGGCGTGGCGGCCGTCGCGAAGCCAGGGATCGGCGACGAAGCGAACCTCCAACCCTTTGGTGGCGGCATTGGGTTCCGAGCCATCGCTATCCGGCGGTGCCGAAACGGCAGCGGGACCAGCAGCAGTGTTCGGCACGATGCCGTCGCGCAGCGCCTTGCGCCAGGCCACCTCGTCCATGGCGGCCCACGTCCGGCGCACCGGTGCCTGCGCATTGGCGCCGAATTCACCGCCCAGCGCGGCAAGCAACTGATGCAGGCTCTTGCCACCGAACAGAGGCTCTATGAGCGGCTGCACGATCGAGACCGTACCGTCATAGGCCCGGATATCGCTCCAGCTCTCCAACTCGTGCGCGGCTGGGATATGCCAGCGAGCCAGAAACGCCGTCTCATCGCGGTAGAGCCCCCAGTGGACAAGAAGCTTCAGGCTCGAAAAGGCCTTCCGCGCATCGATCTCCGATGGTGCCGTGTGCAGGGGATTGGCGCCGAGCACGACGACCTTGTCGACCGAACCACCCGTTATGGCCCGGCAGAGCGCGGCAAGATCGCCATCCGCCGGCATGGCATCAGGCGGCTCGATCAATTGCAGCGTGTTGCCAAGGGCACCAAGCCTGGCGTTCAGCGCGAAGGCCAAGGCATGCACGAACGGTGCCTGGTGCGCTCCGGGCACCACAAGCGCATTGCGGCCGGCGCTGCGCAGATCGTCGACAAGCGCGTTTATCCATTCCGGATCGAGCGGCGACAAGCCGACCGCGGCATTGTCGCCATCAAGGGCGGCCTTGATCGCCGCCGCAACGCTTGCGACGGCGCTTGGCCTGACGGCATGGCGATGGTCGGCGGCAGCACCCGTGATGGTAGGAGTCGTCTCGACGACATAGAGGCGGCTCATCGTGTCCGTCGATTTGCGCACCCGCCGCCGCTGCGCGAAATCACGAGCATAGGCCAGGCGCCCCGGCCCATCGCCCAGGAAATCGGCATCCAGGCTGACGATCACATCGGCGCGGTCGAAACGGTAGATCGCCGTCAACGGCCTGCCGAACAATGTACCCGTTGCCTGTTCACCGGAACTGGCCGCAAGCGGATCGTGGCGGAAGACGCGAAGTCTGGGATAGCGCGCCCTCAGCGCCGCGATCTGCGCCTTCGTCGTCGGCGATGTCGTCGCCTCGAGCAGCAGTGCCAGCCCTTGCCCGCCTGAAGCGAAGAATTCACCAGCCAGTCCGGCGATATCTTTCAGGAACTCATCGTAACTTGCAGGCTCGCCCAGCTTGAGCGGCGTGCGAGATCGCTCGGGATCGAACAGCGACAACACCGCCGCCTGCATGACGGCATCGGTGGCGCCGCGCGATGCCGGATGATCCGGGTTGCCCTCGACCTTTGTCGGCCGGCCCTCATGGCTCTCGATCACGGCTCCGATGCCGTAGCCGTCGCTGGAGAGGGCTGTCGCGTAGTAGAGCGGCCGGCCGGGAATGATGTTCTCCGGCTGGCGGACATAAGGCACGATGCTCTCGGCCTCGCTGCAGGCGGCCAGTCCGGCCAGCGACAGCGATGCACCCATCAGTTTCAGGACGGTGCGCCGGTCGAAGCCAGGCTGAAGGCGATCGGCCATCGCGGGGAATTCCGCCTCCACAAAGCGCTGGAACTCCGCCGTGTCAGCCAGTTCGCCCATGCTTCGCCATGGCTCGCGCCCCGCCGCGGCGAGCCGCAATGCCGCAAGATCGAAAGCCGGATTTCGGTCAACGGTGGCAGACATAGCAATCCGTCATGGTCTCGGGATGAATGTCGAGCACGCCGATCAGGGAACGCCGGATCTGCTCGATGTCGTCAGGCGGCTTCCAGTGCATCAGGAAAACGTCCCGCGGCGGGCGAAGGTTGGGACCTGGGTCGCGGTGGCAGCCAAGGCACCATTCCATCGACAATGAATGCGCCCGTCGCGTCAGCGGCATGTCGTCGACCGCGCCATGGCAGGTCTCGCAGGCGACGCCCTTCGCGATATGGATGGAGTGGTTGAAGTAAACGAAATCCGGCACCGAATTGACCCGCTGCCATTGCAGCGGCTGTCCCGAAGCGAGACTTGCGCGCACCGGCGCCAACATCTCGGCATTGGTGAAGAGCTGCGAATGACAGGTCATGCACACTTCTGTCGCCGGCAGCCCCGCCGAGGCTGATGTCTCGACCCCGTTGTGGCAATAACGACAGTCCAGTCCGATATCGCCGACATGATGCTTGTGGCTGAACGGAACGGCCTGGGCCACCGGTTGCCCCACGCCGGTAACGAACCCTGAACGCAAAAACGCCGTGCCGCCGACGGCCGCCAGAAGCGCGAAACAGCAAACACCCCACAGAAAGAAGCGGGCAATCCCATTGGCGTTGCTGGAAAAGACCTGCGGCATCCTCGCCGATTTTTCGCTTGGAACAAGCTTTTGGATCGAGCGCCTAACGGCGGCAAAGCGACAAAGGTTCCGTCGGCGCGGAATGCTCACAAAATGGTGAGTTGGGAGCACCCTCGAAAACCGCGGCCGATCGCAACCATGCGGGACGGCCAGCGTTCGAAACAATCATGAGCCTGTCGTAATGGAAATGCTGTCATGACTTCTGCCAATCCGAATCTCGCCGACAGGCGTCGCTCCGGCGTCGCCTTCTGGTGGACTATCTTCGTGGGTGTGCTGCTGGCAATACTTGGTTTGCTGATCGGCGCAGGCGGCGCCTGGCTCGTCGCGCTGGGCGGCTCCTGGTACTATTTGCCCACCGGAGTGACTCTCCTGGCGGCGGGTGTTTTGCTTTTGAGCGGCAATGCCGCCGGAGTCTGGCTCTACGTCCTGACCTGGATCGCGACGCTCGCCTGGGCTTATTGGGAAGTTGGCATGGACGGCTGGGGGTTGATGCCCCGGGTGCTCGCGCCGACGGTCATCCTGATCTTCGTTCTTTTGACCTTGCCTGCCTTTCGCGCCGGGCACGCGAAACGGGTTCGCGACCGCGGCTGGGCGACCGCATCCGCTGCCCTTTTCATTGTCGGCTGCGCGATCGGGCTTCAGCATTTCACGCCCTCGGCACAATCCCAGGAGGCATCCCCGGTTGCCCCGGTCACGCCACCCGCCGCAGGAAGCGCATCTGGTCAGTCTCCGGTCAGCCCTCAGCCCAATGTCGCCATACACGAGGCTGGACCGAATTGGCCCGTCTATGGCGGCTCGGAACTTGCCACCCGCTATTCGCCTCTCAAACAGATCACCGCCGACAACGTCGCGAAGCTGACCAAAGTTTGGGATTTCCACACGGGCGATATGCCAAGCAAGGCGGCGACCGACAAATACTCCCCGGAAAACACCCCCCTCGAAGTGGACGGGCACCTGTTTGCATGTTCGGCCAAGGGCATCGTCATCTCGGCCAACGCGGCAACCGGCAAGGAGGAGTGGCGCTATGATCCGAAGGTATCCGACGCCGCCATCCCATACGGTGCCAGTTGCCGGGGCGTCGCCTACTACGCCGTTCCGGGTACAAGCGCCGATCGACCATGCGCAACACGCATCCTGTGGGGCACGCTCGATGCAAGGCTGATTGCCATCGACGCCAGGACCGGGAAGGCATGTGGCGATTTCGGCCAGCAGGGCGTCGTCGATCTCACCCAGGGGCTCGGCAAGACCGTGCCCGGCTGGTATTCGGTGACGGCGCCTCCGACCATCGTGCGCGGCATTGCCGTGCTTGGCGCCCAGGTGCAGGACGGCCAGGCCGAGGATGCGCCGTCAGGCGTCGTGCGCGGCTATGACGTGGTCTCGGGGAGACTGGTCTGGGCTTGGGACATGGGCCATCCGGACCGCACGGGCGCACCGCCCCAGGGCGATACCTACACGCGCGGCACGCCGAACATGTGGACCGTGGCCGCCGCCGATCCGCAGCTCGGCTATGTTTTCCTGCCGCTCGGCAACGCCGCCGTCGACTATTATGGTGTCGATCGCAAGGACTTCGAAAACCAATACAATTCCTCAATCGTCGCCATCGATGTCACGACGGGCAAGCCGGTCTGGCATTTTCAGACCGTCCATCACGACCTTTGGGACTATGACCTCGGTTCGCAGCCGACACTCGTCGATTTTCCGTCAGTCAATGGAAAGGTTCCCGCAATCATCGTGCCCAGCAAGCAGGGCCAGATCTATGTGCTCGACCGCAAGACCGGAAAATCGCTGTTCCCGGTCGAAGAACGGCCGGTGCCGTCGGGCGGCGTCGAACCAGAGAAATTGTCCAGGACGCAGCCTTATTCCGGCTATGCCCATCTCGACCAGCCTGTGCTGACCGAGAAGGATATGTGGGGCATGAGTCCGCTCGACCAGCTCTACTGCCGCATCCAGTTCCGGCAGGCTTCCTACCAGGGCGAATACACGCCTCCGACGGTGGACAAGCCTTTCATCGAATATCCCGGCTACAATGGCGGCTCCGACTGGGGAAGCGTTGCCGTCGACACCGACGCCGGCATCCTGGTCGCCAATTACAACGACATGCCCAACTATGATCAGTTGATACCGCGCCAAAAGGCGGACCAGATAGGCTTCAGGTCGATCGAACAGGGCGGCGCTTCGAAAAGGGCCAAGGACATGGGTGACCCGCAGATGGGTTCGCCGTACGCCATTGCCGTCAACGCGGGCTGGCGCCTCTCGACGGGGCTGCTTTGTTCCGAGCCGCCTTACGGCCATATCCGTGCCATCGAGCTGAAGACAGGCAAGACGCTCTGGGACAAGCCGCTCGGCGAGGCGGTCGAGAATGGCCCTTGGCGCATCCCGTCCATGCTGCCGCTGGATATCGGCACGCCAAACAATGGCGGGCCGCTCGTGACCGCCGGCGGCCTGATCTTCATCGCGGCGGCGACGGACGACAAGCTGCGCGCCATCGACATCAAGACCGGCAAGGTGGTCTGGCAGACGGATCTGCCCGCTGGCGGCCAGACCACCCCGATGACCTATGAGGTCGGCGGCCGGCAATATGTCGTCATCGCGCCCGGCGGTCATCATTTCATGGAGACGAAGGTCGGCGACGACGTGATCGCCTATGCGTTGCCGGCCGACTGATGGCGCTCCCGGCGTGGCCCGGACTGGCTTGCGCTTGTCGGCTGGCAAAGCGTGACCCCGGCCGTCAGCCCCCGTGATTTCTGGGGAACCTTGCCGGGATGAGCAGGTTTAGCTGCCTGAGACACTCCAAATTCGTCGGAAGGAGCAGCTCATGAGCAACGATCCCGACAAGGAGGGGCCTGTTTTTTCCGCAGAGGATGCGCGGCAAGGCGAGATTATCCTGCGAACGCGAACGCGCCGTATCATCTTCATTGCGGGACTTGTCGGCATCGTGCTGGTGATGATGCTGCTGCACTTCGCCTAGCGCGGCCGGCCACAAACCCTCAATCTGAAACAGGAACTTTTTCGGACGCGGGTCCGTTGATTTACGTCCTTCCAGTACGCGGCCTTTGCCGCACCAACCCTACCGCGGACCGCTAACGTGGACACGAACTCTCCAGACGTCGCACCGGTCGACGAAAGACCTCAAACAAAACGTCGCCCCGATGCACGACCGAAGCGCGCCTCGTCGCGCCCACAACCGAAACAGGACCTCGATGCTTCCGCCGGGAACAAAGAGGGCCTGTTCGGCTCGCTCGGGCGGCACCCCTACGTCACCGCGGCGGTCATCCTTGTTCTGCTGCTGGCATCGGCCGCAGCGATAATCTGGTGGCTCCAGGCGCGACAGTATGAATGGACCGACGATGCCTTCATCGACGCCCGTGCCGTAACCATAGGTGCCGAAATCGCCGGCCGCATCACCGATGTGGCGGTGACCGACAATCAGAGCGTAAAGGCCGGCGATGTCCTGCTGCGCATCGATGACAGGGATTATCAGGCATCCCTCAAGCAGGTTCAGGCGCAGGTGGCGCAGGCCGACGCCGAAACCGCTGACATCGCAGCCCAGATCGAAGCGCAGCAGGCCAAGGTGGACCAAGCCCAGAAGCAGGTGTCGCAAGGCCGGGCAGCGCTTGATTTCGCGAAAGCCGAAAATCAGCGCAACAGCGAATTGCTTGCCAAGGGAACCGGAACGCTGCAGCAGGCGCAACAGGCTGCCTCGACGCTTCGCCAGGCCCAGGCGATGCTCGACAGCTCGCAGGCGAACGTCGTGGCGGCCCAGAGACAAGTCGCCGTCCTCGAGGCCCAGCGCAAAAGCGTGGCGGCAAAACTCGACCAGGCCCATGCCAGCGAAGAGCAGGCCCGCACCGCGGTTTCCCGCACCTCGATCACCGCTCCGGTGGCCGGACGGGCGACGAACATATCCGCCGCCGTGGGCGCATATGCCCAACCGGGGCAAGTGCTGATGATGTTCGTGCCCGAGGACGTGTGGGTGAAGGCCAACTTCAAGGAAACACAACTCGACCTTATGCGGCCTGGCCAGCCCGTCGAGATCGATATCGACGCCTACCCGGAGCAGACCTTCAGGGGCCACGTCGACAGCATCCAGGCCGGCAGCGGAACCGCTTTCAGCCTGCTGCCCGCAGAGAACGCGACCGGCAATTTCGTCAAGGTGGTGCAGCGCGTGCCCGTGAAGATCGTCTTCGACAAGAAGACCGGCCTGCTGCTCGGGCCCGGCATGTCCGTCGTGCCGACGGTCAAGGTGCGATGACCGGCCAGGCGACCGCGCAAGCCGGCGAAAGCCGGTCCGCCGCGGGCGGGCGCAATCCCTGGCTTATCGCCATCGTCGTCTCCATCGCCACCTTCATGCTGGTGCTCGATACGTCCATTGCCAATGTGGCGCTGCGCAACATAGCCGGCAGCCTCGCGGCCGGAATGGACGAAAGCACCTGGATCATCACCACCTATCTGGTCGCCAATTCCGTCATCATCCCGATCAGCGGCTGGCTCGCCGGCGTGATCGGCCGCAAACGCTACTACATGATCTGCGTCGCTACCTTCACCCTCGCGTCGCTGCTCTGCGGCCTCGCGCCGAACCTGGAAATGCTGATCCTGTTTCGCATCCTTCAGGGGCTGGGCGGCGGTGGGATGGCGCCCAGCGAGCAATCGATCCTCGCCGATACTTTCCCGCCCGAAAAACGCTCGCAGGCCTTCGCGCTCTACGGCATCGCCGTCATCGTTGCACCGACGGTCGGGCCGACCATCGGCGGCTGGCTGACCGACCATTTCTCCTGGCATTGGATCTTCTTCATCAACGTGCCCTTCGGCATCATGTCGTTGGCCCTTGTGCAATGGCTGCTGGTCGAGCCAGACGTGCTGGAGCGCGAGCGCCAGGAGAGGCTGAAGGATGGCCTCAAGATCGACTGGATCGGCTTCATCTTCGTCGTGCTGGCGCTCGGATCCCTTGAGATCTTCCTTGACGAGGGCCAGCGCAACGACTGGTTTGCGTCGGGCTTCATCACGACATTCGCCGTGATCTCGGCCGTCTCGTTCTTTTTCCTGATCCCCTGGGAGTTTCGCCATCGCGATCCGATCGTCGACATGCGGCTGGTTTTCACCCGCCAGTTCGGCACATCCTTCCTGGTGATGATGGCGGTCGGCGCGGTGCTGTTCAGCACAACGCAGATATTGCCGCAGCTCCAGCAGACCACCTTCGACTACACCGCGACGCTTTCGGGACTTTCGATGATGCCTGGCGGCATCGCCATGCTGATGCTGATGCCGATTTCCGGCTTCGCCTCCGGATTCGTGCAGCCGAAATACCTGATCATGATCGGCATGTCGGCGGTTGCCGTGGGATTGTGGCACCTGACTTCACTGTCGCCGAATGCCGGTTTCAGCTATTTCACCTATGCCCGCATTTTCATCACGGTAGGGCTTCCCTTCCTGTTCATCCCCATTTCGACGGCCGCCTATGTCGGCCTGCCGCCGCAAAAGACCAACCAGGCCTCGGCGCTGATCAATGTCGCCCGCAATATCGGCGGCAGCGTCGGCGTATCGCTCTCCAACACCGTCGTGGCGCAGAACGCACAACTGCATCAGACCCATCTGATCGGCAACACGGCGCAGTCCTCGCCTGTCTATCAGCAGATGCTTCGGCGCATGACTGACTATTTCGTCGCTCAGGGCTCGCCCGCGGTCGAGGCGAAAGTCCAGGCGGTCGGCTGGATTGGCCAGACGATAGGCCGGCAGGCGACGCTTCTGGCTTACGTGGACTTGTTTCGCTACTCCGCGATCGCGACCGCCCTGCTCGTGCCGCTCGCACTTTTGCTGCGCTCTCCCAAGTCGAGTTCCTCCGCGAAATAGCTTCTACCGAGGCAGGCGCTCCTTCGAGCAAGGCAGTTTCATGGAACCGGGCGGCGCTTGTCTGGTTACGTCCCATGACACGGAAAAAAGGAGACAGACCGATGGCCAAGGAAAAGATCCGGCCACAAGACGAAGATCGCGAAGCCGTGCATCTGGCCGAAACGACCGACGTCTCGCCCAAGCAGGCGAAAGATCTTATCCGCAAGCACGACAACGACAGGAAAGAGGTGAAAAAGGAAGCCAAGAACTTCAAGGCTGAGGGGTAGGCGTTCGGGCGGATACTGCCGGCCGCTTCGACGCCGCGCGCCTGCCGCAATATGGAACCGGGACGCGAACGGTTCGTTCGAATAAGTGGGCCGGCCTGAAAATTCACCGCCAAGGTTTCTGCACCTTGGCCACAGGACAACGGCAATGAAATCGAAACTGGTTTCGAAAGTCGCGGGACAGAGGACCTTCGTGGTGGTGCTCGAGCCTGGCGAAGAGGCGATTGGCGTGCTCACTGCCTTTGCCAGCGAAGAACAGATCGACGGCGCATCGCTGACCGCGCTCGGCGCGTTCGAGCGAGCAGCGGTCGGTTGGTTCGATTTCGAGGCAAAGGACTATCGCAAGATACCGGTCAACGAGCAGTGCGAGGTTCTCAGCGCGATCGGCGACATTGCCTTGGGCGATGACGGCAAGCCCAGCCTCCACCTGCATGCCGTGCTCGGACTGAGCGACGGAGCGACGCGGGGCGGACATCTGCTGGGCGGCGTGGTGCGACCGACCCTGGAGGTCACACTGGTCGAGTCCCCCGCTCATCTGCGCCGCACGAAACACGCCGATCTCGGCATCGCCTTGATCGACCTGAGCGCCTGACCTGGACATTGCTTCGAGATCAGGTCCAGTTGGAAAGAACCGTCTCCATCTCGACCGTTTCGACCTGCTGCGCGAACCGCTGATGATAGACGGTCATCAGCGCGTCGTGTGTTGCATCCGAAGAGCTGCACAGGGCATCCGTCACCAGAACCACGCGGTAGCCGATATCGATCGCGCCAAGCACTGTCGCCAGAACGCAGACGTCGGTCTCGCCGCCGGTGATGACGAGAGTGTCGATCCGGCGGGATGAAAGCAGCGTGTGCAGATGCCCTTCGGGCCACGGTGAGTAGATGTGCTTGTCGACAACGATCGCCGGCGGGCAGCATGCCGCCAGCGGCGGCAGGAGTTCGATCATCTCCTCGCCGATCCTGTCGATGGTCATCGATGCCCAGCGTTCATAGTACCGCTTCCAGGTGCCGGTGCCCTGCCCCGGGCGTCGCGCCGGAAGGAAGCGAGTGAAGATCGTTTGTGAAGGATATCTTTCGGCAAGGCTGACGATCCGGGGAAGGACACGGGTGATCCAGGGTGTCGCCCACTCCGACGGCTCGGCGAACAGCCGCTGCATGTCGACACACAGATGGGCACAATGATCGCCCAGAGGTCCATATGCCAGACCCGGAGCCGACATCAGCAGCGACCCGCTTTGTCGTCTTCGGCGTCGAGCCGGCACAAGGCGGCCAGGGACGGATACCTGAACGCACATGCCAGCCGCATAGGGGTTCCGTTCAAGTCGACATCCTTGCGCTAGTCCCCAGTTTCTCGAGTGCCGACCAAACGCGAGGCAGCGAAACTCGTTCCCCTCGGGCTCTCGGAAACCACATCATCGGTGGAACGTTGACCAGCATCGAGGTTCGAGAGATCGGCCAATGGTCGCGCAGCAAGAAATGAGAGAACGAACCGGGGGATGCCTGTGCGGCAACGTCCGCTATCGCACCATCTCCAGGCCGCGCACTCACTATTGCCACTGCGACATGTGCCGACGCTCGACCGGCAGTGCGTTCGCAGTCCTGGCGTGGGTACCATCAGCCAGCTTGGAATGGCTTTCCAACAAGCCTTTCTGCCGCAGGTCATCACCCATCGCACAAAGAAGCTTCTGCCGCGACTGCGGATCGCCCGTCGCGTTGGCCTACGATGCATCGCCGGATGAGATCGCCCTGCATGTCGGAACCTTCGACGATCCCGCCGATCTCGAGCCACGCTACAATTACGGATCCGCGCAACGGCTCGGATGGACATGCTGCGGTGTGGACCTGCCGCACCACGACGCCGAAGAGCGGTGGTAGAAGCCGTGGCCGCTGCTTTTCCGCTGCCTTTGGATACCCGCCCCATGGAGGCCAAGGCGGCCGACGCACTGCCGGGCGACGACGGTCTCTGGCAGTATGAGCCGAAGTGGGACGGATTCCGCTGCCTGGCCTTCAAAGGCACCGCAAGCGTCGATCTCAGGGCCAAGTCCGGCAAGCCGCTCGGCCGGTATTTTCCGGAAATAACGACACTGTTGCGCGATCTCGATACCCAGTCTTTCGTTCTTGACGGCGAGATAGTCATCGAAGTGAATGGCGATCCTTCCTTCGAGGCCTTGCAGATGCGGCTTCACCCTGCCGAAAGCAGGATTCGCATGCTGAGCGCGCAAACCCCGGCCCGTCTCGTCCTGTTCGATATTCTCGCCGATCCGGACGGGGGGATCATGCTCGACAAGAGCTTGACGGAACGACGGGCCGCGATTGAGCGCTTCGTCATGAGGTCGGGCGTTTCCTCGTTGCGGTTGTCGCCGCGCACCACCGACGTGACCACCGCCAGGCGCTGGCTGGGCGAGGCCGGCCACGGCTCCACCGATGGAGTTGTCGCCAAACTGCTGATGGACCCTTATCGGCCGGGCGAGCGCACCATGATCAAGGTGAAGCGGCTGCGCACCGCGGACTGTGTCGTCGGCGGGTTCCGCTACCTGACGGGCAGCAGCCAGGTCGGATCCCTGCTGCTCGGTCTCTATGACGACCACGGCAAACTCGACCATGTCGGGTTTACGTCGACGATCGGCAAGGACGACAGGGCAGAAATTACCGCGAAGCTCGAGAACCTGAGAGGCGGACCCGGCTTTACCGGCAAGGCTCCCGGCGGGCCGAGCCGCTGGAGCACCGAACGCAGCGGGGAGTGGGAGCCCGTGCGGCCGGAGTTGGTGGTCGAAGTCCGTTTCGATCACGTCACCGGCAATCGGTTTCGCCATGGAACGAAACTGCTGCGATGGCGGCCGGACAAGGCGCCCCGGCAATGCGGGTTCGAACAGATTGAATGAAGGGAGGCTGGCAATGAGCATGCTCTACCGCGCGGCCAAGATTGCCGAGGACGCGCATCGATCGCAGACCGACAAGACCGGGCAACCCTATATCGAACACTGCAGGCGCGTGGTCGACACGGTCGAAACCCTTGACCAGAAGATCGTGGCTTATCTGCATGACGTCCTCGAAAAAGGGGAAGGCTGGACAAGGACAAGGCTGAAATCGGCGGGGTTTGGTCCCTCGATTGTCGCTGCGGTCGATGCGCTGACGAAGAGGCCTGGCGAGAATGAAATCGCTTTCGTGCGCCGGGCTGCGTCAAATCCCCTGGCGCGGCCGGTCAAGCGTGCGGATCTGGCCGACAACCTGTGGCAAGCGCGGCGGGCCGGGATTCCCCTCGCGAAATTTGAAGAGGGCCTGCGCATTCTCGACGAAGACCGCGCAGCGTGAAGGCGACCTGGGCCCGGTGTCATCGCACGACAACCCAATGGAATCGGTTCCCTTGGATAAATCCTGCCGCTGTCCTGCTATTCCACTATGTGAGGCGTGTGGCGCTCGTCTTCAGCGGGATCGGCGTCTATGCGAGCCTTGCCGGGATCGAAGGCGGCGTGGCGAGCAAGCACCCGGACAGGCGCCTCGGGCTCTTCATACGCCCACATGAAATCATCCGCCGATCCGCCAACGGCATGCACGCGCCAATAGCTCGCAGTGCCTTTTGGCGATATCGAGGTGGTATCGGTTTTCTCGAGCAGGTCGAAATAGATGTCCTGGAACGGGATGTAGAACACAGGATCCCTCCCCGTTTCCTGGACCTGCAGCGCATGTTCGGTGGAGGCGATGATGGCGTCGGAGAATCTGACAGTCACCGTTCCATGGAAAGGCTGAATATGGAGATTGTTTCCCGACGGTGATCGGGGCTCGGCTGAAGGGTTCATTTGAGTGTCTCTGAGATTTCCAATTGGTAAAGTTCAAGGGCCGGTCTCAAAGGCAAAACGAGGTAATGCGGGATTGGTTGCGCGAATGCGGCGGCTACCCCGCGATGCTGCATCCCAGGCCCAAGGCGGAACACCAACCGATCCCACTGAGAGGAACAACGGGCCGGGTCGGCGGTTATCCGTTAGCCTTTCCGATTCCACGATCCATCAGGATAGCCGAGTTCTGGCGGCGGAAAGCGACGCAACTGGCGACAAAGGGGCCACATGAGGCACCCGTTCATATCGGAGACATGAGATGGAACCGCGCAAGAAGCAACGATCCGAACAACGGGACGAAACTGAAGCCCCGGCAATCCAGCAGGCGGACTGGGATGCAATCAAGGGCGGCAGGGTTCTTCCAGACAAGGTGTCCGACAATGTCGACGCCGTCGTCGACGTCGAGAAGGAAGGCGACCTGCCGGAGGAGGACGATGACAACGCCTACCAGAACAGCGACGAGGCATTGCCCGATGACGAAGAGGAAGGTGCCATATCGCGCGATCTGGCCAGGCGAGCCGGGCCTTTTGACGAGCCCTGACCCCAAGGGCGCCGACACGGGCACTCCGTGCGTCACGAAAATCTCTTCACTTTCCGACGCCGGGATACTGCCTTTCCTTCAGCACGCTGGCCAGATGGGCCGCATTCGAAGCCGTCATTTCGATCATCTCGACCACGGCTTTCGGCGTTCCGGGCAGGTCGACATAGTTGACGTCGCCCATAGCCTGCCCAACCCAATACACGCCGCCATTGGCAGGAATCGTGAAGCCGACGTCGTTTAGCGCCTGAAAGCACGCCGCGTGACAGGCGTGAGCGCCGTCTTCATTGCCGACGATCGCCACGATCGCGACCTTGCCGGCGGCCGGCATCCGGCCTTGTTTGTCGGTCTCCGATAGAAACGCATCCATGCGCTCCAGGATGCGCTTGGCGACACTCGACGGCTGGCCGAGCCAGATGGGCAGGCCCAGCACGAAGATGTCGGCGTCGAGGATCTTCCTGCGGAGCTGCGGCCAACCGTCTCCCTCGCCCATGTCCGACAGCACGCCGGGTTTGACGTCATGGTCGAGGGCGCGAACAATCTCGCCGCGGACCCCATGCGGCACCATTGCCGCCAGCAGATCCGCCAGCAGGCGGTCCGTGGACGATTTCTCGGCGTCGTCGGAGGCCTTCAAGGTGCAATTGAGCGCAAAGGCGGTGAGCGGCATGGAAAGATCTCCCGAGTGCGTTCTGTGCCAAACGCAGCGGGACGTCGTGGGTTGCCTGAACCCGACAAGAAGCTTCACCTTCCACCTAGGGAACCATCGAACGCTCCGCGGTGTTGGAGAACGAGCCCGTTGCGTGAGTCGTCCCCGCTATGACCATGCCGCTTCATCCAACCTTGACCGACCTAGCCCTGCGCCTGGCTCTTGCTTTTGTTGCCGGCGTGATCATCGGAATGAACAGGGAAGCCCGCGGCCACACCGCCGGGCTCAGAACAACCATCCTGGTCGGCCTGGCGGCCGCGATCGCGATGATGCAGGCCAATATCCTGCTCGAGGTGGGCGGCAAGGGCCCCGATTCGTTCAGTGTGATGGACGTGCTGCGTTTTCCGCTGGGCGTGCTGACGGGCGTCGGCTTCATTGGCGGCGGAGCCATTCTCCGCCGCGGCGACTTCGTGACAGGTGTCACCACGGCCGCCACCTTGTGGGTCATGACCGCAATCGGCCTCGCCTTCGGCGGCGGACAACTGGCACTTGGCACAGCGGGGACGGTTTTGACGTTGATAACGCTTCAGGTGCTGAAGCAGGTCGATCTGTGGGTCCCACGAACCCATCATGCGATCCTGGCGATCTCGTCGGCGAACGGCGTTCCGCCTGACCTCGACGCGCTGGTTCAACCGCTGGGCTATCGCTGGCGCTTTCTCGGAATGCAGCACGACATCGAGCGCGGCCGGTTCGTATTCTCCTTCGAGCTGAGCTGGAAACAGCCCGACGCGGCCAAACCCTCCGTCGAGATACTGGCGCGGATCAGTCCGCGCTACGACATCGAACGGTTTGACGCGATCAGCGATAAAGGTCCCCGACCATAGGCAGGGCAGCGATGCGTCCTCGTCCCTGCCTTGGATTCGATCGGAGCCGGAACAAATCCGGACTTCGCGCTTTGAACACGCAACACTGTTCGAGGCGATGCCTTGCTGTCCCTGTCGCGCGTCATCCCGATCGACCCTCCTCGAACAAGGAAGGAAGATATCATGAACAAGGCAATCATCATCCTGGCGGCACTCACTCTGGCTTGGCCTGCCCATGCTCAGTCCCAAAACGCACCCCTTCCCCCGGACGCACCGGCACCGGAAGCCGTGCCAGGTCAGACCGGCCCCGACCAGGGCATCACCGGACAGACATTCACCAACATAGCCATCGTCGCATTGGCGGACTTGCCACCCGACCTCAAGGCCAAGGTCGAGACCGTGGTTGCCCAGACCAGCCAGGAAGACCTTCACGTCCTGCAGCGTTCGGTCAGCGCATCGCCGGAAGCTTCCTCGGTCCTGGCCGCGAATGGGCTTGACGCCTCCGAAGTGGTGGCGGCCAACATTGACGGCGACGGCACGCTGACGCTGATCATCCAGACCACGACCTGACGGCGTGGGGCAGAACCCGGTGCTTCGGCGGATGTCCCATTCCCGGTGCCAGGCGGCAACGGTCGAAGGAGGGCGTCATGGCTGACGCGACGGTCCGCAATTTCACGATAAACTTCGGGCCGCAGCACCCTGCGGCGCATGGCGTCCTGCGGCTGGTGCTCGAACTCGACGGCGAAGTCGTCGAACGCGTCGATCCGCATATCGGGCTGCTGCATCGGGGCACGGAGAAGTTGATCGAGTACAAGAACTACCTACAGGCCCTGCCCTATTTCGACAGGCTTGACTATGTGGCGCCGATGAATCAGGAGCACGCCTTCTGCCTGGCGGCGGAGAAGCTGCTCGGGATCTCGGCTCCACAGCGCGGCCAGCTCATTCGCGTGCTGTATTGCGAGATCGGCCGGCTGCTGTCCCATCTGCTCAATGTCACCACGCAGGCGATGGATATCGGCGCCCTCACGCCGCCGCTCTGGGGTTTCGCCGAACGCGAGAAACTGATGGTGTTTTATGAACGGGCATCGGGCGCCCGCATGCATGCCAACTATTTCAGGATCGGCGGCGTACATCAGGATCTTCCTCCGGACCTATTGGACGATATCTGGGATTTCTGCGATCCGTTCCTCAAGGTCTGCGACAATCTCGAAGAACTGCTCACCGAAAACCGCATATTCAAGCAGCGCAATGTCGACGTCGGCGTCATCGGTCTCGACGATGCCTGGGCTTGGGGATTTTCGGGCGTAATGGTGCGTGGGTCGGGCGCGGCATGGGATTTGCGCAAGGCGCAGCCTTACGAATGCTACCCGCAGATGGATTTCGATATTCCCATCGGCAAGAACGGCGACTGCTATGACCGCTACCTCGTACGAATGGAGGAGATGCGCCAGTCGGTCCGGATCATGAGGCAATGTCTTGACAAGCTACGGTCGCCGCAAGGCCAAGGACCGGTCGCAATTCCTAACCGGAAGATCACGCCGCCACGCCGCGCGGAGATGAAACGCTCCATGGAAGCGACCATTCACCATTTCAAGCTTTACACGGAAGGCCATCACGTGCCCGAGGGCGAGGTCTATGCCGCCGTCGAGGCGCCGAAAGGCGAGTTCGGCGTCTATCTGGTTTCGGATGGGGGCAATGTTCCTTACCGGTGCAAGATTCGCGCGCCGTCCTTCGCACATCTGCAGGCGATGGACTATCTGTCCCGGGGGCACATGATCGCCGACGTCTCGGCGATCATCGGCTCCCTCGACATCGTCTTTGGAGAGATCGATCGCTGAGCCGCCGTCGCCGCCCGCGGGACGCGGGCAGCGCTCTCGCAATGTCATCGATGGTCAGTGTGCCGTCTGCGAATGCGCGCCGCCTGCCTGTGAGATGCCGTTCAGCGCTTCGCCGGCTCGTGCTGCCTCGCCGTTTTTCGTGAGATCGCCAAGCGAGATGATGCCAACCAGCCGTTTTTCACGGCTGATCACCGGCAGCCGCCTAACCTGAAGGTCCCCCATCTGCTGGAGCACGTCTTCGATCTCCTCGTCGTCGTAACAGTACCTGATCTCGGCACTCATCACCTCGCGTATCCGGGTATCCGGGCCCCTACCCTGGGCGACGCCACGGACGGCGATGTCGCGATCAGTGATCATTCCGACCAGCCGGTCGTCCTCGCCTACGGGCAGAGCGCCGGCATCGAGGCTGGCCATGGCGGCGGCGGCCTCCCGCAGGGTCTGGTCCGGACTGGCGACCTGAACGCCTTGCGTCATGCAGTTGCCAACTTTCATGATGTTCTCCTTTGGTTGAAGCGCCCCTTGCCGTTGCTGTGATGGAAACACGATGGAGGGACAATGGCGCCGGCCCAAGAGGTTCCATTGCCACGGGATCGGGATCTCATGCGTCGCACGTTCAGACGACGCGGCTCCCGGCATGCATCGGCGATTCTTCGTTCTCGTCGGGATTGGGCAGAGGCGTCTCGTCCGGGAGTTGTTCCGGATCAGGCTCCTCGATCGGTTCGGGCTTCCAGGTCGGCGCCGGCATCGGCACGTCGCGATTGGGATCTGGTTTTCCTGGGTTTGGCATCGGAATCACCTCCCTTCATTCGGGACGCAACTCCTGGCCGGCGTCATTTGTTCCATCGCCAATTCGCGGTCGCCTCCGGCCTTGCCGCCACGGATCGAGACGGCGCGCTGCCGATCGGATCCGCCGGTCGACTTCAGCCCCGTCTTTCGGAACCGGACGGTTTTCCAATCCGTTGTCTCGGCATCGATCGAGGAGAAAGACGATGGCTGGTGACGAGAGAATTTACGGCAGCAACTTGCCCCAAGTCGTGGTCGACAGTGAACAGGTCCGGCAACTGGTGGCGACAGCCGATCTGCCGTCCAATCAGGCGCGCGAGCTCGTGCGCCGTCACGGCAACGATCCGCACAAGCTCGAAGAACTGGCAAAATCTATCAAAGCGGTAAGCTGACCGTCGGGACGGCGTCCGACTCCGTCAGATTTCAAGCAAGGCATAGGGTCGGCCGGTCGGTTTGGAAACGTGCATGGCGACGTTGTAGACCCTCGCCCCGCCGGGCGTGCGGCCCTCATAGCTTCCCCGATGCGCATGGCCGTGCACGACAGCACTGACCTGGAACCGGTCGATCGTTTCCGCCAGCCGCGACGAGCCCAGAAACGGAAATATCTCCAGGGGTTCGCCGGCGATGGTCTCGACGATCGGAGCGTAGTGCAAAATGACAAGCGTGCGTTTTGCGCGAACCTGGCGCATCGCGTTCTCAAGCCGCATGGCCTCGCTGACGCTCTCGGCGACCATCGACTTGATGGCCGGCTCGCCGAAGGAGCCGAGCATGCGTGAACCGAACCCCCCGACGAACCCTTTCACGCCGACAAAACCGACCTCCTCTATTTCGGTCGTCTGCCCGTCGAGGAGATGGACGCCCGCTTGACGCAGGATTTCCGCGACGTCCTCGACCGCACCGGATTCATAATCATGGTTGCCGAGCACGCCGACCACCGGGATAGAGCAGGCGCGCAGGTCTTCGGCGAGGATCTCGGCTTCGCGGGGCTTGCCCAGATTGGTCAGATCGCCTGGAAGAACGAGGATATCGGCCTCGCGCGACATTTCGCCGAAGAGATCGCGATACGATGTCTGGGCGTCCTCCTTCACATGCAGGTCGCCAACGGCCGCCACCTTGATCGTGGCGGTGCCCTCCATCGCCGGAGCGTCTTCGGTCCGTTCAGCCATCACGAAATTCTCCTGTACCGCCGACGCCGGCGAAGCCCCATTCCTTGACGTCGATTTCGTAATCGGTCTGCGAAAGCAGGCGCCCGCGGCAGATCTTCATTCTGGGGGAAGGCAATTGGCGCTGCTTGGCAAGGCGGTCGAGCAGTTCGTCAAGCAGCCATGTGGGGATGCGGTCGCGCTCGCTCGGATAGATCCATCTGAAACTGAGAATCTGCATCAGCAGCACTTCCCAGTGGACTTCCAGGTAGGACAGCAGCCTGTGCCAGTCGATCTGGTCCTGCGCCTTGAGGATCGTATGGGCGATGTCCGCCCCGTCATGACGCCCTCGGTCCTGGATGAAGCATTTGGACCATATGAGCTCGGTCGGGCCGACGATCCTCACCCGGCTTCCCAGCAGTTCGGTTTGGCGGGCATGCTCCATCCACTGGTCACTTACCGGCATCGTTCCATTCGCCGAGGCGAATATGATGTCGAAGAAATGCGTGCCCTTGAAGACCTTCCCAAGCCACCGGTCATCCTCGATTTCGACCGCATAGCCGAGCTGCTTGAAATGGGCCAGGATGCGCGAGAAGTCGCCTGCCTTGCAGAAGATATCGAGATCCTTGGTCTGACGGATGACGCCGGTGTAGGCGCTTACCGCATAGGTTCCGGCGACAAGGAAAGGAATGTCGGTGGCGGCGAGTTCGCGAATGGCTTCGGTATAGAACACCTCCGCCTCGGCGTTCTTGAGCGTCGGGGCGGCCTTTGCGTCGATCGCGGGAAGGGATGCCGGAACAGTTCCCGGCAACGGATCGTTGATCATGGCACGCATGGCTCCCACACATCGGCAACCGATTGATCGCCCGCGTTGTTAACAGCGGGAACCCTGCCTGGTTCCGCCACGGTCGCGTTGCGGCCTGAAGGAAATCGGGCGCGACGGGCAAAATTACCCGCGGAGTCCTGGGTTTCAATATGGTTGCATGGGCCGTTTCCCTGCATGGAACCATCGCCATTCGGCATCGTTAGCCCGGACAGCCGAAGCTGCCTTCGGGCGATCGGGGTGTCTGGTTTCAAGCGCAGACGATATCCAGGATGTATGTTCTTGCCCTAGCGACAGACTATGACGGCACGCTCGCCGAAGACGGGGTCGTCTCCGATGCGACCTATGCTGCGCTCGAACGGCTGAAGCAGACGGGCCGCAAGCTGATCATGGTGACCGGCCGCGAGCTTGCCGATCTTGAGCGGGTCTTTCCGGCACTCGACATCTTCGACAGGGTGGTCGCCGAAAACGGCGCGTTGATCTATACGCCCGCTTCGAAGAAGGAACGGCTTTTGGCGCCGGCGCCTCCGGCTGAATTCGTCGACCGGCTGAAGCGTCGCGGGGTCGCGCCCCTGTCGGTCGGACGCTGCGTCGTGGCCACCTGGGAACCACAGGAAGCCGCCGTGCTGTCGGAGATCAAGGAGCTTGGACTTGAGCTCGAGATCATCTTCAACAAGGGCGCGGTGATGGTGCTGCCAAGCGGGGTCAACAAGGCCACCGGCCTTGCCTGCGCACTCGAGGAATTGGGGTTTTCCGCCCACAACGTCGTCGGCGTCGGCGATGCCGAGAACGACCATGCATTCCTGCGCGCCGTCGGCTTCGGCGTCGCCGTGGCCAACGCATTGCCGACCGTTAAGGAGACGGCGGATTTCGTCACAGCCAGCCCTCGAGGTGCCGGCGTGGTGGAACTGATTGAACAGCTCATATCGCGCGATGCCGGCTTCGTGGAGACGGCTCGCCAACACGTGGAAGTGGGAACCGACATAGCGGGCGCGCAGGTGCACCTTTCACCGCATGGCGGCGGCGTGCTGCTGGCCGGCACGTCCGGCATCGGCAAATCCACGCTTGCCACCGCGTTGACCGAGCGCTTTGTCGAGAAGGGCTTTCAGTTTTGCGTTCTCGACCCCGAAGGCGACTATCAGGAACTCGAGAATGTGGTGGTGGTTGGCGACGCCAAGACCCCGCCGATCTCGCGTGAGGTCTTCGATCTTCTGTCCAAGCCAACCAACAATGTCGCTGTCAACATGCTGGGGCTGAAGACCGCCGAACGGCCCGGCAATTTTGCCAAGCTGCTGCCGGACATGGCCAGCATTCGCGCGCGCACCGGCCGACCGCATTGGCTGATCATCGATGAGGCGCATCATCTCTTGCCCCAAGCCCGTGACGGCGCGTCTTTCGCGCTGCCCAAGAGCCTCCCCGCGACCATCCTGATCACCGTGCACCCCGATCTGGTTTCGCGCGACGTCCTGGCTGGCGTCGAAACCGTCCTGGCGCTTGGACCGGAAGCCGACAAGATCGTCGCAAGCTTCTGTGCCGCCACCGGCATCGACGTCCCCGACGGCGCCGTGCCGCCGCCAAAGGACGAAGTCCTGTTTTGGAAACGATCATCGGGCGAGCCGATCAGGACGGTCAAGGTCGAACGGCCCCGCCAGGTTCGCAAGCGGCACATGCGCAAATATGCCGAGGGCGACCTTGGCGACAACAGCTTCTATTTCCGGGGGCCGGACGGAGCGCTTAACCTGAAAGCGCAGAACCTGATGATGTTCCTTCACATCGCAGAAGGCATCGACGATCGCACCTGGGAACATCACCTGCGCGCCGGCGACTATTCGAAATGGTTCCGCAGCAAGATCAAGGACAAGAACCTCGCCGACGAGGTGGCGGACATAGAAACGGATACCGGCACGGACATGCAGGAGAGCCGCGCGGCCATCGCCGAGGCCATTGGCCGCCGTTACACTGCTCCCGCGGACTGACCTTGAGCCGGGGTAGACACAAGCCCATCCCGATTCCTCGGGATGGACCTTTCTCATGTCATGATACGGAGCGAGCGTCAGCGCGCCTGGCTGAAATGCCTAGCGGTTTTTGTGGCTCTGTTGGCCCGCTCTTACATGTTGTTCGTGCGAGCCGCCCCGCATGTTGGAGCCGTCGCCCTGTTGCCGCTCATTGTTGCCTGCGGCCTGTTGCTGCTGGCGGTTCTTGTTTTCCGTGTTCTTGTGGCTCTGCTGGCCCGCCTTCACATGTTGCTCGTGGCTACCACCTTGATTGGGCATGGTAGTTCTCCTTTCAATCCAACTTCGAGACGACGGTCGTCTCCCCCGGAGAATGCAGATTTCGGCGCCGACGTTCCCTCACGTAATATTTCGTGACATCCTGCCAAAGGGACGAAGGCGGACCGAGCTTGATGCCGACCGGCGGGAGAGCGACATGCCTGAAGCAGCGATCATCACCCCGAGGGTGTGACGCGCCACACTGTGTTTCCGACATCGTCCGCGATCAGCAGCGCTCCGGTTTTGTCGATGGCAACGCCGACCGGCCGACCACGCGCCTCCTCCTGGTCGTTGAGGAAACCTGTGACGACGTCTTGAGCCATGCCGCTCGGACGGCCACCGCTGAATGGCACGAAGACGACTTTGTAGCCATTCAGCCCGGGACGGTCCCAGCTGCCGTGCTCGCCGACAAAGGCGCCGCCTCGATAAGTCTGCGGCAGGCTGGTTCCGGTGTAGAAGGCCATGCCCAACGGTGCCACATGCGAGCTCAGCGCATAGTCGGGAACGATCGCCTTGGCGACCAGATCGGGGCGCTGCGGCATTACCCGGGGATCGACATGCTGGCCGTAATAGCTGTACGGCCAGCCGTAGAAGCCGCCATCCTTCACCGATGTCATGTAGTCTGGAACCAGATTTGGCCCAAGTTCATCGCGCTCGTTGACGACAGTCCAGAGTGCTCCGGTCTGCGGCTCGAAGCTCAAGCCGTTCGGATTGCGCAATCCGCTGGCAAAAATGCGCGATCGTCCGGTGGCCCTGTCCACCTGCCAGATCGCGGCACGATCCTTTTCCGCGCCGATGCCGTTTTCGGTGATGTTGCTATTCGAACCGACGCCGACATAGAGCAACGAACCGTCCGGGCTGGCGACGAGGCTTTTGGTCCAATGATGATCGATCGGACCGCCCGGCAATTCCGTCAACCTGACACCCGGCGCGGTGATCTTGGTGTCGCCTGGCTTGTAGGGGTAGCGCATGATCGCGTCGGTGTTGGCAACATAGAGGTCGTTTCCCACCAGGGCGACGCCGAAGGGCGAATTCAGGTGATCGAGGAACACATCCCGGACGTCAGGCACGCCGTCGCCATTGCTGTCACGCAGCAAGGTGATGCGGTTGCTCGGTCCCGTATCGCCGCCCGAGGTGACAAGCGATTCGATCAGGCCCATCACGATATCCTTCGGCCGTTTGGCTGGCGGTTCCGGCGGGGCCTTCGATTCGACGACCAGCACATCGCCGTTCGGCAGGATGTAGAGCGAGCGCGGATGCTGAAGCCCGGTCGCCAGCGCATGGATCTGCAGGCCCTGCGCTACCGTCGGCGTTTCATCCTTCTTCCAGCCGACCACGGATGCAAGATGCATCGGCGGGAACAGATATTGCTTTATCTCCGGCAAATTCGGGTTGGGGCCTATCTGAGTGCTTGGGTCGGCGGCATCGTTGCTGCAGCCCGCGGCGCCGAGCGTCGCAAAGCAAAGGAACGCAAGCCCTGTACCATAAGCGCGTCGCTTGCCGGATCGATCAAACGGTTTCATCGGCCACTCCCACGTGGTGGCGGTAGACAAGGGCCCAGCCCAGCCAGCCGGTGAATATCAGGATGAGTACCACCAGCGCCGACAGGATCAGGCCTGTGGGCAGGACCGAGGTCCAGGCATCACGGGTATGTATGAGCATGTTGAAGAAGGAGAGTATGACCGCCAGCGCATTGCCCAGCATGTGCAGCCACGCAGTTTTATGTGCGCGCACCCGGCGATCGCCCAGGAAGTCGGTGAAGCCGGCAATGGCGGCTAGGACGCCGACGATCACCCCGACCGTCAGCAGCCAGGCGGAGAAATTCGCCCACATCATCTCCGCCGTCCGCCAGTAGTTCAGGTCCGTCAGCAATGCGCCGACGAAGCAGGCGATGGGAATGGGCACGAGCATCGGATGGATGGGATGGCCGGCGATGCTGGCCGTGGAAGCCGGATTCTCCCTTGCCATGAGGAAGTCCTTCCATATCAACTCTTGGTTGGCCCATAAACAATCCCCAAGGCCGGAGGTTCCTGCCTGATGGTCCCGGCGGGTCGCCGCGGACCGAGTTCAGCGGTCAGATCGGCACGGTCGCCAGCACCTGGCGGGCGATGATCAATTCTTCGTTAGTGGCGATTGCGTAAACATCGACTGCGCTGCCCTCGCCGGTGATCCGCCCTTTTCCCGACCGGTTTGCATTCGCGTCGAGCAACACGTCCAGCCATCGCAGGCGCTCGCAAACCGCTTCACGGATCTGCCAGGAATGCTCTCCGATCCCTCCCGTGAACACCAGCGCCTCGATACCCTGGAGCGTGGCTCCCATCGCCGCGATCTCGCGGGCGATCCGAAACGTGAAGAGATCGATCGCCTCCGCCGCACGAGGATCCTTGCTGCCAAGCAATGTCCGCACATCTGCCGACACTCCCGAAACGCCGAGCAGGCCGGACTTGTGATAGAGCAAGGTCTCCAACTCTTTCACGGACATGCCGCGCGCCTGCTGAAGGTAGAGAAGCACGCCGGGGTCGATGGCGCCCGGCCGCGTGGCCATCATCAACCCGTCAAGCGCGGTGAACCCCATGGTGGTGTCGAGACTTCTGCCTTCGCGCATGGCGCACAGGCTGCATCCGCTGCCGAGATGCGCGACCACGCAACGCTTGCCCCGGAGTCCGGGCGAAAGCGCCTGCAGCTGGCCTGCGACGAATTCGTAGGAAAGGCCGTGGAAGCCGTAACGGCGGATCCCGCTTTCCTCGAACTCGCGCGGCAGCGCATAGCGGTTGACGGGCGGCTCCAGCGTGCGGTGAAAGGCGGTGTCGAAGCAACCGATCTGGGGTAGGCCGGGCAGCAGTTTGGAGATCGCACGAACCGGCGCCAGGCCGGCCGGCTGGTGGAGCGGTGCCATCGGCGTCAGCGCGTCGAGCGCCTCGACGATCTCGCCGGTCAGCAGGACCGGAGTCGAAAACCGCTTGCCACCATGGACGATGCGATGGCCGACCGCGCTCAGCGGAGCCTGCGCAAGATACGGATCGAGGACATCGAACAAGTCCCGCAGGAGAACCTCTACGGGCGGGCTTGCGGGCTTGACGGCGCGTTTGAAGATGGATTTGCCCGACGCGTCCTTGGCGACGAGGCTTGGCTCGTCATCCAAGTCTTCGCACGCACCGCTCACCGTGAGCACCGGCCCCTCCTGTGATCCGGCTTCGAACAGGCCGAACTTCAGGCTGGACGAGCCTGCATTGAGGGCGAGTATTGCGCTGGTCACGAGCGGCACTCCCCGGCGGGCACAGCCTTAACCATCCGCCGCGCCCGCTTTGTCGCGCCAGGCCCAGTTCCGGATCTCGGGCATGTCCTCGCCATGTTCGCGAACATAGCGCGTGTGCTCGTTCAGGCCGTCGGCAAATCGGGCCCTCGCATCGGCTGCCCTGGCGCTCAGCCCCGGCACCCGGTCGATCGCCTCGATGGCTAGGTGAAAACGGTCCAGTTCGTTGAGCACCGCCATGTCGAAGGGCGTGGTCGTCGTGCCCTCTTCTTTGTAGCCGCGAACGTGGAAGTTGTCGTGATTGGCCCGTTTGTAGGTCAGCCGGTGAATGAGATAGGGATAGCCGTGGTAGGCGAAGACCACCGGTCTGCCGGTCGTGAACAGCCTGTCGAATTCCGCGTCCGCCAGGCCGTGGGGGTGCTGCTCCTTGGGTTGCAGCGCCATCAGGTCCATTACATTGACGACGCGTATCGCGAGATCCGGTATCGCCTGGCGAAGAAGGTCGACAGCGGCGAGCGTCTCCAGCGTCGGCACGTCTCCCGCGCAGGCCATCACCACGTCGGGATCCTCCCCTCCACGCTCGGTTCCCGCCCAATCCCAGATCCCGATGCCGGCCTCGCAATGACGTATGGCGTCGTCCATCGGCAGCCACTGGGAAGCCGGCTGCTTGCCGGCAACGATCACGTTGACCCGATTGTAGGTTCGCAGGCAGTGATCCGTGACCCAGAGCAGCGTATTGGCATCCGGCGGGAAGTAGATGCGCACGATGTCCGCCTTCTTGTTGGCGACGAGATCGACGAAGCCGGGATCCTGGTGGCTGAAACCATTGTGGTCCTGCCTCCACACATGGGAGGTCAACAGATAGTTGAGCGACGCGATCGGCCGCCGCCAGACAAGTTCACGCGAGACCTTCAGCCATTTGGCGTGCTGGTTGAACATGGAATCGACTATGTGGATGAACGCCTCGTAGCATGAGAAGAGGCCGTGCCGGCCGGTCAGCAGGTATCCTTCCAGCCAGCCTTGGCAAAGATGTTCGCTCAGCACCTCCATGACGCGGCCGTCGCGCGCCAGATGCTCGTCATAAGGCTCGATCTTTTCCATCCAGACGCGCTCGGTCGCGTCGAAGACCGCATCCAGCCTGTTGGACGATGTCTCGTCCGGTCCCATGAGCCTGAAATTGCGGGCATCGGCATTCAGCCGTATGACCTCCTCGATGAACGCTCCCATGAGCTTCGTCGCCTCGGCCCTTGCGCCGCCGGGTTTCGGGACCGCGACCCCGAAGTGGCGGAAATCCGGCAATCGCAACTCCTGCTTGAGCATCCCTCCATTGGCATGTGGATTGCTGCCCATGCGCCGCTCGCCGTCCGGCGCCAGGGCCTGTAGCTCGTTTCGAAACCTGCCCGCTTCATCGAAAAGCGTCTCGGGCCGATAGCCGCGCATCCAATTTTCCAGAGCTGCGAGATGGCCTGCATCGTTTCGCGGGTCGGTGATCGGCACCTGGTGCGCGCGCCAGAAACCCTCGACCTTCTTGCCATCCAGCTCCTTCGGGCCGGTCCAGCCCTTCGGGCTTCTCAGCACGATCATCGGCCAGCGGGGCCGATGATCCACTCTGCCGGTCTCGCGCGCTTCCTTCTGGATTTCATCGATCCGATCGAAGACAGTATCGAGCGTTTCGGCCATCAGCCGGTGCATCGCCCGCGGTTCGTCGCCTTCGACGAAAAAAGGTTCATAGCCATATCCAGTCAGCAAGCTTCGCAACTCCTGCGCGTCGATCCGGGCGAGCACCGTCGGATTCGCGATCTTGTAGCCGTTGAGATGAAGGATCGGCAGGACAGCGCCGTCATGGACCGGATTGAGGAATTTGTTCGAATGCCAGGAGGCTGCCAGCGCCCCCGTTTCCGCCTCGCCGTCGCCGATCACGCAGGCCACGACGAGGTCCGGGTTGTCAAACGCGGCGCCATAGGCGTGAGCCAGCGCATAGCCGAGTTCGCCGCCCTCATGGATCGACCCCGGCGTTTCCGCGGCGGCATGGCTCGGGATGCCGCCCGGAAAGGAGAATTGGCGAAAGAGCTTGCGCAGCCCATCCTCGTCGCGACTGACCTCGGGATAGATTTCGCTGTAGGTCCCTTCGAGATAGGTATTGGCGACCATCCCCGGTCCACCATGGCCTGGGCCGCAAATGTAGATCACGTCGGCAGCACGCTGCCTGATGATGCGATTGAGATGGACGTAGATGAAATTCAGGCCGGGCGTAGTACCCCAGTGGCCAAGCAGGCGAGGTTTGATGTGCTCCGGCCGCAACGGCTCCTTCAGCAGCGGATTGTCGATCAGATAGATCTGCCCGACCGACAGAAAATTCGCCGCCCGCCAATAACGGTCGATAAGATCGAGCTCTCCTTGTTCAGGCCGGCTACGCATTGCCCGCACGAGTTTCTCCTTGGCAAAGCTGGTTGTAATACGATGCGTCCCGCCCGCATTGAATAATCCGACAGCGAAGTCGAGGTTCCCATCAAATGCGAGCCGCCCCACGCGGCCGGCCGGGGAAATCTTGCCTCAGCCGCGGATTTCACCATCTAAAGGCGATGCCATCGCCCGGAACCAGCAATCCCACGGATCCTCGCCAGGACGACCTCTTTGGAGCGCCCGACAGCTTGCCGGAAGGATTTCGTTACCGGCCCGAACTGATCACGCCGGCGCAGGAAGCTGAACTGGTGCGGGAGCTCGAGAGCCTGTCCTTCCAGCCATTCGATTTCCACGGCTATCTCGCCAATAGGCGCGTGGCAGGCTTCGGCCTGCGCTACGACTATGAGCGGCGCCAGGTGATGGAGGCGCCGCCCATACCAGGTTTCTTGCTGCCCTTGAGGGACAAGGTAGCCGGCTTTGCCGGCCTGCCTGCCGCCGATTTCGTGCAGGTCCTGATCAACGAATATCGGCCGGGCGCCGGCATCGGATGGCATCGCGACAAGCCGCACTTCGGCATTGTCGCCGGAGTGTCGCTGTTGGCTGCTTGCAGTTTCCGCCTGCGCCGCAGGAACGGTGCGAAATGGGACCGCGAAACCGTCACGGTCGAGCCGAGATCCGCATATCTGATGGCGGGCGCCTCCCGGACCGAGTGGGAGCACAGCATACCGCCGATGAAAGAGCATCGCTATTCGATCACGTTGCGGACGCTCCGGCCGTTGTGATCGTCGGACAGCGACTGCGACAGCCGGTGCAGCATCTCGCGTGAACTGCCGAAGCGAAGAAATTTCGGCCCGGCATGAAACTTTCCCTGCCACCGATGGTTTTGCCGACGGGTTTTGCGGGTGAGCGATTCGATTGAGGAGGCGGCGATGAGCGCTACCGGACTCGAGATTTTCGACAAGACCACCCAAACCACCAACGTCTGGCTGGACGAGATCATGGCCGACCACGGACAGGATCGCCAGTTCGCTTGGCACCTGCTCGGCGTCGTCCTGCGCACCGTCAGGGACCGGCTGCCGGTCGACATGGCTTCGCATCTTGGAGCGCAGTTGCCGCTGCTCGTGCGCGGCACCTACTATGAGCAGTTCGAGCCGTCACGCATGCCGCAAAAGAGCCGTTCCCTGGAAGAGTTTCTCGGCCCCGTTGAGCAGGGCATGGACGATACGCGTCCCGTCGACCCGAAAGCTGCGGTTCAATCGGTCTTCAAAGTCCTCTTTCATCATATCGACCCCGGCCAGATCAGAAAGGTCCGCGCCTCGCTGCCTGCGGACGTACGGCAGCTCTGTCCCGATCCCGATACGAAACACTGAACCTCCTCTCGGTTCGAGAGGCCGGCGTGCTCAATAAAGGAAATCCGCCATGCCCAATGCCGCCGAAATCCTCGTCGACACGCTGATCAACTGGAAAGTGGAGGTCGTCTTCGGCCTGCCGGGCGACGGCATAAACGGCATCATGGAGGCGTTGCGCACCCGTCAGGACCGCATCCGGTTCGTCCAGGTCAGGCACGAGGAATCTGCCGCCTTCATGGCGTGCGCCTATGCCAAATGGACCGGCAGGTTGGGCGTCTGCCTGGCCACCTCGGGACCGGGGGGCACACACCTCCTTACCGGCCTCTATGACGCCAAGCTCGACCAGGCTCCCGTGCTTGCCATCACCGGCATGCAGTTCCACGACCTTATCGAGACTTTTACGCAGCAGGACGTCGACCTGACCCGCGCCTTCAACGACGTCGCGATCTTCAACGCGCAGGTCTCCGATGCCGCCCACATGGAAAACCTGGCGGGTCTCGCCTGCCGCTCGGCTCTTGCCCGGCGCGGGGTCGCCCATCTGTCGATTGCCAGCGATGTACAGGAAAACGAGTTGCCCGAGGCGGACCGCTCGAAGCGAAACCGGCCCTCCCACACCCCCGATCGATGGTTCGAAGGCAGCCGGCTTCCGGCTGCCGACCAGCTCGACCAGGCGGTTGAGATTCTCAATGCGGCGAAAAAAGTCGCTATCCTGGCCGGGCGCGGCGCACTCGGCGCACGCGAAGAACTCGAACGCGCGTCGGACCTGCTGGCGGCGCCCGTCGCCAAGGCGCTGCTCGGCAAAGCCGTGCTCCCTGATGACCATCCGAATACGACTGGCGGCATCGGCATTCTCGGCACCCGCGCCTCGCAGGATGCGCTGAGCGAATGCGACGCCCTGCTGATTGTCGGATCGACGTTCCCCTACATCGAATACTATCCCGAACCCGGCAAGGCGCGCGGCGTCCAGATCGACCGTGACGCGCAGAGGATCGGCCTGCGCTATCCCGTCGAGGCAGGGCTCGTAGGCGATGCCGCCGACACCTTGCGTCTTCTCAACGAACGCCTCGAGCGCAAGAGCGACCGCTCCTTCCTGGAAAAGGCGCGGCAGGAAATGACCCGCTGGCGCAACGCAATGGCATTGTCCGAAGCCAAGCCGGACGTGCCGCTGAAGCCGCAACTCGTGGTCAAGGCGTTCGGCAGGCGTATGCCCGAGAACGCGATCCTGGCAGCCGATTCAGGACAGAATACCGAGATGGCTGCCAGGCACATCGACATGAAGACCGGACAGGCGTTCGGGGTTTCTGGAGCGCTCGCCTCGATGGCCTGCGGCCTTCCCTATGCGATTGCCGCCGGCATTGCCTTTCCGGGGCGCCCTATCTTCGCAGTGGTTGGGGATGGTGGGCTTGCCATGCAACTCGGCGAATTCTCGACTGCGGTACGGCACGGCATTCCCCTCAAGGTCCTCGTGCTCAAGAACGGCATGCTGAACCAGATCGCCTGGGAGCAGATGATGTTCCTTGGCAACCCGCAATTCGGCTGCGAGCTGCAGCCCATCGATTTCGCCATGGCCGCCGAGGCCATGGGCGGCATCGGCTACAGCGTCTCGCGGCCGGAAGAGGTCGAGGGCGTGCTTGAGGCGGCCTTCGCCACGCAGGGACCGGTGATCATCGAGGCCGTCGTGGACGCCTATGAGCCAATGATGCCGCCCAGGATGCCGCCGGATTATGCGAGGAATTTCCGCAAGGCGCTGCCGGACACGCCTGGACACGACCAGATCGAGGACAATGTCGGCGAGGAGCCGCTGAAGTCCATGATGAACGAAGTTTCCGAGGAAGCGTAGGCACAGCCGATCTCGCCCCACGTCCGCGACGGATGGCGACGTGCGCGGCGACACTGCATAGGGATACTTCTACCGAGTCCGTGGGATCGGTATCGGCGCCCCGACCATCGCGGAAGTCTCGGGCCATGTACCGCTTCGGGGCAGATCCTGCTGTTGCAAGAGTGAAAGGGTCGTGCAGCAGAACTACCGCAAGCCACTGTTCTTGCATGGCAACTTAGCATCAAAAAATTTTTGGGACCCCTCTTGAAGAGATTTCTGGCCGTTCCCAGATCGTTTCGCGTCGAGGCTTCGGCTCGATGAAAAAGGCGTCGCGACACCTGCGGCGTCCCATGTTGCTTTTCGGAGGATATGGATATGAGAAGCGTGGATTTTGCACCCCTTTACCGCACGACGGTCGGCTTCGACCGTCTTTTCGACATGCTCGACAGCAGCATTCGCTCGGACTGGCCTCCCTACAACATTGAAAAGAAGAATGAGAACAATTACCGCATCACCATGGCGGTAGCAGGCTACGACCTAGACGAGCTCGAACTCGTGCAGAACGGCGCCGAACTGTGCGTTACCGGACGCAAGAAGCCCGATCCAGAGCAGCGGCAAGTTCTCCACCAAGGCCTTGCGACAGGTAATTTCAGACAGGCCTTCAGGCTGGCCGACCACGTAAGGGTGAAGGCTGCGACGCTGAACTGCGGTTTGCTCGCCATCGAGCTCGTGCGTGAGGTGCCCGAGGAACTCAAGCCGCGTCGCATCGAGATTGGCGTCCGCGACCCTGAAAATACAACGAAGTCGATAAGCCAGGATGTGTCGCGCAAGGCGGCCTAGAATGTCGCAACAACCTGCGGTCCGCCTCCCGGCAACGCCGGGAAGCCAAGATTGCGGAGAACGGAGATGAGAAGCGAAGCTGATATCTTTCTTCAAGCCGGCACAAGAAAACCGACCCGCATCGACGTCTCGCCGGTGCCGAAAAACCCCGGCGACGTTCTCAACTGCTCAACCATGAGCCTTGAGGCGAAGCGTGCCTTGCTTGCCTCATGGGCCTCGGACGCGCATGCGGTTGACGACGCTCCGTCGCTGCGCAGGCTGGATGACGGCTCGGTCATGAATGTGGATGAGATCCTTCGCGCGCTGAAGGCACTGGATGAGCGCGAGCAAGGGCATCCGCCGCACAGGGCGGCGTCTCGGTCCCAGCGGCGTTCTTTCGGCCGCTTCCGTCGAGGGAGTTGGTCCCGCTGGATCGCGGGCATCCGAGGTGAAGACGATGATGACGATCCACCTCCGAGCCCGGTCTGCGCGGCGATCCCGCCGAGGGCAGGCGGTGGCGGGGCATTTTCCCTGCCGGAACCTGAAGCAGCCTAGAGCAATCCCGGGAAAAGCGCATACCGCTTTTCCCTGGAAATTACGTGGAAACAAACAGTTAGAGCAGTTCGGCGTCTCGTGAAACGATGAACTGCCCCAATGAAGGGGTTGGGGCCAACCCCTCAAAAGCATCCAGCCAATGGAGGAAGTTCATGAATGACAAAATGTTCGAGCAGCCTGTTCTGGTGAAGAACGGGGATTTCATGATCGAGGAAGTAGCGTGCCTCGAAGATGCATTCGAGTTTCTGCAGAATTGGCCCCGGAACCGCAGAGGCCCGATTTTCGAAACCGCCCTGCGCGCGTGTCAACGCGCCTATGACGGCCATGTCCCAGCCTCGCTGGCACGCGATGCTTTTGCCGGTTTTGCCCGCTCGACCAGGATCCTTGAAGACGTCTCGACCTCCATACCCTGGATGGCGGGGATCAAGACGGGCAGAGGCGGCATTTCCGCCTGAGGAGAACGTTCGCCGAACCTTCGGTTTCAAGTATGTCAGGTTCCGAGCAAAGTCATGGAGAGCGCCTAATTCCGTAGGTCGTGCCGCCGGCAGGGCGCGGTGACCGGTGCTAACGCCGGTCACCATGCTTGGCGGTGCCGGTCAGCGGAACATCGAGCCGCCATCAACGTCGAGCGCCGCGCCATAGACGAAGCTCGCGGCGTCCGAGCAAAGGAATAGGATCGCGGCGGCCATGTCGTCGGGCCGGCCCATGCGGCGCATCGGCAAATTGGCCGCGATGCGGTCCTTGAGAGCCTGGTCGATATGGGAATGCATCGGCGAATCGGTCGGCCCCGGATTGAGGGCGTTGATGCGCACCTTCTTTCCCGCCAATTCGCGCGCAACCGACTTCACCAGCGACAGCGTGCCGGCCTTGGACGCCGCATAGGCGGTGTCGGCGATGAGCCCGCCGCCGCCATGCACACCGGCGTCGGAGGCCACGCACACGATATTCCCCCCGCCGGCATTGCCTTGCATGCGCTGCACCGCCCCCTGGACGGTGAAGAAGGTGCCCAGCAGATTGACGCCGAGGACGCGCTGCCAGTGCGCCCAATCCTGCTCCGCGATTCTCTTGGCAGTGATGATCGCCGCGCAGGTCACGACGTTGTCGAGCCGCGCCAGCCTGGCGTCGCAATAGTCGAACATGCGCGCGATGCTGTCGGGGTCGCCCATGTCGGCCACCACCTTGTGCGGTGGGGTCCCGGCCCTTCCGCTCAATTCGTCATGGCGCTTCGCCAACCCCTCGGTATCGCGGTCGCACATCACGACCTCGGCGCCCTTGGAAAGAAAGGCACGGGCGGTCTCGAAACCCATGCCGCTCGCGGCACCGGTCACCAGCACGGTCTTGCCGGCAAAACTGTCCTGGGCAAACGTCGCATAGGGGTCGATCATGATGTCTCCGTGAACAGTAAGGGTTGGCCGGCGGCAACGTTTGGCGAGGTGTGTTCAGGCCTTCAGGTGCAGCGTCACGAGCACGCTGCACTCCGCGCCGCTCTCGAAACGCGCCGCGACGCGCAGCCAGTTGCCAAAATGGCTAAGCCGCGCCATTGCCATGCCGTCGCGCTCGGCCGGCATGACAAACTCGGTGCCTTCGCGCAGCCAGTGCATTCCATCCGGCGAGATCTCGATCCACGCCGTTGCCGCAGGGCCGACAGGTTGCTTCAACGCGCGCACGAAGAAGATCGCCTCGCGCGCCCATCCTGCCTCGTAAGGCTCGCTGGCGGCCTCGCCGCGCCAGCGCTCGTTGCGCGAGACGACCGCGGTGATGTTCTCGGGCAGCATCAGAAGTCTCCGGAAATGCAGATGGAATCGACATAGAGGAAGGCCCGTTTGGCAACGTCGGTTTCAGCGAAGAGGCCGAAATTGAGCATGCACCACAGGTTCTTCATCGCCGGAATGCGAATCGAATCGAATCCCGAGAGATCGAAGCTGCGATCGTTGCAGCGCAGCCCGAGCGCCGTCATCGATTCCAGATCGAAATCGAAGCACAGATAAGTCCAGTTCACCTTGGTGGGGATCTCGTTGTAGCACAGGCGCTGCGATCCGCCGGGAAGGTCGAGCCATCCCTCCGGCGACAGGTGATAGTGGCTGATCGTCTTGTCGTCGCTGCCGATCGGGATGATCTTCTCGGTCTCGCGCTTGTATTGCCATTTTTGCAAGTGCTGGCCGTCGAGCGCGTTCAAAAAGCGCAGATGCGGCATGACCCGATCGCTGTTGCCATCCTGATCTCCGCCCTGCAGGTCGAACAGGAAGCCGACGGAGCGCACATCGGTTTCGGACAGCTTCAGCGCATTGGCTTCGGGCTTGAAGGTGAAATACATTTCGAAGCGGATCGGTCCGCGCTTCCTGAATGTGTGGCGTTTGATGGCGACGTTGCGGGCTCCCGGCGCGGGACGTGTCGCAACCTTCAACGCATAGGATGAATCCATCCCCCCGTGTGAGCCGGCGTCCCAGTGCGCGAGCGTCGACAGCATGGCGCTGGTATGTTGCGCGTAGCCCGGCAGCATGGTGTCCAGATCGTCCTCATAGTTGCCGACAAGCTGCGACCAGCCGCAATGGCCGCGCGCGAAATCGTCGAACGACAATATCCGCGGCAGCGGGTCGAAGCGGCTGAGCGCGGGTTCCGCGCGCAACAACGCCAGCCGCATCGCCTCGGCGAGGTCAGCGCCCTGGTTTGGAACCTGGTTCTTCATCTCGGCCTCATCCGGCTTTCAGTTTCTTGACGGCGTCCCAGTCGATCTCTATGCCGAGCCCCGGTTTCTGCGGGACGTCCAGCGTGCCGTTCTTCTGCCTGACGCAACCGGGCGCGAGATCGGCCAGGCTGGTCTTGAACGGGCTGGCGTCGCACTCGCACTCCATGACGCCGAAATTCGGCATCGCGGCTGCCAGATGGACGCTTGCGGTCTCGCAGACGATGCCCGACATGCCGATATGCGGCGCGTAGCCGACATCATGCGCCGCGGCGTAGTCGGCCATGCGACGCGTCTCGGAGATGCCGCCCGCGCGCGCCACGTCGGGCTGCAGCACGGACAGCGTCCGGTTGGCGATCAGGCGCTGCGCCTGGTCCAACGTGAAATTGCTCTCGCCCGCGGCCAGCGGCACGTCGCAGCGCCGGCGCAGTTCCTCATAACCCTGCTCGTTTTCCGGTTGCAGCGGCTCCTCGAACCAGAAATAGCCGTTTGCCGAAAGCGCACGACCTACCTCGACCGCCTCGTCCAGATTGTAGGCCCAGTTCGCATCGACGCAGAGCCCGATCGCATCGCCGGCGCGCTTGCGGATGCGCTCGATCCGTTTGCAGGCTTCGCGCACGGGCCGCGCCATCTTAACCTTGATGCGCGTAAAGCCCTCGCCGAGATAACGATCGAGTTCAGCGTCGGCGGCATCGTCGTCGACCCAGTTGACCGCGGCGGCATAGACGTCGATGCGGTCGCGTCCGACACCGCCGAGAAGCTTCGCGATCGGCTGCCCGGTCGCCTTGCCCAATATATCCCATAGCGCGATGTCCACGCCGGCGATGGCCTCGATCAGCACGCCGCCCGCCCTGCCCGAAAGCGCGCGGCGCATGGACTGCCATAGGGCGCCGATGTTGCGCGCGTCCTGGCCGAGCAGGCGCGGCTTGAGCGAGCTTTCGATCAGCTCGACATAAGCCTTGGGCGAGAACCGCGCCAGGGTTTCGCCTACGCCGACAATGCCCTCGCTCGTGCGCACTTCGACCAGGACCAGCGAGACCTTTTCATAGACGCCCCAGGACGTGACCGTGGGCCGGGGCAATGTCTGGCTGAGGGGATGGGCAATCACCTCGGCAATCTTCAGCGGCCCCGCCGCGATTGGATCGCTCACGTGCATCGGCTCCAGATTTCTCCCTTGGTCCCCTCGCACCGCCTTCATAGCTTTCACTTGTAAACTTAGCAACCAAAAAACTTAGTTGCTATGTTCGGGAAAACCGTGCTAGTGAGCTCGGAAAGGATTCCGAATGCCCCTGGACGAAGCACGCAAGCCGATTTTCTCCGCGAAACTCGCGAGCCCTTCCCGCCTCGCGGACGGCGTCTCGGATGCGATCGCCGCGGCGTTGTTCGACGGACGCATCGCGCCTGGCGAAGCGCTGCCGCCGGAAGGCGAGATCGCCAGGGAATTCGGCGTCTCCAAGCCCATCGCACGCGAGGCGCTGCGCCAGTTGACCAGCGCCGGCCTCGTTTCGACGCAGCAAGGAAAAGTTGCCCGCGCCAAGGCGCTCAGCGGCGAGCCGATGGAGCGCATCTACGCCTATGCGGTCCGTTCGAGCCTGACGCGGCTTCAGGAAGCCAACGAGATGCGCCGCGTCATCGAGGTTGGCATAGCCAGGCTGGCCGCCGAGCGCCGCGATCCGCGCGGCTTGGAAATGATGCGCCAGGCCGTGCTCGACATGCACGCCGGCATCGGCAGGCCCGGCGATTTCACGCAAGCCGACATTCTGTTCCACCTCGGCCTCGCGACGGCCACGGGCAACTCCATGATCCGTATTCAGATGGAAGGGATGCGGTCTGTCCAACGCGAGGTTTCTGAACTGTTCTCCCAGCGCTCCAACCGCACGGAAACGGATTGGCGGGCGACCGTCGAACGGCACCAGGCGATCTACGACGCGATCATGGCGGGCGACACCGATCTCGCGGACCGGCGCATTCACGAGCATTTCGACGCGGCCGACATCGCCTCGTTCGAGGTGGCCGGCAAGCTCGGGGAGCCGTCGCCGTGAGCAAGGACCGTTTTTCCCTTGCCGGACGGCGGGCGCTGGTGACCGGCGCCAGCTCCGGCATCGGGCGCGCGGTTGCGATCGCCCTGGCGCAGCATGGCGCCAGCGTCGCGCTGCATCACTTCGGTGACGCCGCCGGCGCGCGCGAAACGGCTGCCGCTATCGGCCCGGGCACCGCGGTTCTCGAGGCCGATTTCACCGATAGCAAGTCAATGTCGGCCTTTACCGATGAAGCCGCGGGCGCCGGGCCCATCGACATCCTCGTCTCGAACGGCGCGATCGAGCGGCGCCGTGCATGGAGCGAGATCGACGAAGCGCATATCCAGGCCCATGTGGCGGCAAACTTCACGGCCCTGCTTACCCTGGCCACGCGGCTCGTTCCCGCCATGGCCAAGCGCGGATGGGGACGCGTGGTCGCGACCGGCAGCGTGATGGCGAGGCGTCCGCGCGCGGAAACGATCGTCTATGCTTCGCTGAAGGCGGCGCAACTTACGGCGGTGCGCGCCATGGCACGCGAGGTTGCGCCGCATGGCGTCACCATGAATGTGGTATCGCCCGGCGCGATCGAGACGGAGGCAACCGCCGAGCGCTACCGGGACGCAGCCTTCCGCCAAGCGGTCGCGGCGAAGATTCCCGCCGGCCGCCACGGCCAGGCCGACGACCTCGTCGGCGCCTTCGTTTTTCTGTGCAGCGACGCCGCCCGCTACGTCACCGGGGCTGACCTGCCCGTCGACGGCGGCTGGACAATCGGCGACGCGCCCAGCGCGCTGCCGGGGACAACAGCATGACAAGTCGCCGCCGCCTGCCGGCCCGTTCGTTGCGCGCCCGCAGTTGTTGATTGGACCATCGGCGTTTCGGGAGGAAACCATGAAGACCGCAATCAAACTTGCACTATCGACCTTGGCGCTGTGCGCCCTGTCGGCGCACTCGCTGGCCCAGGAACTCCGAGTGACCGTGTGGACGGGCAGCGAGGCCCACCTCAAGATGCTGAACGGCATCGCCCAGGGCTTCATCGCCAAGCATCCGGGCGTCACGGTGAAATTCGAGACCGTTCCGGTCGCCGACTACACGCAGAAGCTCACTTTCCAGGTCGCCGGGGGCAACGCCCCCGACATCGCCTGGATGATGGAGGATGCCGCACCCGCTTTCGAGAACGCCGGGCTGCTGATGGACATCGGCCCGACGCTCAAGGCGACCGAGGGATACAATTTCGACGATTTCTCCCAGCCCGCCATGGCGCTCTGGCAGAAGGACGGCAAGGTCTACGGCGTGCCCTTCTCCACCTCGCCTTTCCTGATCTACTACAACAAGGACATGTTCGACAAAGCAGGTGTCGAAGATCCCAACCAGCTCGCCGCGAAGGGCGAGTGGAACATGCAGAAATTCCAGGAGGTCGCCAAGAAGATCACCGAGGCTAATCCCGGCAAATGGGGCTTCGAATTCAAGGATGGCGAAGGTTACGCATCGCGTATGACGCACGCCTTGCTGCCGCCCGTGCGCGCTTACGGCGGCGATCTGTGGGCCGACGGCCAGTGCGGCCTCGACAAGCCTGAAGCGGTGGCTGCCATCAAGCAGCTCCATGATATGGTGTTCAAGGACAGGTCGATCGTGCCGCCGGGAGAGCAGGGCGACTACTTCTCCGGCAATTCGGCGATGACCGTGAACCAGATCTCGCGAGCCTCGAAGATGCCCGAGGCAGGCTTCAAATGGGGCATCGCCCCCTTGCCTTCGGGACCCGCCGGCGAAGCTCCGGTCATCGGCCAGGCCGCGCTGACAGTCTTTGCGTCCGGCAAGAACAAGGAGCTTGCCGCGCAACTCGTGGCCGACATGACCAGCAAGGACAATGTGGCTGTCATGGCCCAGTTCTTTCCGCCGGCCCGCAAGAGCGTCCTGGAGAGCGACGCCTTCGTCAACTCCAACAAGCTGATCCCGCCCGAGCAGATGAAAAGCGTCGCCGCAGCGATCGTCAACGGCCGCGTTCACCCTTCGCATGAGCATGTGCCGCAGATATTCGCCGCGATGGCGCCGCGCGTCGACGCGCTGTGGCGGGCCGACGCCAATGTCGAAGAGGCGCTGAAGGGCGTCTGCGCCGCCATTCAGCCATTGCTCTGACAGGATTTCGGTTCATGGCCGGCATGGCATCCCGGGACAATGCGGCGCGCCCTGCCAGCGCGCCGTGGCTGAGCTTGAAGGCCAGGGAGATGCTGGAGGCATGGCTGTTCGTCAGCCCGACCTTGATCGGCTTCCTGGTCTTCTTCCTTGGGCCGCTGGTCGCCATCTTCTATTATTCGACGACCGAGTGGAACCTGCTCAGCCAGCAGGCGACCTTCGTCGGGCTTCGCAATTTCCAGAATGCGCTGCTGGAGAACCCCGACTTCTGGCATGTCGTGCGCAATTCCGTGATCTTCGCGCTGGGGCTCGTTCCCCTGAACATGGCGCTGGCGCTCTCCCTCGCGCTGGCGCTTTCGCGGCCGTTCTTCGGTGTCGTCTTCTTTCGCACGGTCTTCTTCGCGCCGGTGGTCACATCGGCAATCGCCTGGGCCATCGTCTGGAAATTCATGCTGCAGGGCGAAGGCGGCGCCGTGAACCAGATGCTCGCCTGGATCGGCATCGATGGCCCGAATTGGTTGCGCGAGCCCAACTGGGCGATGGCGGCCGTCATCGTCACCCGAGTCATCAAGATGGTCGGCCTCAACATGATCCTCTACATCGCCGCGCTCCAATCGATACCGCGCGACTACGAGGAGGCAGCGGCGCTGGAAGGCGCCTCGCGCTGGCAGGTCTTTCGCATGATCACCTGGCCGCTGCTCGCGCCGACGACGCTGGTCATCATGGTTCTGACGACGATCGGCTCGTTCAAGGTGTTCGACCACATCTACCAGATGACCGGCGGCGGCCCGGAAAACGGCACCCTGGTGCTGGCCTTCTACATCTATCAGCAAGGCTTCAAATTCTTCAACGTCGGCTACGCGGCCGCGCTGGCCCTGATCATGTTCGTCATCGTGATGGCGCTCACCCTCGTGCAGGTGATGTTGCGGCGGAAGGAGATGGAGTGACCCAGCGCCGGACCGAGATTCTCTATCGCATCTGCTGGACCATGGCGCTGCTGCTTTTGGCCGTGCCCTTCGTGTTCCCGTTCCTGTGGATGATTTCCGGCGGCTTCAAGAGCACCACCGAAATCTTCGGCGCGCCGACCTTGATTCCCCGCGTCTGGCGCTTCGAGAACTTCGCGGAAGTGTTCACCTATCAGCCCTTCGCGCGGCAGTATTTTAACTCGCTCTATATCGCCGCGACGGTGACGGTGCTGACCCTGTTCATTGCCTCGCTCGCGGGCTACGCGCTGGCGCGCATCCGCTTTGCCGGCGCCGGGCTGTTGATGCTGTTCCTGGTGATGGCGCTGATGGTGCCGGAAGAGGTCACCATCATCCCTAACTTCTTCCTGATCCGCGCCATGGGCCTGATCGACACGCACTGGCCGCTCATCCTTCTGCCGGTCTTCGGCCCGCAGGGCGTGGTGGCGACCTTCCTGATGCGTCAGTTCTTCCTGGCGCTGCCCAGGGAACTCGAAGAAGCCGGCAAGATGGATGGCCTGTCGCGGTTCGGAGTCTGGTTGAAGATCGCCCTGCCCATGGCGCGGCCGGCGCTCGCCGCGGTTGCTATCATCACCTTCCTGCATTCGTGGAACCTCTTCCTCGAGCCGCTGATCTTCCTCAGTTCGCTCGAAAAATTCACGCTGCCGCTGGCGCTGTCCAACTTCAACGACAGCTACGGCCTGCCCTTGTGGAATCTGCAATTGGCGGCGACCAGCCTGGCCGTGGTTCCCATCCTCATCATCTATCTGATCGCCCAGCGCCAGATCATCGAGAGCTTCGCCCTCTCCGGCGTCAAGGGATAAGGGGGAGTCATGACAAAGCTTCTGCTCAAGGACATCCGCAAGCGGTTCGGAACGGTCGAGGTCATCCGTGGCGTCGATCTCGAGATCGAGGATGGCGAGTTCGTCGTCTTCGTCGGCCCGTCGGGATGCGGGAAGTCGACGCTCTTGCGGCTGATCTCCGGCCTCGAGCATCTCAGCGAGGGCGAACTCCACATTGGCGGCCGTCTGGTCAATGAGGTTCCGGCGGCCAGGCGCGGCGTGGCCATGGTGTTCCAGTCCTACGCGCTCTACCCTCACCTGACCGTCCGCGACAATATGGGCTTCGGCCTCAAGGTCCGCAAAGTGCCGGCCGGCGAGCGAGCCCGGCGCGTCTCGGAGGCCGCCGCGACGCTGAAGCTCGAGCTATTGCTCGACCGTTTCCCGCGTCAGCTATCGGGCGGGCAGCGCCAGCGCGTGGCCATCGGCCGCGCCATCGTCGCCAATCCCGACGTCTTCCTTTTCGACGAGCCGCTTTCGAACCTCGACGCCGAACTGCGTGTGCACATGCGCTCCGAGATCGCGGCGCTCCACCAGCGCCTGTCGACGACGATGATCTACGTGACGCACGATCAGATCGAGGCCATGACGCTTGCCGACAAGATCGTCGTGTTGCGCGACGGAAGGATCGAACAGGTCGGCTCACCGCGCGAGCTCTACGACAGCCCCCGAACCATTTTCGTCGCCCAGTTCATCGGCAGCCCGAAGATGAACATCCTGCCGCTCGCCGATGGGCGGCCAATCACCCACGGGGCGTCCGTGCCTGCGGCGGCCGTCTCGATCGGCGTTCGGCCCGAGCACCTGTCGCTGGCCCAGCCTTCGTCCGCCACGCTGCGCGGTAAGGTAAAGCTTGCCGAATACACTGGCGCCGTCACGCTCATCCACGTGGAATTGAACGCGGGCCAGACATGCCTTGTCATCCACAATCAGGGGACGGCGCCCGAGATTGGCGCCGAGATCGGCCTGAACGCAGCCCCCGCGCACCTGCATTTCTTCGACGGCGAAGGGCGCGCGGTCTGACGCGATCATGAATGGCCGCCAGCGCGTAGCCGGCGTGCGGACGCAATAACCCGCGGAAGCATGGGAACGCGGCGAATGACCGGCCGCATTGCCTTCTGTATCCGCTCGCTGGATAGTTCCGGCCATGCTGCAGAGCCTGGCGACTCACTGGCCTCAAATCCTGGCGATCATCTCGGTGGTGATCGCGAGCGTTGGCATTGCCCATGCCGTCATGACCAAGGAGGACGTCCGGGCCGCCACCGGCTGGGTCGGCGTGATGGTGCTGTCGCCGATCCTGGGGGTGCTGATCTATGCCGTGGCCGGCATCAACCGCATCCGGCGCGCCTCGATCAGCGCACAGCGCTCGCTTGCCGGCGATCTGGCGTCCGCCAGGCACGACCGCGACATTGCCGCCGAGGAGGCCCTGATCGTCGAACGATACGGGCCGCGCTTCATCGGCCTCAGGACGCTGGGCGACAGGGTGGCGCGGCGCGCGCTTCATCCGGGAAATGCCATCACGGTCCTGGAAACAGGCGACGAAGCCTACACCGCGATGTGTGCGGCCATCGACGGCGCCGAACGCAGCGTCCTGCTCGAAACCTATATTTTCGACAATGACCCCGTCGGCCTGCTCTTCGTGGAATCCCTTGCCCGGGCGGTCCGCCGCGGCGTCAGCGTGCGCGTGTTGATCGACGCCGTAGGCGCCCGCTATTCCGTGCCCAGCATATTGGGCCACCTGCGCGGCGCCGACATCACCGCCGGGCTCTTCAACGGCAACATCGTCATGGGCCTGCACCTGCCCTATGCCAATCTGAGGACCCACCGGAAGATCCTGGTGGTCGACGGCACGGTTGCCTTTACCGGCGGCATGAACATTCGCAAGGGCTTTTCCGCCGAGTTTGCCGGCTCCAACAGTTCCAGGGACACGCATTTTCGCGTGACCGGTCCAGTGGTAGCCGACCTCTTTTCGGTTGCCGCCGAAGATTGGCGTTTCGCCAGCAACGAGGCGCTGAAGGGCGATGCCTGGCGAATTGCCCAGCTGTCGCCGGCGCCCGCCACGCCCATGCTGGTGCGGGCGGTCGCGTCCGGCCCGGACGCCAGCGTCGAGACCAATCACAAGCTGCTGATCGGCGCCTTCTCCGTCGCGCGCAAATCGATCCGCCTCATGTCGCCCTATTTCCTGCCGGACCGCGAACTGATCAGCGCCCTGACGACTGCGGCAAGACGCGGTGTCGAAATCGACATCGTGGTGCCGGCGGTGAACAATCTTTTCCTTGTCGACCGTGCGATGACGGCGCAGTTCGACCAGGTTCTGAAGCACTATTGCCGCGTCTGGCGCACGGAAGGACCTTTCGACCATTCGAAGCTGCTTTCGATCGATGGCGCATGGGCCTATGTCGGGTCTTCCAACCTGGACGCCAGGTCGCTACGGCTCAATTTCGAGATCGACCTGGAGGTACTCGACGCCGGCTTCGCCAGCGAGATCGAAAAGCGGATCGTGGCGGCGATCGAGACGGCCGTCCCTGTCACGCTGGAAGCATTGCGGGCGCGGCCATTCGTCATCCGTCTGTTCGATCGCATCCTGTGGCTGGGCTCGCCCTATCTTTAACAAAAGGACGTGTTTGCCAGATAGCTTGAATCGATGATGGAACAGATGCCGAAAGGTTCTATTTTTTGAGGTGCATGGTGCAAGCAGCAGGAATGGCGGGCAAACGATGCGGGTGAACGGGCGCAGCCTGCCGGCAAGCATGCTTTTGTCCATTCGCGACAAACGGATGCGGAAGGCCAATGCCACGTCTACAAACAAGGCGGACGCCACCGGAACGCTGGTCGCCTCCTACAATGTCCACAAATGCATCGGCGTCGACCGCAAGTTCGATCCCGACCGCACCAGCCGCGTCATCCGCGAGATCGACCCGGATGTCATCGCCCTGCAGGAAGCGGACAACCGTTTCGGCGACCGGACCGGACTTCTCGACCTGTCCCGGCTCGAACTGGAAACCGGCCTGGTGCCGGTACCGATTTCGGCGACCGGCAAGGGCCATGGCTGGCACGGCAACGTCTTGCTATTCAAAAAGGGCGTCGTGCGCGACGTGCATCAGATCAGGCTTCCCGGGCTGGAACCGCGTGGCGCTCTGGTGGCGGAAATCGACCTCGACGGAAGCCAGTCCCTGCGCGTCATCGCGGCGCATTTGGGCCTGCTGCGCCGTTCGCGGTCGCAGCAGGCACAGGTCGTCCTGGATATCATGAACAGCCCCGACGAGAAGCCGACGCTGCTGCTCGGCGACCTCAATGAATGGCGCCTCGGAAACCGCTCCGCGCTGAACACGCTGCATCTGACGTTTGGACCGTTGCCGCCGGCTGTTCCCACCTTCCCCTCGAATCTGCCACTGCTGGCGCTCGACCGCATCATGGCCAACCGGCACGGAATGATCGCGGCCGTCGAAGCGCATGACACGCCGTTGTCGCGGGTCGCCTCCGACCATCTGCCGCTGACCGCCTTTGTCCGCCTGTAGCCACGCGCCGATAACGCCTTGATGTCGACCGCGTTGGAAAGCGTGTAGGGCGGTATCGGAACGGCGGCTCCTTTTGCGAGTTGATATGGCTTGGACAACAGGAGGACGAGACATGAGAAGCTTTTTCCTGGCCTCGATGATGGCGTTGGCCGCTTCGGCTTCCGTCATTGCGCCGACGCAGGCCGCGAGCGTCACCATCCAGTCCGGCGACGAGCCCCAGTATTCGCCCGACGACGACTATGACAATGGCGAGGTCGTCGTGCGCCGCCACTATGATCGCCAGCGTTATATCGACAATCGCTATAACGACGACGAGGACAGCGATGTTCGTTACAGCGACCGCGAATACCGCCGCTACCATCGTCACCACCGCTGCCACATCGAGTTGGTGAAACACTGGCGCCACCATCACAGGGTGATCGAAGAGGTTCGTGTCTGCACCTGACCCGAGGATCGCTGAAGTGCATCTGCGTGGCCTGATTGCAATGCGGTAAGCTGCGGCCACGCCCCTTCCGCTGCACTGGCTATGCCGCATTGCACAATTCCGCGACCTTGCCCACAATGCGGGGCATGGTCCTATCCTCCCTAGCCGTCCTGGTGATCGACGAAAACCGTATCCGCGCCTCGATCATCGAGGCGGGACTGCGCGAGGCCGGCCATCAGCGGGTGACCGTCGTCCATGACGTGGCGGGCATTGCGCGCCGCATCGCCGAGATCGAACCCGACGTGATTGTCATCGACCTCGAAAACCCCAACCGCGACATGCTGGAGAACATGTTCCAGCTGTCGCGCGCGGTGAAGCGCCCGATCGCCATGTTCGTCGACCGTTCCGACAAGGCCTCTATCGAGGCCGCGGTCGATGCCGGCGTGTCCGCCTATGTCGTCGATGGCCTCAGACAGGAACGCGTGAAGCCGATCCTCGACATGGCCGTCAGCCGCTTCAACGCCTTTTCGCGCATGGCACGCGAACTGGAGGAAGCGCGCAGCGAACTCGAGAACCGCAAGGTCATCGACCGCGCCAAGGGGATATTGATGAAATCGCGGGGTCTGAGCGAAGACGCGGCCTACACGCTGCTGCGCAAGACGGCGATGAACCAGAACCGCAAGATCAGCGACATCGCCCATAGCCTGGTGACGACAGCCGGGCTGCTCGGGCCGCTGGAGGATGAATGAGCATGACAGCTGCGCATCAGATCACCGCCGGCTTCATGCCCCTGTTCGACAGCGCCGTGCTGGTCGCGGCCGGCGAAATGGGCTTTGCCGCGCGCGAAGGCGTCGATCTCGTCCTCCACCGCGAAACCTCCTGGGCCAACATCCGCGACCGCATCGCCATTGGCCATTTCGACCTTGCCCATATGCTTGGGCCGATGCCGCTCGCCTGCAACCTCGGGCTCACGCCGCTGGCATCCGAGACGATCGTGCCCTATTCGCTCGGCCTCGGCGGCAATTGCGTCACCATCTCCAACGCCGTCTGGGAAGGCATGGCGGCGCACGGCGCCGTATCGGATCTCGATCCGGCCCGCGCCGGCGCGGCGCTCGGCGCGTTTATCCGCGAACGCGCGGCGGCCGGCCGCGACCCGCTGCGCTTTGCCGTCGTGCATCCGCATTCCGGGCACAATTACGAACTGCGCTATTGGCTCGCCGCCTGCGGCATCGACCCCGACGGTGAGATCGAGATCGTCATCGTGCCGCCGCCCTTCATGGCCGACGCGCTGGCCGCCGGCCGCATCGACGGCTATTGCGTCGGCGAGCCCTGGAACAGCGCCTCCGTCTCGGCCGGCACCGGCCATATCGTCACCGTCAAGGCGCTGCTGTGGCGCAACAGCCCCGAAAAGGTAATCGGCGCGCGCAAGGCTTGGGCCGAAGCGCAGCCGGAGGCGCTGGCGGCGCTGCTCAGGGCATTGCACCACTCCGCCCGCTGGTGCCAGGACCCGGCCAATCGAGGCGAACTGGCGGCATTGATGGCGCAGCCCGGCTTCCTGGGCCAGTCCACCGAGATCCAGATGCCGGTCCTGACCGGACATCTCCGCCTCGGCAGCGGCGCCGAGCGGAACGTCGAGGACTTCTTCGTTCCGTTCGACAAGGCGGCGAACTTTCCCTGGAAGAGCCATGCGCTGTGGTTCTACACCCAGATGGTGCGCTGGGGCGATATCGCGCACACGCCTGAAAACCTCGCCGTCGCCCGCGACTGCTACCGGCCCGACCTCTATCGGGCGGCGCTGAAGCCGCTCGGCGTGGCGCTGCCGGGCGCCAATGCCAAGGTCGAGGGGGCGTTGAAGATCGCAACGCCCGTCGGCTCGGCCGGGGCAAGCCTGGTGCTCGGCCCCGACGGTTTCTTCGACGGCCGCATCTTCGATCCGGACCAGATCGAGGCTTATATCGGGGCGCAGCGGCCAGGGTGATCATTTCCGCGCCGTTCTTGTGCATTGCACAAAATTTATGCGGACTGATCGCATAGCTGACCAATGTTTGGCCTTGTCACCTGGTGGCCGGATCTGCCCGTGAATCGGCTATTCAGCTGAATTCATTCGAAATTCCTTTCTAAGGCGAGACTGGCACGGTTCCTGCATTGAAATAACCAGACCCTTAGTGGGTCACGGAACAGGCGTCCAATGGCGGGCGCCCACAGGCAAAGCTGCCGCTCAGGTCAAGACGCGATCCGGATTCCCGGACGCGAAGACCTGGCCGGCGGCTTTTTTGTTTGGCCGAACACGCAATCGACGGTGCTGGTCCCAGGCAGCGCCCAACCGGAGACGACGATGACGAAACGGATCGGAACTGGAACAACCCTCAAGGATTTCACGCGCCGCGATTTTGTCGCCAGCAGCGCGCTGGCGGCGGCGCTGTTCGTCGCAGCGAAGATGCTGTTCCCGGTTGGCGCCGTGGCCGAGGGCAAAGGTGCCCAAGTGAACGCGCCAAGCTCGCCGCGCTGATGCCGCGCCGCTGACCATCGATCAAGAAAACACGCGCGGTGCTTCTCCATCGCAAACCGGAGCCTGACATGACCGCAATCCTCCCAGCCGCGCCCAGCCAGGACAATGCCCCCCGGCAGGCGCTCCTGATGTCCACCATCGCGTTCACAGTCTGCTTTGCGGTGTGGACGATCTTTTCCATCATCGGCGTGCGCATAAAGCAGGAACTTGGGCTGAACGAGACGGAGTTCGGCCTGCTCGTCGGCACGCCGATCCTCACCGGCTCCCTCGTGCGCATGGTGCTCGGCGTCTGGACCGACCGCTATGGCGGACGGCTGGTTTACACCGCCACCATGCTCGCTGCGGCGGTAGCGACCTTCCTGCTCGGTTTTGCGCACACTTACGGACAGATGCTGATCGCTGCACTCGGCGTCGGGCTTGCCGGCGGCTCCTTCGCCGTTGGCGTCGCCTATGTCTCGCGCTTCTTCCCGGCGGGCAGGCAGGGCACGGCGCTCGGCATCTTCGGTGTCGGCAATGTCGGCGCCGCTGTCACCAAATTCCTGGCGCCTTTCGTGCTTCTCGCCTGGGGCTGGCAATCGGTCGCGCTGATCTGGGCGGCAGCACTCGTCATCATGGCCGCCATCTTCTGGTTCACGACCGGCGACGATCCCGTGATTCGCGAGCGCCGCGCCGGCAAGACCACGCCTGCGAGGAGCTTCTGGCAGGAATTCGCGCCGCTGAAGAACCCGCAGGTCTGGCGCTTCGCCTTCTATTACTTCTTCTCCTTCGGTGCGTTCGTGGCGCTGTCGCTGTGGCTGCCGCGCTACCTGATCGGCGTTTACGGCTTCGGGCTGGCGACCGCCGGCATGATCGGCGCGGCTTATTCGATTCCCGCGAGCATCTTCCGCGCCTATGGCGGAGTGCTTTCCGACCGCGTCGGCGCTCGTACCGTACTCTACTGGACCTTCTCCGTTTGTGCCGTCGCGACCTTGGTGCTGTCTCTCCCCTCGGCAGACTATGTGGTGCGCGGCATCAGCGGGCCGATCGCCTTCCATTTCGAGATCGGCCCGCTCGCCTTCATCGCCGTCGCCTGCGTGCTCGGCTTCTTCATGAGCCTCGGCAAGGCCGCCGTCTACAAACATATCCCGGCTTACTATCCGCAGAGCGTCGGGGCCGTTGGCGGCGTCGTGGGCATGATCGGCGGCCTTGGCGGCTTCATCCTGCCGATCGCCTTTGGCGCGCTGAACGATCTCACCGGCGTCTGGTCGAGTTGCTTCATGCTGCTCTTCGTCCTCGTCGTCGCCTGCTTTGCCTGGATGCATGTCAGCGTCAGGCGGATGGGGCGGGCCGCATCAACCAAGGCGTCGACCCTTTCCTATGCTGCAGAGTGACACCGGAGCGGATTAGGAACATGACCCAAAAACTCGTCATCATCGGCAACGGCATGGCCCCCGGGCGCATGCTGGAGCACCTGCTGGAACAGGCGCCGGACCGCTACAGCGTCACCATCTTCAACGCCGAACCGCGCGTCAATTACGACCGCATCATGCTGTCGCCGGTCCTCTCGGGCGAGAAGGCCTACGAAGAAATCATCATCCATGGCGACGGCTGGTACATCGCCAACAACATCACCCTCTACAAGGGCCATAAGATCGTCGCCATCGACCGCGCAGCGAAGACCGTCACGTCGGACCACGGCGTCACCGAACCCTACGATAAGCTTGTCATCGCCACCGGCTCGGTGCCGTTCATCATCCCGGTGCCCGGCCACAACCTGCCCGGCGTTCTCACCTATCGCGACCTCGACGACGTCCAGGCGATGATGCTCGCGGCCCAGTCGCGCGCCAAGGCTGTGGTCATCGGCGGCGGACTGCTCGGACTGGAAGCAGCAGCGGGCCTCAACGCGCAAGGCATGGACGTCACCGTGCTGCATGTCATGCCGACGCTGATGGAGCGCCAGCTCGATCCGGCGGCAGGCTATCTGTTACAGCGCGCCGTCGAGCAGCGCGGGATCAAGGTTGTCACCAAGGCCAATACAAACGCGATCACGGGCAACGGCAAGGTCGAGCAGGTCGAACTCGTCGACGGCACCGTCATCCCCGCGACGCTGGTGGTGATGGCCGTCGGTATCCGGCCGAACGCAGCGCTGGCGAAGGAGGCGGGCATCGCCGTCAACAGAGGCATCGTCGTCGATGCCGGCATGCGCAGCAACGACCCGGACATCTACGCGCTCGGCGAATGCGCCGAGGTCAACGGCCAGATCTATGGGCTGGTCGCCCCCCTATACGAGATGGCCCGCGTCGCCGCCCGCCAGCTCGCCGGCGACGAGGCGGCCGGTTTTGTCCACATGGACACGCCGACCAAGCTCAAGGTCACCGGCATCGACCTGTTCTCGCTCGGCGACTTCGCAGAGGGCGAGGACCGCCAGGAGATCGTGCTGCGCGACGCGGCGGCCGGCGTCTACAAGCGCCTCGTGCTCAAGGACGACCGCATCATCGGCACCGTGCTCTACGGCGAGACCGCGGACGGCGCCTGGTTCAACGACCTCAAGAAGAAGCAAACAGACATATCGCAAATGCGCGATACGTTGATCTTCGGCCAGTCCTACCAGGGGGGTGCCCCACTGGACCCTATGGCGGCCGTTGCAGCCTTGCCGGATGATGCGGAAATCTGCGGCTGCAACGGCGTCTGCAAGGGCAAGATCACGGGCGCGATCGCGGCCAAGGGGCTGACTTCGCTCGACGACGTGCGCGCGCACACCAAGGCGTCGGCCTCCTGCGGCTCCTGCACCGGGCTGGTCGAAAAACTGATGGTGCTGACCATCGGCGACAAGTACAACCCGGCCGCCGTACAGCCCATGTGCTCCTGCACGACGCTCGGCCATGACGAGGTGCGCCGGCTGATCAAGGCCAAGGCGCTGAAGACCATTCCCGCGATCATGCAGGAACTGGAATGGAAAACCTCCTGCGGCTGCGCCAAATGCCGGCCGGCACTCAACTATTATCTCGTCTGCGACTGGCCGGACGAATACGCGGACGACTACCAGTCACGCGTCATCAACGAGCGCGTCCACGCCAACATCCAGAAGGACGGCACCTATTCGGTGGTGCCGCGCATGTGGGGCGGCGTCACCAATGCCGCCGAACTGCGCGCCATCGCCGATGTCGTCGATAAGTTCGATATCCCGATGGTCAAGGTCACCGGCGGCCAGCGCATCGACATGCTGGGCATCCGCAAGGAAGACCTGCCAGCGGTGTGGGCCGACCTCGGCCAGGCCGGCTTCGTCTCCGGCCACGCCTATGCCAAGGGTCTGCGCACGGTGAAGACCTGCGTCGGTTCCGACTGGTGCCGCTTCGGCACGCAGGATTCCACCGGTCTCGGCATCCGCATCGAGAAATTCATGTGGGGCTCGTGGACGCCGGCCAAGGTCAAGATGGCGGTTTCGGGTTGTCCGAGGAACTGCGCCGAGGCGACCTGCAAAGACGTCGGCGTCATCTGCGTCGACAGTGGCTACGAGATCCACTTCGCGGGTGCGGCAGGCCTCGACATCAAGGGCACCGAAGTGCTTGGCCTGGTCAAGACCGAGGACGAAGCGCTGGAGCATATCGTGGCGCTGACGCAGATGTACCGCGAGCAGGCCCGCTATCTCGAACGCATCTACAAATGGGCCAAGCGCGTCGGCATCGCCGAGATCAAGCGCCAGATCATGGACGATGGCGACAAGCGCAAGGCCTTCTACGACCGCTTCGTCTTTTCCCAGAAATTCGCCCAGGTCGATCCGTGGTCGGAACGCGTGTCAGGCAAGGACAAGCACGAGTTCCGGCCGATGGCCTCGGTCGGGTTCGCGGAGGCGGCGGAGTGATGGAGATGTTCGCGCGAGCCACCCTCTGTCCCGCCGGCCATCTCCCCCTCAAGGGGGGAGATTGGATGCCACAACGGCCTTTGCCAATCGCCAACTTCGCAGAACGGACGCCATCAGCAAAACTACCGATCTCCCCCCTTGAGGGGGAGATGTCCGGCAGGACAGAGGGGGGCGCCTGGGCGCATTCGTATCAAATAAAGGCGACCCAATGACCTGGACACCGATCGGCTCCCTGTCCGACATCCCCCGCCGGGGCGCGCGCTGTGTTGCCACGCCGCAGGGCAAGATCGCTATCTTCCGCACCGCCGAGGACCAGGTCTTCGCCATCGACGATCATTGCCCGCACAGAGGCGGGCCGCTGAGCCAGGGCATCGTGCATGGCGCGGCGGTCACCTGCCCCCTGCACAGTTGGGTCATCTCGCTGGAGACCGGCAAGGCGCTCGGCGCCGACGAGGGCGCGGTGCGCACCATTCCGGTGAAGATCGAGGGCGAGCGTTTGTTCATCGCGCTCGAAGCGCTGGCAAGCCGCGCGGCCTGACCCATGCAGATTGGCGAAGCACGCGAGGTGAGGACCACTTGCCCCTATTGCGGGGTAGGCTGCGGCGTGCTGGCGAAGGTCGCCGCGGACGGGCAGGTGTCGGTCCGCGGCGACCCCGATCATCCCGCGAATTTCGGCCGGCTCTGCTCCAAGGGCTCTGCTCTTGCCGAGACCATAGGTCTTGACGGCAGGCTGCTCCATCCTGAGATCCACGGCCGCCGCGCCTCCTGGGACGAGGCACTCGATCTTGTCGCGTCGACCTTCTCGCAAACCATTGCCGAACATGGGCCGGATGCGGTCGCCTTATATGTCTCCGGCCAGTTGCTGACCGAGGACTATTATCTCGCCAACAAATTGATGAAGGGGTTCATCGGCTCGGCCAATATCGACACCAATTCGCGCCTCTGCATGGCCTCCTCGGTCGCCGGCCATCGCCGCGCCTTCGGCTCCGACACGGTGCCCGGAACCTACGAGGATCTGGAGCTTGCCGATCTCATCGTGCTGGTCGGCTCGAATCTCGCCTGGTGCCATCCCGTGCTCTACCAGCGCATAGCTGCCGCGCGTGAGAAGCGCCCGGAAATGAAGATCGTCCTGGTCGACCCCCGCCGCACCATGACATCCGATATCGCCGACATGCACCTGGCGATCGCACCGGATGGCGACGTCGCCCTGTTCACCGGCCTGCTCGCCTGGCTCGGCCAGCACAATGCGCTCGACCGCGCCTACATCACCGCTCACACGACCGGCTTCGGACAAGCCCTTTTCGCCGCCTCGGCACTCGACCTTGCCGGCATCGCTGCCGCCACGGGCCTGAGCGAGGACGAGCTCGCCCGCTTCTACGGCCTGTTCGCCGCGACCGCCAAGACCGTCACGGTCTATAGCCAAGGCGTCAACCAGTCGTCGTCCGGCACCGACAAGGTCAACGCCATCACCAACTGCCACCTCGCCACCGGTCGCATCGGCAGGCCCGGCGCCGGGCCGTTCTCGGTCACCGGCCAGCCCAACGCCATGGGCGGACGCGAGGTCGGCGGCATGGCCAACATGCTGGCCGCGCATATGGAGATTGAAAATTCGGGGCATCGCGAACGCGTGAAGCGCTTCTGGAATGCACCTGACATCGCGCAAAAGCCCGGCCTGAAAGCGGTCGACATGTTCCGGGCGGTCGCCGACGGGCGGATCAAGGCGCTGTGGATCCTCGCCACCAATCCTGTCGATTCGATGCCCGATGCCGACGCCGTCGAAGCAGCGATCAAGGCCTGCCCGTTTGTGGTGGTGTCGGACGTGCAGGCCGACACAGACACGGTGCGCCATGCCCATGTCCGGCTGCCGGCCACCGCCTGGGGCGAGAAGGACGGCACCGTTACCAATTCCGAGCGCCGCATCTCGCGCCAGCGCCCGTTCCTGGCCGCGCCCGGCGAGGCGCGGCCAGATTGGTGGATCATTGCGGAAGTGGCGCGGCGGATGGGGTTTGGCGAGGCGTTTTCCTATGACGCGCCGGCCGGGATATTCGCCGAGCACGCGGCGCTGTCGGGCTTCGAGAATGATGGCGCGCGCGATTTCGATATTGGTTGGTATGCCGGTGTCGATGAGAAAGCTTACGAAGCGCTTGCGCCATTCCAATGGCCGGCGCCGAGCCCAGGCGCCCCCCTCTGGCCTGCCGGCCATCTCCCCCTCAAGGGGGGAGATTGGATGCCACGACGGCCTTCGCCAATCGCCGATACCGCAGGACGAGCGCCGTCGACAAAACTGCCGATCTCCCCCCTAGAGGGGGAGATGTCCGGCAGGACAGAGGGGGGCGCCTGGGCTCGACATCTCTCGGAGGGGAACGTTCAAGCTGAGCCCCAACCGGAGAACGATAAAGCAGGGCCACCGAACACCCGCTTCTTCGCCGACGGCAATTTCTACACGCCCGACCGCAAGGCGCGCTTCATCGCCGTCCGCCCTGTCACGGAAACCCGCACGGACGAGAAATTCCCCCTCATCCTCAACACCGGCCGTGTCCGCGACCATTGGCACACCATGACACGCACCGGCAAAAGCCCGCGTCTGTCGCAGCACATCGCCGAACCCTTCGTCGAGATTCATCCCGACGACGCCGCGCGATACGGCATCGGCGACGCCGACATCGCGCGCGTTTCCAGCCCGCGCGGCGCCGTGCTCGTGCGCGCGCTGATCACGTCCCGCCAGCGCCGGGGCAGCATCTTCGCGCCGATGCACTGGACGGACCAGTTCACCGCCAAGGGCCGGCTCGACACGCTCACCGCGCCACTCACCGACCCAGTTTCCGGCCAGCCGGCACTGAAGCACGTCGCGGTGCACATCGAGAAATTCGCCGCGATGGCGTTCGGCTTCGCCGTGACCCGACAAAGGCCCGAAGCGATCGCCGGCGACTATTGGGCCGTGGCCCGCTGCAGGGATGGCTGGCGGGTCGAGCTCGCCTTTGCAGACGACAAAATCGACTGGACGACTTTTGCCCAATCCCTGTTCGGCGCCTCGACCGATGCCGAAATACTCGCCTATCACGACCGCGATGCCGGCCAGCATCGCATCGCCGCCTTCGATGGCGTACAGCTCGCGGGCGCCCTGTTCGTCGCTCCCGGCCCGGTCGCCGTGTCGCGCGGATGGGCAACGCAGCAGCTCGAAGAGGCCCATGCCAGCCAACGCGAGCGCTTCCGCATCGTCGCCGGCCGCGCCGGCGCCGAACGGCCCGATGCCGGCGCGACCGTCTGCTCCTGTTTCAACGTCGGGATCAACCAGATCACGGCGGCGGTGGCTTCCGGCTGCACGAACGTGGAAGCCATCGGCGCCGCGCTGAAGGCAGGCACCAATTGCGGCTCCTGCCGCTCTGAGATCCGCGCCATCATCCAGGCACATCGCGTTCAGGCGGCCGAGTAGGCGGCAGAACCCGCCATCGGCGGCCTCCCGATGCGTATGCGCCGGCGGACCCCGCGTCAGCCCATCATGGCCGGGCGGCAGGACGACACCCGGGGCGTAGCTGCGGTTGTCCAGATCGCTAAGCGCGCCGTACTTGCCGCCGTGTGGGTTGCCGCCGACGTCTCGCCGCCATCATTGGCTACAGAACTGGACTTTAGTCCGAGCTGTCTCATCTGGACACAAAAGCGCAAGGCTGAAAATGTCTTAATGCATGTCGCCCAAAAGTAACCTCGGTTTTTGGGAGGACGACATGCACGAAAAAAGCCAAAAGCGCGTCGCATGAATCCGCTTCGACGCGACCCGCTCTTGGAGCGCAGTAAGCTTGGCCAACCAGAAGGAGGCGGATGCTGGACATCGAGGACATAGCCGCTCATCCGGATCTGCACCGCCACGTCCAGAAGCAGTCGTTGGCGCTGATCCACATCTACGAAGCCAGCCCGCGGCTTGCTTCCATATTCGCCACGCAGCAGCGCTGGCTGATGGGCCATGTCGGCCTTGCCATGCATTTCAGGCGCGACCCGGGCGACCGTCGCACCGCGTTGACGGTGTCGCGCTTCATCGAGTTCGTGCATCAGCACAAGGTCGCCAGCCGCAACACCGCCGACGCTTTCATCAAGGAGATGCTGAATTACCGCATCGCCGAATACGTCGCGGGCGGAGACGGGCGCACCCACCCGTTGCAGCCGACAGCGGACACGGTGCGGACATTCACCGGATGGGTGCACGCACATCTACGGACCCTTGACCGACTCGACGGCGCGGACCGGCTGGCGAGATACCTGGAGCGGCCCGATATGCTCGCCGCCCTGCAGCCCCTCGTGGCCGACGGCCTGCTTTCGTCCAAACCGGTGCGCGAACCCAACCAGACCTTTTCCCTGTTCATCTGGCTCAACAATGGCGGCATCGTCATGGATCGGCTCATGTCCGGCATCGACCCCGACCATGCCGGCCTAGATCGGATTCCGACCAGCGTGGTCTCGGTGGCGGAATTCGCCAGTTGGCTCAAACTGTCGCGCACCCACCTCGCCCGAAAACTACGCGATGCCGAGGCGCTCGGCAGCATCGGCTGGCTGGGCCAGCGCGGCAATTCCGTGATGTGGGTCTCGCACCGCTTCTTTCAGGAATACATGACCGTCCAGGCCGCCAAGCTGGCCATCGTGGATGCCGCCTTCGCAGCATGCTTTTCCACCGACCACTGAGAGACTCGCCGCTGCCCAGGCTATGAAGGCGGTCCGTGCCGCTGTGTATCCTTTGAAACAAAAAAACCGCCTCGGCGGCGGGACGTCAGCACCATACGAAGAATGACAGCATAACTGCCCTCAGCAGTGAACCTCAGGCCGCAGAACGGCCCGGGTGCGCAAGGTCACCCGAGCCGGAACCCGCAATGTCACTCGATGTCGAAGGAGACACCCTGGGCGAGCGGCAGCGCCTTGGAATAGTTCACCGTGTTGGTGGCGCGGCGCATATAGGCTTTCCACGCATCGGAGCCGCTCTCGCGGCCGCCGCCGGTTTCCTTTTCACCACCGAAGGCTCCGCCGATCTCGGCGCCCGACGTGCCGATATTGACATTGGCGATGCCGCAGTCCGAGCCGTCGACGCCGAGAAAGCGCTCGGACTCCTGCAGGTCGCGGGTGAAGATCGACGACGACAGCCCCGCTCCCACCGCATTGTGCTCGTCAAGCACGGCGTCGAAATCGGAATACTTCATCACATAGAGGATCGGCGCGAACGTCTCTTCGGTCACCGGCGACACTTGGCTGGGCATTTCGACTAGCGCCGGATGCACGTAGTAGGCGTCCGGATGGCCATTCTCGACCCGCGTGCCGCCGGTCACCTTGCCGCCGTGGGCGGACGCTTCCTGCAGCGCCTTCTGCATGGCTTCGTAGGCTGCCTTGTCGATCAGCGGCCCAACGAGGGCCGACGTCTCCAGCGGATTGCCGACAGAGACGCTCTGATAGGCCTTCTTCAGCCGCGGTACCAAGGCGTCGTAGATGCTGTCATGCACGAACAGGCGCCTCAGCGTCGTGCAGCGCTGGCCCGCCGTGCCCATCGCGCCAAAGGCAATCGCGCGCAACGCCATGTCGAGATCGGCGGTCGGGCAGACGATGCCGGCATTGTTGCCGCCGAGCTCCAGCACCGCGCGTGCAAAGCGCTTGGCCAGGCGCGGGCCGACGTCGCGGCCCATGCGGGTCGAGCCGGTGGCGGAGACCAGCGGCACCTTGGGATGATCGACCAGAATCTCGCCGACGGCGCGGTCGCCGATCAGCACCGACGCGAGCCCTTCCGGCGCATCAGTGCCGAAGCGCTTGACGGCGCGCTTGAAGATCGCCTCGCAGGCCAGCGCCGTCAGCGGCGTTTTTTCGGAAGGCTTCCATACCACCGCATCGCCGCAGACCAGCGCCAGCGCCGCATTCCACGACCACACCGCGACCGGGAAGTTGAAGGCGGAGATGACGCCGACCACGCCGAGCGGATGCCAGGTTTCCATCATGCGATGTCCCGGACGCTCGGTGGCGATGGTCAGCCCGTACAATTGCCTGGAAAGACCGACGGCGAAGTCGCAGATGTCGATCATCTCCTGCACTTCGCCGAGCCCTTCCGAGGGGATCTTGCCGACCTCGATCGACACCAGCCGGCCAAGTTCGGCCTTGTGCGCGCGCAATTCCTCGCCGAGCAGCCGCACCAGCTCGCCGCGCTTCGGGCCCGGTACCAGCCGCCAGGCCTGGAACGCCTTGTGCGCGGCATCGATGGTCCTGGCCGCATCGGCCTGTGAGATCGTGCTCAATGCCGCGATCTGCTCGCCCGTCACCGGGCTGCGCACGATCAGGTCGCCGCCGGCAAGCACCTCCTTGGCAACACCCAGTTTCGCCAGCAGCTCGGCGGTTTCCTTCGCTATCGTCATGTCTGTCCCTTTCAGATCCCGCCATTCATGTGGCGTGGTCAAAGCATTGCGCCGTGCGTTCCCTATGCGATGAGGCGCAGGGTGGCGCTGTCTTGGCGTGCCAATAGCGGTTTCAGGAAAAAATCGCCACCCCGGCATGGTCCAAGCCCGGGCCAGACCATTGAACCAGCGTCAGCTTGCGGTGCGCGCTGCGCTGTCCTTCATCAGCCGGTCGATATGCATGCGTATATGGGCCGCTTCCGCCGCCGTGTTGGCAAGCGCGATGGCGCGGTCGAAGGCCACCCGCGCCTCCTCGCCCCGGTCGAGCTGCATCAAAAGCCCGCCCTTGAGGCCGAAGAAATGAAAATAGCCGGAAAGCCTCTGCTCCAGCGGCTCGATCATGGCGAGCGCGGCCTCCGGGCCACGCACCTTGGAGGCCGCGACCGCACGGTTGAGGGTGACGACGGGCGACGGCTGCATCTGTTCGAGCAGGCCGTAGAGCAGGTCGATCTCCACCCAGTCCGTGTCCTCGGCCTTCGCGGCCCGCGCATGCAGCGCGGCAATCGCCGCCTGCACCTGGTAAGGGCCGGGCTTGCGGTGGCGCAGTGCCTTGTCGACCAGCGCCAGCCCCTCGTCGATCATCTTGCGGCTCCACAGGCTGCGGTCCTGATCCTCGAGCAGCACGATCTCGCCGTCCGCATCGAAACGAGCCGGTGCGCGCGCATGCTGGAGCAGCAGCAGCGCCGTCAGCCCCATGATCTCCGGCTCGGTCTGGAACAGCCTGAGCAGCAGCCGGGCCAGCCGGATCGCCTCTTCGCACAGCGGCGCGCGGGCCGGCGCCTCGCCGCTGTTGGTCGAATAGCCCTCGTTGAAGATCAGGTAGACCATGGCCGCGACCGCGGCGAGCCGCTCCGAGCGCTCCACCGCGCCCGGCGTCTCGAACGGCACGCCTGCGTCGGCGATACGTGCCTTGGCGCGGGTGATGCGCTGCTCCATGGCGCTTTCGCCGACCAGGAAGGCGCGCGCGATCTGCTTGACCGTAAGGCCGGAGACGATGCGCAGCGCCACCGCGATCTGCTGCGTTGCCGGCAGGTCGGGATGGCAGCAGATGAATAGCAGCCGCAATATGTCGTCGCGGTAGTGCGCGCCATCGAGCCGCTCGGCGATGTCGCTCTCTGCGTCCTCGAGATCAGATATCTGGTCCTCTTCCGGCATCGGCGCCTGCTTGGCGCGCTTGCGCACCGCGTCGATGCCGCTGTTGCGTCCGACGAAGATCAGCCAGGCCGCCGGATCGCGCGGCGGACCGTTCTGCGGCCAGTTCTTCAGCGCCCTGAGGCAAGCGTCCTGGAAAGCTTCCTCCGCCGTATCGAGGTCGCGGAAATAGCGCAGCAGCGCACCCATCGCCTGCGGGCGAGCGGCGCTGATCGCTGAGCTGATCCAGGCAAGTTCGGTCATACGGCGACCCTAGTGGGATTGAAGATGGATACCGGCCGGATTTCGTAGGAGCCGCCGCTCGGATTGACCTCGGAAAGTTCGCGCGCGAACTCCACCGCCTCGTCGAGATCGGCGCATTCGAGCGTGTAGAAGCCGAGGAACTGTTCCTTGGTCTCGGCGAACGGCCCGTCGATGACGATCGATTCGCCCTTGACCTTCCTCAGCGTCGTCGCCGCCGTCGTCGGCAAAAGCCGCGCCACCGGGCCAAGCCGGCCGGCGTCCGCGTATTTCTGCTGGACATCGAGGATGTTGGCCATGACCTTGTCATCCTGCTCCTTGCTCCAGGAGCAGACGACGTCTTCGGAAGCATAGCACAAGATCGCGTAGAGCATGGTTTGTCCCCTTCTGTGTCAAAGGACGAAACACTAGGACCGATCCCGACACGGCGTCGATAAAAAAATCGAGGCGCCGTGGATTCAGCGGCCGGTGGTTGCCGCGGGTCCGCTTTCGTGCGTCTTCAGCCATCGCAGCACGAGCGCTTCCTCGTCATCGAGACCGTCTATCGACCGTTTGCGCTTGTTGGCTTCCGCCATTTCGGCAAGCAGCCGTCCCTGCAGCCATGCTTCGAAGACTTGCGGATGGATATAGCATTGGCGGCAGACGGCGCGCGTGTTGCCCAGCCGCTCGGCGACCCTGTCGATGACGCTGTTCATCGCCCGTTTCTGCTGTGCCTGGCTGTCGGGCAGCACCGTTTGCGCGAACAGCGACGCGGCGTGAATGGTGCCGCCCCATGTACGGAAATGTTTCGAGCTGAATGCATCGCCGATGGCCTCGCGGATGTAGCGGTTGACGTCCTCGGAGCGCACCGGGTGTCTGTTGCCGTCCTCATCGAGATACTGGAACAGCTTTTGGCCCGGCAGGTCCTGCGCGCCCCGCACGATTCGCGCGATGCGGCGATCGACCAGCTTCAATTTCCATTCCTTGCCCGATTTGCCCTTGAAGGCGAACCGCAGGCTCGATCCCTTGATGTCGACATGGCGGTCCCGCAGCGTCGTCAGGCCGAAGCTCTTGTTGTCGCGGGCGTAAGCGGCGTTGCCGACTCGGATCATGGTGTTGTCGAGCAGCCAGACGATCGCGGCGACGACGCGTTCGAGCGGCAGGCCATGGCGGCGCAGGTCGCTGTCGATCCTGCGCCGAAGCTCCGGCAGGCTTTCGGCGAAAGCGACAAGGCTCGAATATTTGGCGCTGTCGCGTTCCTCGGCCCAACGCGGATGGTAGCGATATTGCTTGCGCCCGCGCTGATCCCTGCCGGTTGCCTGGATATGGCCGTCCGCCTCGGGCGAGATCCACACATCCGTCCAGGCCGGCGGGATAACGATCGCCTCGATGCGCGCTCGGGTGGCATCCGAGACCGGCCTTCCGTCAGGTCCCCTGTAGGAAAATCCCTTGCCCGCTTTCAGTCGGCGGATACCGGGCTCGGTATCGCTGACATAGATCAGTGCGGCATCCTCGGCAGAGATCTGAGCGCCGTTCTTTGGTGCGGCCTCGCCGTCGATAGTCAATCCGGATTTCTGCAGCATGCTGGCCCCACGGAAACACCCGTAGATAAGCCTCTGGGCCGAGCACTGGTTCCATTCCTGTCCGAAAAGTCGGCGGCCACCCACGTCGGGCGGAACCCTGCAAGGCGCTTTGCGCAAGCAGGCCTGACGTCAGGTCTTCTCCAGCACCACCGGAATAACGTCGACGGCTTGCTCTCCGACCTGTCCGCCGGTGGTCTTGAGAACGCCGACGATCGGCGCGACATCCGAATAGTCACGGCCATAGCCGACGGTGATGTGATCGTTGGAGGCCCGCATGCCGTTGGTCGGGTCGAACTCCTGCCAGCCGGCATCGCGCCCGCACCACACCTTGACCCATGCATGCATGGCGTCGGCGCCCTCCAGCCTGGCCTTGCCCTTGGGCGGAATGGTGCGCAGGAAGCCGCTGACATAGCCGGCCGGTATGCCAAGCCCGCGCAGGCCGGCGATCATGATATGCGAGAAATCCTGGCACACCCCGCGCTTCAGCCGGAATGCGTCGCCAGCCAGGGTCCGCACGGTTGTCGCCTCGCCATCATAGGTGAAATCGCGGTGGATGCGATTGCAGAGGTTCATCGCCGTACCGGCGGCCGAGCCGCCGACGCTATCGCGCGCATAGGCGGTGATCGCCGCATCGATGCCGGCGTGACCGCTGGCGGCCAGGAAATGGTGCGGTGTATCCGGCGCCAGGGAGCGCATGGCGGCGAGCTCCTGACGCAGCCGGCTAAGATCGGGCGACACGTCGAGCCCGAGTTCCGGTCGCGACACCGCCACGCGCGCGCTCATCCTGATGTCGAGCGCGTCATGCGCGTCGCGGAAGGCGATCGAGGTGACGTTGTTGCCGAAGAAATCGGAAAAATCCGAGCGTTCGTTTGGCGCCGGCGCGAAGGATAGCGACGCTGCGACGACGCGCTGCACGCCGTCGATGGTCGGCGGCAACACGCGCACCTGGTGACGGCCGCCGCCGGCGACGGCGGCGTAGTCATAGTGAAGGTGAAGCCTGATGTCGTAGAGCATGCCGGAGCGCCGCCTTATCCGAAATAGGCCTTGGCTAGGCTGCTGTAGAGCCCGCCTATCTCGCCGGCGAGATCGTTCAGCGCCTTCACCGTCATGTCCGCTGGCTCCTTGATGGCGATGGCTGTGTTGAGCTGCAGGATTTCCTTGGCAGCAGGCGACATGTGCCCCTCGCCACCGATCGCCGGCAGCAGTCCGATCTCGGCCTTCAGCCGTTCGAGCTGGAACAGGATGGAACGCGGGTTGAGCGGATCGAGCGCAAGAAGGTCGATCACCGTGCGGCGGCCGGCTTGCACAGGGTACTGCCGCCGGTGCGTCATGACGCTGTCGCCGATCTCCAGCATCATGTCGAGCGCGCCGTCCGGCGCCTTGTCACTGGTCAGCCGGGCGAGCGTGCTGGCGATCTGTATGCCGCGCTCCAGCCGCCGGCCGATCTCCAGGAAGCGCCAGCCCGCGAAGCGGTACATGTTCTCGTGCAGCAGGCCGGAAAAACCGGCGAGCTTGCGCAGGATGACGGTCATCGCCCGCGTCGCGTCATCCCCCGGCGCCACCGTCGTCGCGAACTGATGGATGGTCTTCGACAAGTCCTTGAGCGCCAGCCAGCCGTCCGGCGAGAAACGGTCGCGGATCTGGCCGGCGCTGTAGACCGCGCTGTCCAGCGTGCCGATCAGCCCCGATGGGATCGCTGTTTCGACATCGATGCCGAGCGGTTCGAGATGATCCCTGATGTCGGCCAGCAGCGGCATATCCGGATCGGAAGTTTCGGCGAGCCGCACATGATAGGCGCGCAGGATGCGCACCGTGTCTTCCGAGCGTTCGATGTAGCGGCCGAGCCAGGTCAGGTTTTCCGCTGCGCGGCTGGGCAGGCTGCCCGGCCTGGTGCGGCTGAAGCTGTCACCCTCTTGTGGCAGCAGCGTCTCGCGCTCCACCGGCCGGTCGCTGACTACCCATACGTCGGCCGCCTGGCCGCCGCGCTGCATGGCGATCGCCGTCGGATCGAGCGACAGGCCGACGCGGGCGAACCCGCCCGGCATCACCGTCCAGCCCTCGGGCGTGCGCGCCAGGTAGACACGCAGGCTCGCCGGCCGCGGCTCCAGCCATCCGCCCACATAGACGGGCGTCGTCGAAAGCGTCACCGCTTCCTGGCCGACGAAAGCGTCGCCGTCGCGCTCGATGCGCGCCACCAGGTCGGCCCGCTCCCCGGCCGACAGCGCCGCGCCGAGCTTGGTCTGGTCGTCGTCCTCGAAGGCCAGCCTCGTCGACAGCGCCGGCCCAATCACCATGCGGTCGATATTGGCGAGCACATGCGCTCGGTCGGATGCCTGACCGCACCACCATGTCGCGACGGTGGGCAGCTCGAGTTCCTCGCCCCGCAATTCGCGCGCGATCTTGGGCAGGAAGGCAAGCAGCGCGCGCGTTTCCATCAGGCCCGAGCCGAGCGCATTGACGGTGGACACGCTGCCTTGCCGGATCGCCTCGATCAGGCCCGGCGTACCGATCTGCGACTCCGAGCGCAGTTCCAACGGATCGGCGAACGCCGCGTCCAGCCGCCGCCACAGCACGCTGATCGGCATCAGCCCGGAAACTGTGCGCACCATCAGCCGGCCCCCGGAAACGGTCAGGTCCTCGCCTTCGAGCAGCATGATGCCGAGATAGCGGGCGATATAGGCGTGTTCGTAATAGGTTTCGTTGAGCGGTCCAGGCGTCAGAATGGCGACGCGGCCGTCGGCTTCCCTGGCCATGCCGATCAGCGCGTCGCGGAAACGCCGGAAGAAGCCGGCAAGCCGGTGCACATGCATCTCGCCATAGATGTCCGACAGCGCGCGTGTGGTGGCGACGCGGTTCTCCAGCGCGAAACCGGCGCCGGATGGTGCCTGAGTGCGGTCGCCCAGCACCCACCAGCGGCCGTCCGGCCCGCGGCCGAGTTCGAAGGCGCAGAAATGCAGGAAATGGCCGTCGGCCGGCCTGGTGCCGACCACCGGCCGCAAATATTCGGGGCTTGCCGCGATCAGACCGGCCGGCAGGATGCCCTTTTCGACCAGCCGGTTCGGCCCGTATATATCGGCGATGATCTCCTCGAACAGCTCGGCGCGCTGCACCAGGCCGGCGCTGATCACTGCCCACTCGGCGTCCTCGATGAGCACCGGGACATGCGCCAGCGGCCATTCGCGCTCGTTGGCGCCGGCCTTGTCGTAGACGCGGTAATAGACGCCGGCGTCGCGCAGATACTGGTCGGCACGGGCAAAACGCTGGGCGAGTTCTTCGGCGCCGAGATCGTCGAGCGCCTCGATGAAATGCTTCCAGGCCGGACGGGGATTGCCCGAAGCGTCGACCATCTCGTCGACGACGCCGTCGATCGGCTGGTAGTGCTCCAGCAGGCGATGGATCTGCGCCTTGCCGCGTACCCGCTTGTGATTCCCCTTTGCCATGTCAGATCAGAATCTTGGTGGACGCCGAAGGTCAAGCGTCATGGGGAAATCTTCCGTGGGTTGTTCCTCGCGCAACACATAGGCCGACGGCGTGTGGCCGCGCGCCTCGAAGCGGGCGAGCCGGCGCGCTTCCGCCTCGTTGCCGTTGACCGGAAAAGTGTCGTAGCTGCGCCCGCCCGGATGCGCGACATGATAGACGCAGCCGCCAACCGCCCGACCCGACCAACGGTCGTAGATATCGAACACCAGCGGCGTATTGACCGGCAGTGCCGGATGCAGGCCCGAAGCGGGCTGCCACGCCTTGAAGCGCACGCCCGCCACCGCGACCTCCCTGTTGTCGGTAACCTTCATCGGCACGATGCGGCCGTTGCAGACGACGGCATGGCGCTCCGGATTGAGCCCTTCGGTCTTGACCTGCAACCTTTCGACCGAGGAATCGACGAAGCGCACGGTGCCGCCGATGGCCCCCTGCTCGCCCATGACATGCCACGGCTCCAGGGCCTGCCGCAGTTCCAGCTTGACGCCCGCATATTGGACCTCGCCGCAGAAGGGAAAGCGGAACTCGAGCTGCGCGTCGAACCATTCGGGGCGGAACGTGAAACCGTTGAGCTTGAGGTCGTCGAGAACGCCGAGAAAATCCGCCCAGACATGATGCGGCAGCATGAAGCGGTCGTGCAGCGACGTGCCCCAGCGCACGAAACGGCCGTCGAGCGGGTTCTTCCAGGCACGGGCGATGATCGCCCTGACCAGCAGTTGCTGCGCCAGGCTCATGCGCGCATTGGGCGGCATCTCGAAGCCGCGGAATTCCACCAGGCCCAGCCGTCCGGTCGGTCCATCAGGCGAAAACAGCTTGTCGATGCAGATTTCCGAGCGATGCGTGTTCCCTGTGACGTCGGTCAAAAGGTTGCGGAACAGCCGGTCGACCAGCCATGGCAAAGGCAGGCTGCCCTGGTCCGGACGCGGCACCTGCGCCATGGCGATTTCAAGCTCGTAGAGCGAATCGTGGCGCGCCTCGTCGAAGCGCGGCGCCTGGCTGGTCGGGCCGATGAACAGGCCGGAGAAGAGATAAGACAGCGAGGGATGCCGCTGCCATTGCAGCACCAGGCTCTTCAAAAGATCGGGGCGGCGCAGAAACGGGCTGTCATTGGGGGTCGCGCCGCCGACCACAACATGGTTGCCGCCGCCGGTGCCGGTGTGGCGGCCGTCGATCATGAATTTATCCGCGCCAAGCCGCGTTTGCCGCGCCTCCTCGTAGATCGCCGTGGTCGTCGCCACGCAGTCCTGCCAGTTGGCAGCCGGGTGGATGTTGACCTCGATGACGCCAGGGTCCGGCGCGACGCGGATGACGTTGAGGCGCGGATCATGCGGCGGGCCGTAGCCCTCGATGTGCACTGGCAACCTGATCGCCTTGGCCGCGTTCTCGGCTGCTGCCACCAGCTCAAGATAATCTTCCAGCGCCTCGACCGGCGGCATGAACACGCAGAGCCGTCCCTCGCGCGGCTCGACCGAAAGCGCGGTACGCACCGCGCCGCCGATCTCGGTGATCTCCTGCTCGACCCGGTCCTGCTGGGCGGTCGCGGCCGTGAACGATGCCGCCTGCTGGCGGCGTGCCATTTCATCGGCGCCCTGAGGATCGGCCGGAGCCGCCATGGGCAAGATCGCCTCCCGCACGGGCAGCGCACCGCGCGGCTGCGACGGATCGACCGGAACGATATAGGGAAACTGCTCCGGCGGCACGTGAGGCAGCGTGCCGAGCGGCAGGCGGTAGCCGACCGGTGAATCGCCCGGCACCAGGAACAGCCGCCCGCGCCGCGTCGTCCATTTTTCCGAGCGCCAGCGCTGGCCCGACGCCTGGCTGTTCCAGCGCTGCACCGGCAGCACATAGCCCGACGGCTTGGTTAGCCCGCGTTCGAACACCGTCGCCATGCGGCTGCGCTCTTCGGGATCCTCCAGCTTCGAATTGGACGGATCGACATTCTCCGGCAGCTTGCCTTCCTTGAGCAGCCACTCGGCCGGATCCTCATAGGCTTCGCTGACCATGGACGTTTCGATGCCGAGCTCGCCGGCGATCGCGGTCAGCAGGCTCTCGGCCTGCTTCGGACCGATATCGGCTTCGCTTTTCTCCCGCGCGATCAGCGACGGGTCGCTCCACACCGGCTGGCCGTCGGTGCGCCAGTAGAGCGAAAAGGTCCAGCGCGGTAAGCTTTCGCCGGGGTACCATTTGCCTTGGCCATAATGGAGGAAGCCGCCAGGCGCGAAGCGCTCGCGCAGCCTCCGGATCAGCGCATCGGCCTTTTCGCGTTTTGTCGGGCCGACGGCGGCGGTGTTCCACTCGGCGGACTCGAAATCGTCGATCGACACGAAGGTCGGCTCGCCGCCCATGGTCAGCCGTACATCCCCGTCCGCCAGCGCCGCATCGACCTTGTTGCCGAGCGCATCAAGCGCATGCCAGCTTTCATCCGAGAACGGCTTGGTGATGCGCGGATGCTCCGCGATGCGGTCGACCCGCATGTCGAAGCCGAACTCGACATTGGCAAAGCTCGCCATGCCGGAAATGGGCGCTGCATTGCGAAAATGCGGGGTGGCGGCAAGCGGTACATGGCTCTCGCCCGTAAGCAGGCCCGAAGTCGGGTCGAAACCGATCCAGCCAGCGCCGGGAAGATAGACCTCGCACCAGGCGTGCAGGTCAGTGAAATCCACTGATGTACCGGCCGGCCCATCGAGCGCGACGAGGTCGGGCTTGAGCTGGATCAGATAGCCCGAGACAAAGCGCGCGGCGATGCCTAGATTGCGCAGGATCTGCACCAGCAGCCAGCTCGAATCGCGGCACGACCCTTTGGCGGCCGCCAGCGTTTCCTCCGGCGAGAACACGCCGGTCTCCATACGCACGATATAGGCGATTTCGCGCTGCAGCCGGGCATTGAGGTCGACGAGAAAATTGACCGTGTTTTTCGGGCTGGTATCGATGGTTTTCAGGAACGCCGACAGCAGCGGGCCTGCCGGTTCCGGTGTGCGATAGATGGCGAGGTCGTTGCGTGTCTCTTCCGGATACTCGAACGGGAAATTTTCCGCCGTCTCCTCGACGAAGAAATCGAACGGGTTGTAGACCGTCATGTCGGCGACGAGGTCGACCTCGATCTTGAGTTCGCTCACCGGGTCGGGAAAGACGAAACGGGCGAGGAAATTGCCGTAGGGGTCCTGCTGGAGATTGACGAAGTGGTTCGCCGGCTCGACCTTCAACGAATGGCTGAGCACTTTGGTGCGCGAATGTGGCGCCGGCTGGAGCCTGATCACCTGGGGACCAAGAACCACCGGCCGGTCGTATTTGTAATGGGTCAGGTGATAGACGGCGGCCAGAATTGCCATGGAGCCCCGGAAGATCGGCGTTTAGCTGGCCGAACCCTGACACATCTGGCCGTCATTCTCCAAGCGGATGTTGCGCTGCACCTAACTTAAACGGCTACCGAACCTCAGAAAAACGCTTGGATCCCCGTCTGCGCCCGTCCCAGGATCAGCGCGTGCACGTCATGCGTGCCCTCATAGGTGTTGACCGTCTCCAGATTCTGCGCATGGCGCATCACGTGATAGCCGATCTGGATGCCGTTGCCGCCATGCATGTCGCGCGCCTGGCGGGCGATGTCGAGCGCCTTGCCGCAATTGTTGCGCTTGACGATCGAGATCATCTCCGGCGCCATCTTGCCTTCGTCGAGCAGCCGCCCGACGCGCAACGAGGCCTGCAGCCCGAGCGCGATCTCGGTCTGCATGTCGGCGAGCTTCTTCTGGTAGAGCTGCGTGCTGGCCAGCGGCTTGCCGAACTGCTTGCGGTCGAGGCCATACTGGCGCGCGCGATGCCAGCAATCTTCGGCCGCGCCCATCGAGCCCCAGGAAATGCCGTAGCGAGCCCGGTTGAGGCAGCCGAACGGCCCCTTCAGCCCCGACACGTTGGGCAGCAGAGCATCCTCGCCGACCTCGACGCCTTCCATAACCACCTCGCCGGTGATCGACGCCCGCAGCGACAGCTTGCCGCCGATCTTCGGCGCCGAAAGCCCCTTCATGCCCTTTTCCAGGATGAAGCCACGGATCTCATCCTTGCCGTTCTCGCCCTTCAGCTTCGCCCAGACGACGAACACGTCGGCGACGGGCGCATTGGAGATCCACATCTTGGAGCCCGTAAGCTTGTAACCATTGGCGGTCTTCTCGGCGCGCGTCTTCATGCCGCCGGGGTCGGAGCCGGCATCCGGTTCGGTCAGGCCGAAACAGCCTATCCACTCGCCGCTGGCGAGCTTGGGTAGATACTTCCTGCGCTGTTCGTCCGAGCCATAGGCATAAATGGGATACATCACCAGCGACGACTGCACCGACATCATCGAACGATAGCCGGAATCGACGCGCTCCACTTCGCGGGCGACCAGGCCGTAGGTGACATAGTTGGCGCCGAGGCCGCCGAATTCTTCCGGAATGTTGATGCCGAGCAGGCCGGCCTCGCCCATCTCGCGAAAAATCGCCGTGTCGAAGGTTTCGTTGAGATAGGCCTCCTCGATGCGCGGCGCGAGCTTGTCGGCGGCGAAGGCCGCCGCCCCGTCCCGCACCATGCGCTCGTCTTCCGAAAGCTGGTCCTCGATCAGGAACGGGTCTTCCCAGACGAATGCATTCTTGTCGGCAGCCATGGCGTCTCGATCCTTAAAAACGGGTGAAGCCCGGCTTATCGGCCCACGGCCTGAAAAAATCAAACGAAATTGCTTCACCGATCAATGAGCGTTAGGAATAGATCATGAGCGTCCAACGTCGTCTTTTGCCTAACATCAACGCGCTTGCCGCCTTCGAAGCGGTGGCCCGGCTTGGCAGTTTCACCGCTGCAGCCCAGGAGCTGGATTTAACCCAGGGCGCCGTCAGTCGGCAGATCAGGCTGATCGAGGATCAGTTTGGCCGCCGGCTGTTCGAGCGCGACAGCCGCAATGTCCGGCTGTCGGCGGCGGGCGAAACCTACGCCGAAGTGGTCCGTTCGGCACTTGGGCAATTGCGCGACGCAGCGCTTGGATTGATGAGTAATCGGCATAGCGGCATCCTGAACCTCGCAATCCTGCCGACCTTCGGCACGCGCTGGCTGATGCCGATGATCCCAGACTTCGTCGACAACAATCCCGACATCACCATCAACTTCGTCACCCGCGTCGGCCGCTTCGACTTCGCCAGAGAGCGGCTGGACGCCGCCATCCATTATGGCCTGCCGGACTGGCCCGAGGCAGACTCGACGCTGCTGGTGCGGGAGGTGGTGGCCCCGGTGGTGTCGCCCGAATTTCTCGCCGAGCGCTCCATCGCCACGCCGGCCGACATCGGCCGTCTGCCGCTGCTGCACATGGCGACGCGGCCTGGCGCCTGGACAGAATGGTTTGAGCATCAGGGCCTGAGCGCGCCGACCGGACCGGGTATGCAGTTCGAACAGTTCGGCACCGCCGCCCAGGCCTGCATGGCGGGTCTGGGCGTGGCTCTGCTGCCGCAAATCCTCATCTTAGGCGAGTTGCAGCGCGGCCAGCTGGTGCCCGCGCCCGGCCAGCCTATGCACAGCCGCAGCGCCTATTATCTAGTCGTCCCGCACGACAAGCGCGGCCATCCGCCGGTCGCGAGTTTTCGAGATTGGCTGACGAGCCAGGTTGAAAAGGACCCGGCTGTTCTGGCGTGGTAGCTATTTCCGTTTCAGCGCATCCGCCAACGCCGCGCCGAACGCACCTTGCTGCGCCGGTCGCTCCGGCTGGCGCTGCGGCGCTGGCGAGCGTGGCGCCGGCCTGCCGCCGCCATTGTCGCGCGGGCCGCGCGATGCGCCGCCCTCGCCACCATCCCTGCGCATGGAAAGCGCGATCCGCTTGCGCTTGATGTCGACGTCGACGACCCGCACCTTGACCACGTCGCCGGCCTTGACCACCTCATGCGCGTCCTTGATGAAACGGTCGGCCAGTTGCGAAACGTGCACCAGCCCGTCCTGGTGGACGCCGATGTCGACGAAGGCGCCGAAGGCGGCGACATTGGTGACGGTGCCTTCCAGCAGCATGCCGGGCTTCAGATCCTTGATGTCATCGATGCCATCGGCGAAGGTTGCCGTCTTGAAGCCGGGGCGCGGATCGCGGCCGGGCTTTTCCAGTTCGGTCAAAATGTCGCGCACCGTCGGCAGGCCGAACCGCTCGTCGACGAAAACGCGCGGATCGAGCGCCTTCAGCGCCGCACTGTCGCCCATCAGCGAACGCACATCGCGCCCGCAGGCGGCGACGATCTTTTTGGCCACGCCGTAGGCTTCCGGATGCACGGCCGAGGCGTCGAGCGGCTCGGAGCCGTTCGGGATGCGCAGGAAGCCGGCGCATTGCTCGAACGCACGCGGCCCGAGGCGGGAGACCTTGAGCAAATCCTTGCGGCTGGCGAACGGGCCGGTGGCATCGCGATGCGCGACGATGGCGTCTGCGAGCGACGCCCCGAGCCCTGAAACCCGCGCCAGAAGCGGCGCCGAAGCCGTGTTGAGATCGACGCCAACCGCGTTGACGGCGTCCTCGACCACCGCCTCCAGCGAGCGGCCAAGCCGGTACTGGTCGACATCGTGCTGATACTGGCCGACGCCGATCGATTTCGGCTCGATCTTGACCAGTTCGGCCAGCGGATCCTGCAAGCGGCGCGCGATCGACACCGCACCGCGCAATGATACGTCGAGACCGGGGAATTCCGCCGCCGCCGTCGCCGAAGCCGAATAGACCGAAGCGCCGGCCTCGCTGACGATCACCTTGAGCGGCTTCGGCCCGCCGTCGGAAGGCATGTCGGACAGCATGTCGGCCACCAGCTTCTCGGTTTCGCGGCTGCCGGTGCCATTGCCGATCGAGATCAGCTCGACCTTGTGCAGGCGAACGAGCTTGGCGAGCTCCGCCTGCGTGCCACGCACATCGTTCCTGGGCGGGAACGGATAGACCGTTGTCGTCGCCACCAGCTTGCCGGTGCCGTCGACCACCGCGACCTTGACGCCGGTGCGGATGCCAGGGTCGAGCCCCATCGTCGGCCGCGATCCGGCGGGGGCGGCGAGCAGCAGATCCTTCAAATTGCGGGCGAAGACGTGGATCGCCTCTTCCTCGGCCCGTTCGCGCAGGTCGCGCATCAGATCGAGCGTCAGGTGCAGGGATAGTTTTATGCGCCAGGTCCAGCCTGCGACCTCCATCAGCCAGCGATCGCCCGGCAGGCTGCCGCCGATGGCGTAGGCATTGGCGATCATCCGCTCTACCGGCTTCACCGGCGAAGAGTCGTCGGCATCGACCTCGATGTCGAGCGACAGCACCTCCTCGTTGCGGCCGCGCAGCATCGCCAGCGCGCGGTGGCTCGGCACGGTGGCCCAGCGCTCGACATGGTCGAAATAATCGGAGAATTTCGCACCCGCCTCCTGCTTGCCGTCGACCACCCTGGCGCGCATGAAGGCGCGTTCCTTCATGTAGCTTCGCAGCTTGCCGACCAGGTCGGCATTCTCGGCGAACTGCTCCGACACTATGTCGCGCGCACCCTCAAGTGCCGCCTTGGCGTCGGCCACGTCCTCGGTCAGATAGGCCAGTGCGAGTTCCGCCGGCACCAGCGAGCGGTCGGCCAGGATGGCTTCCGCCAGCGGCCCCAGCCCACGCTCCCGGGCGATCTCCGCCCTGGTGCGGCGCTTGGGCTTGTAGGGCAGGTAGATGTCTTCGAGCTCGGCCTTGGTGACGGCGGAGGCGAGCTTGGATTCAAGCTCGTCGGTCAGCTTGCCTTGCTCCCGGATCGAGCCAAGGATGGTGTCACGCCGCGCGTCGAGCTCACGCAGATAGGCAAGACGCTCCGACAGCAGGCGCAATTGCGTGTCGTCGAGCCCGCCCGTCACCTCCTTGCGGTAGCGCGCCACGAACGGCACGGTCGCGCCTTCGTCGAGCAGCCCGATGGCAGCGGCGGCCTGTTCGGGCCGCGCTGTGATCTCGGTCGCGATAATGGCTGCGATGCGCTTGATGTCGGATGCCATGCCGTTCCTGCTCTTCTCGAAAAGAGCGGCGACCATAGGCGCAGTTATCCTGCCCGCCAACCTTCGCGGTTTCACCGGCGACAGAGGTCCACAGGAAAGCGCGCCCTAATGTTGCGGCCGCTCAGACCATCCGGCTCAGCGCTTCGAAGAATGCGACGATCTCGAGATCGAGCGGATCGTCGACCGGCTCGGGCTGCGATGACATCTTGGCGATCACCACTTCCGTCCGGGGGTCGACATAGAGCCACTGGCCATGGATCCCGATGCCGCAATAGGCCCCGTTCTCATGTCCTGTCTGGTACCATTTGTTGCGGTAGCGGCCCTTGGGAAACAGCGGCAGCATGGCGCCACGCTGCCAGGCTTCAGAACTGCCGCCGGTTACCGTGGTGTCGCGCACCCAGGCCTCGGGCACGATGCGGCGGCCATTCGCAGTGCCCCCTTGCCGCATCATCTCGCCGACGCGCGCCAGATCGCGCGGCGTCACCGAGATGCCGCCGGCAGTGCGCGCCGTGCCCTCCATGTCGACCGCCACCGAAGCTTCGCCGGCAGCACCCAGCGGCAGCCACAGTTTCTCGCGCATCAGGTCGGCGAAGCGCTGGCCGGACGCCCGTTCGAGCAGCAGGCCAAGCAGGTCGGAATTGGGGGACCGGTAGCGGAAGGTCTGGCCATGCGGCTCGGCGAGCCGCTGCAGTGTCAGGAGGAATTCACGCAGGCTTTCCGTGCCGCCGCCCGGGTTCCACAAGGTGGCGCGACGGTAACGAGCAAAGGCGCTTTCGGGATCGAGGTAGGCCTCCTCGAAATCGAGGCTGACACTCATATCGAGCACATGCCGCACGGTAGCCTCGCCATAGGCCGAATCGCCGGCTTCCGGTATGTAGGCCGTCACCGGGGCTTCCGGATCGAACACGCCCTCGCCTTCCAATATGCCGGCCATGATCGCGGTCACCGACTTGCTGATCGAAAAGATGATGTGGCGGGCGCCGAAATCCATATGCGGCGCAAACCAGTCGCCGACGATCCTGCCGCCTCTCATGACGGTCAGCGCATCCGTGTGCGAGCGGCTGAGAAAAGCCGCGACGGTTTCCGGCGTGCTCGCCACCGCGATCTTTTCGTCGAGCAATCCGCCGAAATCCTCGGCCGGCGCCTCGTTGACCGGCAGGGCGGCGACACGCGCGCTCGGCACCAGCTCGCCGACGTTCTGGAATGACCATCGGTTGAACGGATTTTCCCGCCAGTTGGCGAGCAGCACCTGGTTGCGGCGGAAGCCGTAACGGGTCTCGAACGCGGTCTTGCCGGTCATGGCATTTCCTTCCAGGTCGTGTCTTGTGGGGGTTCAGCTCAGCGCGGCGGCGATGGCATGCACGGCCTTCAGCGTCGCCATGGAATAGGCGACGTTGCTGAAATCCGGCCAGCTCGAAAGCTTGACCACGACCATCCGCGTATTCCAGTCGATGTGGATCATCTGCCCGAACACGCCCCGGCACATCAGCGCCCGCGAATGTGGATTCTCGATCCAGAACTGGTTGCGGTAGCTGCCCTCTGGCAGGCTCGGACTAAAGCCCGGCCCGTGGCTGCCGCTGCGCGTCGCCTCGATCCAATCGGCCGGCACGATGCCGCCGCCATTATCGAGGATCAGCTGGCCGAAGCGGGCATAATCGCGCAGCGTCGCGTTGAAGCCGCCATCGGCCAGCGCGTAGCCGGCGCTGTCGACGGTGAAGCAGGCGCTTTCATCGGCGCCGAGCTTTTGCCAGAGTTCTTCCGAGACCAGTTGCGCCAGCCGCTTGCCGGTCACCCGCTCCAGGATGAACGCGAGCACATCGGTTTCGACCGAGCGGTACTCGAATGCCGCCCCATGTGGCCGGACCGTCTCCGTCAAGCCCAGGATCAGCTCGAACATGTGCGCGGGCCAGCGAAAGTCCGGGTCGCTGCCCGGCGGCACCGGCTTCCAGCCGGTGGCGACATCGACCTGGCCTATGTCGGAATAACGGTCGTTATATTCCTCCGAGAAACACACGCCCGTCGTCATGTCGAGCACGTGCTGGACTCTGGCGCCGGCCCACCCGGTTGCCTTCAATTCCGGCAGGTAGTCCGTCACCGGCCTCGCCGGATCGACCAGCCCGCGCCCGGCCAGTATGCCGAACACCGAGCCGGTGACCGACTTGGCCATCGACTGCGACAGATGCAGCGTGCGCTCGTCCATGCCGTTGAAGTAGCGCTCAAAGGCTATCTTGCCGTCCTTGAGCACCAGGAAGCCATCCGTATAGGTCTCGTCCAGCAGGCCCGCGAGCGTCGTCTTCCGTCCCGTGCTGTCCTCGACCGGCAGCCCGTCGAGATCGACCTCGGCGCGTTCGAGGCGGTGACGGTGGCCGTTGCCGCGCCAGACTTCGACGGTCGGCAGAATTTCCCTGATGTGCTGGAAAGCCCAGCGGTTCCAGGGCGGCCTGTCCCAGTCGAGCCTTGGTGGCACCATGGCGGGCGGCGAGCCCTGCATGATCGGCGGCCGCGGATCGCTGTTGCGATAGGAGTCCATGAAAGCTATTCCCGGAAACGGAAAAGACCCGGCGGCATGTGCCGCCGGGTCCGTCATGCGGCGATTACTTCTGCAGTTCGGTCCAGATCTTGGTGTAAAGTTCCTGCGTCTCTGGCGCGCACATCTGCTGCAGTTCGCCAAGCGGCTTGGCGTCGGCCGGAATGACGACTTCCGGCGCGTCCTTCATGTCGGCCGGCATGTATTTGTCCGAACCGGCGATGGCATTGGCGTAACGATGGAAGGCCGAGAGGCCGGCCGCGTTTTCCGGATCCATGATGAAGTTCTGGAACAGCTTGGCGTTCTCGACGTTCTTGGCCTCTTTCAGGACGACGACGTTGTCGCTCCACAGGCCATAGCCTTCCTTCGGATAATTGAAGTGGATGGCCGGGTTGGCGAGGCGCTGACGCAAAGCCGAGCCATTCCAGTCGCTTGTTGCCTTGAAGTCGCCGGCGCCCATCTTCTCTATGGTGTTGTATTCCATGGCGATCCAGTTCGGCTTCGCCGCCACCAGCAGGTCACGTACTTTCTTCAGCACCGTCTTGTCGTTGGTGCATTGCTGGCCGCCGACATATTTGATCGCGGCGAACATCACGTCGCCCATCTCCGGTACGACGTTGACCTTACCCTTCAACTCGTCGGGCGTGTTGAAGATGATGCCCCACGTGTTGGCCGGGCCCTTGTAGGCGTCGGTGTTGACGACGACGCCGATCGTGCCCCAGGCCCACGGAACCGTGTATTTGCGGCCCGGATCGAACTCAGGATTGGCCCATTCCGGCGCCACGTTTTTGAAGTTCTCCATCTTGCCCGGATCGGTTTCCTGAACGAGGCCTTCCTTGATCCAGATCGGTACATAGGTCTGCGAAGGCACGGCAATGTCGAAACCGGTGCCGCCCTGGCGCACCTTGGCAAGCGCGGTATCGTTGGAATCGTAGTCGGTGATGGTCACCTTGACGTTGTATTTGGCTTCGAACTTCTTGATCACGTCGGGGCTGGTGTAATTGCCCCAATTGTAGATGTTGAGCACGCCGTCGGCGCGGGCAAGGCCCGTCGAAGCGAGCAACGCCAACCCCATGGCGGACGCCGTTGTCTTCCAGTTCATCGTTTTAACTCCCATTATCGGTTTCAGTCTCGTTTCCTGCTGACAAAGAAAAACAACGTGACGATCGCGACCGAAAGCAGCAGGAAGGCGGTCGATATCGCGTTGATCTCGGGTGTGATGCCGCGGCGGATCTGGCCGAGCATGTAGGTGGGCAGCGTGTCCTGGCCGCCCGACTTGACGAATTCGGTGATGACGACGTCATCGAGCGAGATGACGAAAGCCAGCATCAGGCCGGCGAGGATGCCGGGCCACAAAAGCGGCAGCGTGATGCGGCGGAAGGTCTTCCACGGCGTCGCATAGAGGTCGGCGGCGGCGCGTTCCAGCGTCAGGTCCATATTCTCCAGCCGCGCCCGGATCGGCAGGTAGGCAAACGGGATGCAGAACGCCGTATGCGCGGCGATCAGGTAGCCAAGGCCGGAATAGCCGGTGAAGATCTTGATGCGCGAGAAGAAGATCAGCAGCGCCACGCCGGTGACGATTTCGGGCACCATCAGCGGCTGGTTGATGGCCGCGTATTTGAAGGTCAGCCCGGGATAGGGCGGTGTGCGCGTGGTGGCGAGCGCGGCCATGGTGGCGAAGATGGTGGCAAGGGCCGCCGCTATGGCGCCGATCTGGAAGGAACGCATCGTCGCATCGATGACCTGCGTGTTCTGCCAGGCCGACTGGAACCATTTGAGCGAAAACCCGCCCCATTCCGAGGTCGAGCTCGCCGCGTTGAAGGCGTAGATGACCAGCACGATGATCGGCAGATAGAGCACGACGAAACAGGTTGCCGCGATGGCGGTGAAGCCAGGCTGGTGCTTGATGGAGAAATTGCTAGCCATGACGCACCCCCGACTTGCCGGCGTTGCGCACATAGGCCAGCAGCGCCACCATGACGATGATCATGACCGTGATCGACAGCGCCGAGCCAAGCGGCCAGTTGCGGCCCTGTCCGAACTGCAATTCGATCAGGTTGGACAGCATCATGTTCTTGCCGCCGCCAAGCACGCTCGGCGTCACATAGGCGCCAAGGGCCGGAATGAAGACCAGGATGGAGCCGGCGATGACCCCGGGTTTGACCAGCGGGAAAATGATCTTGCGCAGCACCTTGAAGCGCGTCGCGTAGAGATCGTAGCCGGCCTCGACCAGCCGGAAATCGAGTTTTTCCATGCTTGCATAGATCGGCAGCACCATCAGCGGCAGGTAGACATAGGCCATGCCGATCAGGATCGCCGTGTCGGTGTAGAGGATCTGCACCGGCGCCGAGACGATGCCGAGCTTCAGAAGGATGGTATTGACGATGCCTTCGTTGCGGATGATCTGCAGCACCGCGAAGGTACGGATAAGGAGGTTGGTCCAGAACGGAATGGTGATCAGGAATAGCCAGAGATCCCTGGTCTTTTCACTGCGCGTCGCCATGAAATAGGCGGTCGGGAAGCCGAGCGCCAAAGTCGCCAGCGTCGTCACCACCGCGAGCTTGATCGAGCGCAGGAAGATGGTGACGTGGGCGGCCGCGAGCGACAGCGTGTCGTCGAAAATGTCGCGTTCCATGAACACCGACACCCAGGCTTCCGGCGAAAATTGCCACTTCACGTCGCCATAGGCGCCGGGCGTCAGGAACGAATAGACGAGCACGATTAGCAACGGGCCGGTCGCGGCGAGCAGAATGACCAGCAGCGCCGGCGCTGACAGCAACCAGCGGTCGCGGACGTCGCGCCGCTCCGCTGCCTTGGCGACTTCTTCGGCGGTGGCCATCAGTCCCTCAGCACTTGCGCGGCGTCGTTGCCGATCAGGATGCCGACCTTGTCGCCGCGCTCGAAACCGCAGCCGGCGCTGCGCGTGTTCTGCTGGCGCACGGTGAAGGCTTCGCCGCTGTCGAGCTGGACATGGATATGCGTGTCGGTGCCGAAATAGACGATGTTGTCGACCGTGCCCGCCAGGTCGCCCTTGCTCTTGGTCAGCTTGGCATGCTCCGGCCTCACCACCACGGTGGCGTTGTCCTTCGGCTGGAAACCTTCGGCGACGGTCGCCTCGATGGTGGTGCCGGATTTGAGCGTCGCGCGCGCCTTGCCGTTGCCGGTGCCCGATATGGCCGCGGTGAGAAAGTTGGTCTCGCCGATGAAGTCGGCGACGAAGCGTTCGGCAGGCTTGTCGTAGATATCCCAGGGCGAGCCGACCTGCAGGATCTTGCCCGACGACATCACGGCGATGCGGTCCGACATCGTCAGCGCTTCTTCCTGGTCATGGGTGACGAAGATGAAGGTTATGCCGGTCTCGTGCTGCAGCCGCTTCAACTCGATTTGCATCTCCTTGCGCAGCTTGTAGTCGAGGGCGGAGAGCGGTTCGTCGAGCAGCAGCACCTTCGGTTGCGGCGCGAGCGCCCGGGCCAGCGCCACGCGCTGCTGCTGGCCGCCGGAAATCTGGCCGGTGCGCCGGCCCGCCAGCGCCTCCATCTTGACCAGCTTCAGCATCTCGGCAACGCGCGCCTTGATCTGCGCCTTGGGCTTGCCCAGCATCTCCAGGCCGAAGCCGATATTGTCTGCCACCGTCATGTGCGGGAACAGCGCATAGGACTGGAAGACGGTGTTGACCGGCCGCTTGAAGGGCGGCAATGGCGCGATGTCCTGGCCGTAAAGCAGGATTTCGCCGGCGGTTGGAAAGTCGAAGCCGGCGATCAGCCGCAGCAAGGTGGTCTTGCCGCAGCCGGATGGTCCCAGCAGTGTGAAGAATTCGTTCTCGCGGATGGATACCGAGACTGTGTCGAGGGCAGCGACCTGCCCCTCACCCGATCCGAAAATTTTGCTGACGTTTACTACTTCAATCGCATTCCGATCCGGTTTGTCCGGCACGATTACGCCTCACTGTTGACCCCGCTCTTGCTGGCGGAGCTTTCCCCTATTGGATGTGACCACACGGCCGGTGGGTTGGCAAGTCCGGCATTGAATCACAGTTCAGTCGGTCATTTCAGTCCGCCATTTCAGCAGGCAGGCCGCATGCCATGTCAGGCCTGGTAGGTGACTTTGCCGCCGCAGATCGTCGTTACCGGGCGCACCTTGTGCAGGTCGGCCGGTGCCGTTTTTTCAATGTCGGCCGACAAAACCACCAGATCGGCCATATAGCCTGGCTTCAGCGTGCCCTTGCGGTGCTCGGCGAATTCGGCATAGGCGCCCTCGACCGTGTAGGCGGCAAGCGATTCACGCAGCGAGAAGCTCTGGTCCGGATCGCTTGATGCCCATGGTTTGCGCATTACTGCCGCCTGGATGCCCAGGATCGGATCGATCGGCGACACCGGCCAGTCCGACGCGAACACGACATGCGCGCCGGCATTCTTCAGGGTGCGCCAGGCATAGCTCAGCGGCCAGCGCGCCGGCCCGATGCGCGAGACGGTCGGCTCCAGCGGAAAATCCATGGCGCCGGGCGGATGCGGCGGCTGCATGGAGGCGATGACGCCGAGTTCGGCGAAACGCGGCACATCAGATGCAGCGATGACCTCTATATGTTCGACACGATGCCGGCTGTCGCGCTTGCCGTTGGCCTTTTGCGCCGCCTCGTAGCCGTCGAGCACGGCGCGCACCGCGCCGTCGCCGATCGAATGCACGGCGATCTGCAGGCCGCGCCTGTCGACGGCGACGGCGAGATCGATGAATTGCTGGGGCGTGAACAGGGGTTCACCCACCCAGTCGGGACGGTCGGCATAGGGCTCGATCATGACGGCCGTCCAGGAATCGAGCACGCCGTCGTAGAACACCTTGACCATGCCTGACGACAGCCACTCGCCATTGTAGCGCTCGGCCATCGCCGAGGCCTTGTCGAGTATGTCGAGCGTCATGAAATTCTTGTAGTGGAAGGGTATCTGCACCCGGCAGGACAGACCCTCCTCGGCCTCGATCTCGGCCAGCAATTCGAGCTGGTAGAGATTGCCGTCCATGTTCTGGATCGAGGTGATGCCGTGGCGCGCGCACCAGGCGAGCCCGCGCCGCATGATGTCGCGGTCGGCGGCGCGTTCTTCCGCCGATGGCATCGGGTCTGGCTCGCCGCCCGTCGCCAGCCCGAGCCGCACCCGGCCCTCGCCGGCAAGATCGAGCACCGGGCCGAAAGCCTCGCCCTCGCGCAGTTCGCCATTGGCCAGGCCGTCGTCGCCCATGACGATCTCATTGCCGGGGCCAAGCGCGCGCCCATTCAGGATGCCGGCCATATCCAGCGCCCTGCTGTTGGCCCACATCGTATGGTGATCGGGCGCGGCCATGACGAAGGGCCGGTCCGGCAGGATCGCATCGAGATGATGGCGCGTCACTCGCTCGTCATCGAGCACGGTGTAGTCGACGCCCTGTCCGACCAGCATCTTGGCATCGGGGTGCGTCGACGCGTAGTCGCGGATCGCCTTTTGCAGCGCCTCGAAACCGTGGACGCCCGACAACTGGAGATGGGCAAGCTCGGCCGCGCCTGAAAACAGATGCATGTGGGCTTCGATGAAACCCGGGATCACCGAACCGCCCCTGGCGTCGATGACCCTGGTGGCCGGGCCCTTGAACTCTTCGATGGAGGCGTGGCTGCCGAGAGCGACGATGGCGCCATCCTTGACGGCAACGGCTTCGGCGGTCGGATTGTCATCGTCCATGGTCAACACACGACCATTGATGACGATCAGATCCGCCTTGTGACCCGCACCCGTGACCGACATCGCGACTCCGCGCTTTTGACTGAGACCGACAACCACTGCCCACGAGCTGCCGCTCCGCGGGAGGGGCGATGGAGAAAGATGATGCCGGCGCGCTGTCTTCGAAATTCCCCTTGTTATCCCCAAGGCAGCGTGGATAAAAGAATGCGACTAATCATTCGCGTTTGTCAACATGCGGAATTTGCAATGTATTGTGAACAACACTCTGCGCCGATGTTGGGACTGGGCGGGGAACGAGGACGTCAAGCCGTGAAGCGCAGTCTCGATCGCAAAACCAGGATAGCGCTCGAACCGCGCAAGCAGCCGCGCCAACAACGGTCGAGCAAGGTGGTGGACCGGATCCTCGACGCGGCGCTGATCCTGACCCGCGAGCAAGGCACAAGGACGCCGACCACGCTCGCCATAGCGCAGCGCGCGGGCCTGTCGGTTGGTTCGGTCTACCAGTACTTCCCCAACAAGGAAGCCATTCTCCTGGACCTCGCCCGGCGCTGGCTGTCATCCTTTCCCGAAGTGATCGCGAGGCGCATCAGGGTCGACCCGCCCACCAACCGGGAGGAGTTTCGGCGGGAGGTACGCAGGCTTTTCACGGACACCTCCAGGCTTTATCTCGACAATGCCAGCCTGATGCCGGTGATCGAGGCGATTTCAGGCAACGCCGACCTGAGGCCGATCCAGAACGAATATGACGACCAGATCATCGCCCTCTATGCGGCATGGCTGCGGCACGTGAACCCGGCTCTCGAAGACAAGGTCGCCAGCCGGCTCGGCCTGCTGATGATGGAGGTCGGGCACGCCTGCCGTCTTGTCGGCCTGAAAAGGGATCGCCGGACATACGACCTCATCGAGGACGATGTCGAAACCATGTGGCTCGCTCTGGTGACCCCCTATCTCAACCTTGACTGATTTCGCATTCGAGAGGAATTTCATGAAGACTGTCTATTCGCCGCTTCACGCCGGCCACGCCGGCCAGATGGAACTGGTCACATCGGCGATCGTGCCGGGTTTCGAAAAACCCTCGCGCGCCGAGTTCATCAAGGCGCGGGTCAACAGCGAGAAACTCGGGCCGATCATCGCGCCGGCCGAGCATGATCTTGCCGCCGCCAAGCGCATCCACAGGGCCGACTACGTCGATTTCCTGCCGACGGTCTGGCCGCAATGGATCGCCGAGGGCCACACAGGCACAGCCATGCCCTTCACCTGGCCGACACGCGGCCTGCGCGGCGACGTGCCGCCCAAGCGCGTCGACGCCCTGCTCGGCTATTATTCCTTCGACGGCGGCGCCACCTTCGTCGAAGGAACATGGGATGCGATCAAGTCCTCCTACGACGTCGCGCTGACCGCCGCGGGCCTGGTCAAGGCCGGCGAAGCCTCCGCCTTCGCGCTCTGCCGTCCGCCCGGCCACCATGCCGGAGCCGGCTTCATGGGCGGCTATTGCTACATCAACAACGCGGCCGTTGCCGCGCAGTGGTTCCGCGACCAGGGGGCCAGCCGCATCTCGATCCTCGATGTCGACTATCATCACGGCAACGGCACACAGGAGATCTTCTACGACCGCGCCGACGTGCAGGTCCTCAATTTGCACGGCGACCCGATGGTCGAATATCCGTTCTTCCTCGGCCATGCCGACGAGCGTGGCGCCGGCGCGGGCGAAGGTTTCAACATCAACTATCCCATGCCGTTCGGCACCGGCTGGGACGCCTGGAGCGCCTCGCTGGAAGACGCCTGCGCGAGGCTCGCCGCCTACGCGCCAGACGTCGTCATCGTCTCGCTCGGCGTCGACACGTTCGAGAAGGATCCTATCAGCCAGTTCAAGCTGAAGTCGTCGGACTATCCCATGATCGGCCGCCGCATCGCCAGGCTCGGCCTGCCGACGCTGTTCGTCATGGAAGGCGGCTACGCCGTCGAGGAAATCGGCATCAATGCCGTCGGCGTGCTGACCGGCTTCGAGGGCCGGTGACACCGGCTGCCCGAAGCGCGGCAGCTCTCAGGGAAACCACGGAAAAGGGCGGCGTCAGCCGCTCTTTGACATCCTCTAGCCCCTTGGTGGGCGCGACCGAAACAGCCCCGGCCGAGAAGACTGGCTTGCACGGCTCGAACATTTTCACGCACCGAAACGTGCGAAAATCGGCGCCTGAGTCGCAGCTTGAGTCCACTCGATTCGATTTTGTCAAATCGCGTTTGATGTCAGATTCATCTACGGGTAGATTAGACCCGAATCAGCCGGTCCTCGGGGGGCGCGGCGACCACCCAAAGTCTCACGTGCCGGAATATTCCGGCGCCAGACGCGGACGGCTTCGCGTTCCCTGAATGGATTCCGTCTGATCGGGCGCGACCCCGCGCTTGTGTGTGTCTCGTAAATGTAACGCGTTTTCAGGTTCGGCGGCTGGCTCTCCAGCATCCGGACATCAGCATCGATTCCGGCCAAAAACAGCAAATGAGCAGTCCCGCCGCGCTTCTTCAATCCGACACATTGGGCTCGCGCCTGACGTCGCGCGGCGATCTCACCAGCTTTTTCATGGAGTTGACCGCCGAGATCGGTGCCGACAGCTATATGCTGGTCGCCATCGTCCACGATCAGGACCGCAACGACGCGCGCATCGTCTCGTCCAACTGGATTTTCGACGCCATCGAACTGATCGGCAAGCGGCTGATCGCTGGCCTTGCCCAGGGCGCGCTCACCGTCGCGCCGGGCATGCGTCCAAGGCCGCTGGTGTCGGCGCAGGCACCACAGGCCGAGGGGCTGGTCTCCGGCGAAGAGGCACGTCTGCTCGACGTGCTCGGCCATGCCGAAATCTATTCGCTCAGGCTGAATGTCGGCCGCCAACGCCTGTTCGCGCTGTTCTCGGCGGCAGCCGCCGGTCGGATCGACCAACCGGCGCTGATGAAGGCGCAGCTGAAGTGCTGCTACGCGCTCTCGCATATTCCGCAACTGATCGCCGCCGCCGCCATGCAGGATCCGCTGTCGGACCGCGAGCGCGAATGCCTGTTCTGGGTCTCGGAAGGCAAGACCACGGACGAGGTTGCCGTCATCCTTGGCGTGTCCTCCAACACCGTCAACAGCTACATCACCCACGCCATCCAGAAATTCGCGGCCAGCAACCGCGCGATGGCCATCGCCACGGCGATCAGGAGCGGCATCATTTGAAACAGGCCGACGTCAAGCAGGCCGCCGAGGCCCTTTTCAACGACCAGCGCAATCCGTTCGGTGCCTTCTCGCTCGGCTCCGAAACGCATCACGCCGTGACCATTCCCGATGCTGTGCGGCGCTGCCGGTGGATCGCCGTCGACATCAATGCCTCGGCCTTCGGCCTGTTCTTCGTCAGCCCGTCGCTCGAGCGGGCGCGGCTGGTGCCGTGCTTCGATTCCGACTATCCCGGCATATCGGTGGCGACCAAGTTCATCTCGGGCGCCAATGGCGAGGAGATCGTGCGCCATAGCAGGATCTCGACCGAACCGCGCTGGTGGACGGATGACGGTGTGGCGGCCATGAGCGAGATGTTCGGCGGCCTTGCCTGGACCGAGCAGATGGCGCCGCTGGCGCCCGGCAGCAGCGGCATCGCCTTTCCCGTCCACGCCGATCGCGGCCAGTGCGGCCTCGTCGTCTTCCTCGGCTCGGAGATCGCCCTGCCGCAGGACGCGCTCTATGAAATCCACGCCCGTTGCTTTTCGCTGTTCGCCGCTGTCGCCCGCATGCGGCCGGGCGATGTCGGCAAGACGCGCGCGATCTCCAAACGCGAGCTCGAATGCCTGAAGCTGACCGCCAACGGCAATACCAGCGAGGAGATAGCGCGGCTGCTGAAACTGTCGGTGCATACTGCCAACCAGTATCTCACCCAGTCGACCCAGAAGCTCAACGCCGTCAACCGCAACCAGGCGGTCGCCAAGGCGCTGCGGCTCGGCCTGATCGAATAGTTAGAACGCCAGCGGCTCGACCTTGCGGATACGAGCCTGTTCGACCACCGCCTCGAGCAGGGCGGTGTTGTGCTCGGGGTCCTCGCCGGGCTTTTCGAACGACACGTAGTTGACCGCGACCGAGGCGCCTTTTTCGCTCAGCGTCAGCTGGAAATAGACGGTGACGCCGGGCGGCCGAAGCTCGAGATCGAGCACGATGCGCGGGCTACCGCTCCAGTCGACATGAGCCTCGCCGCCATGGCCGAGCCTCAGCGTGCCCGGCTTGAAGAACAGCTCCGCCGCGGAATCGACCAGGTCCGACAGGCAGGCGAAATGCTCCAGCCGGATGAAGGCGATATAATCGGCGACATCGATCAGCCTGAGCTCCGCCACGACTTGCTCGATGGCGCTGGCGACGATGATCTCGCGGGAGTTGGCGTGCGGTTGGCGGTTCATGAAATCTGTCTGCGCTCAGCCTTTTTCGAGTAGATGATCCGCACCAGTTCGGCGACGGCCTGGTAGAATTGCGACGGGATCACACTATCGACCGAAACTTGCTTGTACATGGAGCGGGCGAGCGCCACGTCCTCGAAGATCGGGATGTTGTGCTCGCGCGCGATTTCGCGGATCTTGAGCGCCACCAGATCCTGCCCCTTGGCCAGCACCAACGGTGCCGAATCCTCGTCGCGCACATATTTCAGCGCGATCGAGAAGTGCGTCGGGTTGGCGATGATCAACGTCGCGCGCGGCACCGCCGTCATCATCCGCTTGCGAGCGCGGTCGCGCGCCAGCGAGCGCAGCCGCGACTTAACGATCGGGTCACCCTCGGACTGCTTGAACTCGTCCTTGACCTCCTGCTTGCTCATGCGCAGGTCCTGCTTCCAGTGGAAGCGCGACCAAACGATGTCGATCGCCGCGATCAGGCCCATGACGAAGACGATCGCCACCAGTATGTCGACCGCGATGCCGCGGATGACGAGGCCGAAGGCGACGGGATTGGTGATCATGCCGGCGAGCAGCTTGCGGTGATCCTCGGACAGCGTGAAGGCGAGCACGACGATGGCGAAGCCCACCTTGCCGAGCGCCTTCAGGAACTCGACCCAGCCCTGCACCCCGAACAGCCTGTTCCAGCCCTTGACGATCGAGATGCGCGACAGCTGCGGCCTGATGCGTTCGCCGACGAATTGCGGCATGTTCTGGAACACCGAGGCGCCGATGCCGGCGATGGTCAGGAGCACCAGCAGGCTGAGGATGGCACGGCCCACCTCCAGCATGACGATCTTGTAGAGCGCGATGACGTCGGTCTCGGTGTCCATGGGCCAGGCTTCCGGCTTCTCCAGGAACATCGACAGGAACATGCCGAGATCGACAATGGCATCCTTGGCGTAGAAGACGGTGAACACCAGTATGGCGACGAAGGAGGCCAGGAGCGCGGTCTCCCTCGAATGGGGCAGCTTGCCCTGTTCGATGGTGTCGCGGATCTTCTTTTCCGTCGCTTCTTCGGTTTTGGAATCCTTGTCGACCGCCTCTGCCATGATCCGGCCTTAGGCGGCGGCGTTCTGGGTCGCGGGAAGCTCGAACGCGCCTTCGCGCGCCAGCCGGATTGTCGTCGTCACGATCGTCTTGCGCGCCGCCATGATGTCGGCGAGGGGAACCCCTTCGGATCCTTGTCCGAGTTCGGCTTCGATCATGCGCCGCGAGCGCGCGCCGATCGCCGACAGCGCCGCTTCGGCAAGGATCGCCGAAGTGCCGCGCAGCGCCAGCGTGACCAGTTCGGTCGACAGCCCGTCGAATAGAAGCACGCGCGCTTTCTGGGTAAGCAGCGGCAAATCGTCGAAGGAGAACAGCCGAGCCCGGACGCCGTCGAGATCGGGCGTGCCGGCGGCCTCCAGGTCCTGCATGACCTCCTCGAGCAGCGGCTTGTCCAATTCGTTGAGAACGCTGGCGACGCGCGCCTGTCCGGCCGATGTATCCTTGGTCGCGGTTTCCGCCAGCACGCTGGTGCGCAGCCGATTTTCGACGATCCTGCTGGCGGCGTCGGGAACATTGGCCATCGTCACCATGCGCTTGATGATCTCGCCGCGCGTCGGCTTGCTCAACGTCAACAGCACGCTCGCCGCCGCCTGCGGCGCCAGCTTCGACAGCACCATGGCCGCAGTCTGCGGATGTTCACCGGCCAGGAAAGTACCAAGCCGCACCGGCTCGAGCTTCTCGAGCTCGGGCCAGATCGGCGGCGGACCTTCCGGCGCAACCTCGAATTTCTTGTCACCCATGATCGCGCTCATCTCTTCGGGTGACAGCGATTCATTGAGGATGGTGTCCATCCTGTCGGCGGAATCGAGCAGTCCCGCCCCTTCGGTGAACTCCGCCTCGAACTCGGCGACGATGCGCTCGAGATCGCCTTGCGGAATGGTCCTGAGCAGCCGGGCGCCCTCGATGAGCGCCTTCAATTCTTCCTGCTTGAAGAATTTCAAGAGGCGGCTGGCCGACGGCTTGCCCATCGCCACCAGTATGGCGGCCGCCTTCTGCGGACGCGTCAGGGAAAGGGACGTCGTCATGCCTTTCGCTCCCGCTGCCGCCGGCAAGACCCGCGACGCATCTTCACGCGCCCTTCGTGCCGGCGATGATTTCGGTCAGCCTGATGCCGAAGCGCGACGGGTCGCTTTCGAGCACGGTGATCTCGCCGCGCGCTATTCTGCGGCCGTTGACCACCACGTCGACCGGTTCGCCGATGCGGCGGTTGAGCGCCACCGTGGAGCCCTTCTGCAGCGCCATCAGGTCGGACACCGGCATCTCGGTGCTGCCGAGGATGATCTGGACGTCGACTGGGATGTTCATGATGACGCTCGAATTGGCAGCGGACGCGGCCTTGAACGCAATATCGGGGCGCTGTTCCTCTTCATGCAGAACCCCGCGCAATTCCTCGATGGCGCGGTCGAGCTGCTCGTCCGGCTGGTCGATTTCGGCTTCTGCCTTGGTCTTGGCCATGCATCGTCTCCAAAAGCTCAGGCGTGCCCGGCACCAGCCGGCATGAGCCCGTCGATAAAATCCTGTCCGGCATCATAGGGATGCTTGATCCGGACGGTGTAATTCTGTCCCAGCTTGCCGAACTCGCATACGAACAGCGTCTTGCCGCGCGCGCCGAGACGCGCTTGCGATTGCGCCGTTTCTTCGAATTCGATGATCTGGCCAATTTCGAAATCGGCAAGATCGCCGAGCGTCAGTCGGGCCAGCGGCATGGTCGCCTCGAGCGCCACCGTGGAGCGCATCACTTCTTCCGAAAAGCGCGCGCGCCAGCTGGCGCCCTGATCGTTCTCCCCGCCGGCGGCAGCGCTGTCCCGGCTGGCCAGCACGACACGCTGCGGCATCGTAACCGTGACGGTGCCGCTGTCGGCCGGCGTCGAGATGCCAAAGACGATGCGGATTGCAGCGCCATCGCGCAACACGTGTCGTTTGGCTTCGGTGCCCGACATCGCCCGCGGCACTGGCAGGCGCAGGTCGAGCGACCGTCGCCCCGATCCGTTCAGTGCCTGCGCGACCTGCTGGAACACCATGGTCGAAACATCGACCTCGATCTGCGACAGATCACGCTCTATCGGCGATGCCGGCATCTCCGGGTCGCCGCCGAACAGCGTGCAAAGCGTGACCGCGATCGCCGGCGCATCGATCACCAGGGTCATGGCATCGGAGGACGTGGCTGACGCAACGATGGTCATGGCAAACGTATCGCCGGCACGGGAGCGGGCCTCCGCGACGCGGCTGACCTCGACGCCCCTGAGATCGACGGTGACCGGAACTCCAAGCTCACTGGTCAGGCTCTTCTGCAGCAGCGGCGCAGCGCGCTCTGCCATGCCCCGGCCGGTGCCGATGACCTGGGCGGCCTCGCCGCTGTCGCCGACCAGGCGCTCGATGATCAGCGAGCGCGCTTGTGAGGGACTGCCGGGACTGGTCATGACAATGTCGGCACCGATCTGTCGCGCATCGCTCAGGCGGCCCTTTTCTCGGCGGAGCCGGTGTTCATCGTGCTCTGCTCGACGGCGTCGATGGTCGGCCGCTCATAGGACGATATGGTCTTGCGGCCGAACTCGATCGCCACCTGCGGCAGGGCGCCGTTCATATAGGCGAGCAACGTCTGCTTGACGATAATGTAGAGGCGGTTCTTCTTCTCGCGCACCGTCTTGATCTTGGTGGCGACGGGCCCGACCACCGCGTAAGACAGGAAGATGCCGAGGAAGGTACCGACGAGGGCGGCGCCGATCAGGCCGCCAAGGATTTCCGGCGACTGGTCGAGCGCGCCCATCGCCTTGACCACGCCGAGCACGGCGGCGACGATGCCGAGCGCCGGCAGGCCGTCGCCGACCGCCACCAGCGCGTGGTAGGCTTTCATCTTGTCGGACTTGATGGTCTGGATTTCCTCATCCATCAGCGCCTCGATCTCGTGCGAACGGGCGTTGCCGATGATGATGATCCGGCAATAGTCGCAGATGAAATGCGTCAGGTCGTGGTTCTTCAGCACGGTGGGGAATGCCTGGAAGATCGCCGATTCCTCGGGATTGTCGATATGGGCCTCGACCTCGCTGCGCGACTTCGAACGCAGTTCACGCATCAGGCTGTGCAGCACGCCGAGCGTTTCCAGATAATCCTGCTCCTTCGGCACGGCCTGCTTGAAGGCTTCGAGGATGCCCCTGCCGGTGTCCTTGACCGTTTTCATCGGATTGGCGACGAGGAAGGTGCCGAGTGCGGCGCCGCAGATAACCACCGCTTCCCAGGGCTGCATCAGCACATGCAGATGCCCGCCCATGGCCATGAAGCCGCCAAGGACGCAGCCGAGCGTCACCACCAGTCCAATCAGAATGCCCACGAGAGGTCCTTCCGCATTTCAAGTCAGCTGCAAGGAATAGTCCCCGTGCCTTGTGTGAGGCTTGAATCGGAGCGGCATCGAGCCGATTGGCGCGATTCAGTTTCGCGCAAGGAAGTGAGTCTATTGTGCTGGCATAGCTTCGGCCGGAGGCGCGTCCTTGCTCAGTACCTATACCAGCTACCAGTTGATCACCAGGGACATCGACAAGTCGATCGACCGCATCGAAAAGCAGCCGACGGTCGATCGCGACACCAAATATTATCTGGACAACATCACCAAGGTGAAATCGATCGACGATTTCGTCAACAATGACCGTTTGTTCAAATATGCCATGAAGGCCTACGGCCTGGAAGACATGGCTTACGCCAAGGCGTTCATGGTCAAGGCGCTCAAGGAAGGCGTTTCCGACCCCGACAGTTTCGCCAACAAGCTGACCGACAAGCGCTACGCCGAATTTGTCAGCGCCTTCAACTTCGCAGCCAACGGCGCCAATACCACCGTTTACAACAAGGCGCAGCAGCTGGTGACCGGCAACTATGCGCTGCAAGTCCAGATCGGCGCCTCGCAGGCGGGCTTCTCTTACTATCAGAGCGAAACCGCCTATTATGTCACCAACATCTCCAAGGTTAAGTCGATCGACGACCTGATGGGCGACAGCCGCCTGCTGACATACGCGATGGCCGCATTCGGGCTCGACGCCGAAACCGAACCGGCCGCAACGGTCAGGGCGATGCTCGAAGGTGGCGTCAGCGATCCCAACAGTCCCGCCAACAAGCTGACCGACAAGAGTTACGCCAACTTCGTCTCGACGTTCGACTTCGCCCAGTATGGCGATCAGACGACCACGCGCGACAACGTCCAGCAGGCGGTGCCTAAGGGCTACATGGCCGGAGCCGGGCTGACGTTGGTCAAGCCGAGCGCGCAGTACGTCAAGGGCGAGGCCGACTACTACGCGGCAAACGTTTCCAAGGTGAAGTCGATTGACGACCTCATGGCGGACAAGCGCCTGCTTACATTCGCCATGGCGTCCTATGGACTGGATGCGTCAACCGAAACCCCGCGGCAGATCCGCGCCATGCTCGAGGGCGGCGTGAGCGATCCCAACAGCCCTGCAAACAAGCTGACCGATAAACGATACGCCAACTTCGTCACGGCCTTCGATTTTGCCCAATATGGCGATCAGACGACCACGCGCGACGCAGTGCTGAAAGATACGCCGAAAATCTACACGACAGGGTCGGCGCTTGGCCTGATCAAGCCAAATGCGGACTACATCAAGTCGGAGACCGCATATTATCTGGCCAACATCACGAACGTGAAATCCATCGACGATCTGATGGCCAACAGCCGCTTGTACAATTATGCCCTCTCGGCCTACGCGCTCGATCCGGCGACAGAGAGGAAGGATCTCATCCGCAGCGTTCTGGCCGGTGGCGTCCGCGACCCCGACAGCGTCGCCAACAAGATGACCAACAAAGCCTATGCCGGGCTCGCCTCCGCCTTCAACTTCGAACAATACGGCGAAGCGGCCACCACGACCAATCCGGCACAGCAGCCGACCGTCGACAAATACATGCGCCAGACGCTGGAGGAGGATGCCGGCCAAACCAACGAGGGCGTACGGCTGGCGCTCTATTTCCAGCGCAAGGCGCCTGATATCACTAGCTGGTACGATGTGCTCGCCGACACCGCTCTTGCCAGCGTGGTGCGCACAGTGCTCGGCTTGCCCGATTCCTTCGCCACCGCCGACGTCGACAAGCAGGCGCAGCTGTTCGAGCAGAAGCTCGACATTTCTGATTTCTCCGACCCCGAAAAGCTCGGCAAGTTCCTGACCCGCTTCACCTCCATGTACGAGATCAACCACCCGACCTCTTCAGCCGTGTCGTCGATCAGCGTGCTCTTCGCCAAGCCGGTCACGGCGGGGATCTCCACCGACCTGATGATGGCCATGCAGAAGTTGAAGTTCTGACCATGCGGGACAGTCTCTACGTCGCCCTTTCCTCGCAGATCGCGCTCGAGCGTCGGCTCGACACGATCGCCGACAATGTCGCCAACGCCTCGACCGTCGGCTTTCGCGCCACCGGCGTGAAGTTCGAGGACGTGGTGTCCGGCACCGGGCCGAAATCCGTGTCCTTCGCCTCCTCGGGCAAGACCTACCTTTCCGGCGCCCATGGCTCCCTGACCGAGACCGGCAATCCGTTCGATTTCGCCATACAGGGCGACGCCTGGTTCGCCATCGAGACGCCGGTCGGCACCGTCATGACCCGCGATGGCCGCTTCTCGATGAACGAGAATGGCGAGCTGATGTCGGTCGAGGGCCATCCCGTGCTCGACGCCGGCGGCGCACCGATCCAGCTCGACCCCCGCAACGGCCCGCCCAAGGCCGGAGCCGACGGATCGTTGCGCCAGAACGATCAGCTGGTAGGCTCCATCGGCCTGTACAATTTCGATCCGGGTGAGAATTTCGTGCGCTACGGCAATTCCGGCATCGTGCCGGCGCGCACGCCCGAGCCGGTGACCGATCGAGCCGATATCGGCGTCGCCCAGGGCTTTGTCGAGGAATCCAACGTCAATCCGGTGCTGGAGATGACGCGGCTGATCATGGTCCAGCGCGCTTTCGAGAACACCGCCGCCCTGATGCGGCAGACTGACTCCTCCACCGACGAGGCGATCAAGACGCTCGGCTCGAAGTAGCATGTCGCTCGACCAGCCAACCCTGCGCGCACCCGAAAGACTGCCCCAGCCAACGCCGGAAGACCGGCTTGCCGCGCTGGAGCGGATATGGCGGCGCTTCAGCGATGCCGAGGGACTGCTCAAACGCGGCGGCCTCGTCACCGAAGTCACATCGACGCATTACAAGGTGCGCGGCCTTTCGGATTTCGCCAGGCTGGGCGATCTTGTCGAACAGCGCGGCCATGCCGGCACGCGCCGCGGCGAGATCGTCAAGATCAGCCGCGACGAGATTGTCGTGGCCCCCTTCGAACGCAGTGCCGATGCCGGCATAGGCGACGCCGTTTTCCGTCGCGGTCCGCTCGCCGTGGCGCCGCATGCCTCGTGGCGCGGCCGCACGATCGACGCGCTCACCCGGGCGATCGACGGTGGCCCGCCATTGATCAGGGGCGACGGCATGTCCGGGGCCGCCACGCCCGGCGCCATGGCGCGCCAGCGCGTCGGCACCGCCTTCATGACCGGGGTCAAGATCATCGACATTTTCACGCCGCTCTGTTTCGGCCAGCGCATGGGCGTCTTTGCCGGTTCCGGTGTCGGCAAGTCGACGCTGCTGGCCATGCTCGCCGGCGCAGACGCCTTCGACACCGTGGTCGTGGCGCTGATCGGCGAACGCGGCCGCGAGGTCCGCGAATTCCTCGAGGACACGATCGGCGACAGCATGGCCAAGACCGTAGCCGTCGTCGCCACCAGCGACGAAAGCGCCATGATGCGCCGGCGGGCGCCGGACACCGCGATGCGTGTCGCCGAACATTTTCGCGACCAGGGCCACCGCGTGCTTCTGGTGCTGGATTCGATCACCCGCTTTGCCCACGCCCTGCGCGAAGTGGCGACGGGAACGGGTGAGCCGCCGGTCGCGCGCGGCTATCCGGCTTCGGTTTTCACCGAGCTGCCGAAGCTGCTCGAACGCGCCGGGCCGGGAGTGGAAGGGAAAGGATCGATCACCGCGATCATTTCCGTGCTGGTCGACGGCGACGACCACAACGATCCGGTGGCCGATTCCGTGCGCGGCATCCTTGACGGCCATGTCGTGCTCGACCGCGCGATCGCCGAACAGGGCCGCTATCCGCCGGTCAATCCGCTGTCGTCCATATCACGCCTGGCCGGCAAGGCCTGGAGCGTCGAGCAGCGCGCGCTGGTGACGCGGCTGAAGTCGATGATCTCCCGCTTCGAGGACACGCGCGACATCCGCCTGCTCGGCGCCTACCAGGGCGGCGCCGACGTGGAACTCGATATGGCGGTGCGCCAGGTACCCCTGATCTACGAGGCGCTGATGCAATCGCCGAAGGACCGCCCGTCCGCTGATCCGTTCTCCGATCTCGCCCGCCATCTCAAGGGAAAGCAGAATGCCGAACAAGGGGACTGAGCTCCAGCATACCGAGCGTATCCTGCGCGAAATGATCGCCGAGGCGAAAGCCGAAGAAGAGATCGAAGCCAGCCGCAACTCGGCCATCGACGGGCTCTTCGCCGCCCCGCAATGGCCGCAGCCGCCCAAGACCGCGTTTCCCAGGCTGGGCAAGAAGGCCGGCCGGCGCAGCGATTTCGTCATCGCCGCGCTCGGCATCACGCTCGGCCTGATCTGCGCGCTGTTCCCCTGGTATATCTTCTTCAATCAGGAACAGTTCGGCGTCCAGGCAATCAAGTTCGGCGGCACCGGCACCAATTCTGGACGCGAGGGCGGCGGCGTGGTTGCCGAGCGCAGCGCGCCGCTGACGGCCAAGGACGTTCCGAATGCCAATATCGACCTGCTTGCCACCGGAACCGTGCAGGACGATCCCAGCGCCGCCCCGGCACCAGATGACCAGCCCTTTCCGGCCGACGTCACCAAATTCCGCATGGTCCACGTCGCCAATGGCCGCGCCATGATCGAGGACGACACCGGGCTGTGGATGGTCCAGCGCGGCTCGATACTGCCGGATTCCAACAAGGTGTCGTCGATCGAGCAACGCAACGGCAAATGGGTGATGGTCACCAGCGCCAACCAGGTGATCGAGCTTTCCAGATAAGTTCGCCGCGCTTGCCGGTTGCGTCCGCCCGCAAGGTCCGCGCAAGACTGGCGGCCTAGTCTTTGGGCACACGCCCGGAGATTCCCATGGAGCCCGTTTCTCTTTTCGATCTCGCCGCCAAGCAGGCGCAATGGCTGGCCGTGCGTCAGTCGGCGGTCGCCGGCAACATCGCCAACGCCAACACGCCGGGCTATACGGCAAACGATGTCGAGCCGTTCGAAAAGGTGCTCGACCGCGCGGCGGTGTCGTTGCAGACGACACAGGCCGGACATCTCGGCAGCGCCGCGACCAATGCCGGTTTCGCGATCAAGCCACAGGAAGACGACGGCGTCGTCATGCCGTCCAAAAACACCGTCGTGCTCGAGGACCAGCTTCTCAAGGCCGGTGAGGTGCGCCGCTCCTTCGAGCTCAACACGGCAATCGTCAAGGCATTCCATTCGATGATGATGATGGCGGTGAAGAGCTGACCATGGACGCGCTCACAGCAGCCCTCAAAGTAGCAGCCTCCGGCCTCGGCGCCCAGTCGGAGCGGCTGCGCGTGGTTTCCGAAAACCTCGCCAATGCCCAGTCGACCGGCACCACCCCCGGCTCCGGCCCCTATCGCCGCAAGACCATCAGCTTCGTCTCGGAGCTCGACCGGACCACTGGCAGCTCAACGGTCGAAGTGAACTCGATCGACCGCGATCCCAGCGATTTTCCCGTGGAATTCCAGCCCGGCAACGAGGCCGCCGACGACAAGGGCTACGTCAAGATGCCCAACGTCAACGTGCTGATCGAAATGGCCGACATGACCGAGGCCAACCGCTCCTACGAGGCCAACCTGCAAGTCGTGAAGCAGGCGCGCGATCTCATTTCAATGACCATCGACCTGATGAGGAACCAATGATCGTGAACGGCATCGGCGCGCTAAACCTGAAGCCTGGACTTGGCGACACGGCGACTGAGCTGCTTCAGGGCGGCGTTGCGCCCGCGACCGCAGGCAACCTCGGCACCTCCTTCGCCGAGGCGCTGAGCCAGGCGGCCACAAAGACCGTCAACACGCTGCAGAACGCCGAGCAGGTCTCGGTCCAGGCGCTCAAGGGCGACGCCGACACCCGCCAGGTCGTCGATGCCGTGATGAGCGCCCAGCAGGCGCTGCAGACCGCCGTCGCCATCCGCGACAAGGTCGTCTCGGCCTATCTCGAAGTCAGCCGCATGGGCATCTGAGGAGTTCGGCCATGAAAGCACTCGCCATCGCCGCCACCGGCATGAACGCCCAGCAGACCAATCTGGAAGTCATCGCCAACAATATCGCCAACATCAACACCACCGGCTACAAGCGGGCGCGGGCCGAATTCTCCGACCTGCTCTACCAGGTCGACCGCACGCAAGGCGTGCCCAACCGCTCCAACGCCTCGCTGGTGCCGGAGGGCGTCTCGATCGGCCTCGGCGTCAAGACCACCGCCGTGCGCAACGTCCACACCCAGGGTGAACTGACCAGCACCGGCAACAGTTTCGACATGGCGCTCACCGGCAGGGGCTGGTTCCAGATCGAAGGCGCCGATGGCGGCACGCTCTACACCCGCGCCGGCGCCTTCAACACCAACGCCACAGGCCAGCTGGTGACGGTGGACGGCGCCAGCGTCATTCCAGCGATCAACGTCCCGGTCGACGCCGTCGAGGTCATCGTCAACAAGACGGGCCAGGTCTTCGCCCGCATCGATGGCCAGACCGACCTGCAGAATCTCGGCCAGCTCCAGATCGTCAACTTCGCCAACGAAGCGGGACTGGCGCCGCTCGGCGACAATCTGTTCCAGGAAACGACCGCCTCTGGCCCGGCCAATGCCGGCGTGCCCGGCGATCCCGGCTTCGCCACCATCCAGCAAGGCTATCTCGAGGCCTCCAACGTCGACCCGGTCAAGGAAATTACCGAACTGATCTCGGCGCAGCGCGCTTATGAGATGAATTCCAAGGTCATCCAGGCCGCCGACGACATGGCCTCGGTCGTCTCCAAGAACATCAGGTAACGACAATGGCCGGTCCGGTCTCCTGCTCCGCGTTCCGCCGCACCGCGCTCGTCCTTGCGCTGGTGACCGGCGGCATGCCGGCTTTCGCGCAGGACGCGGCCAACCGGTCGGCAACGCAGATCGCCAGCAGCCAGCCTGCCGGCGAGGTCGTGCTGATCCCAAACCGGGTCATTTATCCCGGCGAGACCATCGAGCTCGCGGCCCTCAAGCAGGTGACCCTCATCCCCGGCAAGCACAAGCCCGACGCGGTGGCGACCCTTGCCGAGGAACTCCAGGGCAAGATCGCCAAGCGCACGCTGCTGCCCGGCCGCTACATCCCCGCCGCCGCCATTCGCGACGCCTGGCTGGTCGAGCAGGGCGCAGCCGTGCAGGTCTTCTTCATCGCCGGCGGACTGACGATATCGGCCACCGCCGTGACCTTGCAGCCGGGCTCGGCCGGCGATCTCATCAAGGTTCGCAACAGCGACAGCGGCAAGATTCTCTCCGGCACGGTGATGGCCGACGGAACCATCCAGGTCAGCGCTTCATGATGCGTCCGCTTGCTCTTCTGCTTGCAGCCGCGCTCGGCCTGCAGCCTGCCTTGGCCGACGGCCTCACGCCCAAGGCCAAGCGCGAACTCGCCGCCAGGAATGGCGGCGTCTATGACGATCCTGAATATGATCCGGCCACCACCACGCGCATGTTCCGCGTCTCGCCCGGGCCAAGCTCGCTGCCGCCGGGCCAGGTCGCCTCGCGCATCAAGGACATCGCGCAGCTGCAGAGTTCGCGCGACAACCAGCTCGTCGGCTACGGCCTGGTCATCGGCCTCGCCGGATCGGGCGACAGCTTGCGCAACTCGCCGTTCACCGAACAGTCGATCCGCGCCATGCTGGAGAATCTCGGCATCGCCACCGAAGGCGGCAGAGCGCGCGCCAAGAACGTCGCCGCCGTCATCGTCACCGCCAACATGCCGCCCTACGTACAGTCGGGCGCGCGCATCGACATCGACGTCTCCTCGATGGGCGACGCCACCTCGCTCGCCGGCGGCACGCTGATCATGACGCCGCTGAAGGCGGCGGACGGTGAGATCTATGCCGTCGGCCAGGGCGCGGTCATCGTTTCGGGCTTCACCGCCCAGGGTCAGGCCGAGCAGTTGACGCAAGGCGTCCCGACCGCGGGCCGCGTGCCGAACGGCGCCATCATCGAGCGTGCCGTGAAGGCCGAGTTCGATGACCAGCCGATACTGACGCTGCAGCTGCGCAATCCCGATTTCTCGACCGCCATTCGCATCGCCGACGCGATCAATGACTACACCAGCCAGCGCTTCGGCATGCGCGTGGCGGCCGAGCGCGATTCCCGCACCGTGCAGATCAGACGGCCGAAAAGCGTCTCGGCGGCCCGCTTCTACGCTGAGATCGAGAACCTCGTGGTCGAATCCGATACGCCGGCCCGCGTCGTCATCGATGAGCGCACCGGCACCATAGTCATCGGCAACGACGTCAAGATCTCGCGCGTGGCCATCAGCCACGGCACGCTGACGGTGCGCATCACCGAAGCGCCACGCGTCGTGCAGCCCGAACCCTTCTCCAAGGGCGAAACCGCCGTCGAGCCGTTTACCGCCATCGACGCCAGCCGGCCCGACGCACGCGTCGCCGTGCTCGACGGCCCCGACCTGCAAACCCTTGTTTCCGGTCTCAACCGCCTCGGCGTGAAGCCCGACGGCATCATTGCCATCCTGCAAGGCATCAAGTCGGCCGGCGCCCTGCAGGCCGACCTGGTTCTCCAATAGGCGATGCCGATGATCTCCTCCCTCTCATTCCATCAAGGACGCCGCCCCGCCGCGATCCTGTTCGCGGCCTGCGCTCTGGCGGCCTTTTCCAGCGGCGTGCATGCCGAGGAAGCCGTCCGCCAGGTCCTGCCGGGGGCGCCGCCCGCACCCGCGCCGCAGCTGTTGGCCCGGGAGAAGGCTCCCGACCAAAGCGAGATCGAGCGCTTCTGCTCCAACATAGCCGACGCCGCCCGCGACCGCCGCTACGTGTTGCAGGCGGAGGAGTTGAAACAGCTCCAGGCCGGCATCGACCAACGCATGAAGGCACTGGACGAAAAGCGGGCCGAATACGAGACCTGGCTGAAGCGGCGCGAGGTGTTCCTGGCCCGGGCCGAGGACAGCGTCGTCAAGATCTATGCCGGCATGAAGCCCGACGCGGCGGCCGAGCGCCTGGCCATTGTCAATGCCGATCTAGCCGCGGCCATCCTGATGAAGCTGGATTCGCGCAAGGCCGGCGTCATCCTCAACGAAATGGACCAGAAGGCGGCGGCGACGCTCACCGGCATCATGGCCAGCGCAGCCCGAAGGGTAGATCCGTCATGATCCGCAGAACGCTTATCCTGTGCGCGGTCGCAGCTTTGTCCGGCTGCGGCACCAATCTCAAGGAGATCGGCAGGGAGCCTTCCCTGTCGCCGGTCGGTTCCGGCATCGGCAATGAAGGAGCTTCGCCCTACAGCTATCCCGAGCCGCCTGCGGCGCCGGTCAAGAAATTCTCGCTGTGGGACGATCGCCAGAGCCGGCTGTTCACCGATCCCAGGGCGTTGCGCGAAGGCGACATTCTCACCGTCAGGATCAAGCTCAACGACAAGGCCAACTTCAAGAACCAGAACGACAGGAGCCGCACCGCCTCGCGCAAGCTGGGTTACGACGTCACGCTCGGATGGGAAGACAAGAGCACGAGCGGCAAGGGCGACGCCGGCCTGAGCTCCAGCACCGAAACCAATGCGGACGGCGAGATCAAGCGCTCGGAGAACCTGGAGCTCAACGTTGCTGCCGTCGTCACCGAAGTCCTGCCCAATGGCAATTTGATGATCAGGGGCTCGCAGGAAGTGCGTGTCAATTATGAGCTCAGGGTGCTCACCATCGCCGGCATGGTGCGCCCGTCGGATATCGGCGCGGAGAACACCATCTCCTACGAACGCATCGCCGAGGCGCGCATCTCCTATGGCGGCCGCGGCCGCGTCAGCGAGGTCCAGCAGCCGGCCTACGGCCAGCAGATCCTCGACCAGGTTCTTCCGTTCTAGGGCATTGGAGACCGCAGCACCGTGGCCAGCGTCGAACAGGTTCCGTCTCGCAAGGGTCCTTCCCTTGCCGTCCAGGGCGCCATGCTGCTCCTGGTGACGGCCGCCGCCATCGGCATGGGCTGGCTGTCCGGCGGCTATCTCAAGGGTGTGGGGGCACCGGCATCGGTACCCGTCGCGCCGGAAAACGAGGGCAAGGTACCCAAGCCCGCCGACGCGCAAGAGCCCGGCACGGGACCGTCACTCGTCGCGCTGGCGCCGATCACCACCAACATCGCCTCGCCCGCCGAGACCTGGATCAGGATGGAAGTGTCGGTGGTCTACGACGCGCCGCAGCCGCCGGCAATGTCGGATGAGATCCATCAGGATCTTCTGGCCTTCGTGCGCACCCTGAAGATGCACCAGATAGAAGGCGCTAGCGGCTATCAGCACCTGAAGGCCGATATCGAGGAGCGCGCCTCGATCCGCAGCCAGGGGCATGCCAAGCAGGTACTCATCAGGACGTTGCTGCTCGAATGAAGAAATTTCTTCTTGCCGCGGCGCTGCTCGGCGCCGCCACATCGATCGCGACGGCCCAGCAACTGGACCTCGGCGGCATCGGCAAGGCCGACGGCACCACCGTTGGCTACATCATCCAGATGTTCGGCCTGCTCACCGTGCTTTCGGTGGCGCCGGGCCTGCTGATCATGGTGACAAGCTTCACCCGTTTCGTCATCGCCTTCTCGATCCTGCGCGCCGGCATCGGCCTGCAGTCGACGCCGGCGAACCTTATCCTCATTTCGCTGTCGCTGTTCATGACCTTCTATGTCATGGCGCCGACCTTCGACCAGGCCTGGAATACCGGCGTCAAGCCGCTGATGGACAACCAGATCAGCCAAACCGAGGCTTTCGAGAAGATTTCCGATCCCTTCCGCACCTTCATGCTGCACAATGTGCGCGACAAGGACTTCGACCTGTTCGCCGACCTCGCGCGCGAACGCGGCCAGACCGTTGCGAAGGAAACCGTCGACCTGCGCATCCTGGTGCCCGCCTTCATGATCTCCGAGATCAGGCGCGGCTTCGAGATCGGCTTCCTGATCGTGCTGCCGTTCCTGGTCATCGACCTGATCGTCGCCACCATCACCATGGCGATGGGCATGATGATGCTGCCGCCGACGGTGGTGTCGCTGCCGTTCAAGATCCTGTTCTTCGTGCTGATCGACGGCTGGAACCTGCTCGTCGGCAGCCTGGTGCGCTCCTTCAACTGATCGCGCCGGGCGCCGGCCGCGCCCTCCCGTTTTTTTCGACAATATTTTTCGATTAACCGTCCGGTTTAGTCCTTTGGTAGGGACTTGCCGCCATATTCCCCGCAGATGGCGGGTGATCGGGTCTCAGACAGATCATTGGCATGATGCCGCTCCGTCATACCGGCCAATCCGGTATGTCAAAAAACACCTGTAAAAAGTAAGGTACGAGTAGACATGGCCAGTATCATGACCAATGCCTCGGCGCTGACCGCGCTGCAGAGCTTGAACGCCACCAACAAGAACCTCGAAACCACCCAGGCCCGCATTTCGACGGGCTATCGCGTTTCCCAGGCTTCGGACAACGCTGCTTACTGGTCGATCGCCACCACGATGCGTTCCGACAACCAGCAGATGTCGACCGTTTCGGACGCGCTCGGCCTCGGCGCCTCGAAGGTCGATACCGCTTACACCGGCATGAACAGCGCGATCGACACCATCAACCAGATCAAGACCAAGCTGACCGCCTCTTACGGCCAGACGGATGCCGACAAGGAAAAGACCCAGACCGAAATCGCCGCCCTTCAGAAGCAGCTGAAGGCCTATGCCGACGGCGCCAGCTTCTCCGGCACCAACATGCTATCCGTGGACAGCGGCACGGGCACGTCCGTGGCGGACATCAAGATCGTTTCGGCCTTCAACCGTGACGCTTCCGGCGCGGTATCGATCTCGACGATCGACGTCAACGTGGAAAGCACCAAGCTGTACGAGGCGGGTACCACGGCCGGCACCGCGAAGGGCATCCTCGACGCCGCGCGTCTGGGCACCGACGGCAGCGTCACCGCCACGGCGGCTACTCCGGCTGCTGGTGCTACCGTTGCGGCCGGCGACACCTATTCGGTCGCCAGCCTGAAGATCTTCGACTCCGCAACGGGCAAGGGCTTCAGCGACGACCAGATCTCGGGGATGATGAACGTCGTCGACGCCGCGCTCAAGGACATGACGAACGCCGCCACCACGCTCGGCGCCGCCAAGAGCAGCATCGACCTGCAGAAGACCTTCACGCAGAGCCTGATGGACTCCATCGACCGCGGCGTTGGCCAGCTCGTCGATGCCGACATGAACAAGGAATCGACCCGCCTCCAGGCCCTGCAGGTTCAGCAGCAGCTCGGCATCCAGGCGCTGTCGATCGCCAACGGTTCGTCGCAGTCGATCCTGTCGCTCTTCCGCGGCTGATCGCCTTCACCATCCACGAACAGCACCAAGATATCGGGCCGCGCCAAAAGCGCGGCCCGATTGCGTTTGCTCCAGCCCCGCGCAATCCTCGTTCCTTAACTGTCGAAAGCTGACTTTTAACAGGGCGTTAACCATATCGCGCTAGCTATGGTTAACCAATAGCTTACGACAGGTTGTCGAATCGGCCCGACCGGCACGATCGCAGCCGATGGGCAGGCCGACCAGGCCTGTGGGCATGCCGGCTTAGAGAAGGAGCGAGTTTCTTGGCGAGCATCATGACGAACGCTGCGGCGTTGACTGCACTTCAAAGCCTCAACGCCACCAACAAGTCGCTCGAGCAGACACAGGCCCGCGTCTCGACGGGCTATCGCGTCTCCGAGGCCTCCGACAACGCCGCCTACTGGTCGATCGCCACCACCATGCGCTCCGACAACCAGGCGCTCTCGACCGTGCAGGATGCGCTCGGCCTCGGCGCCTCGAAGGTCGACACCGCCTATACCGGCATGAACAATGTGCTGGACACGATCGGCAAGATCAAAACCAAGCTGCTTTCGACCGTCGGCCAGACAGATGCCGCCAAGGCAAAGACGCAGACCGAAATCACGGCGCTTCAGGCGCAGATGAAATCCTTTGCCGACGCCGCCACCTTCTCCGGTTCGAATTTCCTGTCGGTGATCTCCAAGCAGGTGTCGGCCGCCAATGACGGCGTCCAGCCCGACTCCAAGATCGTGTCCTCGTTCAACCGCACCTCGTCCGGCGCCGTCCAACTCGGGACGATTGACATCGATGTCGAGAGCACCAAGCTTTTCGATTCCGGTCTCGCCGGCGAGGTCAAGAACCAGGGCATTCTCGACCGCAAGACATCGGTCTATTCGACCGCGGCCGCGCAGACCCTGTATGACACCGCCTATGCGGCATCGATCGCGGGTGGATCAACGGATATCGCAGCCAACACCGCCGGCCAGACCGCGGCGGGGGCGGTTGCCAAGGTCGACAATATTTCCGCCTACAATCTCGACATCACTGCGGCGGGCGTGACCGACGACATCATCACCCAGATGATCACCAAGATCGACAACGTCATGAGCCAGCTGACCGATTCCGCCACCATCCTCGGTTCGGCCAAGAGCAGCATCGACCTGCAGAAGACCTTCACGCAGAGCCTGATGGACTCCATCGACCGCGGTGTCGGCCAGCTCGTCGATGCCGACATGAACAAGGAATCGACCCGCCTTCAGGCGCTCCAGGTGCAGCAGCAGCTCGGCATCCAGTCGCTGTCGATCGCCAACAGTTCCTCGCAGTCGATCCTGTCGCTGTTCAAGAGCTGACCGCCCACTCGACGTCTTCACCTCAAGGTTGACGGGCCGCGCGCCGAGCGCGGCCCGATTTCATTTTCGCACAAGCTTCGAGGGCTAGTGTTCCAGCGGACAGTCATGCTGGGAGTAGTCGACCGTGCCGGAACAGATCCAGAGCATCATCGCGAATCTCCGCGGGTTTGGCGTGAAGCGCCTGGCCATGCTGGCGGGCATCGCCGCATTGGTGATGAGCGTCATCGGTGTCGCTTCCGTCTATCTCAACCGTCCGGCCTACGACACGCTCTATGTCGGGCTCGACCGCGCCGACGTGAACCAGATCGGCCTCGTGCTGGGCGAGGCCGGCATCGGCTTCGACGTCGGCTCCGACGGAACCTCGGTCCTGGTCCCGGCCGGCACCACCGCGCAGGCCCGCATGCTGCTTGCCGAAAAGGGCCTGCCGACCAGCGCCAATGCCGGCTATGAACTGTTCGACAATGTCGGCTCGCTCGGCCTGACCTCCTTCATGCAGCAGATCACGCGTGTGCGCGCGCTGGAGGGCGAAATATCGCGCACCATCCAGTCGATCGCGGGCGTCAAGGCTGCGCGCGTCCATATCGTTATGTCCGAGCGTGCCAATTTCCGCCGCGACGAGCAGCAGCCCTCCGCGTCGGTCGTCATCCGCTACGCCGGCATCGACGCCGAGAAAAGCGCCATGTCGATCCGCCATCTCGTCGCCGCCGCCGTTCCCGGCCTGTCGGCCGACAAGGTGACGGTGCTCGATTCCAACGGCAATCTGCTGGCGGCGGGAGATGATCCCTCCAACACAAGTGCCGCCCGCACGCTGGGCGTCGAGCAGACCGTCGAGGCGCAGATCGGTGACAACATCCGGCGCGCCCTCACCCCGTATCTTGGCCCGGACAATTTCCGCGCCAGCGTCAAGGCCGACGTCAACACCGATACCCGCCAAACCGAGGAGACGATCTTCGATCCGGAGTCGCGCGTCGAGCGTTCGGTGCAGTCGGTGCGCGCCAACGAGAACAACAACCAGAAGCAGGCCTCCACCCCGGCCAGCGTCGAGCAGAACCTGCCCGAGACGCAGACGACCGCCACCGAGGGTCCGCAATCCTCCTCGCAGAACGACCGCAGGGAAGAGATCACCAACTACGAGATCAACTCCAAGAAGATCGCCACCGTCTCCAACGGCTACAGCGTCACCAAGATGTCTATCGCCGTGGTCGTCAACCAGGATCGGCTGAAGGCGATCCTGGGCAAGGACGCCACGCCCGAACAGATCGCCAAGCGCGTCGCCGACATCCAGAAGATGGTGACCTCTGCCACCGGCTTCGACGACAAGCGCGGCGATGTCATCGACGTCTCGGCGGTCGAGTTCATCGACGGGCTCGACGGCGAGGCGATCCCGCAGGCCGGAATGCTCGATTCCGTCGGCCAGCACGCCGGCACGCTGATCAATGCCGGCGCCTTCATCGTCGTGGTGTTCCTGGTGGCCTTCTTCGGCCTGCGCCCGATGGCGGCGGCCCTGACAGCAAAGGCGACGCCGTCCATAGCCGGTCCCAATTTCGACGAGGTCCAGCGCTCGCTGCCGACGCCAGAGGGCACGGCTTCCGCCGAAGCCGGCTCGGCCGTCGGCGCCTTGCCGGGCGTGCGGGCCGGCTCCACGCCGCTCGACGACCTGCGCCAGAAGATCAGGCCCGCGCCGCAGGAGCGGCTTGCCCGCATGGTCGACCTCAACGAGGAGCGCACAGCGCAGATCCTGCGCAAATGGGCGGCCCAGGAAGTCGCGGTGTAGTCAATGCCTTCCCTAGCCCTTTTCGATCTCCTGCCGGATTTCGGCCCGCGCCCGCAACGTGTCAGCCAGCCGAGGGCCGCCGCCGAGCACGAGCCGGAAGCAGCCGTGCCTCAAGCCGATATCGGCACGCTGATCGCCGAAGCGGTCGCCCAGGCGGAGGCAGCGCTTGGCGAGCGGCTTGCGGCTGCCCACGAAGCAGCGATGGACGCTGAACGCCGGGCGAATGCCGAGGAAGCGAAGGCCTTTCTCGAGAGCTTCGGCGGCGATGTCGGCGAGGCGGTCTCGCTGCGCATTGATGCCATGGAGGCGCGCGTGACGGACCTCGTCGCCGCCACGGTCGCCCGCATCATCGGCGGCATCGTCAGTGACGACCTGCAAAAGCGCTCGCTTGAAGCGCTTGCCGGTGCGGTCCGCGAAGCGGTCGGCGATGGCGAAGCGGTGCGCATAGTCGTTCGCGGCCCGCTTTCCCTTTTCGAAGCGCTGAAGGCGTCGCTCGGAGCGCGCGCCGCCAATCTCGACTTCCTCGAAGCTCCCGGCTTCGATCTCACGGTCTCCATCGACGAAGCGGTGTTCGAGACGCGCATGGCCGAATGGTCGGCAACGCTCTCTCAGGTGTTGGCATGAGCGTCGCCGATGCCGATCAGGCCAGGCACGAGATCATTATCGTGCGTCGCGGCCATGACGACCACGAGGAGGGCCATCACGGTGGCGTCTGGAAGATCGCCTTCGCCGACTTCATGACGGCCATGATGTGCTTCTTCCTGGTCATGTGGCTGATCAATGCCGCCAACGAACAGACCAAGGCGGCGGTCGCCAGCTATTTCAATCCGGTCAAGCTGGTCGACCGCACGTCGAGCCGCAAGGGCCTGGAGGATCTCGGCGACGGTCCGCGCGCCATCGGGCTGACCGCCGACAATCCGGAAGACGCGGCCACCAAGGCCGGACAGGATGGAGCCGGCGGCGCGGGCTCATCCGACCCCAAAAAGGAAAAGCAGGAGCCGCAGCAGTCGGAGCAGTCCGACGAACACCTGTTCGCCGATCCCTACGCGGTGCTTTCGGAAATTGCCACCAACACCGGCGTCATGCAGAATGTCAGCCAGAAGGGCGATGGCGGCGCGCAGAGTGCCGGCCCGGCAACGGGCGCTTCCGGCGGCGCCTCCTATCGCGATCCGTTCGAGCCTGATTTCTGGTCTCAGCAGGTGGCCTCGCCGGGCGCCGAGGCCAGCGCGCAGCGCGCCAGGATCGAAGGCGATCCGGTGAAGCCCGGCGATAAGGCCGCCGAAGCGCAGGTCGCCAAGGTCAAGGCCGTGCCGCCTGCGCCGCCGGTCATCGCGGCGCCGCTTGAACCTCTGGCAAAGGACGGCAAGCTCGCAACGGCAATCGCCGAGGCCACCGATGCGAAAGCCGGCACCGCCGGACCCGCGGACGCCAAGATTGCCGCCGCCCAGGAGGCGCCCAAGCCCGATGCCGGCGAAAAGAACCCGGGCGCGGCCGCGCTCAAGGCTGCGGCCGATGTCAGGCAGCAGCTGGCCGAGGCCTTCAAACCTGGCGACAAGTTGCACGACGGCGTCTCGGTCGAAGCCACCGACAAGGGCGTCCTCATCTCGATCACCGACCAGCTTGACTTCGGCATGTTCGAGGTCGGCTCCGCGATGCCGCGCCGTGAGCTGGTGCTCGCGATGGAAAAGATCGGCCGCATCGTCAACAGCCAGAAGGGCACGATCAGCATCAACGGCCACACCGACGCGCGGCCGTTCCGCAGCGCCGGCTACGACAATTGGCGGCTGTCGACGGCGCGCGCGCATTCGGCGTACTACATGCTGGTGCGCGGCGGCGTCGACGAGCGCCGCATCACCGAAGTCGCCGGCTTCGCCGACCGCCAGCCGAAGGACCCCGCCGATCCGCTGTCGGCGGTGAACCGCCGCATCGAGATACTGATGGCGACCGGCGGATGAAGCGGGCGGTCTTCACCAGCCGCTTGATGGGCCTTTTGCTGTTGGCCGGCCAGCCTACAGCCGCCCTCGCCCAGGATTCGTTGCAGCCCTATCAGCTGGTGCGCTCGTTACAGCTTATTCAAGACCGTATCGCCGTCGGCGACCACGCCGCGCTGCCGATGCAGTCCAAGCTGCTGGAGATGATCGATACGCGCCTTCGCGAGGCGGACAAGAACGATTTCAGGGATCCGAAGAATTTTCGCGCGCTGCTGGTCTACGGCATGAGCGGCGGCAACCCGGTGACCGTCGAGGCGGCCGTGTCGCGCGCCACCGCCGATGCGCGGGACCTAGCCCTTGCCAGGGGCGTCATCGATTACCTGAACGGCCGCCCCGGCGAGGCCATCGAAGCCTTGAAGCCGGTCGATCCGATGGCGGAGCCCAGCGACCTCGGCGCCTTCCTTGCCCTGGTCAAGGGTTCGCTGCTCGCCAGCGACCAGCCGGCCGCGGCGCTGGTGCTGCTCGACGAGGCGAAATTGCTCGGCCCCGGGACACTGGTCGAGGAGGCGGCATTGCGCCGCTCGGTCGGCATTGCGGTCGCGCAGCGCGACGCGGCGCGCTTTGCGCTTGCCTCCACACAATATGTCGAGCGCTATCTCTATTCGCCCTATGCCAGCCAGTTCGCCGACTCCTTCGTCTCGGGCGTGATTGAGCTGCACATGTCGATCAGCCAGGACAAATTGGCCAATATCACCTCAATGATGGATCCCGAGCGCGAGAAGGTCATTTATCTGCGCATCGCCCGCCGCGCCGCGATCGACGGCCTGAACGAACTGTCCGCCTTCGCCTCGGCGCGGGCCGAGCAAGGCCGCGACGGCAACACCAATCAGGGCGATCCGCGCGCCCTGCTCTACTCAAGCCTGTCCACCGTGACATCGGGTACCATCGAGGACGTGCGCGCCAAGCTGGGCAAGATCGACCGCAGCCGGCTGTCGGACGGCGACCGCGCGCTGCTCGACGCCGCCGAGGCCATCGCCGGCGAAGTGGTGGCGCCGCCCGCTTCCCTTCCGACCGCCAGCTCGGCACCTGCCGAGGTCATGCCATCACACGAGCCCGAGCCTGCCGCCGCGCAGACGGCCGACGCCGCCGGATTGCCGCCCGTCGAGGGTGCTGTGTCCGAACGGCCGGCCGTCGCGCCATCCGGCGATACAGTGGCAGTTGCGCCGAACGCGCCGGCTCCGGGCGATGCGGCAACTGTCCTGCCGGCATCGGCGCCGGCGGCCGCGGCCAGCACCGACACGTCAGACCCAACCGATGCCGCCATGGTCAAAACCCGTCGACAGCTCGACCTGATCGACCAGATGCTTGGAGCCGCTCCGAAATGACCCCCAGCCTCGGTCCGGCGCTGCCGGGAATCACCACCGCGCGCACGACGGCGGAACAGCCGGCGGCGACCGGAAAAAATGACGACACGGGTTTCGGCAAGATGCTCGACGACAAGGCCGGCCCGGCCCACCCGGACAAGCATCCGGCAGCCGGGGCCGGATCGCGCGATGAGCGCTGGAGCAGGCTTGCCGCCGGTCCTGCCGGGCAGAAGGACGAGCCACTGCCGGCTGGCAAGGCAAGGATCCCATCCAGCGGAATGCCGGCCGCGAAAACGGCCAGGGACGACAAGACCGCCGAGCCGGACAAGGACTCCGATGGCGCAGCGGCCGAGACAGGTACGACGCCGCTCGAGGACCATCTGCCGTTGCTGATCGCGTTCCATGACCTGCGCCATTTCTCGACATCGGCCAGACCGGCCGATACGAGCGAAACCGGACAGGAACCGGCGCTCGACGGGCAGCTCCTGCCGAAGGCCTACCGGCCGAAATCCGCCGCCGGGCATGACGATCTCGAACCGATCTCGAAGCCCGAGCGGACATCGCTCGTGGATGGGTCGCTGACCAAGCTCGATGGCCAGACCGTCCACGACGCCGCCGGCAGGCCAAAACGCGACAATGCGATCGCGGCCGGGCCACTGCCCCAGACAGCGCCGGCCGAAGTGCCGGACCTGGATCCGAAGCAGGCGGCACCGCAGCTGAAATCCATGGCCGATGTTCAGTCCTCGTTGCGGCACGAGCCCGGAAAACAACTGTCGGCGGCAGGGCGCATCGACGTGGTTTCCGAGCGCAGCTTCCCTGCCCCGCCGCAGGCGCCGATGAGCCAGGCCGCCCTCAACGTGATCGGCGCCATAACAGCCGATGGCGGCCCGAAAACGACGCTTTCGACACACTCCGCAACTGCGCAACTGACAGGCCCTGTTGCCGCCGCGACACATGTGTTGAAGATCGAACTTCATCCGGCCGAGCTTGGCATGGTCACCGCCAATCTTCGCCTCTCCGGAGAACAACTTTCGATTGAGTTGAAGCCTCAAACACATGACGCCTACCACCGGCTGTCCTCTGATAGCGATGCCATCGTCCAGTCCCTGCGCGGACTCGGCTTCGAGGTTGACAAGGTCACGATACTACAACCTTCGGTAGCGGTCCCCGCAACGACCCGCACTGATGCGACCGCATCCTTGCAGACGGCGGCGGGCCGCGACCAGTCGTCCTTTCAACCCGGGAATTCCGGCGGCGGCAACAGCGGCGCCGGCGGCCAGCAACCGGGCCAGCAATCCGCCGGAAGACACAATGATGACGCGCAAGCACACGGCCGCCCCGCTTCGCCTTCTCGCGAGCGCGCTGGCGGCGATATCTTTATCTAGTCTTGCGAGCGCCGCCGCTGCCGCCGCCAATGCTTGCGAACCGGAGATCCTGCGCGCCGCCGACCGCTACGGCGTGCCGGCTGGCATCCTCTATGCCGTCGGCTTGACCGAGACCGGCAAGAAGGGCAGCTTGCAGCCCAACGCATTGAATATAGAAGGAAAAGCGGTCTTCCCGACAAGCCGCGCCGAAGCTCTTGCCACCTTCGCCAATGCCCGACGCGAAGGCAAGACGCTGATTGATCTCGGCTGCATGCAAATCAATCACCACTACCACGGCGCGCATTTTCGCAGCGTCGAGGACATGCTAGATCCGCGTCAGAATGTCGACTATGCGGCGCGTTTCCTGGCCAGCCTTCATGCCCGTCACGTGACCTGGTCGATGGCTGTCGCCCGCTATCACGCGGGGCCCGACAACGACCCGGCGCAGAAGGTCTATGTCTGCCGCGTGATATCAAACATGGTGGCCACAGGCTTCGGCAAATGGACCGGCAACGCTCGCACGTTCTGCAATCCATGAGTGTATTGTTGCATCTCATGCAATCGGTCGCAAAGTCTCGGCGTTGCGCTTCGACTTGGCCGGGACTTGGAGCACCAAGCATATCTCACCCCATGCTAATGCAACCGATGCGATTCCGGACTCCCAAGAAACTAGTTACAAGAAATGACGGTTGTTCAGGATTCCTGCCAGCGGATACGGCTTTCCCCACGGGGCAGATGAGCTGATTCGGAGGCGGGGCCGATGATCGTTATCGTTGACGAGCGAGAGCTCGTGACAGACGGATACAATTCACTTTTTGACCGCGAGGGCATCGCCTGCGCGGGCTTCGCTTCCGGCGAATTCGGCGAGTGGGTGAACTCGGCCGCCGATGCCGATCTGCGCTCGGTCCGGGCCTTCCTCATCGGCGACTGCCGCGAAGGCGCGATCTCTCCGCGCCAGATCCGCGACCGCACCGGAGCCCCGGTGATTGCTCTCAGCGAGCAGCATTCGCTGGAGAACACGTTGCGGCTGTTCGAGAGCGGTGTCGATGACGTCATCCGCAAGCCGGTCCATATCCGCGAGATCCTGGCTCGCATAACAGCCATCCGCCGCCGCGCCAACGAAGATGCCGCCTTTACCGAGATCGGCGCCATGCGCATCTTCATGGATGGCCGCGACCCTGAAATCAATGGCCAGCCGCTTCCCTTGCCGCGCCGTGAGCGCCGCATTCTCGAATATCTGGCAAGCAATCGCGGCCGCCGCGTCACCAAGACCCAAGTATTCAACGCCATCTACGGCATCTTCGACGAAGAGGTCGAGGAGAACGTGGTGGAAAGCCACATCAGCAAGCTGCGCAAGAAGCTGCGCGAGAAGCTGGGCACCGATCCGATCGATTCCAAGCGCTTCCTCGGCTACCGGCTGGTGTTCTGATGCACCGCCGCGCCAGCCTCGCGCAAGACAGGACGCGTAGCCTCGCTGCCAATGGCATGGACATTGCGGAGACATTTCGATGAGCCTCTACGGGATGATGCGGACCGGCGTTTCCGGCATGAACGCGCAGGCCAACCGTCTGTCGACGACAGCCGACAACATCGCCAATTCCGATACCACCGGCTACAAGCGGTCATCCGCCGAATTCTCAACACTGGTCATGCCATCGACGGGCGGCGCCTATAATTCCGGCGGCATCACCACCACGATCCGGCAGGCGGTCAGCGATCCCGGCGTGCTCCAATACACCACCTCTGTCTCCGATCTTGCCGTCAGCGGCGACGGCTTCTTTGTCGTCCAGGACCCGAGCGGTACGCCTTTCCTGACCCGCGCCGGTGCCTTCGTTCCCGATGGACAGGGCAGGCTGGTCAACTCGGCCGGCTTCCAGCTGATGGCCTACAGCTACGAAAATGGCGTGCCGGCGGCGACGGTGAACGGTTTTGAAGGACTGGTCCCGGTCGTCATCTCCGACCAGGGAATGACCGCGACCCCGAGCACCGAGGGTCTCTACAGCGGCAACTTGCCCGCAGGCGCGACGCCGGTCGCGGCCGGCAACCTGCCCACCACCAACGCCGCAGGCGCGCAGTACACCTCGAAATCCTCGATGGTCGCCTATGACAATCTCGGCAACAAGAAGCTGCTCGACGTCTATTTCACCAACACCGGCGCCGGCACCTGGCAGGTGTCGGTCTTCGACCAGTCGAAGGCGACCGCCGGAACGTCATTCCCCTACACCGGCGGCGCGCTTGGCTCGGCCAACCTGACCTTCGACACGACCACGGGCAAGCTCACCGGCGCCGTCGACAGCGTCTCGCTCACCGTGCCCAACGGCAGCACCTTTTCACTGGATCTGTCGGCATTGACCCAGCTCGGCACCGGCTTCACGGTTTCGGACGCTCAGGTCAACGGCAACGCGCCGAGCACCATCGACAAGGTGCAGATCAGCAAGGACGGCACCATCTACGCCCAGTACAAGGACGGCTCCACCAAGCCGCTGTACAAGATCCCGCTGGCCGATGTGCAGAGTCCCGACCAGCTCACCGCGCTGCCCGGCAATGTGTACTCGCAGGGCACCGACTCCGGCGCGGTCCGCGTCGGCTTTGCCAATGAAGGCAAGCTCGGCTCCATCATCTCCGGCGCGCTCGAGAATTCGAACGTCGATATCGCCGAGGAACTGACCAACATGATCGCGGCGCAACGCAGCTACACCGCCAATTCGAAAGTCTTCCAGACCGGTTCCGACCTGATGGACGTCCTTGTCAACCTGAAGAGATAAAACCGGGCAACGCCCGTGAAAGACCCGCATGTCGCTTTCCACCGCATTGAGCATCGCCCAATCGGCGCTTATGAACACCGCTCGGCAGACCAGCGTTGTCTCGCGCAACGTCGCCGACGCTTCCAATCCGGACTATACGCGCCGCATCGCCGTCGTCACCAGCACGGCGCCGGGCGCGCGCTCGGTTGACATCCAGCGCGTAGCCAACGACCTGCTCTTCCGTCAGAATCTCAGCGCCCTGTCGGCGTACAGCGGCCAAAACGCGCTCTATAGCGGCCTGGATCAGCTGGATGTTTCGGTCAATGGCGTCGACAATGCGTCCTCTCCCTCGACCGCGATCGGCAATTTGCAGCAGGCGCTGCAGCTCTATGCCACCTCGCCCTCGAACCAGAATCTCGGCTCCAGCGTCATCGACGCAGCCAAGCAGGTCGTGCGTTCCCTGAACGAAGGCTCCAGGGCCATTCAGGACTTTCGCACCCAGACCGACGGCCAGATCGCCACCGCGGTAGACGATCTTAACTCGCTGCTCAGCCAGTTCCAGGATGCCAACCAGGCTGTCATATCAGGCACGCGCTCCGGCACCGACGTGTCCGATGCGCTGGACCAGCGCGACGCGCTTTTGAAGAAGATCTCGGACTATGTTCCGGTCTCGACCTTCACGCGCGGCGACAATGACATGGTCATCACCACGGGTGACGGCACGACGCTGTTCGAAACCATCCCGCGAACGGTCAGCTTCGCCCCATCCTCCGGCTACAGCGCCGGTACCGTCGGCAACGCACTCTACATCGATAACGTGCCGATCTCGGCGGGAACCGGCGGCAACACCAGCGCCAGCGGCAAGCTTGCCGGTTTGCTGCAATTGCGCGATGGCGTGGCCTCGACCATGCAGAGCCAGCTCGACGAGACCGCGCGCGGCCTGATCACGGCCTTCGCCGAGACCGCGCCGTCAATGCCCAACGCCGCCGGGCTGTTCACCTGGTCTGGCGCGCCGGCGGTGCCGGCCGCTGGCACGCTGGTCAATGGCCTTGCCGGCACGATCAGCGTCAATGCCGCCATGGATCCAAGTGTCGGCGGCAATCCGGCACTGCTGCGCGACGGCGGCGCCAACGGCGCGGCCTATGTCGTCAACACCGGCGGCGCCTCCTATTCCAGCCTTCTGGTCGCCTATGGCGACCGGCTCGATCAGCCGATGACATTCGACCCCGCCGCCGGGATTTCGGCGACGTCGAGCGTTGCCGATTATGCCGCCAATTCGATCGGGTGGCTCCAGGGCGTGCGCCAGCAGGCGTCGACCGCAGCCGACGCCAAGCAAGCTTTGGCATCGCGCAGCGCCGAGGCGCTGTCCAACGCCACCGGCGTCAATGTCGACCAGGAAATGTCGCTGCTTCTCGATCTCGAACATACCTATCAGGCATCGGCCCGAATGATGAAAACCGTCGACGACATGTTGGCGGCTCTGCTCAGCGCGGTGGGATAATCCATGACCTCAGTCTCTTCGGCCGCTCTCTCGAACGCCATGCGCTATCAGCAGATGCGCATGCAGGCCGAGCTCGTCAAAGCCACGAAGGAGTCCTCGACCGGCAGGGTCGCCGATGTCGGCCTGGCGCTGGGCGGACGCACCGCCCAGTCCGTCACCTTCTCGCGCGATCTCGACCGGCTCAATGTCATTATCGATTCCAACGGCCTGGTGGCCGCCCGGCTCTCCTCGACGCAGACCTCGCTCGGCCAGCTCTCCAGCGTCGCGCAGACCTTGCTGTCGAGCCTGACCACCTCAACGTCGGGCGATTCTTCCGCCAACCTCACCCAGTCGGCCGGCAAGACGGCCGTCCAGCAGCTCGCCTCGATCCTCAACACCAGCGTCAACGGCGAGTATCTGTTTGCCGGCACCAACACCGACGTCAAGCCGATCAACGATTTCACAGCGGCCGGATCACCCGCCAAGGCTGCCTTCGACGCCTCCTTTGTCGCCAATTTCGGTTTCACGCCGGATGACCCCGCCGCGGCAAACATCACCGCGGCCCAGATGGACGATTTCATCACCAACGACGTCGAGCCGCAGTTCTTCGGTTCGGGCTGGCAGGCCAACTGGTCGAACGCCACCGACCAGCAGATCGTCAGCCGCATCGCGCTCAACGAAACCACCGCGACCTCGACCAGCGCCAACAGCGACGGCATCAAGAAGCTCGCCATGGCGGCGGCCATGGTCTCCAGCCTGATGTCGACCAACATCAGCCAGGCGGCGAAGGACACCATCGTCGGCCGCTCGCAGTCGCTGGTCGGCGAAGCGCTGAGCGGCATCGGCCAGGTTCAGTCCGAAACCGGCATCGTCCAGAAGCGCGTGTCCGACGCTGTCGACCGCATGAAGACGCAGGTCGACCTGTTCGAGCGCCACATTCTCGATCTTGAAGCGGTCGACCCGGCCGAAGCCGCGACCCGCGTCGCCGACCTGACGCAGCACATCGAGACCTCCTTCGCATTGACGGCGCGGCTCCAGCAGCTCAGCCTGTTGAATTACCTGACCTGACAACTCTGAACCGGAACGGTAGAGCCAACGATGTACCAATTCTCCTACGCCGACATCCAGAGCACCTCTGTCGCCGATGCGAAGGACCGTGAACGGGAGCTGTTGACCCGCTCGATCGACATGCTGGCGGCGGCCGCCGCCCTTGGCCCCGCTTCGATGGAGGCAGTGGAGGCGCTGCATTTCACCAACCGCGTCTGGACCGCCTTTGTCGAGGATCTCGGCTCCAACGACAACGCGCTTCCCAAGGAACTGCGCGCCAACCTGATTTCGATCGGCCTTTGGCTGCTGCGCGAGGCGGAAGACATCCGCCAGGGCCGCACCCAGAATTTCGAGGGACTGATCGAGGTATCCCAGATCATCCGCGACGGCATTCAATGACCAACACGCTGAAGATATCGCTGAAGCCGAACGAGAAGATCTACATCAACGGTGCCGTCATCCGCGTCGACCGCAAGGTCACCGTCGAACTGATGAACGACGTGCAGTTCCTGCTCGAAAGCCATGTGATCCAGGCCGATGACGCCTCGACGCCGCTCAAGCAGCTGTATTTCATCCTCCAGGTGATGCTCATGAATCCGGCCGGCGCCGGCGAGGCGCGCGAAATGTTCCGCCGCTCCCTGCCGCTGCTGCTTGCAAGTTTCGAGGACGCCGAGATCGGCAGTGCGCTGAAACAGATCGACCGCATGGTCGGCGAGGACCACATCTACGAGGCGCTAAAGGCGATCCGGTCGCTCTATCCGCTCGAACGCCGCGCGCTGGGCGGCAATGACGACGTTCCGGGCGCCTCGCGTCCGCTGGCTGTGGGAGCACGCTGATGACCGTGGACATGACGACGACGATACCGGTTGGCACCAATCAGGCCAGCCAGCAGACCTCCAAGACCGCTGTCGACTACCAGTCCTTCCTGAAGCTTCTGATCGCCGAGATGAAGAACCAGGATCCGACCAAGCCGATGGATTCGACACAGTACGTCGCCCAGCTCGCCACCTTCTCGCAGGTCGAGCAGTCTGTGCAGACCAATACCAAGCTGGACCAGATCATGCAGTCCTCGGCGCTGTCGCAGGCCGATGCGCTGATCGGGCGCTCGATAACGTCCGCCGACGGCAAGACGACGGGCACCGTCGCGTCCGTGCGCCTTGCCAGCAGCGGCCTCATCGCCGTGCTGGGCAACGGCACCGAGATCGCGGTCGGCCCCGGCGTCTCGATCAAGGCGGCAAGCTGACGGCTCCGGCGGGCCGACCCCATGAACGAGGCCGACGCACTCGACATCGTCCAGTACGCGGTGTGGACGGTGCTGACCGCATCCGCCCCGGTGGTGCTGGTCGCCATGGCGGTGGGTATCGGCATCGCCTTGATCCAGGCCCTGACGCAGGTCCAGGAGATCACCTTGACCTTCGTGCCGAAGATCGTCGCCATCATGCTCGTGGCGGCGCTGACCGGTCCCTTCATCGGCAGCCAGATATCGGCCTTCACCAACGTCGTCTTCGAGCGCATTGAAAACGGGTTCTAGCTGCTTGCGGCGAGCCCGCCCGTTCTGTCCCGACCACTTACCGGCAGCAGCCCTGCTGTCGCCGATGCGGACCGTGTACGGCATAGGGGCTGCATCCGCGGCGCGGCGTCGAAGCAAAGCCGCACGGCTGCGTGGTCCTCCTCTATCCCCTTGTTGGACCATGATCTTTTTTTCGAGACGGTCGCTCTTTGCGGCACGATGCCATAGTTTCGGCAAACCATCCGGGGAAACGGATCACCGCAACGATCGGCAAGCCATGGCAGGGCCTTTCCTATGATTGACGAAAAGCCGGAGAGCGAGAGCGTTTCGGCGCTGGCGCCGTTCCGGCACGGCATCTTCCGCGCCGTGTGGTCGGCCAGCCTCGTGTCGAATTTCGGCGGCCTCATCCAGGGCGTCGGCGCCGCCTGGATGATGACCACGATCGCCACCTCGCCTTATCAGGTCGCGCTGGTCCAAGCCTCGACCACCTTGCCGATCATGCTGTTCGCGCTCGTCGCCGGCGCCATCGCCGACAGCTTCGACCGGCGCAAGGTTATGCTGGTCGCCCAGACCTTCATGCTGGTCGTCTCGGTGCTTCTGACCCTGTTCACCTATTCCGGCCTGATGACGCCGTGGACGCTGCTTGCCTTCACCTTCCTGATCGACAGCGGCACGGCACTGAACAGCCCGTCCTGGCAAGCCTCCGTCGGCGACATCGTGCCCCGCAACAAAGTGCCGGCCGCCGTCGCGTTGAACTCGATGGGCTTCAACCTGACCCGCAGCGTCGGTCCGGCGATCGGCGGCATCATCGTCGCCGCAGCCGGGGCGGCGGCCGCCTTCGCGGCCAACGCGGTGAGCTATATCGGTCTCATCGTCGTGCTGGCGCGCTGGAAGCCGCAGGTTCAGCCATCGACGCTGCCGCGCGAATCGCTTGGCGCGGCCATGGGCGCAGGCCTGCGCTATGTCGCCATGTCGCCCAATATCGGCAAGGTGCTGGTCAGGGGCTCCGCCTTCGGCTTCAGCGCCGGCGCGGTGCTGGCGCTCCTGCCGCTGGTGGCGCGCGACGTCGTCAAGGGCGACGCCCTGACCTACGGCATCATGCTGGGCGCCTTCGGCATCGGCGCGGTCGGCGGCGCGCTGATCAGCGTGCGGCTGCGCCAGCTTTTGTCCAGCGAGACCATGGTGCGCTCGGCCTTCGCCGGCTTCGCCGTCTGCGCCTTCAATGCCGCCGTCAGCCACAACGCCTGGCAGACATCGCTCGGCCTGCTGGTCGGCGGCGCGTGCTGGGTGATCGCGCTTTCGCACTTCAACGTCACCGTGCAGATGGCAACGCCGCGCTGGGTCGTCGGCCGGGTGCTGTCGGTCTATCAGACCGCGACCTTCGGCGGCATCGCGCTCGGCAGCTGGATCTGGGGCATCGTCGCCGACGCGCATGGCGCCGGGACAGCGCTGATCGCGGCGGCCATCGCCATGCTGGCTGGCGGCGCCATCGGCCTCGTGCTGCCGCTGCCGCAGCAGCAGGTGCTGAACCTCGATCCGCTCAACCGCTTCAAGGAGCCGCACCTCGCGCTCGACCTGAAGCCGCGCAGCGGCCCCATCGCCATCATGATCGAATACATCATCCGCGACGAGGACGTGCCGGAGTTCCTCGCCACCATGGCCGAGCGCGGCCGCATCCGCCGCCGCGACGGTGCCCGCAACTGGACGCTGGCGCGCGATCTCGAAAATCCGGCGATCTGGATCGAGCACTACCACACGCCGACCTGGCTCGAATATGTCAGGCACAACGGCCGCATCACCCAAGCCGACGCCACGGTCGGCGAGCGCCTGCGGGCGCTGCACGCCGGCGACGAGCCGCCGCGGGTGCGCCGCGTGATCGAGCGCCCGACAACCGCGGGCACGGCGCTGGTCATGGCAAAGGGCCCGATCGAGCATTAGGAGTGCAGGATAGCGCGAAGACGTTTTCGTCCGGGCTTGCATCAACACAAAGCGTTAGAGCGGACCCAGCCAGCGGAACGCGCGCTTCAGTTCGGCGACGCCATCGTGTTCGTACCAACGGCCGTGCGCCATGATCACGCGTTCCGGATTCCATTCTATCATCTTTTCGACTGCCGCCTTGAGTTGCCCCCTGGGGAAGGTCAATCGCAAATCGCGCGGCGTCTTGCCATCCGGATCAACGACACCAGCCGCCCTGGCAAGCCAGCGCCACGGCCAGCCAAGCTTCCGCGGTTCGAAGTTCTCGATCAGGTCTGTCAGGATCAATGTTCGGCTGACGGAATGGAAGAACACCATCTCCGTCATGAAGCTGCCCTCCACCGGCAGCGACTTGAGGTCATCGTCCCACGGGTAGCCCCTCTCGGCACCAAGCTCGTTCGCCTCGAAATCGATCCTGTCGCCCGCCTGCTCGCGAATGCCCGGTGCCAGCCAGATACCCGCATCCGCAAAGGCCCTGCGCCACATCGGAATCCACCAATAGTGGATCCGGTTCGGCCCGATGATGTAGCGGACCTTGCCCAATCCAGCGATCTCGGCCTCGAGGCTCCCTGTCAGCAAGGTGGGTGAATGGACGAACAAATCGCCGTCGTTGACGCGGATGACGGTCATCCGCGTCGGAAACCGCATTTTCGGCCAAGGCATGCCGAAGCGGATGACCGGGCCATCCACGATCCAGATGTCCTTCGAAACCAGCTTTAACGTGTTGAGCGGCGGATATGGTGCGCGGTCGGCCATGGTCTGCTGATGTAGGGTGGAGAACAAGCTTGGCCACGGCAGCTTCGCCTTGCACGAGCTCAGCCAGGCCGGCTCGGCAGCCTACCTTCGCCCGACCTACCCTTCGCCCGACAAGTCCCGGCGCGCTTTTTCCAGCTCCTCGGCATAGCGCCGCATCAGATGGCCCTCGGTCAGCAGTCCGAGCACGATGTGGTCGGTGAAATCCTCGACCACGGCCAGCTCCTCGGCGCCGGCCCGCTGGAAGGTCTCGGCGGCCGACTGCACGTTCATGCTCGGCACCAGGACGGCATCCTTGTATTGCGCCAGATCGCGCACCGCCGTCTCGCCGTCGGACAGGTCGCTGTGCAGTTCGGCAACGATCAGCACGCCGACATACTGGTCACCCGCGTCGACGGCAATGACGCGCTGGGCCGAACCCAGCGGCACCTGCTTGCGGAAGGCCGCAAGCGTCGTGTCGGCATTGATGGTCTTGATGTCCTTGCGCATCATCGAGCCGACGGTCAGGCTGCGCATCCAGCCGACGTCATGGGCGCTGCGGATCGTCTCGCCGCGCAGATGAAAACGCCACGTCGAGAAGGAGTAGCCGAAGGTCTCGCGCACCAGGATCGCCGCCATGATCGAGGCCGCCAGGACGACGCCGGTTAGCGTCAGGTCGCGGGTCGATTCCAGCGCCAGGAACGTCATCGTCAGCGGCCCGCCGACGACGCCGACCGCCAGCGATGTCATGCCGACGACGGCAGCGACGGCGGGATCGATGCCGGTCGACGGCGAGATGAAAGCCATCACATCGGCGAATGCCTTGCCGAGCAGGGCGCCAAGAAACAGAGAAGCGAAGAACAGTCCGCCGCGAAACCCCGAACCCAGCGAGATCGCGGAAGCCGCCAGCTTCAGCACGAAGACGCTGGCCACCACGCTCAGCCCATAGTTCATGGCGAATTCGCGATGCAGCGCGCCGTGGCCGCTCGACAGCACCTGTGGCGTGACCAGCCCAAGCAGGCCGACGATGACGCCGCCGATGACGGGACGCAGCGAGGCGTCGACCGACAGTTTGGCAAAGGCGCGCTCGACCAGCGTCACCAGATGCATGATGGCGATCGAGGCGGCCCCGCCAAGAAGCCCAAGCAGCAGGAAGGGCACGTACTGGCTGGCCGTGAGTGCCGGCAGGCCCGCAAGCTCCAGCGGGAACGGCACGCCGCCGAACATCTCGGCGGTGAGCGAGGCGGAGATCGCCGCCGTCATGACAGGCACCACATTGGCGACCGAATAGATGCCGATGACCAGTTCGAAACCATAGAAAGCACCGGTCAGCGGCGCATCGAAAGCCGCCGCGATGGCGCCGGCGGCGCCGCAGCCGACCAGGATGCGGACATCATTGCGGCGCAGCTTGAACAGCCGCGCCAGCCGCGAAGCCAGGCCGGAACCGACCTGCGTATAGCCGGCTTCCAGCCCGACAGAGGCGCCGAAACCGCTGGAGATCATGGTCTGGCCGGCGATGATGAACGTATCGGTCAGCGACATGCGACCGCCATAGAGCGCGTTGGCCTCGATCGGGTCGACAGGCGTGCGGAATCTCCGCTTTCTCAGCCAGATCACCGTCAGCCCGAGCAGGATGCCGCCGATCGCCGGGATCAGGGCCTGCATGGGGTGGGCGAGGGAGAACATGCCGGAAAGCCGGCCGCCGGGCTGCACGCCGAACAACAGTCCGTGCAGGTCCTGCACGATCTGGCTCATTGCGGTGACCAGTATGCCCGCCATCACGCCGACGATGCCGGCAAGGACGACAACCGCGATGCCTCGCGCTTCGAGCAGCGGGATCGAATTGATGAGCACCGCGCGCAGCCGGCGAGCGTAGACTTGCGGTTGATTCCTGGGCGATTGGTTTTTGGTAAGCACCGGAGCGGCTCGCCGACATCAGCAAGGCATTGAAAACACTGCCGTGCTGATACGCCGAGCGGCACCGCATGGCAACCACAATGACGGCGCCCGCGCGCCCTTTGGAGGGAGCCCGTCCGGCCGCCGATGGTCAGGTCGGCTTCGGGTCGCCGGCCTCGTAGAGCACGAGATTGCGCTCGCCGATGCCGAGCGACGGCCAGCTTGCGCGCCAGTCCACAAGGTGTGGCGCGGCGAAATGCGCATCGAGCGCCGCCCTGTCATTCCAGACTTCCGTGACCCGGATCAACCCGGCATCGAGGACATCCTGCGCATAGGAGTATGCGAGGCAACCGGGCTCGGCACGGCTGGCAACAACCATGCGTTCCATCGCTGGCCTTGCCTGTTCGAGCTTGTCGGGTGGCAGACGAACCGTGCCGATGACCAGCAGCATGAGATTTCCTTTCGATGGTTGGGCAGGCCACTCTCCCACCCTCGCGCAAGCTTGGCCAGCTACCCTCGCCGGGCTGTCGCATGCTCGGCAGCCCACGGTTTTCGAGGACTAGAATGGCGATAAGCGAAAGCATCCAGCCCGGCGCCGTGGCCAAGAACGGTCGCGACGTCTTCTTCGCGCTGGGCATCGTCATCATCCTGGCCGTGCTGTTCCTGCCGATCCCGGCCTTTCTCATCGACGTCGGCCTTGCCTTCTCGATCGCCCTTTCGGTGCTGATCCTGATGGTGGCACTGTGGATCCAGCGGCCGCTCGACTTCTCCTCGTTTCCGACCGTACTGCTCATCGCTACCATGCTGCGGCTATCGCTTAACATCGCCACCACGCGCATGATCCTGTCGCACGGCAATGAAGGCACGCATGCAGCCGGCTACGTCATCGCCGGCTTCTCCAAACTGGTCATGGCCAGCGATTTCGTCATCGGCCTGATCGTCTTCATGATCCTGATCGTGGTGAACTTCATCGTCATCACCAAGGGCGCCACCCGTATCGCCGAGGTCGGCGCCCGTTTCACCCTCGATGCCATCCCCGGCAAGCAGATGTCGATCGACGCCGACCTCTCCGCCGGCATGATCGACGACAAGACAGCGCAGTTGCGCCGCCGCGAGCTGGAAGAGGAATCCTCCTTCTTCGGCTCGATGGACGGCGCCTCGAAATTCGTCCGCGGCGACGCCATCGCCGGCCTCATCATCACCGCCATCAACATCGTCGGCGGCATCGCCATCGGCTATATCAGGCACGGCATGGGCATGGGCGAGGCCGCCGACGTGTTCATCAAGCTGTCGGTCGGCGACGGTCTGGTCACCCAGATCCCGGCGCTCATCGTCTCGCTCGCCGCCGGCCTGCTGGTTTCCAAGGGCGGTACGCGCGGTTCGACGAACCAGGCCGTGTTCGGGCAGCTCGGCGCGCATCCGCGCGCGCTCTATGTGGCGGCGGCGCTGCTGGTGCTGCTCGGGCTGATGCCAGGCCTGCCCTTCTTCCCCTTCTTCGCGCTCGCCGGCGGCATGGCCGGCCTCGGCTATGTCATTCCGATGCGCCACAACCGGGCCATGGCCGAGGCCGAGGCGCTGAAGAACCAGGAGAAGGCGACCAAGGCCGAGGAAGAGAAGAACTCGGTCAAGGCCTCGCTCGCCACCGCCGAGATCGAGCTTCTGATCGGCAAGCAGCTTTCGACCCGGCTGCTGGTCTCGCATCAGGAGCTGGTCTTCCGCATGGCCAAGATGCGCAAGAAGTTCGCCCAGCAATATGGCTTCGTCGTGCCCGAAGTGCGCGTCGCCGACGATTTCGCCATCCCGCCGAAAAGCTATCAGATCAAGGTGCACGGAACGGTGGTCGCCGAATATTCGATGCGCGTCGGGGAGATCATGGTGCTGCTCGGCAACCGCGACGTTCCCGAAATTCCGGGCGAGGAGATCCGCGAACCGGCCTTCGGCATGCGTGCCTATTCCGTCATGGAAACATTCGCCGAGGATCTGAAGCGCGAGAACTACACCTTTGCCGACAACATGTCGGTGCTGCTCACCCATCTCTCCGAGGTCATCCGCAACAACCTGCCGCAGCTTCTGTCCTACAAGGACATGAAGGCGCTGCTCGAGCGCCAGGATCAGGAATACCGCAAGCTCGCCGACGAGATCTGCACCACGCACATCTCCTATCCCGGCCTGCAGGCAGTGCTGAAGCTGCTGCTGGCCGAGCGTGTCTCGATCCGCAACCTGCACCTGATCATCGAGGCCATCGCCGAGATCGCGCCGCATGTGCGCCGCACCGAGCAGATCGTCGAGCATGTCCGTATCCGCATGGCGCAGCAGATCTGCGGCGATCTTTCGGAGGGCGGCGTGCTCAAGGTGTTGCGTCTCGGCAACCGCTGGGACCTCGCCTTCCACCAGAGCCTCAAGCGCGACGCCAAGGGCGAGGTGCGCGAGTTCGACATCGATCCGCGCCAGCTCGAGGAATTCGGCCAGGACGCCACCAAGGCGATCAAGAAATTCCTCGAAGCCGGCGAGCGTTTCGTCCTCGTCACCGCGCCCGACGCGCGCCCCTATGTGCGCATGATCATCGAGCGGCTGTTCACCACGCTGCCGGTGCTCTCGCATGTCGAAATCGCCAAGGGCGTCGAGATCAGGGTGCTCGGGACCATATCGTGAGCGTTCTCTCGCAAGCGGTCGTCATCGCGGCGTTCCTCGCCTTCTGCCGCATCGGCGCCTGCTTCATGCTGATGCCCGGCCTGTCCAGCGCCCGCATCCCGGTGCAGGTCAGGCTGTTCGTTGCGGTCGCCGCCACCGGCGGCCTGCTCGCCTTCCTGTGGGACCAGATCTTTCCCTTCGTCGATCCGCGTCCGCAGATCCTGGTGCCGATGATCGTTTCCGAACTCCTGGTCGGCGGCCTGATCGGCGCCATGACCAGGCTCTACATGGAAGCCCTGCGCTTCATGGGGTCGGCCATCGCCATGCTGATCGGCTATGGCGGCTCGGGCGGGCCAGCGATCGAGGAGCCCGAACCGCAGGCGGCGCTCGCCGCCATGATCTCGTTCTCGGCACTGCTGCTGCTGTTCGTCTTCGACTTCGACCATGAGATCATACGCGCGCTGGTGACGTCCTATACGGTCGCGCCGGTCAACGTCTTCTTCAACCCGCAGGCGGCACTGGTCGATGTCGCCGACACGGTGTCGGACACCTTCTTCCTGGTCATCCGCCTCGGCAGCCCTTTCGTCGCCTATGCCATTCTCGTCAACCTGACGATCGGCTTCGTCAACAAGCTGACGCCGCAGATCCCGATCTATTTCATCTCTCAGCCCTTCGTCATCGCCGGCGGCATGCTCATCTTCTATTTCGCCGTCGGCTCCATGCTGTCGCTGTTCGTCGACGGCTTTGTCGACCTGACGCTGGCGAGGTGACATGAGCACGCGCAAGGACCGCCTGAAGAAGCTGGTCAAGGTTCAGGAACAGTTGAAGGCGCTGCACGAGACGCGCCACGCCACCCTCCTCGCCGCCGCAAATGCCGCCGAAGCCGAGGCCAAGGAACTGGTCGAGCATTTCGACAAGGACAATTCCCTCTCCGGCCTTTTCCCCGATCTCTACCACCGCCGCATCGCCCAGGCCGTCGTGCGCCAGGAGGCGAACCTCGAAAGCGCCAGGAAGGAGGCCGGCCTCGTCGCGTCGGCAACCGCGCGCACCAACATGGTCGAGCGCGCCTACAAGGACGTGCGCAACCGCGACGAACGCGAACGCTCCGACCGCGAACGCCTCGATCTGATCGCGCAGAAGCGGGGACAGGAGTAGAGGAGGAGGTCTGGACGCGAAGCAAGCCTTCGCAGCGGAATCCTGACTGACCGCTTTGCGCCTCGTACGGGCTATGGATGCAATTTCGCGTCTACCCAGAAGCCGCCCGTACAGCCTGTCGAAGAATGTGCCGAGCCTCCGCATTGCGGAGGATCGTAAAAAGGCGACGTTTCAGCTAGCTTGTTATCTGTTCGGCGGCAGCTTCTTCGAGGCCCGCTGCCGCTTGGAGGGCAAGACCGCGAGCCGCTGCCTGTGAATCGTAAAATTCCTCCAGCGCATGGACCCTGCCCCACCGCAGGGTAAACACGTGGAGACCTCGGTTGATGTACGACGTGTCGCCGTTGAGCAGGGTCGCGGTGCCATCCCACTGGGCAAACACAGTGGTATGCCATGGCCAGCCCTCCACCCAGATGTGATTGACCGTGAGATGGAGGGTGGGCAGAACACGGCCGAGGCGTTCAAACCAGCGGCGCAGGGCTTCCTTGTCGTGGCGCTCTCCACCAAGCGCGTGGGCGCCGCCAACCCGATGATGGACATGCGGCGCGAGTGCTTTCACCGCCGCATCCCAGCGATGATTGTTGACGTCATCGAAGCTCTTTCGGATCGATTTCTCGACAAAATAACTATATAGCATATCACTCTCCTCCAACTCATTCGGTAGCGCGATCGAAGGTACCTGTGGCGAGCTGTTCGGACGCAGCCGACGCCACGCAGGGTCTGCGCGTCAGCGCATTGTCGCGTCGGCTCGCAGGTATGTGTCGGTCTCGGTCGAGATCGTGACCTCCTCGCCCGACCTTGAGAACGCGTAAAGCGAATCCTGGTGGCCCGGCATGGAAAAGGCCACGGAGTCGCCGTCAGCAAGGCCCATGACGAAGCGCAGCGGATCACCTCCGATCTTCGGCGCGAAGGTGGCGGTGACCTCCAGCAGGCCGCCGTCGACCGGGACGTAGTAGACCACCATGTCGAGCTGTCCCTCGTGCAGGCTGGCAGCTTCGATCGGCCGTCCGATGGTCGCTTCCTCGGCAAAAGCCGGGTTCGCAAGAAACATCGCGGCCAGAACGGACGCACTCAGGGTTTTGCGGATCATCTCATATCTCCTTTTTTGGATTGCGTTCGACCTCTATATAATGTATAGATTACGAATGCAATCTAAAAAGGAGATGGCGATGCGCGTAAGTCGCACTCAGGCCGCGGAAAACCGCGAAACCGTGATTAATGTGGCAAGCCGCCTTTTTCGGGAGCGAGGCTTTGACGGCATTGGCCTCAAGGATCTGATGAAGGGCGCCGGGCTGACCCAGGGCGCCTTTTACAAGCAGTTCGAGTCAAAGGACGACCTGGCGGCGCAGGCATCCAGGCGCGCGATGGAAAGCGCCACCGACAAGTGGTCGGCCGCGACAGCGGCAAACCCTGGGAAACCGCTCGACGGGGTGATCTCATTCTACCTCAGTATGGATCATCGCGCGGAAAAGATGGACGGCTGCCCGGTCGTCGCGCTCGGCTCGGATGCGGCCAGGCAAGGCGCCGAGGTGAAGGCCTCATTCGAGGCCGGCATCAGGGAGTATCTCGAGATGCTCGGCAGTTGGGTTGGCGAGGACGACGGCGAAAAGGCCGGCAACAAGGCAATGGCCGTTCTCTCGACAATGGTCGGCGCGGTCATGCTCTCGCGGGTGGTCAACGACCCCGACCTCGCGCAGGCTTTTCTGGATGCGGCGGCCGATCAGGTTCGCGAGACAGTCGCCATCTGAACCATGCGGGCAGCGGCGCCTGATCCATTGCTCGCCGCTCGGACCGAACCGTCGCGCGCGACTGCGAAGAAGTAACGGATACCGTCCCAGTCGATCATGGAGAAGTTCGCGTCGTCACGTGAAGCCTCCGGTGCGATTTCGCACCACCGTAGTGCGTGTCTTCCGACTGCATGGCGCGCCTGGGCATGCCTACCTCTTGGCGTGGGGCAGCGGCGATGCGTCCGCCCGAAGGAGAAGCGCGATGAGCTATTCCACCATGAGATTTGGGGCTGTTGGCCAGGCATTGGCCCGTATGTTCGGCCGCTAGGCAAGCACCGGGCTCGGCATCCTTCGGCACTAGCATCGGAACGCCTGCGTGCGCTCGCGCGGCTTATCTAGCTGAGCGGCATCAGCTGACCTCCGGGCCATCCGTCCGGTCGTCTGGCCACCTATAATCGGAGATCAAGGGCATGAACATCGAACTCAAGGGCCGCAAGGCCATCGTCACCGGATCGACCGCCGGCATCGGCCGCGCGATCGCCGAAGGGCTGGCGCGCGCAGGCTCCGCCGTCGTCGTCAATGGACGTACGGAAGAGCGGGTCGCCGCGACGCTCCGGGAACTGCGCGCGCTGCTGCCTGGCGCCGACCTCACCGGCATTGCCGCCGATCTCGCGACAGCCGAGGGCTCGGCGGCGCTCGCGGCACAGGCGCCGGATGCCGACATCCTCGTCAACAATGTTGGCACTGCGCGTCCCAATGGCTTCTTCGAGCAGGACGACGCCGCATGGCTCGACCTCTTCCAGCTCAACGTGATGAGCGGCGTGCGCGCCGCGCGCCACTATATGCCGGGTATGGTCGAGCGCGGGTGGGGACGGGTCGTCTTCATGAGCAGCGAGTCCGCGCTCGCCATTCCCCAAGGAGATGATCGACTACGGCATGACCAAGACCGCGTTGCTGGCCGTGTCGCGCGGGCTGGCCGAACTTGTCGGTGGCACCGGCGTCACGGTCAACGCTGTCCTGCCGGGGCCGACCGACTCCGAGATTCTTGGCGACTGGATGAAGGCCACCGCGAAGGAGCAGGGCATCACGCAAACGGACGCCGAGCATGATTTCCTGAAATCGCTGCGTCCGACCACGCTCATCAACCGGTTCGCGACAACCGAGGAAGTCGCGAACATGGTCGTCTACACCTGCTCCGAGCAGGCCTCGGCGACCACCGGCGCCGCGTTGCGCGTCGACGGTGGTGTGCTCCGCTCGATCGGATGAGCCGCGTCCCACCGCCGCGGTGGCATGAGGGTCGCCGCGGCTGAGCCGGCCTCAAATCGGCGCCGGCTCGGGTGACTCATATCGGCGGCGATTGTCGGATCGTCGGAGCCGCCTGGGGTGCCCCGATCGACCGGGCCGAGGTCAAGATCGACGAGCGGCCGTGGATAGATGCCAGGAGCCGCCGTCTGCTCTCGGCCCCTACGCGGACGTGCAGCAATGCGCCACTGTCCGGAATTACGGTTGAGAAGAGCGCCCGTCCGCCGGTTGCGGGAATTGCCCTTCGTTGTTCATGCTTACTTCCGTGACCAGCTTGCGGCGAAGCGCCGTGCTGTAGTCGTTTGGCCCTTTCGGCGTCATGACGAAGGCCTGAGAGCCGCCAATGACCGATTTGGCAAAATAGGATGCCAGCGGATTGCCGGGATCGTCGTCTTCGGTGGGAATGGCGATGGCGTTGATCGTATATCCCTTGGCAATGGCGTTCAGCCTGCTCGGCTGAACAGGAAGTCCGTCGTTGTTCTCACCATTGGAAGAGATATCGATGACCTTCTTGGCGGCATTTCCAGGAAACTGGTCCAGCAGAAGACTGCCAATGTCGATAGCCGAGGAAACCGATGTTCCGGCTCGCCCTCGGCGGATGACGCCGGTATCCCCTTTCCTGCTGATCTCCGCCGCCGCCGCTCTTGCATCTTCCAGTCCGCAAATGCTTGTCCACGGCAGTACGGTGCGTGCGTGTCCGGGGCTCGACCATTCAAAGTAGGCCACGCCGATGCAGCCGACGTAATTCCGGCCGATGGCGGCGATGATCTCGGGCGAAGTGAGTGCCGCGGCATGTCCCTCGCGTTGCAGATCGGCGATCTTTGGATCAATCGATGCCGAGAAGTCGACCGCGAACACGATGGCGACGTCGACATTCGCTGCATGCGCCGGGAGATTCCAGAACGCAGAAGCTGCAAGTATCCCCGCCAGTCTCAGGAGTGAATTGGCTCGCTTTGCCAGCCCACTTCCCGATGTCTTTGTCGGCGAAAAAAGATTGGCCCCGCCTATCGACTGCACCCGCCCGCGAAAGGAGACCGCTCCAGAAGAGGGACCGGCGTCCTGATACATATCTGTAAACATGCCCATTCTCCATCTCGACAACCGATCGTTGTCAAAGCCGCCCATTTTCAACATGTGGAAATTTGACGAGGGACCTTGGACCCAACGCCGAACAGCAGCAGATCGGCCTTGGTCCACAAAAGATAACAGCCGAGTAACGTCAGCGGCATGATGAGTGCCGCGAAGGACTCGCCCGACCAGACCACCGGCAAAGCCTGGCCGAGGGCGACGGTTGTCGCCACCACTGCCGGCAACCTGCTGGCGAGCACCGCACTGCGGAACGGATCGGGCCAGGCGGTCGGCCACACCGGAACCGGCCTGCCCGGCCTGTGAAAGGTGCTGCCGAACTTGCCGAGCGCATGCAGCAGGCCGGACGTCGCCGCAAGCAGCGGGTCGCCGAGCAGCAAGAGCGCGATGCCGAGCCCGATTGCGCCTAATCCCGAGAGGAAGTCGCCCAGACGATTGAGGGTGGGATCGGGGACATCCGGCTTTGCCCAAGCCCGGTGGTAGGCTTCGCCGCCGCAGAAAAAGACGAGGGTAGCCAAGGTGAGCGCAACAGTGCCATGGCTGCCCGCGAAATAGTCCATCACCGCCGCGATGACAGCGCTTTCCTCATGCGGGCCGACTGGCGCGGCCGCAATTTGGGTTGCAAGACCTGCGATGAGGCCAAGCGCGTTGCCACTGTTGTAATAGCCGCCGGGTCCGTTCATGCGGGCACCAAGGGCCGATCTCAAATGTGCGAGCGGAAGAAGGACTGTCCACGCGTTCATCGCAGCGCCCCCGCGGCCTGTCCGGCCGCGCTCGACACGGCGACGTTCGCATCAGCGGCAGTGGTCATCGCATTCCTCCACCGGACCTGAACTGTTGACGCGGCGTTCGCCTGCCCCGCTTGCCGGCGCTGTTGCAAAGGCAGGGGCAATGTCGAAGAGTTGGTTCGAAGCGGTCCGCAAGGACTCACGTGCCTGCGGCGTTCGGTTCGATCGTGCTACCGAAAGGATCGCACCGAGAATGATCGCCGCTCCCAAGGCGCCCGGCCACGAACTCCGCTCGCCCAGAAAGATCGCCGCGCCCAGCGCCCCGAAAACGCTTTCGGCACTGACGATCACGGCGGCGTGGCTGGCCGGCGTGAAGCGCAGGGCAACCGTCTGTATGCCGAAGGCTATCGCGGTGGAGAAGACGCCGAGTATCGCCAATTCCGGACCGGCTGCGAATGCGGCGGCCAGCGACAGGTTGCCTTGCATTGCCCCAAGCGGCAGGGCGAAGACTGCGGCGCCGAGGAATTGTGCGGCGGCGGCGGTGAACGGCCGCGCATGGGCCTGCATGTGCCGGCCGAGCTCGACCGCCCAGAGCGCATAGCAGGCAGCCGACAGGATGGCGGTGAGATCGCCGCTGCCGAGGCCGCCGATCCCATCCGACAAAAGCAGGGCTCCGACCAGGGTCAGCCCGGCAGCGATCGTGAGGCCCGCTGTCGGACGCTCGCCGACGAGCAACCAGGCGGCCAGAGGTGTCATTACGGTTGCCGTGCTCACCAGAAAGCTTGCATTGGTGACCGAGGCTCCGACATAGCAAAGCTGCTGAAGCGTGATGGAGATGGCGAACAGCACGCCCACCCTGGCCAGGCTCGGAAAATAGCCCGCCCCGATCGCCACTCGCCTTTCGGTCAAGACGAAGGGCAGCACCAGCAGCCCGCCGATCAGGCAACGCAGACTTACCGCGCTCATGGCGTCGAGATGGACCAGCACCGTCTTTTGCGAGACGTTGCCGAAGCCCCACAATGCGGCTGCAAGGAGCAGCAGCAAATTGGCTCTTGTTCTGGACACGCGCCCCCCTTGAACCAAGCATTGCGTTGACTTGGCCGCCTAATTTAGCGAAGTCTAAATGACCTGCCGTCACGGGGGCGTTTGAAGCGCGGTGACGGACGATTGCGGAACGTTAGATTTGCGTTAGAATTTCGTCAGGCTGAGGCAGCAGATGCAAAGTGACGACGGCGGCGCTGCAAATAGAATCTCACTCTTCGGCGGCTTCCGTATTGAAACAACTGGCCCGCTTCGACTGGTCGGGAAACGCGGCCCGGCAATCGTTGCTTATCTGGCCCGATGTCCGGGCATGGCAGCGACGCGGGAAAAACTGGCTGACCTGCTATGGGGCGACAGCGATGGCGGGCATTCGCGCAACAGTCTTCGCCAAACCCTCAGCGTCCTGCGCCGCGATCTCTCGGGTGTCGATCTTATCCATTCCACCGGAGAGTTGATCCACCTCAGGCCAGAGGCGTTTCGGGTCGATGTGGAGGAGTTCGAGACGGGTTTATCGGCCCGCTCCGCGCAGGAACTCGAAAAGGCTCTGGCGAACTACACTGGCCCGTTTCTCGACGGTCTCCATGTGGGAAGCAATGGCTTCGACGACTGGGTCGCGTCGGAACGCGACAGGTTGCTCGGTCGTGCGCTTGAATCATTCGAGAAACTGGCTCGCCTCGTCGACGCTGAAGCGGGCCTCGTCCTGGCCGATCGCGTCCTGGCCATGGATCCGGCGCGGGAAGAATCCTATCGGCTCAAGATGGAATTGCTCCTTGCTTGTGGTCAACGCGACAAGGCGCTCAGGACATACGAGGCCTGCAGAAGCATGCTGAAGAAGGAGTTCGGCGTCGAAGCCGGCCCAGAGACGCGGGCACTATGGCAGTCCCTGCTGCTTGCTTCCGACACGGCGTCACACGCGCCGTCGGCAAGTGGTGTTGCGGCCAGCCATCGCCTCGGACACCCTTCCATTGGCGTTGCCGACTTCACCAATCTGACCGGAAAACAAGGCGACAATTTTTTCTCCAAGGGACTGGTCCAGGACATCACGACAGCTCTTTCCGAGGTGGCCGACTATGTCGTGCTCTCCGCGGTTCCCCCGACAGATAAGCTCGGCCCGCGCCAGGAAGGTAAAGCGCCGGGAGCGCTGCGGGCACAATATGTGCTCAGCGGCAGCATCCAGAGATCCGGCAATGGGCTGAGGGTGAACATCCAGCTTGTCGATGCCGTCGGCGGTCATCATGTCTGGGCCCAGAAGTTCGACGGCCACTCCGAGAATGCGCTCGAATTCCAGGACAGGATCGCCCAGTCCGTCGTTCTGGCGGTGATCCTCGAACTTCAACTGACCAACTGGAAGGTCCGCGACAAGAGTCCGCCTGGTCCCCCTGAAGTGCGCAGGTTGGTGAACGAGGCGCTCATGAAATATTTTGAGATGACCCACGACTCGCTGCTGGTCGGGATGGAACTTGCGACGAAGGCGCTCTCGACAGGGCCCGACAACGCCCGTGCGAAGCGGACGCTCTCGATCATGATTTCCATGGGCATCGCGTTTGGCGCGCTGCCCCGCGAGCAGGGCAATATCGAGTATACGCTGGCGCTTGCCGAGGCCGCGGTGCGGGCGGTGCCGGACGATGAAATTGCCCGGTGCATCTTGTCATTCGCTCTCGAAAGTTGCGGTCGTATCGACGAGGCGATCGTCGAATGCCGGCACGCCATCAGCCTCAACCCAAATTATCCGAGCGGCCACGGCGATATTGCGATGCTCTTCGCGCTGCGCGGACAGGTCAGCGAAGCCGTGCGCGAGGCGAACGAGGCGATCCGGCTGGGGACCCATGACGTCATCGACTACTGGCGTCACCACGGGCTCGTTATGGCGTTGTTTGCCGGCGGAGACGATCAACGGGCGCTCGAGGTCGCGCGCAAGGTGGTCAGGACAAAGCCGGGCTTCGTTCGTGGCGCGCTTTATTGGGCCGCGGCCGCGGCCGCAACCGGCAATCGCGATGAAGCGTCGCGGGCCATCCATCATTGCCTGTCACAACTTCCGCATCTCAATCTGAGCAATGTCTGCCCTGGCTTTGTGCCGCGCTATGTGAAGGATCATCACCATTCCCGGTTCCTTGAAATGCTGTCGAGGGCCGGTCTTCCCCCGTCCTGAAGCGCGTCACGTTCGAACGGATTCGGGCGAAACGCTTTCTGCAGGTCGTTCTCGCAAAACCGGAAGCCACTTTTTACGCGACATGCGTTGTTGAAATCTGGCTACGCGGCTGGATGCAGAGAACCCTGATCCTGCTCCCTCCCCCCGCAAGCCTGCCACAAGCTTGTTGAGGCATGGTCTGGCCAAGGAAAACCGATAAAAGGCGGACTTCTTGGCGATCTCTCCCCCCAGCGACATCGTGATGGATGTTGCCCGAGCAGCCGAGCCGGCGGATCTCGCGGCCGCGCGCGCCGCGCTGACCAGGCATGCGGGCGGCGTTGCCGGCAGCTTTTCGGTCGATGCCGCTTCGGCCGGGACGATGCTGTCGCGCGCCACCGCCGACCAGACCGTGGCGGCCGATCCATCCAGGAAGTTCAAGAAATTCGAAGCCATGGTGCTCCAGACCTTCATCCAGAACATGATGCCCAAGGACACCGAGGGCGTGTACGGCAAGGGCCTGGCCGGCGACATGTGGAAATCGCAGCTCGCCGAGCGCGTCGCCGACGTCATGGCCGAGCGCGGCGGCATCGGCATCGCCAAATCGCTGCTCGCCGACCATTATCTCGAAGGCAAGCGCAAGGTGCCGATCGGCCCGGTCTCCGGCGGGCCTGAAAAGACCGAGATCGACCGGCAGAGCCGTCTGTCCACCTCGCTCGTCCAGGAGCTGCAGCGCAAGGCCGCCAGGTCCATGACCGGCGATGAAACGACCACAAAGACAGACATCAAGATCTAGACTGGGAAACGCCATGGCCGACTTTTCGGAATTCACCGCCAACCTGCCGGCGCGCACGGCCACATCGGAAGCCCCGGTCGCACTCGCGCGGCCCGGAAACCTTGCCGCCATCATCGGCCGCATCGAGGAAGTCGTCGAGCAAGAAACGGCCGGGCTGCGCAGCGACACCGGCTACGACCTCAAGGCATCGAACGCGCGCAAGAGCCGCTATCTCTATGAACTGACCCGTGCCATGCGCGGCGGCAGCGAAGCCGAGTTCCTCGAACAGCACCGCGAAGGCCTTGTCCGGCTTCGCCAGAAGCTTGCGAAGAACGAGGCAGCGATCCTGGCGCATCTGAGCGCCGTCAACGAGGTCGCTGGCCTGTTGCGCACCGCCATCCAGCGCGCCGAAACCGACGGCACTTATTCCGCCGGCGAGTTCGGCCGGGCGCGCGGTTAGCGCGCGGTGGTCGCCGGCTCGGGTGCCTGAATGGTCAAGGTCATCGCCATCGCGGTCTGGATCTGCGTCGCCACCCTCGGCGCGGTGTTCTATTCGTTCCAGGCCGCCGGCGAACGCGGCGTCGGCGAAAAGCCGAAGCCGATGCTGGGCGGGCTGGACTACGTCAAGACCGAGGTCATCTCGGTGCCGCTGATCCGCAACGCCAGGATCGACGGTTATTTCCTGACCAAGTTGGTCTACACGGTCGAACCCGAGCAGATCAAGAAACTGTCGATCCCGGCCGAGGCGCTGATCACCGACCAGGTCTATTCCTACCTCTATTCCAATCCGCAGATCGACTTCACCAAGAAGGAGACGATCGACCTCGACGCCTTCCGCGCCGCGATCCGCGATACCGTCAACACACGCGTCGGCGCCACACTGGTGCATGAGGTTCTGGTCGATCAGGTCAATTTCCTGAGCAAGGATGAGATACGCGACAACTGGTTGCGCCGCCGGCAGGAAGCCGGCGCCACTGCGTCCGAGATGACCAAGGCGTTCAAGTCGCATTGAGCCATCGGGATACCACTGGCCAGGGACGGTGATCGGTTCCTCGCCCGGCTGCGGCGATAGGAACCAGGCCCTGCAATCCGCGTTGACGTAAACGTCAATCCAAAGCTATATGCGGCAGCGACCGTGGCCGCGAAGATGCATGGCCCTCGGGCGGATCGATGTGTCGTGGCGCGACAGATGCAACCAGATAAGCAGATGCAACCGAACAGGCAGATGCAACCAGACAGGAGAACAGCGTGAGCGTTCAGGAGATTGCCGACAAGATCAGGTCGCGCGTGGCCAGCAGCGGGTTCGATCGTTCCGTGAAATTCGACACCGGCGGCGATGGCGTCATCGTCATCGACGGCGCCGATGTCTCGACCGCCGACGGCCCCGCCGACTGTACCATCAAGCTCTCGCTCGACGATCTGGACTCGCTGATATCGGGCGATCTCAACCCGACCATGGCGTTCATGACCGGCAAGATAAAGGTCGAAGGCGACATGTCTGTCGCCATGGCGCTCAGCCAGTTGATCGGCTGAGACAGAAGACCGCCGAGACTGTTCTCGGGACGAAAACGCCGCCGTTTCGGGCGGCGTTTTTCGTTCGTTTGGGGCTCAGCGCCTCAGGCCGCCAGCGTCTTCAGCTTGCGCCCCGCGGCCTTCAGCGTGCCATGGACGCCGTCGAGCGCGCCCTCCACCAGTTCCACCGCCAGCAGCCGATGCCGCTCATACGGGCCGGGCATGGCCAGCGAACCGGTCTTTGCGGCTGAGAAGCCGAAGCGGCCGTAATAGGGCGCGTCGCCGACCAGCAGGATCGCCGCGTGGCCGAGACGCGCGGCTTCGGCGACCGCATGGCGCATCAGCGCCGAGCCGATGCCGGCACTCTTGAGCGAAGGAGCGACCGCCAGGGGCCCAAGCAACAGTGCTGCCGGACCGCCCTCGCCCAGCGTGACGTCCCAGAGCCGCACCGTGCCCATCACGGCGCCCGATGCGTCGCGCGCGACGAAAGCCAGGCCTTCCGAGGGCCGCCGGCCCCGCCGCAGCTTCTCCGACGACTTCGTCTTGCGCTTCGGCCCCATGGCGGCATCGAGCAACGCCTCGCGCGCCGCGATGTCATCAGGCGTTTCGGCAACGATGGCGAAAGCACGGGCACTCTCCCCCCTCGAGGGGGAGATGTCGCCGAAGGCGACAGAGGGGTTCGCCGCGCGTGAAGCGCTAGCCCCATGCGGTCCAAGAGACGTCGAGGCGGCTGAGACAAACCCCTCCGGCCAGTTCGTGACCATCTCCACCTCTGAAGGGGAGATGTCGCGCGCAGCGCCTTCGACAACGAAATTTGCAATGTCCATTTCCGCGATCCATTCACGAGCGGAGACTGTTCCACAGGCGAGCCCGGATGGGCGACAAACGCCCACCTGGGATGATCCGACGGTTCTTTCGAACCGTCAGATCACGTAGGATCGGAGAGGCTCGAAGCCGTTGAAGGCGACCGCCGAATAGGTGGTCGTGTAGGCCCCGGTGCCTTCGATCAGCACCTCGTCGCCGATGGTCAGCGACAGAGGCAGCGGATAGGGCGTCTTCTCATACATCACGTCCGCCGAATCGCAGGTCGGGCCGGCGAGCACGCAAGGCGCGGTTTCCGTGCCGTCATGCGCGGTCACTAGGGGATAGCGGATCGCCTCGTCCATCGTCTCGGCCAGGCCGCCGAATTTGCCGATGTCGAGGAACACCCAGCGCACATTGTCGTTGTCCGCCTTCTTCGAGATCAGCACGACTTCCGACTTGATGACGCCGGCATTGCCGACCATGCCGCGGCCCGGCTCGATGATGGTCTCGGGAATGGCGTTGCCGAAATGCTTGCGCAGCGCCGAGAAGATGGCCTGGCCGTAAGCCTGGGCCGCCGGCACGTCGCGCAGGTAGCGCGTCGGGAAGCCGCCGCCCATATTGACCATCTTCAAGACGATGCCTTCCTCGGCGAGCGTCGAAAACACGGTCTTGGCGTCGGCCAGCGCGCGATCCCAGGCCGTCAGGTCGGTCTGCTGCGAGCCGACATGGAACGACACGCCATAGGCGTCGAGCCCGAGCGCCTTGGCATGGCGCAGCACGTCGACAGCCATCGCAGGCACGCAGCCGAACTTGCGCGACAGCGGCCATTCGGCGCCCTCGCCATCGGTCAGCACGCGGCAGAACACGCGGGCGCCTGGAGCGGCGCGGGCGATCTTCTCGACCTCCTCGACGCAATCGACGGCGAACAGCTTGATACCGAGCTGGTAGGCGCGCGCGATGTCGCGCTCCTTCTTGATGGTGTTGCCGAAGGAGATGCGGTCCGCCGGCGCACCGGCGTCCATCGCCATCTCGACTTCGGCAACGGAAGCGGTGTCGAAGGACGAGCCCATCGCAGCAAGGAGGCGCAGGATTTCCGGCGCCGGGTTTGCTTTCACCGCATAGTAGATCCTGGAATCGGGCAGCGCCTTCTCGAAGGCGCGGAAATTGTCGCGCACGACATCAAGGTCGACGACGAGGCAAGGACCGGTCGGACGTCGGGTGGCGAGGAAGTCGAGGATGCGCTGCGTGGCCATCGGGTTTCTCCATCACGCCTTTCGGCGCGCACAAGGGTGCGGACGCGGGCTGTCGGCCTCGCGAACACGCGGTGGACAAAGGCGGGACGGAAATCCATGGAACCAGCCGGTGGAGACCCCGGAACCATGAAACGCCGTCTCGCGGCGATGAACCTTGGCCTTGCCCGGCTTCGGTTCGCTTTGTCTGCCTTGGCTTGGACTGGGAGAACCCCGTTCCGCACTGCCGGCAATGATGGTGTGCCTCTTCAGTAACCCCGGTCTTTGGACAACCGGCAGAGAACCAGAAAGGCCCGCACCGTCGTTGCTTCAAGGTGTCCTCGGTCTGGCGGTTGGCCGCTAAACCGACTGGAGGGGTTGGCTCCAGTTACCTTACCGATTTCCCTCACCATTCAGAGGGTCGGCGGACACCCACAGGCACGTGCGACTTTGGGCAAGCGCGATATAGGGGCAGAGAGATTCACAATCAATAAAAATCGTATCGCAGGTTGTAAAAATTCCGGCATCGAACAATGTTGGTTTCACCGTATCCGGATATCGAACGATGACAGGCACGCACGCCCCTCTCGACGCCCTTCGGCACCCTCGCAAGCTATCGGTGGTCGGGCCTGTCGCTGGCCCTTCCGGCGGCGACATTGCCCTGATACGGCTCGGCCGAAATCTCGATGCCGCACGAAAGGCCTGATTCATGGACACACTGACCCGCATGCGCGCCTTCATCGACGTGGTCGAGGCCGAGGGCTTTTCGGCGGCGGCGCGCAAGATCGGCCGCTCCAAGGCGCTGCTGTCGAAATATGTGCGCGAGCTGGAGGACGAGCTCGGCGCGCTGCTGCTCAACCGCACCACCCGCCAGTTCTCGATGACCGAGGCCGGCCACACCTATTATCGCCGCGCCTCCGAGATCGTGCGCGAGGTCGACAGTCTTGCCGACGCCGTGCGCGAATCCTCCGGCGATGTGCGCGGCAGGATCAAGCTGTCTGCGCCGCGCACCTTCGCCGACGCGCCGATCGGCCAGTCGCTGATCGACTTCGCCAAGCAATATCCCGACATCGTGCTCGACATCCAGCTGGACGACCGCTTCGTCGACCTCGTCGAGGAAGGCTTCGATCTCGCGGTGCGCATCTCGCGCCTGGAGAACTCGTCGCTGATCGCCAGGCGTCTGGCGCCGTTCTCGACGCGGCTGTGCGCATCTCCCGAACTCATCGCAAAACATGGCATGCCGGTACGGGCGCAGGATCTCGGCCGCATGCCCTGCATCGTCGACACCAATGGCCGCGGCTTGAACAACTGGCAATTCAAGGGAGACGGCGAGGATACGGTGAGCGTCTCGGTCTCCGGCCCGATCGAAGTCAACAGCCCGATGGCGGCACGGGCTGCTGCCCTGTCGGGGTTGGGATTTGCCATCCTGCCGGATTTCATCGCCGTGCCGGATATTGCGAGCGGCCGGCTGGTGACGGTGCTGGATGACCGCACCCTGTCGGGTGCCGGCATTTTCGCCGTCTATCCGCACCGGCGCTATTTGCCCGCCAAGGTGCGTGTCTTCGTCGATTTCCTGGTCCAGTGGTTCAGGACGCGCGAAACCGCATGACCGCCTTCAATTGCGGCGCGGTCCCATTTTCGCCCCCTTTCTGGTAACTGTCCACTTCTCTCCGAAGCCAAGGGAATCGCGACCGCGAATGCATCTGAAACGGCACGCAATCATGCTGGCTTCGGCCCTGGCGGCGACATTGGCCGCCGTTGGACCGGCCGAGGTGCATCCGCACGTTTTCGCCGAGGCCCGCCTCGACGTGATCCTCTCCCCGGATCACCAAAGCGTGAAAGCGCTGCGCCATCTCTGGCGCTTCGATGATCTGTTTTCCAGCACTGTCATGATGGAGTTTGACAAGAATTCCGACCTGAAGCTTGACGACAAGGAGTTGAAGGAGGTCGCGGACACGGTCCACGCCTCGCTGGCCGAATTCAACTACTTCCAGCTCGTCACCCAGGACGGCAAGGACGTGCCGATGACGCCGCCGCCGCATCTGATGGCCAATTTCGACAACGACCAGCTGATCATCCTGTTCGAGTCCGAACCAAAGGCGCCGATCAAGCTCACCGGCAAGATCGATATCGGCGTCTACGATCCGACCTTCTACACGGCGATCGACTTCACCGAGGACGCCAACATCACGGTCGAGGGCCTGCCCCCGAACTGCACCGACAAGGTGGTCCGCCCCGACCCGGATGAGGCCATCAAGGAAAACCAGAAGACCCTGACGGACGCCTTCTTCAACGACCCGACAGGCACCGACATGAGCAAGATCTTTGCCACCAAGCTCGAACTGACCTGTCAGCCAGAAGGATGAACCCGGTGATGAGACCATCCCTGCGTTTGGCATTCGGCCTGTTGGCCATCAGCTTCGCGATGGTGCATTTCGCCGGCTCGGCTCATGCCCAGAGCTCGCTCGGCATCGGCGTCAACGATGGCATGGCGCCGACCACCGGCCCGTTCGCCCACATCCTGATGTGGATCAATCTGCGGCAGCAGGAATTCTATCGCGCGCTCGCCACGGCGATGAAGGCGATGCGCCAGGACAACAGCAAGCTCTGGGTGCTCATCGGCCTGTCCTTCGCCTACGGCATTTTCCACGCCGCCGGCCCCGGCCACGGCAAGGCGGTGATCTCGTCCTACATGGTCGCCAACGAAGTGGCGCTGCGGCGTGGCATCCTGTTGTCGTTCGTCTCGGCCCTGCTGCAGGGCCTGACCGCGGTCGCGGTCATGGCAGTCGCCTATTTCGTCCTGCGCGGCACCGCCGTCTCGATGACCGACGCGGCCTGGTTCATGGAGATCATGAGCTTCGTCTTCGTCACCCTGTTCGGCGCCTGGCTGCTGTGGCGCAAGCTCGGCCCCTCCGTCCTGCGCCTGTTCGGCAGAGGTCCCGCCTACAGCCTGTCGGCGGCTCACGCGGGGCATTCCCATGCGGGCCATTCGCATGCCGGTCATACAGGTCACACGGGCCATTCGCATGCCGCTCACAGCCATTCGGCGAACGCGCTGCATGGGCATGAACATCACGACCATGGGGATGACCATTCGCACGATCACCATGACCACGGCGCGCATGACCATCACCACGATCATGGCGCGCACGATCACGCGCACGCGGCGGGCGAGGTCTGCGAGACCTGCGGCCACTCGCATGCGCCAGATCCGGCGCTGCTGTCCGGCGACCGCTTCGACTGGCGCACCGCCTGGACGGCGGTGGCCGCGGTCGGTATCCGCCCCTGCTCCGGCGCGCTGATCGTGCTCAGCTTCGCCCTGCTCAATGGCCTGTGGCTCGGCGGCCTGCTGTCGGTGCTGGCGATGTCGATCGGCACCGCCATAACCGTCTCGGCGCTGGCCACGATCGCGGTGACCGCAAAGAACTGGGCGGTGTATTTCGCCGGCGACGGCCGCATGGGCAACCGCATCCATTCGATCGTCGAGATCGGCGGCGCCGCCTTCGTGTTCCTGTTCGGACTGCTGCTGCTGTCGGCGAGCCTGACGGGTGGCGTTTGACCCGGAAGTAGCGCCCCAAGGTGTGTTGAGATTCAGGTCAGGCCGTGCCGAGAACGGTTGATATCGAGAACCGGAGCGGAGCGTACTTAAAGTACGTGAGCACCGGAAGCGCAGGTATCAGCCGTTCGCAGGCCGGCATCACCTGAATATCAATACACCTTGCCGCCGAGTTCATCCTCGATATGAGCGCGGATAATCTCGTCAAAGCTCTTCTCGGCACTGAAGCCGAGTTCCCTTGACCGCCGCGCCTCGAACCGCGTCGGCCAGCCCTTGACGATCGCCCAGATCGTCTCGTCCGGCTCCTCGCGGATCAGGCTCACCGCCTTCGGCCCGGCGATGCGTTCCAGCGCCTCGATCTGCTCGCCGACGGTGACGGCGACGCCTGGCATCGTCAGGTTGCGGCGCGGCCCGACGGCGGCGCCGTCGATCCCGGCCGCATGGATCAGGAAATTCACCGCCGAGCGTGGGCTGGCGTGGGTATGGACGACGGTGCGCGGCACCGGCAGGATCGCCTCCTGACCGTTCAGCGGCTCGCGGATGATGCCGGAGAAGAAGCCGGAGGCCGCCTTGTTCGGCTTGCCCGGCCGCACGCAGATGGTCGGCAGCCGGATGCCGATGCCGTCGAAGAAGCCGCGCCTGGAATAGTCGGCCAGCAGCGCCTCGCTCATCTGCTTCTGCGTGCCGTAGGAGGTCAGCGGCGTAGTGTGGAATTCATCGGGAATGACGTCCGGGAACGGCGCGCCGAACACCGCGATCGACGAGGTGAACACGACGCGCGGCGCAAACCCAGCCAGGCGGACGGCATCGAACAAGGCGCGCGTGCCGTCGAGATTGACGCGGTAGCCGAGATCGAAATTGGCTTCCGCCTCGCCCGATACGATGCCGGCGAGATGGAACACGACGTCGGGCCGCGACGCGACCAGCCTCTCGGCGGCGCCCGCCTCGGCGAGATCGCCGGTATGGCTGTGGATGCTGACGCCATCGATGGCCGGCGCCTGTGGCGGTACGATGTCGTGCAGGTCGAGCGCGGAGATCTTCTGGCCGCGCAGCCTGCCGTCCTTTGCCAGCCGTGCAATGAGCTTGCGGCCGACCATGCCGGCGGCGCCCGTGATCAGAATGCGCATGTCGAACTTCCCTTATTTGCTCTGATTTTTGCGTTGGCTGCGCGCGCGCAGCCAGAACACCAAGAAAAACGCCAGCACGAACGCGGTGCCGAAGATGCCGGCGAGCACGGTCGAAAGGCCGCCGAGGGCCAGCATGATGTTTGGCAGGAAATAAACGGCAATGCCGAACAGCAGCATGATCGACAGCGCGGCGATGGCGGCGTTCTTGGTATCGCGATCCATTATGCTGTCCCGGCGTGGCCAGGGGTCGTCGAGCTCGGATTCAAGGCGCTTGGGTTCCCTGCGTCAGTGATGGTGGCCATGATGCAAAGCCGCGTCATGCCCCTGGTGGTGATCATGGTCATGACCATGGTCGTGCTCGTCGCCGTCGTCGGCGCACTGGCCGAATTCAGGTTCCACCGTGGCATGGCTGATGCCATGCTCCGACGCAAGCCGCTTCTTGATCGCGCTGACCGCCTTGTGCGCGTCCACGCCCTCGTTGAGGCAGGCATGCAGCGTCGCCATGCTGCTGGTGCCGTCGATCGACCAGATATGCATGTGGTGCACCTCGCGCACCCCCTGGACCGTCGTCGCGATGTCGCTGGCGATCAGGTCCCGGTCGAGGCTCGGCGGCACCCCTTCGAGCAGGACGTGGGCGGCCGCGCGCATCAGCGACCATGCCGTGGACAGGATCAGCAGCGAGACCAGCACCGACAGGATCGGATCGATCGGGGTCCAGCCGGTCGCCAGAATGACGATCGCCGCCACGATTGCCGCGGCCGAGCCGAGCAGGTCGCCGAGCACATGCAGTATGGCGCCGCGCATGTTGAGGCTCTCACGGTCGCCGCCATGCAGCACCAGGAAGGAGCCGATGTTGACCAGCAGGCCGAGGATCGCCACCACCAGCATCGGCCCGCCCAGCACCGGCGCCGGCGTCTGCAGGCGCTCCCACGCCTCGTAGACGATCCACAGCGCGATGACGAAGATGGCGATGCCGTTGGTGTAGGCCACCAGCGTCTTGACCCGGCCGAAGCCATAGGTCAGGCGGACGGTCGCCGGCCGGTCCGCAAGATGAAACGCGTACCAGGCAAGGCCGAGCGCAATGGCGTCGGCAAGCATGTGGCCGGCATCGGCCAGCAGCGCCAGCGAGCCGGTGAAAAGACCGCCAAGCGCCTCCGCCACCATGAAGCCCGCCGTCAGGCAGGCCGCGATCAAAACGCGCTTCTTGTCGGTCGAGCCATGACTATGCGCGCTGTGGCCGTGCCCGCTGTAGCCGTGCCCGCTGTGGTCGTGCCGGCTGCCGTCGTGCCGGCTGTCGTCGTCACTGTGCGCCAATGGCAAACTCCCATGCCCGGATTCAGCTCAAGCGCCGAATTCCGCGCGAAAATCCTCGAGCCGTCGTTTCTGCTGGCCGGCACCGTCGAAATTGGCCGGATCGAGCCACGCCTCGTAGGCTTTGCGCAAGGCCGGCCATTCCTTGTCGATGATCGAATACCATGCGGTGTCGCGGTTTTCACCCTTGACGATCAGGTGCTGGCGGAAAATGCCCTCGAACTTGAAGCCGAACCGTTCCGCTGCGCGCTTCGACGGCTCGTTGCGGTTGTTGCATTTCCATTCGTAGCGGCGATAGCCGAGCTCGTCGAAAATGTATTTCATGAACAGGAATTGCGCCTCGGTCGCCGCCGGCTTGCGCGCGATGAGCGGCCCCCAATAGATGTTGCCGATCTCGATGACGCCATAGGCCGGATCGATGCGCATCAACGTCTGGCGCCCGGCGACCTTGCCGCTCGGTTTGTCGATGACGGCGAAGAACAGCGGATCCTCGCTCGCCTCCACCTTGTCCAGCCAAGGCTGGAAGGCGGCGCGGGTTTCCGGCGGATAGTCGGGCAGCCAGGCGAAGCGGCCATCGACGTCGGCCACGGAAGACGCTTCATAGAGGCCATCGCCATGCTTCGCGGCGCTCAGCGGCTCAAGCCTGACATAGCGGCCCTCCAGCACCTTGCGCTCCGGGCGCGGACGCGGTTGCCAGTCCTTGAGATTTTCCGACACCGAAAGCTCCAATCCGTTTGACTTTTGCGGGCCGAAGCTCACAAAAACGCAACCGCATAGCAAGAACCACACGGACGGGAAAAATGCTCCACACGATTTCGGCCTTCGATCGTCTCGGCGAGGAAAACGCCTTCGCCGTGCTCGCGAGGGCCACGGCACTCGCCCAACAAGGCCGCGACATCGTCAATCTCGGCATCGGCCAGCCCGACTTCAAGACGCCGCAGCACATTGTCGAGGCGGCGATCAAGGCGCTGCGCGACGGCCACCACGGCTACACGCCGGCGAACGGCCTGTTGGCGACGCGCGAGGCGGTGGTGCGCCGCACGCTGACCACGACCGGGGTCGAGGTATCGCCCGAGGCGGTGATGATCCTGCCCGGCGGCAAGCCGACCATGTTCGCCGCCATCCTGATGTTCGGCGAACCTGGCGCCGAGATCCTCTATCCCGATCCCGGTTTTCCCATCTACCGCTCGATGATCGAGTTCACCGGTGCGGCACCCATCCCCGTGCCGATGCGCGAGGAGAACGGCTTTGCCTTCTCGGCCGATGAGACGCTGGCGCTGATCACCTCGAAGACGCGGCTCCTGATCCTCAATTCGCCGGCCAACCCGACCGGCGGCGTCACGCCGCGGGCCGAGATCGAGAAGCTGGTCAAGGGACTGGAGGCACATCCGCAAGTGGCCATCCTCTCCGACGAAATCTATGACGTGATGACCTATGATGGCGAAAAACACTGCTCGCTGCTCGAGTTTCCCGAAATCCGCGACCGGCTGATCGTGCTCAACGGCTGGTCGAAGACCTGGGCGATGACCGGCTGGCGCATGGGCTGGTCGATCTGGCCGAACGGCGACAAGGGCGCCCATCTCTACGACAAGGTGCGCAAGCTGGCGGTCAATTGCTGGTCCTGCGTTAACGCGCCCAGCCAATTCGCCGGCATCGCCGCCATAGACGGCCCGCAGGACGACGTCGAAAAGATGATGCGCGCCTTCGATCGCCGCAGGAAGATCGTGGTCGAGGGACTGAACGCCCTGCCAAACATATCCTGCATCACGCCCAAGGGCGCCTTCTATGCCTTCCCCAACGTGTCGAAGACCGGCTGGAAGGCGAAGCAACTGGCCTCCGCCCTGCTCGACGACGCCGGCGTGGCACTGATCGGCGGCCCCGATTTCGGCATTCTCGGCGAGGGCTATGTCAGGCTCTCCTACGCCAATTCCGAGGAGAACATTTTGCGCGCGCTGGACAGGATCGGAGCGTTCCTGGCCAAGTGAGGCCTCCGGCGTTCGCCGCGAGTCCGCATCGATTGCCGCTGGCGGCATGGCAATGTCATGATGCGTCGGGAGGCGCAAGGCCAAAGACTGTGCCTGCGTGCGGGGAGCCGCTACGATCGTTGGATCAGGATCGAAATGGGGTGCCTCGATGTTTTATGCAATTCTTGCCTATCACGTGGAAGACGCGATCAAGGCACTGACGCCGCAGGAAGATGCGGCACTGATGACCGACCTGCTCAAGATCCACGACGGGCTCTATGCGAACGGCAGCCTCGGCCCCTCGGCGCGGCTTGGAGCGACCCAGTCGGCCTGCACCTTGCGCGGACCCGGCGACGGGATCGTCATCGACGGCCCCTTCGCCGAGACCAAGGAACAGCTTCTCGGCCTCTATGTCGTCGATTGCGCCAAGCGCGATGACGCGATCGCCATCGCGCGCGATCTGCGCCGCGTCAACCCGACCGCCGTCTACGAGATCCGCCCGATCGCGCTCTATCTGCCGGGCGTGGCGCTGGCGGGGGCCTAAGGCAACTCCAGAAAAAGTGCGTAGAGGTTTTCCCGGGAAAAGCGCGTAGCGCTTTCCCTTGGGAATTGCGCAAAAATAAAGGCTTCGTCAGCCTCTGCCCACGAACGGCATCTTGGTCGCCATCACGGTCATGAACAGCACATTGGCCTCGAGCGGCAGGCTGGCCATGTGGACGACGGCGTCGGCCACGTGCTGGACGTCCATCACCGCTTCGGCGGCAATGGAGCCGTTGGCCTGTGGCACGCCGACCGTCATCGGTTGCGCCATGTCGGTCAGCGCATTGCCGATGTCGATCTGGCCGCAGGCAATGTCGTAGGGGCGGCCGTCGAGCGCCAGCGTCTTGGTCAGCCCAGTGATGGCATGCTTGGTCGCGGTATAGGGCACCGATCCCGGGCGCGGCGCGTAGGCCGAGATGGAGCCGTTGTTGATGATGCGGCCGCCCATCGGTTTCTGCTTGCGCATGGCGCGGAAGGCCGCGCGGGCGCACAGGAACGAACCGGTGAGGTTTACGCCCACAATATCGTTCCACACCTCGACCGGGATCTCGTCGATCGGCGCCGACTTGTAGCCCATGCCGGCATTGTTGAAGAGCAGGTCGACGCGGCCGAACGCCTCCGCCACCGTCTCGAACAAATCATCGACCTCGCCGGGCTTGCTGATGTCGCAGGCGACAGCCAGTGCCTTGGCATCCGTCTGCTCGGCCGCGGCGATCGCCTCGTCCAGCAGCGCCTTCCGGCGTCCGCAGAACACGGTGTTCCAGCCGGCTTTGAGCAGCGCGGTGGCGACGCTCTTGCCGATGCCCGTGCCGGCGCCGGTGACGATGGCGGTTTTTTCGGTCATGGCAGATATCCTCCGGCTGCGCCGCATTTGGCTCGACTGATTTTCAGGTGGTCCAGGGGCAAAAGGCATCGCAAATGACGGCGGCGATGGCAAGCGGGACGCTGGTGTCCAGGGCAACGAATCCAAGCTGACAGGTTTCGTCCGGCCTTCGACCGCGCGCTGTCGAGGGAGCATTGAACGGAAAACCCGCCTGCGGCGAGTCCCTGGCGCAACTCAGCACCATAACCAAATATCTACCATAGTTGCCGTCACCCCGTCAAGGAAAAAATTCCTATCAAGGGTTCGGAGCCTGGCCGGGTACCGAAAAGCGCAATTCGTTTTTGGGAGAAGCACGGAGGGCCGACAAAAAAAGGGCGGTCATTGGCGACCGCCCTGATCTGGACCGGACTTGGGAGGAGGAAAGCCGATCCGACTGTCTAGAATCATGCGCTTCCTGGGTTAACGAGAGGTTAACGCCACGAAGGCCCGCCTGTTCCGTTTTGGCCTACCAGCGTGGATTGGGTGAGGTCCCGGCCTTGGCAGCCGGCACTTTGACCGCCGAAACCGTTGCCTCGACATGGTCGATCAGCGCATCCGGCAGGCCGAGCCGGCCCGCGAGCAGATCGAGATAGCCGCGCTCGGCGCGTGTGTCGGGATCGATTGTAAGGCGCGACGCGGTGTAGAGCTCAAGCTTCTGCGCGTCGGTCTTGGCGCCGGCCACCAGCGTGTCGAGGTCGAGCGGGTTCTCCAGCTCCGCCATCAGGAATTTTTCCGCATCGGAACCGATCCCCGCGAGGCTCAGCTTGCCGGCGATCTTCTTGCGCTCCTCATCGTCGACATGGCCGTCGGCCTTGGCCGCCGAGATCATCGCCCGCACCAGGGTCAGCGTGAATTCGTCCTCGCCCTGCGGCGCTTGCGACGGGTGGAACGCAGTGTCCTTCGGCGGCGGCAGCAATTCCGGTTCGCCGGCCGCCGGCGCCTGCTCGGGTGCATTGCCGGCCTTGTAGTTCTGGTAGGCCTTGTAGGCGAGGCCACCGATCGCTGCCAACCCGCCGAGCTTGACGGCGGCACCGGTGACCTGGCGCCCGGCGCCGGTTCCAAGCAGCACCGCGGCCAGCGCGCCCGCCGCAAGAGGATTGTCCTTGGCCATCTGCACCGCCTGTCCGGCCTTGTCGCGGACCGTGCCGCCGGTGCCGGGAATTTGCGAGCCGAGCAGATCGTCGAGAAGCTTCTTGGGATCGAACATCAATGCCTCCAGGATTGCCCGGCCGAACGGGCAGGTTTCGAACGCCGAAGACGTAGGTCCCGAAACCTGACATTGCAATGACGGGCGGCCGCTTTGCCCCGGCCCAGGCGCCTTGATCAGGACCCGATATGCGGTCCCCTGCCCCGCGCCTGCGCCAGCTCGACCTGCCGCTGGCGCTCGGCATAGCGCTGGCGGTCGTCGTCCGACCGAGCGTCGAAACAATGCGGGCAGGAGACGCCGGCGGCAAATTTCGGCGATGTCAGCTCGTCCAAGGTCAGTGGATGCCGGCAGGCGCGGCACAGCTCGGCGTCGCCCTCGGCGAGGCCGTGCGACACCGAAACCCGTTCGTCGAAGACGAAGCATTCGCCTTGCCACAGGCTGTCTTCGGCCGGCACCTCTTCGAGGTATTTCAGGATGCCGCCCTTGAGATGGAACACCTCCTCGAGACCAAGCGACCTGACATAGGCCGTCGCCTTCTCGCAGCGTATGCCGCCAGTGCAGAACATGGCGACCTTGCGGCCTTCCAGTTCCGCGCGGTGCTCTTCCACCCAGGCCGGGAATTCGCGAAAGCTCGCGGTCGCCGGATCGATGGCGCCCTTGAAGGTGCCGATCGACACTTCGTAGGCGTTGCGCGTGTCGATGACGATCGTGTCGGGTTGGGAAATCAGCGCGTTCCAGTCGGCCGGCGCGACATAGGTGCCGGCACTCTTCGCCGGGTCAATGTCTTCGACACCCATGGTGACGATCTCGCGTTTCAGCCGCACCTTCATGCGGTGGAAGGGCATTTGCGCGGCGCTGCTGTATTTCACCTCGAGGCCGGACAGCCCGTCGATGGTTTCGAGATGTTCGATCAGTTCGGCAATCGCCGCATCGCTGCCGGCGACCGTGCCGTTGATGCCTTCATGCGCCAGAAGCAGCGTACCCCTGATGCCGCGCCCACAGCAGAAGGCAGCCAGTGGCGCCCGCAGCGCCTGGAAGGCGTCGAGCCGGGCAAATTTGTAGAGCGCGGCGACGCGGACAGGCTGGGATGGCGCGGACGGTGTCATTGCCAGAGCAACTAGACGCTCGTAAAAGCCGTTTCAAGGTGAAACGGGTTTGACGGCCTGTCATGGTCCTGTTCCGGAAGAGCCCGTAAGCTACCCGGCGTGCGTGACATCACGACACGCCCGGTTGCGTGGACAGGAAAATATCAGTCTGCTAATCGGTTGAATTGACAACGATATGGAGAAGAAGATGCCTAGCAAGACCGAAAAACTCCTGTCGCTGCTCAATGGCCAGCCGGTCATCCCGGTGCTGAAGATCGCTGAAGTTGCCAATGCCGTGCCCTTGGCCCGCGCTTTGGCACGCGGCGGCCTGCCGGCGATCGAGATCACGCTCAGGACCGCGGATGCGCTGGAAGCGATCCGACGCGTGGCCGGCGAGGTCGAGGAAGCCATCGTCGGTGCCGGCACCATTCTGGATGCCCGCCAGTTCGATGAGGCGGCCGCCGCCGGCTCGCAATTCATCGTCAGCCCGGGCATAACCCGCGAGCTTCTGGCAGGCGCCGCCGACAGCGAGGTTCCGCTGCTGCCCGGCGCCATCACCCCCGGCGAGATCATGGCCGCGCGCGAAGCCGGGCTGCGCTTCCTGAAGTTCTTCCCGGCCGAGCAGTCCGGCGGCATCGCCTCGCTGAAGGCATTCGCCTCGCCGCTCGCCGACGTGAAATTCTGCCCGACCGGCGGTATCACCGGCAAGAACGCGGCCGACTATCTCAGCCTGCCCAATGTCATCTGCGTCGGCGGCTCCTGGGTCGCCCCCGACGACATGGTCAAGGCCGGCAGGTGGGACGAAATCGAAGCTCTCGCACGCGCCGCGAGCAAGCTCGCCGGATAAGCGCTTTCGCGTTCACCAGCGCAGCGGGCCATTCTCGTCGAAATAGCCGGCAGTCGGACCATCGGCATCGAGCGTCGCCAGGCGCACGATGATCTCGGCTGCCTGCCGCACCGTGCGACCGCCCCTGTGCCCGTTGAGATCGGTCGCGGTGTAGCCGGGAGCAGCGGCATTCACCTTGATGCCGCGCGGCGCGAGCTCCCTGGCGAACGCCACCGTAATCGCGTTGAGCGCCGTCTTGGAGCTGCCATAGCCCATTATGTTGGGCGACTGGTTTTCGCCTGTTGCGTCCTGCGCGCGTGCGATCGAGCCGATATAGCTGCTCACCATGACGATGCGGCCGGCGGGCGATGCCAGCAAGAGCGGCAGGAATGCCTGGGTGACCCGGATCGGGCCGAAGACGTTGACATCATAGGTGGCCTTGATGTCGGCGATATTCTCCCGGCTCGGCGGCAGCTCATAGCGCTCGTCGGGGCCGAGCGCGTCGACATATCCAGGAGCAATGCCGGCATTGTTGACCAGCACGTCGAGGCTGGCTACCCGCGCCGCGACGGTCCTGGCGGCGGCCGCCACGCTTTCGTCATCGACAACGTCGAGTTCGAGCCACTCGACGTCGAGCCCTTCGCTGCGCAGCGCCTGTGCCGCTGCGGTGCCGCGTGCGGCGTCGCGGGCGCCGAGCCAGACCTTGAATCCCGTTGCCGCCAGGCGCCGTGCGGTCTCCAGGCCGATGCCCTTGTTGGCGCCGGTCACCAGTGCGCGCTTCGATGTCGTCATATCCAAATCTCCTTTGTGGAGGCCTGACGCCTGTCGCCTGGAAGTGGCCCGGTCCGGGAAAACGACATGCATAAAACAAAGGCCCAAAACACGTCGCCAAACGCGACGCGCCTTAGAGATGGCGGATTGCGGCCCGCCTCGCGCGCCGAAAACTCTCTTGCTCTTGCCTGATCCTCTCACCTGGTTGCGCGGCCCACGCGGATCGGCAATGCTGAAACGATGAGAGAGGCGCTGCTGGAATTGATCGCCATCGCCGGCCGCCATGCGCATGGGCGGCGGACAAGGACGGCGATCCCTCGCGTTACGATCGGCCGCAGCGAGGTCCCGACGCCGCCTATGCCCGAGCTTTGTCAGCCGACGGCGCTGTTCGTGCTGCAAGGCACGAAATCGGTGCTGATCGGCGAGCGTACGCTTCGTTATCAAGCCGGCAGCTATTTCGTCTACGCAGTCGAGACACCCGCCACCAGCCAGCTGATCGAGGCGAGCACCGCGCATCCCTATGTGGCCATCGGCTTCGCCCTCGATGTCAAGGCGATCGCAGCCCTGCTCATCGAGCACGAGCCGGCCGTCGGTGGCGACGATTTCATGACCTACCTGGCCAATGACGACCTGCTCGACGCGTGGCGCCGGATGCTGCGGCTGCTCGACAGGCCCGCCGAGATTCCCGTGCTCGCTCCCCTGCTCGAGCGCGAGATATTGTTTCGCCTGTTGCAAGGCCCGCAAGGCGCGAAGTTGCGCCAGCTCGCCGGCGCCGACAGCCGCTTGTCACAGATCCGCCGGGCGACCGCCTGGATCCGGGCTCACTATGACGAGCCTATCGAGGTGCGGCGGTTGGCCGAGCTCGCCAATATGAGCAGCGCTGCGTTTCATCGCCACTTCAAGGCGGCGACGGCGATGAGCCCGATCCAGTACCAGAAGCAGGTCCGCCTGCTGGAGGCCCGCCACCTGCTGCTGGCCCAGCCGGGAAACGCCGCGCGGGTTGCCTTTACCGTGGGCTATGAAAGCGCTTCGCAGTTCAGCCGGGAGTATGCGCGTCAGTTCGGGTTGCCGCCTGCACGCGATGCCGCGCGGCTTCTGGCGCCGGGCGAAGCGGCCGCGCTGGACATCGACTGAACCATCCCGGGCGGCACGAAAAAGCCCGGCCGGCTTGCGCCGATCGGGCTAGTCTGGTGCCATGATAGTCAGTGGTGTCTTGGCGGTCAGTTGCAGACCCTGACCTTCTCGACCGCCTTGTGGCGATGCTTCCAATGCGTGACCATCTTGGTCCGGCAGTGATGCTTGCCATTTTTGATGATCACGGTTTCGGCTTGCGAGAGAGCAAAAGCCGCCGATGCCGCCACCAGCGCCAGGACGGATGCCAACAGGATCTTCTTCATGAATATCCCCGGGGTTGGAACGCAGCCATTCTAGCCGGGAAACAGGCAGCTTTTACCTTTTCACGAGAAATTCAGGCACCCGTGATCCCGCGGGGCCGGGGCCGGCTTCATGCATGCCGGTTGTGCCCGCACACAGCCGGCTGACAACGAAAAGCCGCGCCGGTTGCCCGGCGCGGCTTTCGGAATGCCCGGTCTTTACTTCGTTTGGAAGCGCGCGACGGACAGGAATTTTACGGCATTGCCGGTGAAACGGTTGGCATCCGCCATCTGGTCGCCCTGCTGGAAGCCGGCCGTGTAGACCTCGCTCGGCGGCGTGTGGACCACGTTGTAGGCGTAGCCCGGCGCCGTCGTGGCGCTCGAAACCGTCGCGACATTCTCGCCGCTGGTCAGCGCCCAGCGGGCGGCCTGCGGTGCGGCGGCAACCACGATGGCCTTGGGACCGGGTTTGAGGTCGCGGGCGGTGGCTCTGGCCTCCTTGCGGGTCGTCTTCACGCCGGCGCCGATCGCGGCGACCGGATCGGAACCGGCAGCGCGGGCGACGACGGCCTCGCGCGGCGATGCGGCATCGACGCCGGACGGGTCGTTGAAAGCCGAACGAGGCTCGGACAACGACGCAACCCGATAATAGTCAGCCTGCACGGGAAGCGCCTCGGCCTCGTCGAGCACGGCCTTGACCGCATCGGGCTTGGCCGCATCGATATTGGTCATATCCGGCCGCGCGCTCGGCAGCACCGAGAAGGCATCGGTCGCGGTCTTGCCACGCTCGGCCGTCTCGGCCAGCGCCATCAGCACATCCTTGCTGGGCGCAGGCGCCAGCACCGCCGGCAACGTGTGTTCGGGGCGCCATGTCGGCAAAGGTATGTTGTTGGCGGCAACCTGCGCTGCATCGGCGGCGACCGCCGAGGGATCAGCCTTGCCGAAAGGCATATTCGCCGGCGTCTGCACGGTTGCCACGGTCTGTTCGGTGCTGGCCGTCGCATCCGCCATGCCGAAGGGAACATTTTCAGGCGGCTGCGCGCCGACATCGACTTTCGGCCGCGGCGCGAAATCGGGCAGCGGGATGCTGCGTGCCGGCAACGCCGCGATGATCGTCTCGGGCGTATCCTTTTCCGGCTCCGGGGCCTGCTCCTCGGCGACCTGCGGGATCTCGGCGCGCTTGGCGTTCTCGGGCGCCACGATCGCGATCCCCGGCAGGGTGCCGCTCTTGGCGGTGCTCGCCGGTACCGGCTTCACGCTTCTCGGCTTCGGCGCCGGCTCTGCCGATGCGACATCGGCGCTGTCGTCGGCCTCGTCGTCGCCGCCGCCGAAGAAGGCAGCCAGGAGTCCGCCGGACCTTTTGGAACCACCGCCGGCGCTGGCCAGCTCGATGGCGGCGCCGCCGGAGCCCTTGCGTGCCTTGTATGAGGCAAGCGCCTGCTCAAAGCCAGGCAGCGGCCGGCCGTCGCTCGGCACGTGCAGCGTCTTGCCGTTCGGGAACAGGCTCACCAGTTCCTGTCGGCTGATGCCGGGCCAATGGCGCACATTGCCGACATCCATGTGGACGAACGGCGAACCGGATCTCGGATAGTAGCCGACGCCGCCGCCCTGCATCTTGAGCCCGATATTGCGCAGCTTCTTCAGCGGCACGCCCGGAATGTAGAAGTCCATCGCCTTGCCGAGCATGTGCTGGCTCTTCTCGGCGACACCCTTGCTGCGACTGCGCAGCATCGAGTTCGTCGACGGCGAGCGATAGCCGCAAACCACCTGGATATAGTCGGTGGCGCCGCTTTCCCGATAGGCTTCCCAGACCAGGTCCAGCAGGCGCGGGTCCATCTTGGTCGGCTCGTTGCGGCGCCAGTCGCGCAGGATGATGTTGATCTTCCTCAGCCCGGCCTGATCGTAACGGCCGTTGCGCTTGTAGACGATCTCCGCCTTCTCGTGCGTGTGGAGGTGGTAGAGCTTCAGCGAACGCACTTCGGCCCTGGCGCCGGTTGCGGCAGCGGCAAGAAAACCAAATGCGACAATCATGGCCGCCAGCCACTTCGGCCAGACGCTCAAATGATAGTGCCGCCCGTTTGTGTGTCGTTCGATTCTGTTCAAATCAAAAGGCCTTGCAGGCTGCCGTTTGTCCCCGGATTTGCCCAAACGGACGTGTCGTTGTCACATCCGAATATCGATCCTAATGGTTAATCATCGCTTATTGAAGCCGAAATGCGGTAAGACCGTGGCGATATCCCGCCAAAAATTGTCCACAAGGTTTCTTGGTAAACCGCTGGTTTAGATCATGATTCCTCGTTTGGCCGAAACACGATCTGTTACCGTTAGCCTTAATGCGTGAACGGGACCGTCGGGGACGTCGCCATCGGCGCGCCACACTCCGGTCCAGTCAATGCACCGGCGACATGATGGCAGCGCAAGCTGGTCCCGGCCTTGCGTGACCGCACTCGGGCCGACCGCTCTCAGGCCGGACATCGGGCGGCTGTGCGCGATAGCGCCCTCAGGAAGCGAGCCGGTCGAGCCTGCCGGTTTCCGGATCGATGCCGTATTCCTTGAGCTTGCGGTAAAGCGTCGAGCGGCCGATGCCGAGGCGGCGGGCGACTTCGCTCATCTGGCCGTTGTAGTGATCGATGGCGAGCTTGATCATCTCCAGTTCGACATCCGCCAGGGCGCGCACATTGCCGCGTTCGTCGAGCGCGCGCAGCGTGCCGAAGCGTGGCTGAAGCCGCATCGGCGATTCGGGTTCGGCAGCCGGAACGATCTCGCCGGCCCGATCGTCACGCGGTTCCGCGGCCAAGGACGGCCCGGCCGGCGCGATGTCCCCATCGAGGCGGACCGTGCCCTCCACCTGGGCGCGGATTTGCGGGAAATCCTCGACGCCGAGCACATCGCCTTCGCACAGCACCGAGGCGCGGAAGACGGCATTTTCCAGCTGCCGGATGTTGCCGGGCCAGTCATAGGCCTGGAGCACGGCGAGCGCCGCCGCCGAAATGCCCCGAAGGCGATGGCGCGGGTCTGCCGGAGCCACCTTCTCCATAAAATGTGCGACCAGATCGGGAATGTCGTCGCGGCGGTCGCGCAATGGCGGCACATAGATCGGGTAGACGTTGAGCCGGTAGAACAGGTCCTCGCGGAACTTGCCGTCCTTGACCTGCTGCAGGAGATTGCGGTGCGTCGCCGAAATCAGCCTGATGTCGACCCGGACCGTGGCGCGGCCGCCGACCGGATCGACCTCGCCATCTTGGACGGCGCGCAGCAGCTTGACCTGCACGTCGAGCGGCAGGTCGCCGATCTCGTCCAGAAACAGCGTGCCCGAATGCGCTTCGACGAATTTGCCGGTGTGCTTCTCCGTGGCTCCGGTGAACGAGCCCTTCTCATGGCCGAACAGGATCGATTCGACCAGATTGTCGGGAATGGCGCCGCAATTGACGGTGACGAAAGGTTTCGAGCGGCGGTCGCCGCTGCCCTGTATGGCGCGCGCCACCAGTTCCTTGCCGACGCCGGATTCGCCCTCGATCAGGATCGGGATGTTGGATGCCGCCGCTTTCTGGCCGAGGCGGATCACCTTGTCCATGGCCGGACTGTGCGTGATCATGTCCCTGAAGGTCAGCAGCCCGCCGCGCCGGCGCGACGTGCGCTTAACCTCGCCTTCGACAGCCTCGACCTTGAGCGCGTTGGCGATCGAGGCCTGCAGCCTGTCGGGAGAGGCCGGCTTGACCACGAAATCGAAGGCGCCGTGGCGCATCGCCGAAACCACGGTCTCGATGCCGCCCTGGGCGGTCTGCACGATGACCGGGATGGTGATGCCGCGCTCGCGCATCGCCTTGAGCACGCCGATGCCATCGAGATCGGGCATGACCAGATCGAGGATGACCACCGACACGTCGCGGGCTCCGGGCCCGTCGAGGGCGTCGAGGCCGGCAGCGCCCCCGTCGACGACGATTGCGGTGTGGCCGAACCGCGTCACCGCCGCCTCGAGCAGCCGGCGCTGCACGGGATCGTCATCGACTATGAGTATGGAACCTGTCATGACTGTCTTGAGCCGCCCGCCTGATATCCCCATGGACCATCTTGGCACAGGGTTCTAAATAAGGTTTCAAAAAACCCGGTGAACGAATTCCTTAGGATTTGACCGGCTTCTCCGTTCTCCTTGATTCTGGCCCTGGGCCGGCCACTTGATTCAAAAGAAGGTATTGTCGATGCGCGTGATGTTTGATCGGCGGCCTGCGGCGCCAGCTTCCGGTCAGGGCGCCGCCGAGCTTGGCGATCTGCCGGAATGGAATCTTGCCGACCTCTATGCGGGCATGGAGGCGCCGGAGCTGAAGCGCGACATCGCCAAAGCCGCCGCCGATGCGGTCGCCTTCGAGAGCCGCTGGAAGGGCACGCTGTCCGCCGAGGCCGAGCGCGGCAGCGCAGGCAGGCTGGGCGAGGCGCTTGTCGCCTATGAGGCTCTGGAAGAGCTGATCGGCCGCATCGTCTCCTATGCCGGCCTCATCTACGCCGGCAACACCGCCGATCCGCAGCGCGCCAAGCTCTATGGCGACATCCAGGAGAAGATGACCGACGCCAGCGCGCATCTTCTGTTCTTCGCGCTCGAACTGAACCTGATCGACGACGCGGCGATCGAGGGCGCGCTCGCCGCCGACCCCGCTTTCGGTCATTACCGGCCCTGGGTGCTCGATCTGCGCCTGGACAAGCCCTATCAGCTCGAGGATCGCGTCGAGCAGCTGTTCCACGAGAAGTCGATCACCGGGCGCGGTGCCTGGAACCGGCTGTTCGACGAGACGATGACGGACTTGCGCTTCGACGTCGACGGCGAGGAGCTGACGTTGGAACCGGCCCTGAACCGATTGCAGGATGCCGACGGCGAGGTGCGACGCCGCGCCTCCGAGGCGCTCGCCCAGACCTTCCGGAGGAATTTGCGCACCTTCACGCTGGTCACCAACACGCTGGCCAAGGACAAGGAAATCTCGGACCGCTGGCGCGGTTTCGAGGACATCGCCGATTCACGCCATCTCGCCAACCGCGTCGAGCGCGGTGTGGTCGATGCGCTGGCTTCGGCGGTGCGCGAGGCCTATCCGCGCCTGTCACACCGCTATTACCGGATGAAGGCGCGCTGGCTGGGCATGGAGGTGATGAACCACTGGGACCGCAACGCGCCGTTGCCGGAGACACCGCAGGCGGTGATTGGCTGGGAGGAGGCCAGGAACACGGTGCTGTCCGCCTATCAGCGCTTCTCGCCCGAGATGGCCGAGATCGCGCGGACTTTCTTCGACCGCAACTGGATCGACGCGCCGGTGCGCCCAGGCAAATCCCCCGGCGCCTTCGCCCATCCGACCGTGCCTTCGGCGCACCCCTACGTGCTGCTCAACTACATGGGCAAGCCGCGCGATGTGATGACGCTGGCGCATGAGCTTGGCCATGGCGTGCACCAGGTGCTGGCCGGCGGCCAGGGCGCGCTGATGGCCTCGACGCCGCTGACGCTGGCCGAGACGGCGTCCGTTTTCGGCGAGATGCTGACCTTCCGCTCGTTACTCGAGCAGACCACCGACAGGCGCGAGCGCAAGGCCATGCTCGCCCAGAAGGTCGAGGACATGATCAACACGGTCGTGCGCCAGATCGCCTTCTACGAATTCGAGCGCAAGGTGCATGCGGAGCGCCGCAACGGCGAACTGACATCCGACAGGCTCGGCCAATTCTGGCTGGAGGTGCAGGCGGAAAGTCTGGGCCCGGCGATAAAGTTGCGCGACGGCTACGAAGTCTTCTGGACCTACATCCCGCACTTCATCCATTCGCCCTTCTACGTCTACGCCTATGCGTTCGGCGACTGTCTGGTGAACTCGCTCTACGCGGTCTACCAGAACGCCGAGCGCGGCTTCCAGGACAAATATTTCGAGATGCTGCGCGCCGGCGGCACCAAGCATCATTCGCAGCTTCTGGCGCCTTTCGGCCTCGATGCCACCGATCCCGCCTTCTGGCAGATCGGGCTTGGCGTGATCAGCGGCTTGATCGACGAGCTGGAAGCGCTCGACAACTGAGGCGTCTTCTGTACGTCGTCCCCACCTGCTCAGAACAGTTTAGCCGGAATGCATATTGGGCCCACACTATTCTTGGTCTAAATATCTGTTCTTGAATAACTCTCTTTCGTAGTTTTCCCATAGCTTTCCGTAAGCTCTATGATAGCCTCCCCGCCAAGCTCAGCCGGAGCATGCGGGTCGGGCGGGGAAGTCTCAGCCGATCGCGGCGTTCCGGTGCACGCGACGACGGCCATTGGCCATGGCTTGCAAAGCCGACGCCGACGGCTCGACTGAGGCCGGCTGTTCCGCAGGCGGCCGAACCATCATCGAGTAGTCCTTCGCCGAAGGTCATTAAGTCCAATGCCGCGGCAGACGGATCTGACTGGAGAGAGAGACAATGGGCACTTTTTTCTACATGCTCCTGGCGTTCCTTGTGGGTGTGCTGGTTGGCTGGTTCATCTGGGGACGCCTGCGCGGTGAGCTCGACAGCTTGCGCGGCGACCTCGACCGCGCACGCAGCGAGCGCGACCGGCTGCGGGCCGACAGCGATCGCCTGACCGGCGAGTTGGATGCCTGCGGGCGCACCCGCGCCGATCTCGAGCGCCAGCTGCGCGAGGCCTCGACCGGCTCCGGCCCGGCAAAGGCGGCGGCGCCGGCGCCGGCCGCCTTGATGTCGACGCCCACCCCTGCCAAATCCGCTCCGGCGGCCAAGCCGGCGCCCAGGAAGCCGGCTGCGGCCAAGGCCGCTTCCAGCGCCGCGAAGACTGGCGCGCCAAAGGCCGCTGCCGCCAAGGCCGCACCCAAGGCCAGCGCGGCGTTCAGGAAGGCGGCATCGGCGAAGGCCGCGCCGGCCAAGGCGGCTTCCGGCAAACCCGACAATCTGCGCCGGCTGATCGGTATCGGCCCGGTCAACGAGAAGCTGCTCAGGGCACAAGGCGTCACCAGCTTTGCCCAGATCGCCGCCTGGACAGCCGCTGATATCAAGCGGATCGAGGACGTCATGAATTTCGACGGCCGTATCGCGCGCGAGCGCTGGATCGAGCAAGCCAAGCTGCTCGCCGCCGGCAACGAGGCGGAATTCGCCAGGCAGTTTCCGTCGGCCGGAACCGCCAGCAACACCTGAGCGACAGGGCAGATCCGACGATTGCAGCCGGCGGCGCGAACGAAGCGTCGCCGGTTTGTTTTTGGCCGCAGGTCTGTCCACAGGTCGGGCCAAAGGTGGGGCCAGAGGTCGGCTTTAAGTGGCAAGGTGCCGCTCCCTCGATTGCGCGCGGCTGGCCCCCCATATAGAGCCATCATTGGCTTCATCGATCCACGCGCCGAGTTCCATGCCCCTGCCCGCCGCAATTTTCCGCAATGACGAAAGCGCGCGCCAGCTCGTTTTCGATCGACCGGACGACATCATCACGGCGCACGAGGCCCGGGATTTCTCGGCCGCGCTGCAGACGGCCCAGGCCGCGCATGACGCCGGCAAATGGCTTGCCGGCTATTTCTCATACGAGGCGGGCTACCTGCTGGAGCCGAAGCTGGTTCCGTTGCTGCCGGCCGGGCGCCGCGCCCCGCTGGTCTGCCTGGGCGTCTTTGACGCGCCGGTGCAAGAGCCGGTGCCGCCCCGCAAGGCGGCGGCGACCAACGGCCCGATCTTCGATGCAAGGGCGACATGGTCGTTCGAGGACTACGAGAAGCGGTTCTCGCGGCTGCACCGGCACATCAGGCAAGGCGACTGCTACCAGGGCAACCTGACCTTTCCGGTGCATGCGCAATGGTCGGGCGATCCGCTCGCCGCCTTCGACGCGCTGACCGAACGCCAGCCGGTGAAATATGGCGCGCTGGTTTCGCTTGGCGATCCGGTCGTGCTGTCGCGCTCACCCGAACTGTTCTTCGAGATCGACGCGCAGGGCATGGTCGAGACGCATCCGATGAAGGGCACGGCGCCGCGTGGTGCGACGGAAGCCGACGACGAGCGCCAGAAAACCTTCCTGCGCAATGATGAGAAGAACCAGGCCGAGAACCGGATGATCGTCGACCTGCTCCGCAACGACATCTCGCTGATCAGCGAGGTCGGTACGCTGGAAGTGCCAGAGCTGTTCCGCATCGAGACCTATCCGACCGTCCACCAGATGGTGAGCGACGTCAGGGCGAAGCTGCTGCCGGGCCTCACGATCCGCCAGATTTTTGCCGCGCTGTTTCCCTGCGGCTCCATCACCGGCGCGCCGAAAATCCGCGCCATGGAGATCCTGCATGACCTTGAAGGCACGCCCCGCGATGTCTATTGCGGCGCCATCGGCTGGATCGCGCCCGGCGGCACGATGCGCTTTTCCGTGGCGATCCGCACCATCTCGCTCTTTCCCGGCGGCGAGGCCGTCTACAATGTCGGCGGCGGCATCGTCTTCGATTCAACCGCGCAGGAGGAGTATCAGGAGTGTCTCTTGAAAGCCCGCTTCGCGACGGGAACGCCGCCGGTTTCGAATTGATCGAGACCATGCGCTGGGAGCCGCCCATGGGCTTCCTGCGCTTCGAGCGGCATCTGGCGCGCCTCTATGGTTCGGCGGCCGAACTCGGTTTTGCCTGCGACCCGCAAAGGATCGGCGACGTGTTGGGCAAGGCTGTCGATGGCGCGCGCAACGCCTTGCGCACGCGCCTGGCTTTGGCGCGCAGTGGCGACGCGGCCGCCTCGGTCCAGCCCTATGAGCCGCTCGCCGCCGATAAGGTCTGGACGCTGCGGCTGGCGCGCACGAGGCTCGATTCGAACGACATGCTGCTGCGCCACAAGACCAGCCGCCGGCAGGTCTACACGCATGCCCGCGCCGAATATCTCATCACCCAGGCTGACGAAGTGCTGTTGGCCAACGAACGTGGTGAGATGTGCGAAGGCACCATCACCAATGTCTTCGCCGATTTCGGCGAAGACATGCTTTTGACGCCCCGCCTCGATTGTGGGCTGCTGCCTGGCGTATTGCGCGGCGCGCTTCTGGATGAAGGCCGCGCCCGCGAAGCGATCTACAGCTTTGATGACTTGAAATCCGCCAGGGCGCTCTATGTCGGCAATTCACTGCGCGGCTTGATCCCGGCAAAACTGATCTGAAGCATGACATTGCTGCCCACCCACACGCCCTATGATGGCTCGTCCAAGCTGTTCACCATCGGGCTGAAGCCGCTTGCCCTGGCCGACTGGATCGAAGTCGACGAACACCTCCTGCCGTTCCTCGCCGAGAAGCGCCGCCTCTATGCCGAGATGCCCGGCCGGGTGTTCGTCGAGGAAGACGGCACGCGCGATGCCCAGCGCGAAGTGCTCGACCTGCTCGAAGCGCACTTGCCGCGGGTATTTCCCGAAACCCATCGGCGTGCCAGTGGCGGGGTCGAGGTGATCGCTGCCGCCGGCAATCCCGAGGGCGACTTCGCCAAGGCGCCGCTTGTCGCGGCCTCGCTGCTCGTCCAGGAAGACCTGATCCTGATGCGCCGCGGCGACGACGGCTGGCGGCTCGCCGCCGGCTCGCTCTGCTTTCCCTCGTCATGGTCGCTGCTCGAAAAATTCGGCAAGCCGTTGCAGCAGATCCATGCGCCCGTGCCGGGTTTTGGCCCTGGCACGCGGCCGGCCGAGCTGATCAACCGCATGTTCGACGGCCTCCAGGGCCAGGCCGTGGAGCGCTACAACTGGTCGATTCAATCGGGCGATGCGCTCTACCATCCGCTATCCAATGTCGAGCGAATCGAGCGCGCCGCCAGCCGCCCGTCGCGATTTGCCGATGGCGACGCCAATGCCCACGCCTTCATCCGCGTCGAGCGGCAGACGCTTCGAAAATTGCCCGTCTCGGGCGACATCCTGTTCACCATCCGCATTCATCTCGACCCGCTGGCGGCGTTGGCGCATCACCCCGACCGGGCAACGCTGGCTCCGGCTTTCGCTGCCCAGCTCGAAGCGCTCGACATCGCCCAGCTCGATTACAAGGGCTTGACATCCGACCGCGACCGGCTGGTCGGCGTCCTTAACCAAATGGCGAACGCCGCCTGACCGGCGGTTGGCGCTTTTCACTGGTTTATGACAATGATCTGTGATGTAGCGCATGCCCGTTGGGCGAGAATGCCCGGGTTTGCACCTGTCTGAAGGAGTGCTCGATAAAATGGCGAATGAAAACTGGCCCGTTTACGGTGAGATCACCGGCCCTGTGGTGATGATCGGCTTCGGCTCGATCGGACGGGGCACGCTGCCGCTGATCGAGCGCCATTTCAAGTTCGACAAATCGCGCATGACGGTCATCGACCCGCTCGGCACCGACCGCGCGCTGCTCGACGAGCGCGGCATCACCTTCATGCAGGATGCGGTGACCGAGAAGAATTACAAGAAGCTCCTGACCCCGCTTCTGACCAATGGCGGCGGCCAGGGTTTTTGCGTCAACCTGTCGGTCGACACCGGCTCGGTGGATCTGATGCGACTCTGCCGCAAGCTCGGCGTGCTCTACATCGACACGGTCGTCGAGCCATGGCTCGGTTTCTATTTCGATGCCGAGGCCGACAATGCCAGCCGCACCAACTATGCGTTGCGCGAGTCGCTGCTCAAGGAAAAGCACGACAAGCCCGGCGGCGCGACCGCGGTCTCCACCTGCGGCGCCAATCCAGGCATGGTCTCGTGGTTCGTCAAGCAGGCATTGGTCAACCTGGCCACCGATCTCGGCCTCGAGTTTTCGGAACCCGCGCAGGAAGACCGCGAGGGCTGGGCGAAGCTCATGAGGAAGGCGGGCGTCAAGGGCATCCACATCGCCGAGCGCGACACCCAGCGCACCAAGAAGCCGAAGCCGATGGACGTGTTCTGGAACACCTGGTCGGTCGAGGGCTTCGTCTCCGAGGGCCTGCAGCCCGCCGAACTCGGCTGGGGCACGCATGAGAAATGGATGCCCAAGAACGGCAAGAAACACAAGCATGGTTCCAAGGCTGCAATCTATCTGGAGCAGCCCGGCGCCAACACGCGCGTGCGCTCGTGGTGCCCGACGCCAGGTGCGCAATACGGCTTCCTGGTGACCCACAACGAGGCGATCTCGATCGCCGACTTCTTCACCGTGCGCTCCAAAAAGGGCAAGGTTCAGTACCGCCCGACCTGCCACTACGCCTATCATCCCTGCAACGACGCGGTGCTGTCGCTGCATGAAATGTTCGGCGCCGCCGGCAAGGCGCAACCGGTACACCATGTGCTGGACGAAAACGAACTGGTCGACGGCGTCGACGAGCTCGGCGTGCTGCTCTACGGCCATGACAAGAACGCCTACTGGTACGGCTCGCAACTGTCGCTCGCCGAAGCGCGCAAGCTGGCGCCTTACCAGAACGCCACCGGCATGCAGGTCACCTCGGCGGTTCTGGCCGGCATGGTCTGGGCGCTGGAGAACCCCGAGGCCGGCATCGTCGAGGCCGACGAGATGAACTACAAGCGCTGTCTGGACGTGCAGTCGCAATATCTCGGACCGGTGAAGGGCTATTATACCGACTGGACGCCGCTCGATAATCGGCCCGGCCTGTTTCCGGAGGACCTCGACCGGAACGACCCGTGGCAATTCCGCAACATCCTGGTGCGATAGCGTCGCGCCAAGCATGCCTCACTGCCTTGCAATCGCCCGGAAATCGGGCGATTGAAGGATGCGGACGGGAGCAAGCCGCGTCCATCTGGACGCATGAACTGCGCTCTTGAAACTTGGATGCATGCACCGTGCTTTCCGAAAGTCGTTTTCCGATTTCGGGCCGACGGGCGAGGAGAGGATTTTTACATGACCATTGCGCGCAAGATTCTTTCGATGAGTGTTGCGGCGGCCACGATGGTGGGGCTGGCCGCTTGTGCAACCAGCGGTCCCGACGAGCCGTCGATAGGGGTCGCGCCGAAGGGCGTCGAAGGCTCCTGGATCGACGCCAAGGGCACCGGTCTTTCGACCTTTGCCGGCGGAACCTTCACCACGGTAGCGACCGATACCGGCCAGAAGCTGTCCGACGGCACCTATACGATGACCGGCGCCACTTCGGTCGAGATCCACGGTACCTCGCTGATCCGGCAGACTCCGGTGAGCTTCAATTGCCTGCTGGTGTCCACCAGCCAGCTCAACTGCACCAGCGGCTCCGGCCAGAATTTCGTACTGACCCGGCGCGCCTGAACCGACCGGCATTCAGACCTCCAAAGGACGGCGGCCAATGGCCGCCGTCCTTTTTGTGCCCAGCAGAGATCAACGGGATTTTGCCCCGATTTCCCCTTGCATGCTCCGGAACGCGATGGGAACATAGCGAAAAAGCCGGCTGTTAGAGACCGGTCAAGCAAGAGCGCTAAACGGCTCTGATCAGCCTATCCGGGAGACGAAGATGAAGAAGCTTGCCGCCATTGCCGCCCTTTCCGCGTCGACGCTGGGCCTGTCGGCCGGCGCATCTTTTGCCGACTACACGCTGAATATCCTTCACATCAACGATTGGCACAGCCGCATCGAAAGCAACAACAAATACGAATCCACCTGCTCGGCCGACGAGGAGACAAAGGGCGAATGCGTCGGCGGCGCCGGCCGGCTGGTCACGGCGATCGCGCAGGAGCGCAAGAAGCTGGAAGGCCAGAACGTGCTGTTGCTCAGCGCCGGCGACAATTTCCAGGGTTCGCTGTTCTACACGACTTACAAGGGCAAGGCCGAAGGCGAGTTCCTCAACGACATGAAGTTCGATGCAATGGCGCTGGGCAACCATGAATTCGACGACGGCGAAACGGCATTGGCGCCGTTCCTCGACATGATCAAGTTCCCCGTGCTCGGCGCCAATGTGAAAGCCAACGCGCAGTCCAAGCTCGGTGACCGCGTCAAGCCGTCCATCGTCGTCGAGGTCGGCGGCCAGAAGATCGGCATCATCGGCGCCGTCACCAACGATACGCCCGAACTCGCCACTCCCGGCCCCAACATCGCCATCGAGGACGACGTCAAGTCGATCACGGCCGAGGTCGAGAAGCTGAAGGGAGAGGGCGTCAACAAGATCATTGCCGTGACCCATATCGGCTACAACAGGGAGCGCGATGTCATAGCGAAGATCCCGGGCGTCGACGTGGTCGTCGGCGGCCACAGCCATACGCTTTTGTCCAACACCGATCCGAAGGCGGCAGGCCCCTATCCGACCATGGTCGACAATCCGGACGGCTACAAGGTGCCGGTCGTGCAGGCGGCGTCCTATTCGAAATATCTCGGCGAGTTCAAGGTCGTGTTCGACGACAATGGCGTCGTCAAGTCGGCGAGCGGCGACCCGATCCTCCTCGACAAGTCGATCACGCCCGATCCCGCGGTGCTCGCCCGCATCAAGGAGCTCGGCGCGCCGATCGAAGCGCTGAAGAACAAGGAAGTGGCCGAGACGACCGACGTCATCGACGGCAGCCGCGAGAGCTGCCGCGCCCGCGAATGCGCGATGGGCAATCTCGTCTCCGACGCCATCCTCGACCGCGTCAAGGGACAGGGCGTCGAGATCGTCATCTCCAATGGCGGCGGCCTGCGCGCCTCGATCGACAAGGGCACCGTCACCATGGGCGAGGTGCTGACCGTGCTGCCCTTCCAGAACACGCTGGCGACCTTCCAGATCTCGGGCAAGGACCTCGTTGCCGGGCTCGAAAGCGGTCTCAGCCAGGTCGAGGACGGCGCCGGCCGCTTCCCGCAGGTGGCCGGCCTGAAATACGCCTTCGACAAATCCGCCCCGGCCAATGCCGGCCGCGTCAAGTCTGTCGAGGTGATGGAGAACGGCGCCTGGACGCCGCTCAATCCCGACAAGGACTATCTGGTCGCCACCAACAACTATGTCCGCCAGGGCGGCGACGGCTACAAGGTTTTCGCCGAAAAGGCCAAGAACGCCTATGATTACGGCCCCGGCCTCGAACAGGTGGTCGCCGACTATCTCGGCGCGCACCGGCCCTACACGCCCAAGCTCGACGGCCGCATCACCGAGATCGCCGCGACGACAGCGGCCGCGCCTGCGGCGGAGCCCGCCAAGCCAGCCGAAGCAATGCCCGACCTGCCTGCCAACTCCGGCGATATCGCCAACACGCCGCCGGCCGTGTCGACCGAGGCCGCGCCTGCGCCGGCAACGCCTGCCGCTCCGGCAACGCCAGCACCTGCGGAACCGGCAAAGCCTACCGAAGCCGCCCCTGCCCCGGCAACCCCCGCGCCGGCTGAGCCGGCAAAGCCCGCCGAGGCCGCACCGGCCGAAACCAGCCATGTCATCGTCGCCGGCGATACCTATTGGGACCTGGCAAAGAAGGCCTATGGCGACGGCACCAGGTGGAAAGTCATTTCCGAAGCCAACAAGGGCTACGAGCCGCGCCGGCTTCCGGTCGGCGCCACCTTGACCATACCGCCGAGGTAACCGCCTTCGCCTTTGCGCGCAGGGACACCCGCCGAAACAGGGCGGGCGTCCTGTTTTTGGTAAGGTGCGGCCAGACGCTGCATTGAAAAGCAGCGCGGCGTCGCTACTTTCGCGCCGTGTTCGGAGACCCGCAATGCCGCCTTCCATCCCTGTCGACGCCAAGCCCGCGAGGACCGTGGGACCGAGACCGGCCGGACATTCGCCGGCCAAGGCGGGCAAGGTCGGCGTCATGCTGGTCAATCTCGGCACGCCGGACGGCACCGATTTCAGGCCGATGTGGCGCTATCTCCGCGAATTCCTGTCCGACCCACGCGTCATCGAACTCAACAAGGCGATCTGGTATCCGATCCTCTACGGCCTCGTGCTGACCACGCGACCGAAGAAGTCGGGCGCCAACTATGCCAGGATCTGGAATCGCGAGAACAACGAGTCGCCGCTGCGCACCTATACCCGCGCCCAGGCCGAGAAGCTGACCGTGGCATTGCGCGACCTGCCCGACGTGGTCGTCGGCTGGGCGATGCGCTACGGCAATCCCTCGACCGCGAGCGTCGCCGAAAGCCTGGTCGCGCAGGGCTGCGACCGCATCCTGACCTTTCCGCTCTATCCGCAATATTCGGCCACCACCACGGCGACTGCCAATGACCAGTTGTTCCGGGCGCTGATGAAGATGCGTGCGGCGCCTGCCGTCCGCAGCGTGCCGCCCTATTATGCCGAACCGGTCTATATCGAGGCGCTCGCCCATTCGATCGAACGGCATCTGGCCAGCCTCGATTTCGACCCGGAGGTGGTCATCACCTCCTATCACGGCATCCCGAAACCCTATTCCGACAAAGGCGATCCTTACCGCGAGCATTGCCTCGAGACGACACGGCTGCTGCGCGAGAGGCTCGGCTGGGACGAGAAGAAGCTGATCACCACCTTCCAGTCGCGTTTCGGCGCACAGGAATGGCTGCAGCCCTACACCGACAAGACGGTGGAGAAACTGGCCAAGGACGGCGTGAAATCGATCGCCATCGTCAACCCCGGCTTTTCCGTCGACTGCATCGAAACGCTGGACGAGATCGGCCGCGAGGCGGCGGAAACCTTCCATCATGCCGGCGGCGGAAGATTCGCGCACATCCCCTGCCTCAACGACAGTCCCGAAGGCATGGCGGTGATCGAGGCGATGGTGCGGCGCGAACTGTCCGGCTGGATCTGAAACCGGGAACAATGGACGTTCCGGGGCGTTGAGGCGCGCCTTCCGGAGACCATCGATGCCCCGCAAGCTCGACCTCAGAAGCGGGCGGCCAGTCTGGTCCGCCTATCGGGCACCCGCTGTCCCGACAAGCGCTCTGACCCGTGACGCCAAGGCCGATGTGCTGGTAATAGGCATGGGCATCAGCGGCGCCATGATCGCAGAAGCGCTGACGGCGGACGGCCGTTCGGTGATCTGCATCGACCGGCGCGGCCCGCTGAGAGGGTCGACGTCGGCGACCACCGCTCTGGTGCAGTTCGAGATCGACCAGCCGCTGACGGCACTCGGCAGGATGATCGGCAAGGCCTCGGCGGAACAGGCCTGGCGGCGCTCGCGTCTGGCCGTTTCCAACCTTGCCGGCCGCATAGCCGAGCTCTCCATCAACTGCCGCCTGAGCCGCGCCCCCTCCCTCTATCTGGCCGGTACCGTGCTCGGCCCATCGCAGTTGCGTGACGAGACCGAGGCGCGGCGACAGGCGGGCATCGCCGCGACCTATCTCGCCCCTGCGCCGCTGGCTGCGCGATTCGGCATCGAGCGCGACGGCGCCATCCTCAGCCATGGCAACATCGTGCTCGATCCGCGCAAACTGACCGCCGGATTGCTGCTGAAGGCGCTGGAGCGCAAGGCGCGCCTCTACGCCCCGGTCGAGGCGACCACGATCGAAGACAGCGCCAAGGAGGTCGTCGTCGCCACCAGGGGCGGCCCCATAATCAGCGCGCAGCACGTCCTGCTCGCGACCGGCTACGAGTTGACCGACATCGTGCCGGCAGCCGCCCACCGCGTCATCTCGACATGGGCCATCGCCACACGCCCGCAGCCGCGAAAGATTTGGCCGAACGCGGCCCTCATCTGGGAAGCGTCGGACCCCTATCTTTATGCAAGGGCGACAGCCGACGGCAGGGTGATCTGCGGCGGCGAAGACGAGGATTTTATCGACAAGGAACGGCGTGACGCGTTGATCGCCGGCAAGAGCCTGAGACTGGCCAGGAAGCTCGGCCGCCTGTTCCCGGATCTGGACACCAGGCCCGATTTTGCCTGGACCGGCTCCTTCGGCACCACAACCACCGGCCTGCCCTATATCGGCGCCATCCCTGGGCATCCGCGCATCCAGGCCGTGATGGGCTATGGCGGCAACGGCATCGCCTTCTCGCAAATCGCATCCGAAATCGTTTCTGCCGCCATCGCCGGATCGGAAGATACGGACGCAAGCCTGTTCGCCTTCAGGCACCGGCAGCAGCGACACAAACAATCCCTCATCACCTGATTGTAACGTTGTTGAAACACACTTAAGTGTTTGCTGAAGCCGGCTGCGGGAGAATGGCTCCCATGGCTTGCCTCTTGAGGGAGAGCCAAATGGATTTCAGTGGTTTCGATATCGCGATTATTGTTCTGGTCGCTCTTGTCGTGCTGGTGCTGTTCAAAGGCATAAAGACAATCCCGCAAGGTTACAATTATACGGTCGAACGCTTTGGCCGTTACACGAAAACGCTGTCGCCAGGCCTCAACCTCATCGTGCCGTTCATCGATCGCATCGGCGCCAAGTTGAACATGATGGAGCAGGTGCTCGACGTCCCGAGCCAGGAGATCATCACCCGCGACAACGCCATCGTCGGCGTCGACGGCATCGCCTTTTTCCAGATCCTCAACGCGGCGCAGGCGGCCTACCAGGTTTCCGGCCTGCAGAACGCCATCCTCAACCTGACCATGACCAACATCCGCACCGTGATGGGCTCGATGGACCTCGACGAGCTGCTGTCGAACCGCGACGCGATCAACGAGCGCCTGCTGCGCGTGGTCGACGAAGCGGCCCATCCCTGGGGCATCAAGATCACCCGCGTCGAGATCAAGGATATCAATCCGCCCGCCAACCTGATCGAATCGATGGGCCGGCAGATGACGGCCGAACGCAACAAACGCGCGCAGATCCTTGCCGCCGAAGGCCTCAAGCAGTCGCAGATCCTCGAGGCCGAAGGCCGCAAGGAAGCCGCCTTCCGCGATGCCGAGGCACGCGAGCGCTCCGCCGAAGCGGAAGCCCGCGCCACGCAAGTGGTGTCGGAAGCGATCTCCAAGGGAGATGTGCAGGCGCTCAACTACTTCGTCGCCCAGAAATACACCGAAGCGCTGGGCAAGATCGGTTCGGCCACCAACAGCAAGATCGTGCTGATGCCTTTCGAAGCGTCGTCGCTGATCGGCTCGCTGGGCGGCATCGGCGAGATCGCCAGGGAAGTGTTCAAGGGCGACGGGCCGGCCGGCACGCAACGGCAGGTCTCACGACCTCCGGTCGTCAGGCCGAGCGACAACTAATGCCTTTGTGAGTGGATCAAAACCATGATCGACCGCATCGTTTCCGAACTCGGCCCGTGGAACTGGATGGTTCTGGGCTTCGTGCTTTTGGCGATGGAAATCATCGCACCGGGCATCTTCATGTTGTGGACCGGCATCGCCGCGCTGATCGTGGGCGCGGTATCGCTGCTGGTCTGGGATGCGGCCAGCTGGACTTGGCAGGTCCAGGTGCTCGTCTTCCTCGCGCTGTCGCTGGTCTCGGCATTGGTCGGCAAGAAACTCATCGGCGGACGCGACGAACCGACCGACCAGCCGCTGCTCAACCGCCGTGGGGCGCAGATGATCGGCAGGATGGCGACGCTGTCCGAGCCGATCCGCGACGGCCGCGGCCGCATCAAGCTCGGCGACACGCTGTGGCGCGTCTCTGGCCCTGACCTGCCGGCCGGCACCCAGGTGCGCGTCACCGGAGCCGCCGACACCGATCTCGAACTGACCGTCGAGCGGGTGTGAAACCGGCTCCGCGCTAGCGCAATTCCAGGAAAAGTGTGTACGGTTTTCCGTCCGGAATTGTGCAGAAACAAAGAGATAGAGCAGTTCGCCGTTTCCGTGAAACGGTGGACTGCTCTACGCGGCGCCGATGCGCAAGAGATCGTGCAGGTGGACGAGCCCGACAGGCTTGTTGCCCTCCACCACCATCAGGCTGGTGATGGCTGAATTGTTGATCGTCTGCAGCGCGGTCGCCACCAGCGTGTCCGGCGCGGCGGTCTTGGGGGATCTCGTCATCACCTCATCGACCGTCATCGCCGTCAGGTTGCTGCCTATGTGACGCCTGATGTCGCCATCGGTGACGATGCCGATCAGCGCGCCGTCGGCGGCGGTGACCGCCACGCAGCCGAAGCCCTTGCGCGACAACTCCAGGATCGCGTCCTGCATGCCGGTGCCCGAAATGACCAGCGGCAACCTCTCGCCGACATGCATGATCTCGCGGATCTGCATCAGGTTGGCGCCGAGCTGGCCGCCGGGATGGAAGGTGCGGAAATGATCGGGCGTGAAACCCCGCGCCTCGAGCAGGGCGATCGCCAGCGCGTCGCCCATCACAAGTTGCAGCAGTGCCGATGTCGTCGGCGCCAGGCCATGCGGGCAGGCTTCCGGCGCACGCGGCAGCAAAAGCACGACGTCAGCGGCGCGCGCCAGCGCCGATGTCTCACCGGACGTGATTGCAATGAGCGGGATGGAGAAGCGCCTGGAATAGGCGACGATGCCCATCATCTCCTTGCTTTCGCCCGACCATGACATGGCGATGATGGCATCGTCCCTGGCGATCATGCCGAGATCGCCGTGGTTGGCTTCAGCGGGGTGGACGAAAAAAGCCGGCGTTCCGGTCGAGGCCAGGGTCGCGGCGATCTTCGAGCCGATATGGCCGCTTTTGCCGACGCCGGTGACGATGACCCGGCCTTCGATCCTCGAGATCATGTCGACCGCTTCGGCAAAGGGCTTCGCCAGCCCATTTTCGAGCGCCTCGGCCAGCGCCGCCACTCCCGCCTGTTCGGTCGCCACCGTTCTTAGTGCCGAAGCGATAGAGGCCTGTCTGTCCAACGGCTTCTTGTCGAGGGATCGCGCATCCATGGCCGATGCGATTAGCGCTTTGTGCCGCGCCTGTCCAACGGAAATGCCTCCCCCGACCGTCTAGGAGAGCGGTTCGAATGAACGAAGCGCAAGGTCACGAATGTCGAGACCTGGAACAATGAGCGCTTGGAAAAGCAATCGCCCCCCGCCTCAACCCTCCGTTAACCATCCCCATTTACGGTTCGGTAAGTATGGCGCGCGCTCGCGCCGCGCAAGCAGTGGTGGCGATGTCCGGGGCCCAGTCAGAAAAGACGAGAAGGCGAAAGAGCAAGGCTGCCTGCGCCTTGCTGCTGGCGACCAGCATCTTCGGCCTGCCGCGACCGACGCTGTCCTTCGCCCAGGAAACGGAGCTGCGCGGCGAGGTCTCGGAATCGGCGATCCTGTCCGACCAGCAGCGCAAAGCGAGACTGGCCGCCATAGCCGGTCAGGGTCAACAGCAGCCAGCGAATGCCGCCGGTCAGGACGACACGCCGTCGCGCACCTATCTGCCCGCCAGCGCCGGCGCTGCTCCTGACGATAGCGGTGCCGCCTCGCCCACTGGCAGCATCTTCGACCCGCCGGCGGCCGGTGACGACGTGACCGCCGACAATCCGCCTCCGCCCAAACCACGCCGGCCATCGGCCACCGGGCAGGCCAATGCGGACAAGACCGCCGACAGGGCGAAGACAAAGAAAAAGAACACCACCGCGACGACCGACGCGACCACCACCGCCAGCACGGCCGACGATGCCGACGCCACCGTCACCGGCACCGGCACCGACCAGGAGACCGCCAACCGCCGCGCCGTCACGATCGACAGCGTCGACCGGCAGCAGCTCGATCCGGGCGCCGAACGCACCGCTTCCATCGAAGGGCAGAAGAAGAAAATCGAGGACGATCCGTTCACCGCTCCAGGCATCAAATGGGGCTCCTTCGTCATAAGGCCGACGCTGGAGCAGGGCCTGACCGCCACCTCGAACGGCGATTCCAGCAGTGCCGGCAAAGCGGCGCTGCTGTCCGAGACGGCACTGCGCTTTTCCGCCGCCTCCGACTGGCGCGAGAACTCCGCGACCATTGATGGTTATGGCCTCTTCCGCGAGACCGTCTCGGGCTACCCGGTTCACAATGAGCAAGGCCGCATCGAAGGCCAGCTCAATGTCGACCTCGACAACGAGCAACGCGCCGTCGCCAAGCTCGGTTACGAGGCCGTGCCGGAATCGGCCTCGTCGCCCGACGCCATTGCAGGCGTCAGCAAGCAACCGCTGCGCCAGACCATCGACGGCAGCCTCGGCATCGAAAAGGACGTCGGCAAGGCGCAATACACTTTGACCGGCGCGGTCTCGCACGACTTCTATGGCGACGCCAAGCTTTCTGACGACACCTCGCTGTCGCAGAAGGATCGTAACTCCACGCTTTATACGGCGACCTTGCGCACCGGCTACGAAATCTCCCCTGCCCTTACGCCTTTCACCGAAATCGAGCTCGGGCGCAGGGCCTATGATCAACGCTTCGACAATGAAGGCTTCGAGCGTTCATCAACGCGGCTTGGTGCCCGCGCCGGCCTCGAGCTCGACATGGGCGAGAAGCTCGCCGGCGAGTTCTCGGCCGGCTGGCTGCGGGAAGCGATCGACGACGACCGCCTGGGGGCGATCGCGGGTGCCACCGTGGACGCCGACCTGAAATGGTCGCCCGAACGCGGCACCACGATCGGCCTGACCGGGCGGACCACGGTCGAGCCCACGACCACCGCAGGTGAAAGCGGCGACATCCTCTATTCCGGCCGCCTCACGGCCGAACGCCAGATCCGCGCCAACCTGACCGGCAATGCCGCGCTGGGCCTGGACTGGCGCGATTATATCGGCATAGACGGCCATGACAGGGTGCTGAGCGCCGAAGCCGGGCTGACATGGTGGCTGAACCGCTATGCCGGCCTCACCACCCGCGCCAGGACCGAGAAGCTCACCAGCAACCTGCCTGGCCGCGACTACACCGCCAACAGCATCTATCTCGGCTTGAAGGTGCAGCGGTAAGCGCGGGCCGCTAAGCTGCGTGCCGCATCCGAGACATCGGCCAGACAGCGCCTCCCTTAAAGCGCCGCCACAACGTCCTCCGAAGGCGCCATCTCGTCGAGAAGCCTGCGGATAACGCCGGCCATGCTCTGGTTCATGTCGTTGCGCCAGAGCGCGAAGGCCACATTGGCCTCGACGAACCCTTCCGGCGATCCGCAATCGAAGGTGCGGCCCTGAAAGTGGTAGCCGTAGAAGGGCTGCTGCTTCTCCAGCTTCAGCATTGCGTCCGTGAGCTGGATCTCGTTTCCGGCGCCCTTCTCCTGGCCTTCGAGGATTTTGAAAATCTCGGGCTGCAATATGTAGCGGCCATTGATGTAGAGATTGGAGGGCGCGGTGCCGGTCTTCGGCTTTTCCACCATCTCGGTGATGCGGAAGCCATGATGGGTGGCTTCGCCCCGGCCGACAATGCCGTATTTATGGGTCTCGGCGGGATCGCATTCCTGAACCGCGATAATGTTGTTGCCGGTCTCGGCATAGAGGTCGACCATGTCCCTCATGCAGCTCTTTTCCGACTGCATGATCATGTCGGGCAACAAGAGCGCGAACGGCTCGTCGCCGACCAGTTCGCGCGCGCACCAGACGGCATGGCCAAGTCCGAGCGGCACCTGCTGGCGAGTGAAGCTGGTCTGTCCCGGCCCGGGCTGCAGCCGCTGCAGCCTGGCGAGCTGGTCGTCCTTGCCGCGCTGGGCGAGCGTGTCATAGAGCTCGAACTGGATATCGAAATGATCCTCGATGACCGCCTTGTTGCGCCCGGTGACGAAGATGAAATGCTCGATGCCTGCCTCGCGCGCCTCGTCCACCACGTATTGGATGACGGGCCGGTCGACCACGGTAAGCATTTCCTTGGGGACGGCCTTGGTGGCCGGGAGAAACCGCGTGCCGAGACCTGCGACCGGGAAAACTGCCTTGCGAACTCTCTTCATGCCTTCAATTATCCGTTTGCAGGCCGGCTCCGCAATCCCGCGCCGCGACATTTTCACGCCGGAATTGAGGATTATCGGGCGAATGAAGGGAAACTTGCACCGGTAGAAGCATCGAGGCGCCTTTTCGTTCCAGGGGCGGCCTATGGTAAACCAATTCCTAACCTGGTTCGGCGATGAATGGTCTTTCCCAAGACGGAGAAGGAGGAAAAGATGTCCGTTCGCAATGCCGCAAAGCGTTTCACCAGCGTCATGACGGCCGCCAGCCTCTCGCTCGCCATGCTGATGCCTGCCGGGCCGGCCTTCGCCGATGCCGGCTTCCGGCAATGGGTCGCCGGCTTCCGCGCCACCGCGGTGCAGGGGGGCGTTTCCGGCGCCGTCTATGACCGCGCCTTCAGGGGCATCGACGAACCCGATCCGGTGGTGCTGGAAAAAGCCCGAACCCAGCCGGAATTCACCGCACCCGCCTGGGATTATTTCGACAACCGCGTCCACGACCAGTCGGTCGCGGTCGGCCAGCAGATGGCCAGGAAATGGAAGCCGTGGCTGGACAGGATCGAGGCGAGGTTCGGCGTTGACCGCAACGTCCTGCTGGCCATCTGGTCGATGGAATCCAACTATGGCGAGATCCTCAAGCGCGACGACATCATGCGCAATGTCGTCCGCTCGCTGGCGACCCTGGCCTATGGCGATCAGAAGCGGTCGAAATATGCCCGCACGCAACTGGTCGCCGCACTGAAGATCCTCCAGACCGGCGACATCGACGAGAGCCACCTCATGGGCTCCTGGGCGGGCGCCATGGGCCAGACCCAGTTCATCCCGACCAGCTACCAGCACTATGCGGTGGACATGGACGGCAACGGCAAGCGCGACATCTGGAATTCCATTCCCGATGCCTTGGCGACATCAGCCAATCTGCTCAAGAAGAATGGCTGGCAGGCCGGCAAGACCTGGGGCTACGAGGTGGCCTTGCCGGCCGGCAAGCTGCCTGCAGGCTCCAGGACGCTGGCGCAATGGCAGGCGCTCGGCGTGGTCAGGGCGAGCGGCAAGCCGTTCAGGAACCTCAGCGACAAGGCGACGTTGAAAGTACCGGATGGCCGCGGCGGTCCCGCCTTCCTGATGATCAGGAATTTCTCGGTCATCAAGGCTTACAACAATGCCGACAAATACGCGCTTGCCGTTGGCCTTCTTGCCGACGAGATCGCCGGTTCCACCGGCCTCGTACAGGACTGGAAACGGCCTTTCACCAAGCTGACGTTCGAGGAAAGGCAGGAATTGCAGAAGCGGCTTTCCCAGCACGGCCTTTATGATGGCAAATTCGACGGCAAGATCGGCGACGGGTCGAAGTCGGCCATCATGGCCTATCAGGCAAAGGTCGGCTTGACCCAGGACGGCTATCCGAGCATGGAAGTGCTCAAATGGCTCAGGCAAAAATAGGGCCTGTCATGAACTGAGGAGGAGCGATTGGCTTGGGCTGCGCGCATCGGGACGTTCATTCCCCGCATGCTGGTGCTGTTCCTGGCCGTCGCCGTGCTCGCCGTCGCCATGGCAGGCGCCTTCCATGCGCCCGCCATGGCGCAGGAGCAGCAAAGCCGCGGCTGGTCATTGCGTGACCTTCTGTTCCCGCGCCGCAGCGAGCGGATCGAGCCGCCGCTGGACATCCAGAAACCAAGGCCCAGGCCCAAGGCAAAAAAGCCGCGCGCGCCGCGTCCGCCCGCGGAACCGGAAATCCCGATCGCCGAGAAGGCGCCGGACGCCCGGGTCGTCCTGGTGGTCGGCGATTTCATGGCGGCCGGGCTCGCCGAAGGTCTAGACACCGCCTTTGCCGAGAATACCGGCGTCAGGATCGTCGTTCGCTCCAATGGCTCGTCGGGCTTCGTGCGCGATGATTTCTACAATTGGCCAGAACAGATCAAATCATTGATAGAGACCGAAAAGCCCGCCGCCGTGGTCGTGATGCTGGGTTCCAACGACCGCCAGCCGATGAAGGTGGGGGATGTGCGCGAGCAGCCCCGTTCCGAGACCTGGACCAAGGAATACGAGCGCCGCACCGAAGCGTTCGGCAAGGCCATCGCCACGGCCAAGGTGCCTTTCCTGTGGGTCGGCATGCCGGCGTTCAGGGTTTCGAAGATGACATCCGACATGCTCGCCTTCAACGACATCTACCGTCAGGCGGCCGAAAGCCATGGCGGCGAATTTGTCGATATCTGGGATGGATTCGTCGATGAGAACGGCGCCTTCGTCACTAGTGGCCCCGACATCAACGGCCAGCCCGTGCGGCTGCGCTCCGATGACGGCATCAACATGTCGAAGGCCGGCAAGCGCAAGCTCGCCTTCTATACCGAAAAGCCGCTGATGAAGGTCCTGGGCCTGGCCGCGCCGGGAAGCGTCGCCCCGACCGCTGCTCCTGCCGGCGCGCCGGTCGAGGCGCCGGCGCCGGCCGCCGCTCCCATCGTCATTGACCGCACCGCGCCGATGCTGCTCAGCGATCCGGCGCTCGACGGCGGCACGGAACTGCTCGGCGCCGGACCGCCCGCGAAGGCCAACCCGGGCCTGCCCGGCGAAAAACTGGTGGTCGAGGGCAAGGCGCCGGTGGCTTCGCCCGGCCGCGCCGACGATTTCGCCTGGCCGCCGAAGACAAATCCGGCAGCCGCGGCCGCCAGGGCTGGCACGACGACGGCCATCACTCCTTAGCAACGCGGAGGGGCCCGAAACCGTTTTCGGAACTCGCTGCTGCGAGTCATATGATGGCGTTTTCGAGAACCGGAGCGGAGCGTACTTTGGGGTACGTGAGCACCGGAAGCGCAGAAACGCCTTCAGATGGCCGCAGGAGTAGAGTTTCCAAACGGTCTCAGCGGGGCAGGACGCTCGAACCCATCAATGCCTCGTCGATCGAACGCGCCGCCTGGCGACCCTCGCGGATGGCCCAGACCACCAGCGACTGGCCGCGGCGCACGTCACCCGCGGCATAGAGCCTGTCGACGCTGGTCCGGTAGTCGCGGTCATTGGCCTCGACATTGCGGGAGCGTCGGCTGTCGGTGACGATCTTCATATCCCCTTCGAGCTCCGACACCACGCCGGCCATGGCCGGCCCGGCAAAGCCGATGGCGATGAAGGCGAGATCGGCGCGGATGACGAACTCGGTGCCGACGATCGGTCGGCGCTTATCGTCGACCTCGCAGCATTTGACACCGGTCAGCTGGCCTTCCTCGCCGATGAATTCGAGTGTCGCCACCTGGAATTCGCGCTCGGCGCCCTCGGCCTGCGAGGAGGAGGTGCGCATCTTGGTCGCCCAGTAGGGCCAGACGGCGAGCTTGTCTTCCTTCTCCGGCGGCTGCGGACGGATGTCGAGCTGCGTGACGCGCACGGCGCCTTGGCGGAAGGCGGTGCCGACGCAGTCGGAAGCGGTATCGCCGCCGCCGACGACGACGACATGCTGGCCGCTGGCGATGATCGGGTGCGACGGCCACGCCACCGACTGGATCGGCTCGCCGCCGACACGCCGGTTCTGCTGCACGAGATAGGGCATCGCGTCATAGACGCCGCCGAGATCGTCGCCGGGGATATTGGCCGCGCGCGGGGTCTCGGATCCGCCGCAATAGAGCACCGCGTCATGCTCGGCGAGCAGTTCGGCCACGGGCTTGTCGATGCCGACATTGACGCCGCAATGGAAGGTCACGCCTTCGCCCTGCATCTGCTCGATGCGACGATCGATATAGTGCTTCTCGATCTTGAAGTCCGGAATGCCGTAGCGCATCAGCCCGCCTGGCCGGCTTTCGCGCTCGTAGACATGGACATCATGGCCGGCGCGGCCGAGCTGCTGGGCGGCGGCCATGCCGGCCGGGCCGGAGCCGATGACGGCGACGCGCTTGCCCGTCTTCCTCTCCGGCGGATAGGGCCTGATATGGCCGTTCTCGTAGGCCTTGTCGGCGATCGCCTGCTCGACCGTCTTGATGGCCACCGGAATGTCCTCGAGGTTCAGCGTGCAGGCTTCCTCGCAAGGCGCGGGGCAGATGCGGCCGGTGAATTCGGGGAAATTGTTGGTCGAATGCAGGTTGCGGATCGCATTGTCCCAGTCCCTGTTATAGACGAGGTCGTTCCAGTCCGGGATCTGGTTGTGGATCGGGCAGCCGGTCGGCCCGTGACAGAACGGGATGCCGCAGTCCATGCAGCGCGCGGCCTGTTTCTCGACCTCCTTGTCCGACATCGGCAGCGTAAACTCGCGGAAATGCCGGATGCGGTCGGAGGCCGGCTGGTACTTGTGCACCTGCCGGTCGATCTCGAGAAAGCCTGTTACCTTGCCCATAGTCCAGTTCCTGCTGTCCAGATGGTGCGGTTTTCGCCGCACCCGTTAACCTCTTCAGGCAGCCGTGGCAACCTTCCGCGAGAGGTCAAATTATCAGTGACATGGAGCCGGGAAGCCTGGGCTTCCCGGCCTTTGCGAAGATCTATTCGGCCGCCACGCTCATGCGCATGCGTTCCATCTCGATCAGCGCGCGGCGGTATTCGACCGGCATGATCTTGCGGAATTTCGGCCGGAACGCCGCCCAATTGTCGAGGATCTCGCGGCCGCGCACCGAACCCGTATAGTGCACGTGGTTCGAGATCAGCTGATAGAGCCGCTCCTCGTCATGGCTGGTCATGTCACCCGAGACGTCGACGCGGCCCTTGTGGTCGAGGTCGCCGCCATGATGCAGCAGCTTTTCCATCAGGTCGTCTTCTTCCGGCACCGGCTCCAGCTCGACCATGGCCATGTTGCAGCGCTCGGCGAAATCGCCCGCCTCGTCCAGCACATAGGCAACGCCGCCCGACATGCCGGCGGCGAAGTTGCGGCCGGTCTTGCCGATGACGACGACGATGCCACCGGTCATGTATTCGCAGCCATGGTCGCCGACGCCCTCGACGACGGTGACGACGCCCGAGTTGCGCACCGCGAAGCGCTCGCCGGCGACACCGGCAAAATAAGCCTCGCCTTCGGTAGCGCCATAGAGCACCGTGTTGCCGACGATGATGGACTCGGCCGCGACGATCTTGGCTTCATCCGGCGGCCGGATGACGATGCGGCCGCCCGACAGGCCCTTGCCGACATAGTCGTTGCCGGCGCCGACCAGCTCGAAGGAGATGCCGCGCGCCAGGAAGGCGCCGAAGGACTGGCCGGCGGTCCCGGTCAGCTTCACCTGGATCGTATCCTCGCGCAGGCCCTTGTGCCTGAAGCGCTTGGCCACCTCGCCCGACAGCATGGCGCCCGCCGAACGATCGACATTGCGGATGTCGACCTCGATCTTGACCGGCTGCTTGGCCTCCAGTGCCGGCTTGGCCAGCTCGATCAGCTTGCGGTCGAGCACGTCGTCGATCGGGTGCTTCTGCCGCTCGGTCCAGTGCACCGCCTCATGTGGCGCATCGGGCTTGTAGAACATCCTCGAGAAGTCGAGCCCGCGCGCCTTCCAATGCTGGATCACGTCGCGCTTTTCCAGGAGATCGGCGTCGCCGATGATCTGGTCGATATGGGTGAAGCCCATTTCGGCAAGCAGTCCGCGCACCTCTTCAGCGACATAGAAGAAGAAGTTGATGACGTGCTCGGGCGTGCCCTTGAAGCGCTTGCGCAGCACCGGATCCTGCGTCGCCACGCCGACCGGGCAGGTGTTGAGATGGCATTTGCGCATCATGATGCAGCCGGCCGCGATCAGCGGCGCGGTCGAGAAGCCGAACTCGTCGGCGCCGAGCAGCGCGCCGATGATGACGTCGCGGCCTGTGCGCAATCCGCCATCGACCTGCAGCGCCACGCGCGACCTGAGACCGTTGAGCACCAGCGTCTGGTGCGTCTCGGCAAGGCCCATCTCCCACGGGCTGCCGGCATGCTTGAGCGATGTCAGCGGCGAGGCACCCGTGCCGCCATCGTAACCCGAGATGGTGATGTGGTCGGCGCGCGCCTTGGCGACGCCCGCCGCGACCGTGCCGACCCCGACCTCCGACACCAGCTTGACCGAAATGTCGGCCGCCGGGTTGACGTTCTTCAGATCGTAGATCAGCTGCGCCAGATCCTCGATCGAATAGATGTCGTGATGCGGCGGCGGCGAGATCAGGCCGACGCCGGGCGTCGAGTGCCGGACCTTGGCGATGGTGGCGTCGACCTTGTGGCCGGGCAACTGGCCGCCCTCGCCGGGCTTGGCGCCTTGCGCCACCTTGATCTGCATGACGTCGGAGTTGACGAGATATTCGGCCGTCACGCCGAACCGTCCGGAAGCGATCTGCTTGATCGCCGAACGTTCGGGGTTCTTGCCGCCGCCGGGCAGCGGCAGATAGCGGTCTGCCTCTTCGCCGCCCTCGCCAGTGTTCGACTTGCCGCCGATGGCGTTCATGGCGCGCGCCAGCGTCGTATGCGCTTCCCTGGAGATCGAGCCGAACGACATCGCGCCGGTCGAGAAACGCTTGACTATCTCGGCCGCCGGCATGACGTCGTCGAGACGGACCTTCTTGCGGCCGGTATCTTCCGCCAGCTTGATCTTGAACAGGCCACGAATGGTCTGCGCGCGCGCCGTCTCGCTGTCGATCTGCGCGGAATACTCCTTGAAGGTCTCCCAGGACCCCTGACGCACGGCGTGCTGCAAGGTGGCGACCGCGTCGGGCGACCACATATGCGCCTCGCCACGCATGCGGAACAGATATTCGCCGCCCACATCCAGGCTGTTGCGCAGCACCGGATCGTTGCCGAAACCATCCGTATGACGCCTGAACGTCTCCTCGGCGATCTCGTCCAGCCCGACGCCTTCGATCAGCGTGGCGGTGCCGGTGAAATACTTCTCCACGAAATCGGTCTTCAGCCCGATCGCGTCGAAGATCTGCGCGCCACAATAGGACTGGTAGGTCGAGATGCCCATCTTCGACATCACCTTGAGGATGCCCTTGCCGATCGACTTGATGTAGCGCGACACGACTTCGTAGGCGTCGACCTCTTCCGGCAATTCGCCGCGCTTGTGCATGTCGAGCAGCGTGTCGAAGGCGAGATAGGGATTGATCGCTTCGGCGCCGTAGCCGGCAAGACAGCAGAAATGATGCACTTCGCGCGGCTCGCCGGATTCCACGACGAGCCCGACCGAAGTACGCAGCCCCTTGCGGATCAGATGATGATGCACCGCGGCCGTGGCCAGAAGCGCGGGAATGGCGATGCGGTCCGGCCCGAGCTGGCGGTCGGACAGGATGATGATGTTGTAGCCGCCGGCGACCGCCGCTTCCGCCCGCTCGCACAGCCGATCGATGGCGCCCTGCATGCCGGCCGCGCCCTCGATCGAGGCATAGGTGATGTCGATCGTCTTGGTGTCGAACCGATCCTCGGTGTGGCCGATGGAGCGGATCTTTTCGAGATCGCCATTGGTCAGGATCGGCTGGCGCACTTCCAGCCGCTTGCGGCGCGAACTGCCGACCAGGTCGAATATGTTGGGCCGCGGGCCGATGAAGGACACCAGGCTCATCACCAGTTCCTCGCGGATCGGATCGATCGGCGGATTGGTGACCTGGGCGAAGTTCTGCTTGAAATAGGTGTAGAGCAGCTTCGATCTGTCCGACATTGCCGAGATCGGCGTGTCGGTGCCCATCGAACCGACGGCTTCCTGGCCTGTGGTGGCCATCGGCGACATCAAGAGCTTGGTGTCTTCCTGGGTGTAGCCGAACGCCTGCTGGCGGTCGAGCAGGCTGACATCCTTGCGCAGCGCGCGCGGCTCGACCGGCTTCAGGTCCTCCAGGATGAGCTGCGTATTGGCGAGCCAGGTCTTGTAGGGATGCCTGGTGGCGATCTCCGACTTGATCTCCTCGTCGGAAACGATGCGGCCCTTGGCAAGATCGATCAAGAGCATGCGGCCGGGCTGCAGCCGCCACTTCTGGACGATCTTTTCCTCCGGCACAGGCAGCGCGCCGGCCTCCGACGCCATGATGACCCGGTCGTCGTCGGTGACGATGTAGCGCGCTGGCCGCAAGCCGTTGCGGTCGAGCGTGGCGCCGATCTGGCGCCCGTCGGTGAAGGCGACCGCGGCGGGCCCGTCCCACGGCTCCATCAGCGCCGCGTGGTATTCGTAGAAGGCCTTGCGGTCGGCGTCCATGAGCTTGTTGCCGGCCCAGGCTTCCGGGATCAGCATCATCATGGCGTGGCTGAGGCTGTATCCGCCCTGGAACAGGAACTCGAGCGCATTGTCGAAACATGCGGTGTCGGACTGGCCCTCATAGGAGATCGGCCAGAGCTTGGAGATGTTGTTGCCGAACAGCTCCGAATCCACCGACGCCTGGCGCGCCGCCATCCAGTTGTTGTTGCCGCGCACGGTGTTGATCTCGCCATTGTGCGCGACCATGCGATAGGGATGCGCCAGCTTCCACGAGGGGAAGGTGTTGGTGGAGAAGCGCTGGTGGACCAGGATCAGCGCCGTTTCGAAGCGCGGATCGGACAGGTCCTTGTAATAGGCTCCGACCTGATAGGCCAGGAACATGCCCTTGTAGACGATGGTGCGCGCCGACAGCGACACGCAGTAGGCGCCGATGTCCTTGTTGTCGTTCTCGGCGTAGATGCGGCCCGATATGACCTTGCGCAGCAGATAGAGCCTGGCCTCGTACTCCTCGTCGTCGGGAATGTCGGCCGTGCGGCCGATGAAGACCTGCCGGTGGAACGGCTCGGATGCCACGATATCCGGAGCCTTGGAAAGCGACGAATTGTCGACCGGCACGTCACGGAAGCCGAGCAGCGGCAGCCCCTCGGACTGCGCCGATTCGGCAATGATGTCCTCGACATGGGCGCGCAGCGCGGCATCCTGCGGCATGAACCAATGGCCGACGCCATACTGCCCCGCCGACGGCAGCTCGACGCCCTGCGCGGCCATCTCCTCGCGGAAGAAGCCGTCGGGTATCTGCACCAGCACGCCCGCGCCGTCGCCCATCAGCGGATCGGCGCCGACGGCGCCGCGATGCGTCAGGTTTTCGAGCATGGAAAGCCCGTCCTCGACGATCGTGTGCGACTTCGCGCCCTTCATGTTGACGATGAAGCCGACACCGCAGGCATCGTGCTCGTTGCGCGGATCGTAAAGGCCCTGGGCGGTCAAACCGGTGCGGCGGGTATTGGCCAGGGTTTTGACGGCTGCCGCTTTCGTCTGCGCGGCCTTGCCGTTCGTCGCAGCGTGCGTCAATTCCGTCATCGTCCTGTCCTCCATTCCGCGTCCTTGCGGGCGCTGGTTTGCCTCGGGAAGCGCATTGCTTCCCCTTCATCCTTACGGCACGTCTTGCGAAATCCTTGCCGAACCATGCGGCTCGCCGCGCGGTTCGCATCCGGTATCGTACAGGCCAGAGCACGGCCGTCCACCTGTCGCTCGCGGCAAAAGCCGGAGAGGCTTAGAATACGCCAATCCAGCCTGTTTTGCGCGACAAAATAAGACAGCACTACTGTCCTAAATTTTTATGGCAGAAAAGCCGGGCGCATACAAGACCGATTCACAAAAAACTTCGGCGTTCCGCGACACAAAGTTTCGTGAAATACGCGCTAAACGCAAGCTTCCGTCCCTGCCGGTTTTCGGCAGTTCGCTGGCTTTACCCGTTTTCTGGCGTCTGGCCCTTGCGAGCCAGCCATGAAACCGGTCAAGGTTGCAGCGATTTTCCCAGCACAGGCAGATGCATGTTCTTCGCTTCCGACAATTGGGCAGGCGCCCACCCCAACATCGCCTCCGGTCTCTCGGCCCACGCCGGCGGCTTTTCCACTGCCTATGGCGATGGCGCGCTCGACCAGGCCGTCTGCCAGCGCTTCAGCGAAATCTTCGAACGCGAGGTTGCGGTGTTCTTCGTGGCCACCGGCACCGCCGCCAATTCGCTGGCGCTGACCGCCTACAACAAGCCCGGCGGCATTTCCTTCGCTCATCGCGAATCGCATGTCATCGAAGATGAGTGCGGCGCACCGGAATATTTCTCCGGCGGCTCGCGGCTGCATGCCGTCGATGGCGCGCTGGGCCGGATCGATCCGCACAATCTGGAAACGGCGATCGGCCGTTTCGCCGGCGAGGTGGTCCATTGGGGCCGGCCGATGGCGGTCTCGATCACCCAGTCGACGGAGGTCGGCACGGTCTACGGCCTGCATGACATCGCCGCGATCTCGGCCATCGCGCGGCAACATTCCGTGCCATTGCATATGGACGGCGCCCGCTTTGCCAATGCACTGGTCGCGCTCGACACGACGCCCGCCGAAATGACCTGGAAAAGTGGCGTCGACATACTGTCTTTCGGCGGCACCAAGAACGGCTGCTGGTGCGCCGAGGCGATCGTGCTGTTCGATCTCGAGCGTGCCCGGGAATTGGCCTTCCTGCGCAAGCGCGCAGCCCAGCTGTTTTCCAAATCGCGCTTTATCGCGGCACAGTTCGAGGCTTATTTCCGCGACGGCCTGTGGCTCGACACCGCCAGGCACGCCAATGCCATGGCTGCCCGTCTTGCCGCGGCGATCGAGGATTCCCAGACGGCGAAACTGGCTTGGCTGCCGCAAGCGAACGAGGTTTTCGCGGTGATGAAAAAGGCTGAAGCCGACAGGCTGCAGGCGGCGGGTGCTGTTTTCTACGACTGGCACAAGCCGCATGGCTTCGAAGGCCATATCGGCGAGGACGAATTGCTCTATCGCTTCGTCACCAGTTTTGCGACGACGTCAGAGGAAGTCGACCGCTTTGGCCAGTTGATCGCAGGATAATTGCTGTTCTCGGCAAATAAAAAAGAAGCGGCGCTCGAAGGCCCTGGAGGCAATGCCGCGATAGAGCAGTTCGGAACCCTCGCCGGTGCCCTCATC